>NZ_LMLM01000029.1:0-526970 GCF_001421905.1 Duganella sp. Leaf61
TACATTCGCTGGTACAACGAAAAGCGCATCAAGAGCTCTCTTGGCTATCTGAGTCCGATCGAGTATCGTGAAAGCTTGGGTTTAACGATGTAAACCAGTCCAAGAAAAGGTCCGCATCCCCTCTGTATCAGTTTTCAATCGCCGTTGACAATCGCATCGTGCGATTGGTGATCGCGACCAGATGGCCTGTTGCACCGCTTAAAGCTGTTCCGATCCTCGATGCTCGGGAAGGGCGCTTACCAAACTATCGGGCTGCTTTACCTCGGGTGGATACACATGCGACCTTCATGACCCGCTCGCACTTAACCGCACCATCGGGCAGCAGCCCGAAGGTCAGATCGGACCGCACAAATTGTTCGGGTGTTACCCCGACGTAGATCGAGTCGTGCAGCCACGCCGAGATGGCGACATTGGTCGCTTGCAGATTCTGGCGCTCGCGCGGCTGGCCTGTTTGTATCGCCTTCCACAATTCCTGAGCGAAGAAGGGCACGGCGCCGGCTGCCCAGACATGCCTTCGGCGCCCGGTGTTCTCCTCGCGATCCTCGGCAAGGAGCATCAGCCGCAGCGCGTCCACCTGCAGCTCTGCCATCAATGTCTTCTGTGAATTCTCGTCCACCCTGTAAATTCGTATCAACATGGTTTGCTCGCCGGTTCTTCTGGTCGCTGTCCTGGTCGGACGGTTGGGACTATCGTGCCGCTGTCCGTGCTGCCGGTACTGGTGCATGCAGGGCCAGCGGTGTGTCCACACCTGCTCAGCCAAGGTCTGTTTGTACTGTCAGTTCAGGGGGCGTCAGCGCTGCGCGCCCGGCATGTTCAATGGCGCCTGTGAGGCCACCGGAACCTGCTTCATTCCATCATGTGCCTAGGGCATCATCGGTAACTCTCCGACCGAAGCCGACCCTGGCGATATGATCCCACCGAGCTTGTCAGTCGTTTTGAGCCTTAGCAGGCCCGGGTGCCTGTCCATCAGTGGTGACGCGTACCGGTAACGGGAACTTGCCAGGGCATCTGCCACGCGCCTGCGCCAGTCGCACCAGCAATGTCCCGGAGCGAGGGCCGCACCTGTCTCACTGTGGGGGGCAGTCAACCTGGCGCAGCAGGGGCCGGTGCGATGGCCGGGGCCGAACCCCCGGTCTCTCGTGAACCGAGCTCCGGATGGGTCTCGGCCCGGCGGCCGGTTGACGCTGCCGTCATGTCCAGACTGTGCCGGCCTACATGCAGACCACCTGAAGTGACGGACCGTCGCTTTCAACGTTGGCGTGCCTGGCTACAGTTTGTTTCAGGGACGGGTGAGGTTCGAGCGGCAGCGATGCTCGCAACGGCTGTACGCATGCGACGGATGCTAACATGCGACGCAGCGTCTATTTATGCCAGGCATTTGAATGTAAATTGGTTAATGCTTTGCGTTTGCGGCGCCGCCACGGCTGGCAAGTGCGGCGCAGATGCCGGCAATCACTGTCGAAGTGGTGTAAGGCTTGCGAACGAATTCCAGCTCCAAACCGTCGAGCCGCTTCGGTTCTTCGATGAAGCCGCTGGTCAGCACGATCGGCAGCAAAGGATATTGTTGGATCAAGTGGCGGGCCATTTCGAGGCCGTCCATCGAGCCGGGCATACGGACATCGGAAAACACCAGGTCAATTTCGGTGAAGTCGCTTCGCAGAGCTTCGTCCGCGCTGTGGGCACAGCATACCTCGCATCCCAGCGACGACAGCAGGGCCAATGCTACGGCAGCGACAGACGGGTCGTCTTCCACGCAGAGCACGCGCAGTCCATCCAGACTTTTGTCGCTTAACTCTGGCACGGTTTTGCCTGAATCAGCAGGTTGATCGGCGGGCTGCGACGAACTCGCCGGCAGCAGAATTCCCACGGTCGTTCCCGTCGAGGCAGTTCGTAAAAAAGTTGCGCCACCGCTTTGCTGGGCAAAGCCGTACACCTGTGACAGGCCCAGGCCAGTTCCCTTGCCCAGCGGTTTGGTGGTGAAAAACGGTTCGAACGCCTGTTGGGCAACCGCTTCCGTCATGCCGTGGCCTTCGTCGCGCAGCGCGATCTGCACGTACTCGCCCGTCAATGTCGCCAGTTCAGGCAAAGCAGGGTCAGGTAAATTGATATTCTGTACTGCCAGTGTTGCGGTACCCCCATCGGGCATCGCATCGCGCGCGTTAATGACAAGGTTGAGCAAAGCAATCTCCAGTTGCGCCAGGTCGGTCCGTACAAGCTTGAGATGATCCCCTGTCTCGATTTGAAGCTGCACGTCGCGTCCGAGCGAGTGACGCAGTAGCTGAGCGAGAGAGAGTACGTGCTCATTGAGGCGAACATCGGTGATCTGCATCGGCTGGCGGCGCGCGAACGACAGCAACTGTTGCGTCAACCGTGCACCCTGTTCGGCGGCGCGATTGATGCTGGCGATCGGCTTTTGAAGCGCGGGCGCTTCGCGGCTGACCAATTGCAGAAGCTGGGTCGCACCAACGATAACTTGTAGAAGATTGTTGAAGTCATGCGCTACGCCGCCTGTAAGCCGCCCCAGCGATTCCAGCCGGCGCGCTTCCATCAGCGACGTCTCGATTTGGCGCCGCTCGTGTACTTCCAGTGCCAGGGCGGCAGTGCGTTCATCCACACGGGCCTCCAGCTCAACCGTGTGCTGGCTCAGCTGCTCCAACTGGTCACGTACTTGCAGTTGCAGCAAACGTGTACGGCGCGCTGAGCGCACCGCCAGGGTCAACACTTCCTGGCGCAGCGGACGCGTGATCAACGTAATGCCGCCTAGCCGCTCCAGAACAGTCGTCGCGCCGCCGGGCAGCAACGCATTGGCGTCGGCAAGCGCAATGATGGGAATATTTGACCACAAGGGCTGGCGCTTCAATTGCTGCGCCAGGAGCTCGGCCGAACAGCGCGTGAGCCCTTCTTCGGTCGCGATGGCAAGCATGGCGTCTTCATTGAGTGCGGCGGTGAACGCAGCTGCGCTGGTGCAAACCATCGGTTGCAGGGCGACTGACTCCAGCAGTGCGCACAGCACGCTGGCATCCCGTCCCAATGGCGCGTACAAGGCGACGTGCATGTCACTGGCCATCCGTTTGGCCAGCAACGTCTGCGCTGCGGGTCAACCTTGCGCCGACGGTGAAACCTTCTTCGACCAGACGGAATGACCTTATGTCACGGCTGTGCGGGCCGTGGCGTTTTTTCAAGACAGATACCGCCTGCTTGATAACGCTGCCGTCTTCCACGTAGCTCAGCGATATGATGTTGTCGGTGATGATGGAGAGGGCATCGGGCTCCCGTGTCGTATCCAGCGGGGCAGAGTGCGCGCCAACGATGATGGCAATCACACCCATGTTGGCCAGATAGCAAAACAGTTCGTTCATCTGGAGCTGTAGCGTGCGTTCTTCGCGGATCAATGTGAGATAGGAGTTAATGCTGTCAATGATTACCACACGCACCTTGTCGTCCTCCACCCGCCGCCGCACCTTCCACACGAAAGCACCGGCGGAAATGCGCGATGGGTTAATGCGGGAAATCAAGAGGCCGTTGTGGTCTCCATTGGCTCCGTCAAAAGCAAATCGGTCGATCATCCGCGAACGCAGAGTCAGCTCGGCTTCGTCCAGCACGAAGTAGGCAGCCTTGCCGCCATGGTGTACCGCAGACAGTGCGTATTGCAGCGCCATGGTGGTCTTGCCGACCCCAGTGGGGCCGATAATCATGGTGGACGTGCCATCCATGATTCCGCCGCCCATGATGTCGTCCAGGCCTGCAACACCGCTGGTCAACGCAGCAGGTGAGTAGTCGCGGCGATGTTCTTCAGCGATCAGGCTGGGAAACACCAGGATCTCGCTCTTCTCGATCGCAAAATCGTGGGTGCCGCTCTGATAATCTCCGCCCCGCAGCTTGACGATTTTCAGCACTCGACGGACGGCACCATATGGCTGCTCACGCTGCTCGAGCGTAATGGCGGCATGCACGGCGCTTTGCAGCTCGTATTCGTGATTGATGGAGGTCAGATCGTCAAGCAGCAGAACGGTTGCGCCTGCGCGCGCCAGGCGGTCGCGCAGCGCGATGATCTGGCGACGATAATGTGAGCTGTCGTGCGCCAGCAGCCGGATCTCGGCCATGGAGTCAATGACGACCAACTCGGCTTTGCTCGTTTCAACGCGCGTGGCGATCGTGTCGATCAGCCGTGACAACTCGGCATCGCTTGGCAGCATGATGGTCTGCTCTCCATATTCATGCGGTGAAACCAAATCCGGTGCAAACAGCTCGATGCCGGTTAATGTCCAGCCGTGGCTTTCGGCGGTGCCCTGCAATTCTTCTTCGGTCTCTGACAGGGTTACGTACAAACACGTCTTCTGCTGCGCGACGCCGGCGATCAGGAAACGCATACCGATGGTTGTCTTTCCGGACCCTGGACGTCCTTCAAGCAGATGGAGGCGGCGGGCGAGCAAGCCGCCGCGCAAGACCGCATCGAGTTCGGGGATGCCGGTTGGAATGCGTGAAGTCACTTGTTTAATTCCTCAAATGTTGAAAGTATTTTTTGCTGGGCGACTCGGCTAGCATGACGCGTTGAGTGCCGGCTGCCTCGGTCAGCGCCTCGGATAAATCGCCATCGTTTTTGCTCACACTGCTGCGGCCCATTCAAGCTCCAGAGCTCCATAATTTCATTTCACATCGCGTACAGTCGGCGCGATCGCTTGGTAATTCGCCGCAAGAATGCCTTGCGGCAGCGCTGCGTGACAGCCTCTCATGGAAACGTCTTGCACAACGTTAAGCACGTCACAAAACGCCGCGTTGCATCCTTATGTCACGACGTGCCGGAGCGGTGTGGTTGTCGGTATTTTCACCCGGCTTCAAAATGTGTCACTAAAAAGCGGGGCATGTGGCAACTGGTGCACTTTGAAAAGCAGCCTCGTCAATACAGTGCGCGATCTCAGCGTTGCTGATGTAATATGGTTGATATTTGACGCTTATTCCTTTTACCCAATATCTCGTATGCAGACTGCCGATATCACCGCGCTGATGGAACTCTGCGCGCGCGAACCAATCCATATTCCAGGCTCGATCCAGCCGTACGGCGTGCTGGTGTGTATTGATGTGCCGTCGCTGTTGATTCGCAACGTCAGCGCGAATGCCGGTGAAGTATTTGGCGTCCATCCGGATAAGCTGGTGGCATCGTCCATGGCCGCGTACCTGTCGGCGGAGGATGCAGCCGCGCTGCGGACCTATTTGGACCAGCCTGACCTCAAGGAAGCTGCTCCGCACAGCGTGGCAGTGATGGGTGTCGATGGCGACATTCAAGGATGGACTGCGTATGCACATGCCAGCGATGGCGGCTGTATTCTGGAACTCGAGCGTGAGGGCGAGCGGACAACAGTGGCGCGTTCGCTGTCGAGGCTTCAGCAGCAGGTGCGCGTTGCGGTGCGCGGCGTCCAGTCCACCACGTCCCAGCATCAACTTGTTGCGGTCGCCGCCGAGCAGATTCGCGCGATCACTGGGTTCGACCGGGTGATGATCTATCAGTTTACCGAGGAGTGGCATGGGCATGTGGTTGCCGAGTCGCGCGAGGAGGGAATGCATTCCTACCTCTACCATTTTTTTCCTTCGTCCGATATTCCACCGCAGGCGAGGGCGATTTTTCTCAACAACTGGCTGCGCATGATTCCGGACATTGGCTACCAGCCGGTCCCGATTGTCCCCCAGACCAATTTTCATGACGGTGCACCGCTCAACTTGGGGCAATCCTACCTGCGCAGCGTCTCTCCGATACACATCGAATACCTGCGCAACATGGGCGTGGCGGCAACACTAACCATGCCTTTGATTAGCGAAGGGAAGCTGTGGGGACTGGTGGCGTGCCATCATGCCTCGCCGCGGCAAATTGGCGTGGACCACCGGCTCGCAGCAGTGCTGGTTGCGCAGCTTGTCTCCTCGCAGTTGGTCGTCAAGATAGCGATGGAAGACCAGCGCTACCGAGCGCAATTGGCCGACACCCACCGACGCCTATTGGCTCTGATGGAACGGGAGGAGGATCTGGTTGATGGCTTGTTTAAATATGCACCAACCCTGCTTGACATCGCTGGCGCCGGCGGTGCGGCAGCGGCAGTGTATTTTGACCATGCCTGGACTGTGATTGGTAACACGCCCACTGTTGAGGAAATCGAAGTGCTGGTGGATTGGCTGGTCGAACGGCACGACGGTTCGGTGTTTGCGACTGATTGCCTGAGCAAGGTATTTGCGCCTGCCAAAGCCTACAAGGACAAAGCCAGCGGGCTGGTAGCCCTGTCAATTCCTAAAAGCCCCCGAAACTTCATTCTGTGGTTCAGGCCCGAGGTTGCTGCCTCTATCGTCTGGGCGGGGCAGCCGTCCAAGAGCGTCAAGCTTGATGCCGATGTCTTTCGCCTTCACCCGCGCTTCTCGTTCAAATCCTGGGTGGAAGTGGTGGAGGGGACCGCTGTACCTTGGAAAAAAGTTGAAATCGAAGCCATCATGGAGTTGCGTAACAGCATACTTGCGCTGGATCTCCAACGTGCCTTTGTCAAGGAGCAGGCTGCGCGGGCGTTGGCGGAACAGCTCAACGAAGAGCGGCAGAGTATGGTGCATGTCGTCTCCCATGATATTCGTACGCCGCTCGCCGTGATCAAGATGTCGCTGCAAATGCTCGCCATGAGAGAGGATTTGAGTGGCGAGCAGCGCCAGACATTGATCGCGCGCAGCCAGCGTTCCGCCGATTCGATTGAACGTCTCGTCACCTCGGTGCTCGATGTCGCCAGGATGGAAACGGGGGCAGCGGTCAATGGAGAGGAGGTAGCGGTCTGTCCTCTGTTGAATGATATCGTTGATTTGCTTCGCCCCCTGGCCGAGCGTGCCGGCATTGTTTTGACGATAGCGTGCGAGGCGCAGGGAGTGCGGATTCGCTTCCACCAGGCGCAGTTCGAACAAGTGATCGGCAACCTGATCAGTAACGCCTTGAAATTTACTCCGCGCAATGGCGCGATCCATGTCGCGGCAGACGCTGGCCCAACGCGTGTGACAATCAGCGTGAGCGATACCGGTCCTGGCATTTCTGCAGAGCTTTTGCCGCACGTCTTCAAACGTTTTGTCCGCGGAGACCATCATGCTGGCCAAGGGGCCGGTCTTGGACTGGCGATCGTCAAGGAAACAGTCGAGCGCTACGGTGGGACAGTTACCGCGCATTCCTCTGACCGTCGTGGTACTGTCATGGCTGTGCAACTTCCTGCGATCTGAGTCAAATTCTCAATAATGCGTTGGCCCGACGCAGGTTAAGCACTATGTGGTTTACGGTTTTCCTGAGCTGCAAGCAATAAACACTTGCACTGAGCGAGAGCCTACATCCCCAACGGTAATCTGAACATATCGCTGTGCGCAGTTCGGACGTGCTGGGGGGCAGTTCTGCCACAGTGTTGTTCTTGAGATGACTCATTTCCGTACCGTTGCGCATAGGCGCCTTGATCTCCATGTGCTCAGAGCATCCTCATTTGTTGCATCTCGAACGGCTCTCGACCAGTTCATCAGCGGTAATGCTTTACAAACTCGTTTCGTGACGCCAGATATCCAGCGTGCCGCGCATAGCGCGGTGTTATCGGACGCTGGCATTTTTGAGCAGTATTGCTCAAATTCGGTCTGGCTGCGGCCTCACATGCCGGTGCCAGACAGATGCTCATATAAGATCGTGCTGCCGATGGCAATGAGTACCAGTCCGCCGATCAGCTCCGCGCGTTTGCCGACGACGATGCCCAGTGCGCGACCCACCATCACACCCACCGTCACCATGACCAAGGGAAACCGGCTGCCTAGTGACTGCCATCGCAAAACGGCTTGTGCCAGTTCAAATGGCTGCTGCGGCCTGCGCTTGCAACAGCGTTTCAATCACGTCCGGAGACGCCGGGCGGGCGAGGAGATAGCCTTGCACCTCGTCGCAGCCGCTGGCGCGCAGGAAGTCCAGCTGCGCGTCGGTTTCCACGCCCTCGGCAATCACGCGCAGCTTTAGCTCATGCGCCAGGGCGATGATGGCGCGGGCAATTGCCTGGTCTTCCGCCTTGGTGCCCAGGTCGCGAACAAACGATTGATCGATCTTGAGAGTCGTGATGGGAAAAGATTTTAGCGATGAGAGACTGGAATAGCCGGTACCGAAATCGTCGATCGACAATCGCAGCCCCATTTTCTGAAGCTCGCGCATGGTGGCGACGGCGCCATCGAGATCGCGCATGATCAGGCTTTCGGTGATTTCAAGTTCCAGCAAGCCGGCCGGCAAGCCGGTGTCGAGCAGGGTCGCGGCAATATCGGTCAACAGTTCAGCATCGTCGAACTGGCGCGGCGAGACGTTGACCGACATGACCAGCGGCGGCAGCCCCGCGTGCTGCCAGGCCATACTCTGGGCACACGCCGTATGCATGACCCAGCGCCCGATGTCGACGATGATGCCGCTTTCCTCGGCCAGTGGAATAAAGTCGGCTGGCGAGACCGGGCCGTCGGTCGGATGATCCCAGCGCACCAGCGCTTCCACGCCAAAAATGGCGCCGGACCTGATATTGAACTTCGGCTGGTACACCACGCGGAACTGGTGTTCCTCCACGGCGGTACGCAAGCTGGCTACCATCGCCAGCTTGTTTTCCGCATTGGCGTTCATGCTGTCCGCGTAAAAATGGCACTGATTCTTGCCCGAGGCCTTGGCGCTGTACATGGCAACGTCCGCGCGGGTCAGCAGGGAAGCGGCGTTATTGCCGTCGCGGGGAAACACCGCGACGCCGGTACTGCAACTGATCTGAACTGCGTGGCCCTCGATGTGGACGGTTTGCCTGACACCGGCGGTGACGCGGTCAAGCAGGGCGAGGCATTGATCGAGCTGGTCGCGCCGTGCCGGCAGTACCATCACGAACTCGTCGCCACCGAAACGCCCGAGCGTATCTTGGCGGCGCAGACCGCTGCGCATGCGGCCGGCGATTTCCGCGAGCAGGATATCGCCGGCGCCATGGCCCAGGCAATCGTTGACCATCTTGAAATTATCAAGGTCGATGAACGACACCACGACCATGCCGTCGCGGCGGGTAGCATGCGCCACCGCGTGTTCGATCCGCGACTGCAGCAGCGTGCGATTGGGCAAGCCCGTCAACGCATCGTGCTGGGCCATGTGCAGAATTTTTTCTTCCGCAGCCTTGCGCTCGCTGACATCGCGCACGATGGCAATGACGCCGCCTTCCACGCCGATCAGCTGTTCATGAAACCAGGCGCCCTTGAACTGGTCGAGCGTATTCATGATTTCCTTTTCGTGCACGCCCCCCTGGGTTGCAGCCCGCGCCAGCCTGTCGAAAATGCCGTTCGAAACAGCCTCCGGCATCAGGCCCCGCAGCGAGGTGGTGCGCAGACGCTGGCGGTCAACGCCGGTCATCGCTTCTGCCTGCCGGTTGACTGCCGAGATGCGAAAGTCGGTGATCGCGTTGGCTTGATCGACCACGCTGTGCAGGACGAAAAAGGCATCGCGGTTGCTTTCCGATGCGGCTTCGTAGGTTTGCTGCGCCAGCCGGATGCTGCGGCGGGTCTTAGCGCCTTGCCGGTTCCATGCCCAGAACGCGGCGAGCATGACCAGCACAATCACCGTGGCACCCCCGGCCTGCCACAGGTAGGTGAGTCGGCGCGCGTTGAAGGCCGTCAGTTGCTCCGCTTTTCCCAGCCCAACGATAGCGTTCACGTGCAACCGGCCGATGCGGCGCGTGGCGGTGTAGCGCTCGATGGCGTCGGGGGCGGACGGCAGCGCCATGTTGTCGCCGATTCTCGACGCCAGCATGGCGCCGTCCTGGTCCAGCAGCGCCAGCATGCCGTGCCTACCTAGGCGCGACGTTTCGTAGGCCGCGGTGAAATATCCGGCGTCAACCGTCAGCATGGCAACGCCGCTGAATTGCCCGGCGCTGTCGGTCAGGCGCTTGGTAAACTGAACCGCCCCGTGGTGCTGGTCCGCACCGGGCGCGCCACTGACAAACACCCGGTCCGTCGTGTCCTGGCGGTGATGCCTGAAAAACGGTTGCGCCGACATGGCCGTAGCTGTGGCAGACGGACTGCCTGCCACCACGTTGCCGTTGCTGTCGATGATACTGACTGCAAAAACAATCGCCGGGGGCAGTAGGTCCTCGCTTTTCATTGCCTGCAAGGCGTTTGCAGTGCCGTTCAGTTTGACGGCATAGTTGACGGTCTTGAGGGTTTGCTCAATGCCGCCCACGTTGCGCGCAATTTGCGCCTCGTAAGTGTCGATCAGGTCGGCAAGGGATGCTTCGACCGCGCGCACCGTGTTGTCGTGCTCGATGCGGATGAAGTGAAAGGTCGCGCCCCAGATAAGCACGAGTAACACCAGCGCAAACAAAGGCATGGCGATCGACAGCCGTACCTCGGCGCGTTGGGCGAACATCTCCAGGCTGGCATTGCCAACCTTCGCAGGCAGCATGTTATTTACTCACGACTAATACGATCTGGACGCTGTCGTCCAGTGCGGCGCTGTCGATATAGCCGATCAGCGATGGATTGGCGGCGACCAGGCGCCGCATGGCCACGCTGGTTGCCATTTCCCTCGGCGGCAGTCCGCGCCCGGTGAAGACCATCTTGGTCCAGTAGGCGCGCAGCAGCGCGGGCGACTTCGCGCTGACCTTGTTATAGAACTGGTCGCGTAGCGGCGAGTCGATCGACAGGTCCAGCGGCGTGACACTGTCGCCGTTCGGAAAGCGCTCGGTCTGGGCGAGAAAAATATCGGAAACCTGCCCGGAATTGAGCGTCAGCGGCGCGCGCTTCGCTGAGACGATGACGACCAGTTCCGCCGACGCGGTGGTGCAAGTCAGACCGAGCGTCAGTGCCAGCAGCGATGTCAGCAATGGTGTGTTATACAAGTTCATTGCGCCACCGTCAGAAAACGAAGTCGAGCATGGTGCTCACCACATGGACCGGGTGTCCGGATCTGAAGCCAGGCTGGACGTTGATCAGTGTTCCATTGCTCAATCCCTCCGGGCGCAGACGGTCGTATTGCAGCTTCAGGCTGTAGTCGCGGGCAAAGTCCCAGCGCACGCCGGTGCTGACCGTATGCTGCGCGGTGATGGTGCGCAGCAGTCCGTTGAGCTGCTCATTGAGACCGATGGCCAGCGGCACCATCGACGCCGGATACGACGACGCGGGCAGCCCGGCATCGAACAACGGCTGATGCGACTTGGCGCGGGAGTAGGTGACGAACGGTGTGAACGCGTTCCAGCGGTAACCGCTGCTCAGATAAGCCACCGATTTGTTGCCGAGATACGATCTGGCGTTCATCCGGCCGGTTTCCCCCATCAGGAACCAGGAACCGGTATCGTACGTGAATCCGACCGCTGCGATCGACGTGCGCTTGTCCGACACGTCGTAGCGGTCAGACAAAGCGGCGCCCGCCGGTCCGAATTGATCGAAGACGTCAAACAGCGGCTTGGCGATATCGACTGTGAGCGTGGCGGTCATCACGCTGGCGCGCACCGTCAGGTTGTCGGTGGTCGTGGTGTTGGAGATACCGGTCAGTTGCCTGGCATTGGCGTGAGCCGAACCGCCCACCCGCACGCGGGTCCGCCCGAAGGAGCCTTGCGTGACGTTTTTCAATCCCCCTGCACGCCAGCTGTAGCTGACATCAATGCCGTCGCTGTTGGACACCGGCAGTCCTCCATAGACCTCGACCGGTGGACGCACCCATGGCAATGCATAACTAGCCTTGCGATAATCGCCCAATAAAAATATCGGCAGCGCTGTGCGGCCGATGCGAATGCTGAGTTCCGGAGAGTAGCGGTATTTTATGTTTGCCCATTCGACGCGCGGGGAAAAATCGCGGTCGAGGTTGCGCTCGGCAATGACCTGCAGTACTGCCGACCAGTTGGCGTGCGATTCGTAGTTAATCTGGCCCGCCAGCCGGCTATCGACGTCATAGCTGGTGCGCCTGGAAAATCCGGCGCGGCCCGGGTTGATGACATTGGACGTAAAGTCCGCGTTGCGCTCGCTGGAATGGACCAGCCCGGCGCTGCCGTAGCCAGCAACAGTCCAAGGCTGCATCGCCAGTTCGTCCGCCGTCGTTTGCACGTGCGTTTGCGCGCTGGCTTCTCTCACACAAATGAACATGATAGCGAGTCGTATCACCATACGAGGCGCAGAAAAATTGCTCGGCATATTAATTGATCTATATTCTCGTAATGCAACAATTGCATTTCGATATTGCGGATGATGAGGTGGTGGGGGAGGCGGGAAATGAATTCGGTGGCCTGCGTAAACTATACAGGCGATGTGAACCTGGTGCAATATTTTAGGCATAAATTACAAGGAGTTACAGGGCATGTGCTGCTGCCGCTGGACGCGGCAACGGCATGCGGTCAAGTCGTGCACATCGACGTGCAGGCAACCTGGCGCAGCAATGCCCGTTGCGATGGCCGGGGCCGAAACCCAGGTCTCTCGTGAACCGAGCCCCGGCAAACCGGGTCTCGGCCCTGCGGGCTCGGCCCGGCGGCCGGTTGACGCTGCCGTCATGTCCAGACTGTGCCGGCCTGCATGCAGACCACATGAAGTGAAGGACCGCCGCTTTCAACCGTCGCGCCAGCCGAACGGCACGGCTGTCACGCCGGTTGAGCCGCCGCTGGCGCTATGAAGCCGGCCGCTCCCTGGCCAACCCCCACGATGGGCAGCACGGGCCGCAGACTCCAGCTCGGCGACGCTGCGGCTCCCCGGCGGCGCCTTAGGGGCCGTGCCGCGCTTGGCCGCGCTTACCCAGTTGGCCAACGTCCCTTTGGGCATCGCGATGCGCTGCGCCGCTTCCTCTATCGTCAATCCCTGCGCCAGTACCAGTTTGACCGCCTCGGCCCGGAATTCCGGCGTGTATGTTGGTGATTTCATGTTTTCACTCCCTTTGACAAGTTTATGAAATGGAAGTGTCCATTAATTTCAGAGTACCTCAATACGCTGATAATTGGTTATAACCAAATCTCTGCTGCCAGAAGTCAGGTGAACCTTAATGTGGTCTGAATATCTACCTTTATCCTGTCGCCCTTTGTACATACACCAAAGCAGCGCAAGATAGGCATCTGACTTTCCAGCCAAGTTATCCTTGGCAAAGCTCAAAAGATACTGGCTCATTTGCACTCCAATAATGATAGGGCCGAGACGGCGCTCGGATGAAGTGATTTCATTATAGCAACCCGGCTGGCTGACCACGCAATTAATTTCTTCGATTCCCGCGCCGTCTTTCCTTAAACCCCTCCGAAGGAGATTCCCTGTACTTGGCAAGCAAGTTGGCTATTAAAGAAAAAGCTCCTCTGTGTCACAGCGAGACGGTCGCTACAGCATCATCTCATCGCTAGTTGGAGCAAACTTATTTCTTGGGCCTAGCAGGCTGCTGAAATACTGTTTTTCGCCCGACTTGCGAAAATTACCGACCTCGTAAAACGAGCCACAAGCGATTTTTTTTAGACAGCCAAGGGGTGAAGTACCCTGTGTAGCCAAAATTCCGGGCGGCGCATAGGTATTTCAGCAGCCTGCTAGTAGTGCTACGTTTTTTTTAGCACTGGCGCATTGTTTCGCCGAAGCGACTCGCCGAAGAGGGGCGTGTGATACGACGTGTGGATTAAGCGATCCATCACTGCATCTGCTACCGATTTCGCTCGCGGCATGTCGTGGTATTTTCACCGCGGCAATATGCTATGTTACCCCGACCGTCCGCAATCGGCTACAACCGCCGTTAGATTTTCGGATCAGGTCGAGTAATTAACTAGAAAAATTGTTAGGGTAAAAATGGATCATTCAACCGCGCAGAAGCTTATGGATGCCTACAAGGCATTGGAGAGGCTCTCAATGGAGCGGATAGCATCATTCGCACACTGCCGGAAGACGAGCGGACTGCGCACTTGCGTGGCCTTGCCGAGATGATGGAACACCTATCCGGATGGCGATCGTTTCCAGAAAAGTCGGATCAAGAATGATAAGTATGGCCGCTTTGGGGCGACAACGTCGCATCGGAGCAGATCATGATGTTTTCGCAACGGCAACATGCTATGCTTGAACGACCGGCTGAGAACGGTCAGGAGCCGCCGTTGCCTCTATTGAAAAAGTGACATATGGATTGGACTTACAACACGATATGGATGGATAGGTTGCCGCCCGACCGATTGGCGACGATCGATTTTGAACGCGGTGAGGGCCTGTCTAAGGTAATAGCCGATGCCACGTACTACCGCATTCAGAAGTTCAAGACTAAGGAGCCAGGATTTCATGACTTGGGGGGCATTACCTCTGCTGAATACCTTGAAGTTAACTTCTCAAACATCACGTCATTCTTGGAGATAGCAAAACTAGGCAAAATAAAGCGGCTTGAACTCAGTTGGTGTTTGAAACTGGAGAGTGATACAGGGCTCTCTGAAATCGGAGATCACCTTGAATGGCTTCATGTGAATACGTCACGAAAGTTCAGCCCGAAGAAGGACCTTTTTGAACTTCGCCATCTGAAGGTCCTTTGCTTAAATGGGTGCGCACCACTGGAGAACCTACGCTTTCTGGAGAGAATGCCAAATCTTCTGGACTTCAGATTTGTAGACACGAATGTGCGCGATGGTGATCTCACGCCACTGATGAATCATCCAAATCTTGTAAATGCCGGTTTTCTAGATAAGCGGCACTACAACATCAAGAGTGTCGACGTTAAAAACCATCTAAAAGAACGGAATGAAAAGGCAAAGGAATACACCCACAAAGGAGAGTTTCAAACGTACCGCTACAAGGCGTTTGGCGCCAAGGGGGATGCATGACACAACTTCCCATATCGGCCAATAACGGAACTTTATGTTCATTGCAAACCCCAACGTGTTTATAGCTGCTCCAGCAGGTGCTAGCTATCTGCTTGGATGGCTTCTGGATACCCTTGGGTCCAGAATTGGTTTTAGTCATGGGCTTGGTTTGATGGTGGCGCTTATATTAGTAGAAGCCATTCTCATCGCCTTTTGGTAAAAATGGGGACTTACACCAACTCGCTCGTTGACTAAGCGGATATACATGAGTGGCCAGGTCGGAATAGCGATGGCGAGTGCTGCCTTTGTTGGCGGCATTGCTTTGTCTGTGTATGCGACGGCCATTAGCGTCGAAGATGAATATTGGTCTTGGGTTCTAATGTTGGACAGAATCGATCCTGTTGGTGCAGCATTCTTTATCGCCTCCGCAGGGCTTTTTTTCGCTGCACGTATGGACCGCCTGGCCGTCATCAGCCAACCTTACCAGCGGGCTGAGATCGGCCAACAGCCGACATAAGATGAATGTACTTTGGGGGAAAGATGACTACGGTCTTGGCTGAAACTGAATGGATTCAAAACGTCGCTCCAGAGTTAGCAATTCGTTTCCTAGCTAGGCTCAGTTGTGAGATAACCATTGCCGGGCGAAATAGTTATGAGGCTGGCACTGACGAGCTGATAAACCCGAGGCAACTTCGTAGAGTCAATGAAGTTCAAAACAAGGTTACTGCATGCCTTTCCCAATTGCTCGAGGGCGAATGCCCAGATGGTTTCGTTGAGTCGATTGCTCAGAGAGTGCTTGCGGGAGACGACTATGAGTTGAGGTGCATCCTTGAACGGTCATGGCTTCAAGCGAAAAGGTACGTTCAATCGAAATAACCGCTTTGGGGCGAAAACGCCGCATCGGGGCGGATCATAATATTTTTGCAACGGAAATATGCTATGCTCGCACGAACGGCCGAGAACGGCCAAGAACAGCCATTAAATCCAGCCGACGCAAAGTTGCGGCGCGACTTCAATAACATGTTAAGAGTATTTAATGTCCGGTTCTTTCTTCCCAGTTTCCGTTCCAAATGAAGCACTTGAACTTGCGGGCTTCATTCTCGCCCACTGTGCAGCAATTGCTGACGCAAATCGAGCCGGTGAGCTGATCTGTCCATTCGCCATTCTCGAAGGCGATGATGGGAGACAGGTGGTCSACTTTGAGTCCGAAACCCAGGAGGAAGCAGTGTCTCAGGGGTGGGCCAGTCTAGGCGAGGCAAAGTCAAGCAAAGTCTCGTGGRCGTTCGGGCGTGAAGGTTTCTACAGGGAGCCTGACRGAAATGCTCTTGACGTACTGACTGTCTCYGTGTGGATGCCCGGTATGACGGAACACTACAGCGTCCTACAGCGCTTCGGGAGACGGGAGGCCCAAGCGATTTACCTCATTGGATCACCCGAATTGTTGAAGCATGAGGGTGAATCTGTGTGGATGCCCGGTATGACGGAACACTACAGCGTCCTACAGCGCTTCGGGAGACGGGAGGCCCAAGCGATTTACCTCATTGGATCACCCGAATTGTTGAAGCATGAGGGTGAATCTGCTGAACCTGTAGAGGTCTGGAACGAAAAGGCAATAGAACGTGGCGTTGCCAATCATCCCAAGGGGGCAATGTGGCTGCAATGGCGTGTCCAATGATGTAACGCTCGGCGGCATCCTTGCGATTCAGATTGAGTTTGCCAATGTTCACTTTTGGGCGACAACGGCGCATCGGGGTAGCATCCACACAATCGGCACCGGCTGGNCAAGGGGGCAATGTGGCTGCAATGGCGTGTCCAATGATGTAACGCTCGGCGGCATCCTTGCGATTCAGATTGAGTTTGCCAATGTTCACTTTTGGGCGACAACAGCGCATCGGGGCAGACCGTGATGTTTTCGCGACGGCAACATGCTATGCTGGTCTGATCGGCCGAGAACGGCCAGGAGCAGCCACTTGTTTTTGTGAGGTTAAATTATGAAAGGTTGCAGTGAAAAAACTTATTTCGATACTAGTTTCTGCGACGCTGCTGCTGTCGGCAAACGCAATTGCAGAGGTAGGTGATACGACGGTAATTGACTTGATTGCTACCAAGCCAAACTCTTCTGATGCTGTGTTATTGCTCCACCAGATGCGCACATGGAATGACGAATCCCGCAATTTGTTAGAAAAAAAATTGGAGTTTTACGAAACTGTCATTCGCACCGGAGAGTTGGCTAAACAACGACCTAACACCAGCGGAAAAAATTTTAGTATCATGGTTATTTATGCAAGCGCACCCCCTGAAGATGCTTTAGATCTGCTATCAAAAATCCAAAAGCGTATGCTTGAAAACCAGATTATCTTGCGTTGGGGAAGTCAGCAGGATATTTCAAAATTAATGACACACTAAGCGCGTACCAGACAGCTGGCGGCCAAAAGCGGTCGGATGTCCATAAATTTCAGTTTAGGAAACACTTTAGTGAAATTTCTCTTTATTTCGTTTTTATTGCTTGTTTCAGAGGCCGCGCTAGCCGCTAATGATGGAGTCCAGGCTACTCCACTAGCACATTTTTCCGGTGCTAATGCTGACTTAAAAATTAAGCTTCAGTGTCTCCAGACAGTGTCCTATCCGAAGGATATAGAAAACTGCGGCCTTCCGGGATTTGACGACAAGGCTTACCAAAAGAAAATTGAAGAATGTTTTTCTTCTCGAGGCGGGAAGGTTGTTCCTCTTAAAGTTACGCCGAATGGAAAACTTCGTAAGATAATGTTAGTGGTGCAGTGTCAGCAGATTACTGTTTCTGCTGTGTTCGAGGAAGAGCACGGCAAATTTTTACTAGCAGACATTGGGGAGCTAGTGAACTAGTTGCGCCCTACCATAGACGGCAAGCGGCCACCCTTAGCGCGCTATATGCTGCTGGCCGTCACGACGAGCTGCTTTCGTTAGTAGCGAATTTGAAAAATTCTACTTTTAAACGCGATCATTTGCTGGGGGGATTACCATCGAAGACAGATTGATATGGCTATCATAAGGTCACTGCCTTCTGTTGGGGATGTCCGTTTTGGGGCGACAGCGCCCAGTCGCAAAATTCAGGTGGTCCAGCAAGGTGCAGCGTCTCCCGGGCCTCGACGATCGTCAGTAACGTGTCAGTTTTTTTGCGCGCACAGCAGGTGAAACCCTGTCCTCTTCATACGCCGCAGTTGCCCCGCTGATGCATCGGCGGGGTGGTGGTCCGGCGCCTTCCGCCGGCCACCGTCGGACCGCCATGGTGCTAACATGGCGGCCATGAACCTTCATCCCGATCTCACAGCTCAAATCGACCAGCTCCAGACCTTTTTACACCAGCACCGCCGCGTGCTGGTACTGACCGGCGCCGGCTTGTCCACTGCGTCCGGTATCCCAGACTATCGCGACAAGGACGGCGTGCGGCGCGGCCGGGCGCCGATCCAGGGGCCCGACTTCCGGCGCGACGTGGCCGTGCAGCGCCGCTACTGGGCGCGCAGCATGGCCGGCTGGCCGGTGATGTCGAAGGCTGCGCCCAATATCGGCCACTACGCGCTGGCCGAGCTGGAAGCGGCGGGGCGCATTGACGCCATCATCACCCAGAACGTGGATGGCTTGCATTACCGCGCCGGCAGCCAGAAGGTCATCGAACTGCATGGCAATATCCACGGCGTGGTGTGCCTCGATTGCCGCACGGTCCATCCGCGCGATGAAATCCAGGCCTGGCTGGCGCGCGAGAATCCGCACATGGTCCACACCGGACCGGTCGATGGCGTGGTGCCGGAAGCACGGCCCGACGGTGACGCCGAGCTGGAATTGAACGGCCAGGATTTTCACATGCCGGTCTGCGCGCAATGTGGTGGCGCCCTGCAACCCGATGTGATTTTTTTTGGCGACAATATTCCCGCAGAGCGCACGGCGCGCGCGCTGGCGCTGGCCGACCAGGCTGACGCCTTGCTGGTGGTGGGATCGTCGTTGATGGTGTTTTCGGGCTACCGGTTCTGCAAGCTGGCTGCAGCTGCCGGCAAGCCGATCGCGGCAATCAATTTAGGGAAGACGCGGGCCGATGAACTGATCGGTCTGAAGGTGGAGGCGTCGGCGATCGAGGTTTTGCCGTTGCTGCTCTAAACCAGGCCGTATTCAATCATCGCCACGACTATTTTCCGGTCGGCAGGCTGAATGCTTGACTGGCGCATGGATCGGTTTAGTATGGTTTAGCCTTTCTAACCTCCCTGACATCCATGCATCTGCCGCTTGCCCGCCACCGCCGCATCTTGTTCGCCATGGCGCTGTCTGCCACCAGCCTGCTGGCGCCCGCCATGGGCGCGGCTCCGTCCAAATGGCCGGTCGATGCCTGGATCCGGCCACTGGCGTTTGCCGACGGTGTGCGCTGGCAGGTAAGCGACGACGGCACGCACTGGCGTCAGCTGGAGCACGCGGGATTTACGCCGCAAAATGGCGGCGGGGTGCGCGAACCGCAGTTGTCGCGGGGCGTGGACGGGCTGTTCCGGCTGCGATGGCGCGACGATCGGCAAGGTGCGCAATGGCGCTACGCCAAGTCCGCAGACCTCGTGCATTGGTCGGAAGCAGCGGCGGCCGGTGCGTCGGACGGCGTTCCGGCAACGGCTGCGCTATGGGTGCCGCCATGGCTGATCAAGGAGATGCTGGCAGCGCCGGCCGCCAGGGTTTCAGTCGCGCCGGCGCCTACGCCGGCACTGGATGGCTTCACTGCCGATCCCGCCATCCGCGTATTTGGCGATACCTATTATCTCTACCCCACGTCCGACAAGCCACATTGGCAGACCACGGATTTTTCTGTCTGGACCTCCAGCAACCTGGTGCAATGGAACAAGCAGGCGATGGTGCTCGATGTCACCCGCGACCTCGGTTGGGCCAGGATAGAAGCATGGGCGCCCGACGCCATTGCACGCGATGGCAAGTTCTTCTTTTACTTTTGCGCCGGCGGCGAGATCGGTGTTGCCAGCGCCGCCAGTCCGCTCGGACCGTTCAAGGATGTACTGGGCGCCCCGCTGATACGCAAGGGCACGGGCATCGAGACCAATCCGATCGATCCGTATCCGTACATCGACGATGACGGGCAAGCCTACCTGTACTACGGCAATGGCCGCCTGGCCAATGTGTACCGGCTCAAACAGGACATGGTGACGCTTGACGGCCCGCCGGCGGCGATCGCACTGAAGGAATTCCGCGAGGGTGTCGTGGTGTTTAAACGCCAGGGAAAGTATTACTTCATGTGGTCGATCGACGATGCGCGCAGTCCCGATTACCGGGTGGGCTGGGGTGTGGCCGATTCGCCGTTGGGGCCGGTAACGCCGGCCGCACAAAACTTTATCGTGCTGCAGCGGCATGGCGCCGCCGTCGGTACCGCCCATCACAGCGTGGTCAATGTGCCCGGTACCGACCGCTGGTACGTTGCCTACCATCGCCATGCGCTGCCGGTCGGCGGCGGTTACCAGCGCCAGACCGTGCTGGCGCGAATGGAATTCGACGCCGCCGGCAATATCCTGCCGATGGATCCGCTGGCTGCGCCATTCCAGCCCGGCGACATCGGCGAGCCCATCGTCAATGGCAAGGGCTTGCCCCGCTGATGGCGCACACCGGAGACCTGCCATGAACAAGCTGAAAATTTCCCCTCGCATGCCGGTGCGCCGGCTTTGCGCCGCCCTGTTGCTGGCAAGCGCAGCGGCGCACGCGGCGGCAGTTCCCGAACAACCAGGTTATCTGCTCGTGCACTTTACCGAAGGCGCGCCCGACAGCGAACAGATTTATTTTTCCACCAGCACCGACGGCATGCGCTGGAGCGACCTCAACGGCTCGCGCCCCGTGCTGGCATCGGACGTCGGTGAAAAAGGCTTGCGCGACCCGTCCATCGTCCGCTCGGCCGATGGCAGCAAGTTCTGGATCCTGGCCACTGATTTACGCATCGCCAGCAACAAGGGCTGGCAGGCGGCCATGCACCGGGGCAGCACGTCGATCGTGATTTACGAGTCGACCGACCTGGTGAATTGGTCTGCGCCACGGCTGGTCGATATCGCCGGCGCCATCGAAAAAGCAGGCTGCGCCTGGGCGCCGGAAGCGATCTTCGACGAAGAAACCGGTGATTACCTGGTGTACTGGACCACGATCTCCCCGGTTGACGGTATCGACAAGCCGCGGATTTATTACGCCCGCACGCGCGACTTCATCAGCTTCACGCCTGCCCGGCTGTACATCGACCGCCACGGCAATACCGGCGTGATCGATACCCAGATCGTGCGCGACGACCATCCCGGCGCGCGCTATCGCTATTTCCGTGCTTCGGGGGATGGCGAGATCACCATCGAGGGTAGCCAGCAGTTGCTCGGGGAGTGGCGCATCCTGGGCAACCTCGGTGCTATCGGACTGACCGGCAAGGATGTCGAAGGGCCGATCCTGTTCCGGATGCCGGCCAGCAGTGAATGGGGGCTATGGGTCGATCAGTACCGCTCACGTGGCGGTTATCTGGCGCTGCAGACCAGCGACCTGTCGCGCCCGCAGGACTTTCGCCGCAGTGCGCCATCGGCTGTCGATTATGGCGCCAGAAAAAAGCGCCACGGCTCGATACTCAATCTCAGCGAACAGGAATACCGGCGCGTGCTGGCACAGTGGCCTGCCGGCGCGCAGCAGCCGGTGGCGGGCAACTAACGCGGTGACATGTCGTGCTTGGGGTTAGTTACGCTGCAACATCGACCGGACTACGGCTTCCTTGGCCAGCACGTAATCCTGACCAGCCAGCACGAAGTTGGTATTCGGCTGGATCACCTTGACATTGATGAACACCATGTCGCTGGTCTCGGCATACGAGCCCACCACGATCGCTTGCGCATTGTGGGCGGTGGCCACTTCGCCGATTTCGCGGGTGAGCATCAATTCGCCCTGGTTGCGCTTCAAATACACATTGCTGCGCAATTTCATTTCCACCATCGACAGGCCGCCCTGCGCCAGGCGCGTGGACAGTTGTTCCGATACCAGCCGGCCCAGCGTGGTGGTTTGTTCCAGCTCGTCGATATTGACCAGGGTGGCCATGATCAGCGGCTTGTCGCCGGCCAGCTTGCCGGTTAGCTGGCGCATCAGCGAATCGGCCGCCTTGTAGTTGGCCTCGATGAACTGGTTGGACGAGACGGTGGTGTAATCGCGCTGTTGCTTGTCCTTGTTGGTGGCGCATGCCGACAGCAGCAGCGGCAGGATCAACAGGAGGGCGCTAGCCAGTTTGGTCATCGGCATTTACAGGTCTCCGCGTACTTTGAATACGCGCGTCAGTTTGGTGTTTTCAGGTTCAGGCTCGGTCACGCCGTACAGCGCATAGTCGGCATCGGCCACGTAATAGGCCGACGTGCTGCGCGCCAGGTAACGGTACTGATCCGACACCGAAATGGTGACGATGATCTCGGTGCGCGGCGTGGCGCCGGGCGCAAATTCGGAATCGAGCGGATCGATCGGTTCGTTTTCCACGTGCGGCGCGGTCAGCTCCTGCGCCATCCACACGCCGCCCGCCAGCGGGAAGCGCTGGCCGAAGTTGCGCCGGTACTGCGGACGGTTGGGGGCAAAGGTCAGTGTTTGCACGTCGAGGTCGATCTTGAGGGCGCCGGCCGGCGCGCGCGCCACCGTGAAGCCGTCATTCACCAGCGCCGTGATCAGCTGGGTAGCCAGCGCGCGCTGGAACGGGTTAGGTTCGGCGGGGATATTGATGTACACCGGACGGGTAGGCGTTTTTTTCAGATCCACCGCCAGTTGCCGTTCGACCGCATTGGCGACGATGCCCCAATGGTACGTTGCCTGCAGCTTGGCCTGCTTGGTGGACGGGAAGTTGGCCGCCAGCGGCGCGGGCGTGTAGCGGGTCGCGCATCCCGACAGGATCAAACCGGCTGCGACAGCCATTGCGAGTTTCAGCGCCATTTGTTGCCTCATTGTCAAAAAGTAGCTTTTGTCACGTCTCCACGCCGCACAAGCGCAGGCCAAGAATGACAAATCATCTGCGCCAAGTGTAACATGGATGTTTCTCGTTAGAAATTGCCAGGGCAATAAAAAACCCGGCGCGGGGCCGGGTTCTGTCATGGGCGCGCAACAATGGCACGCCATGATGGTTTGGCGTCAACGGTTGTGGGTCTTCATGGCGGCGGCCACTTCGCGCTTGCCGTCGCGGTCTTTCTCCGTGGCGCGCTTGTCGTGCTGCTTCTTGCCCTTGGCCAGGCCGATTTCACATTTCACTCGGCCTTCCTTGTAGTGCAGGTTGAGCGGCACCAGCGTGTAACCGGAGCGCTCCACTTTACCGATCAGCTTGTCGATCTGGGCGCGGTGCAACAACAGCTTGCGGGTGCGCACGGCTTCGGGGCTGATGTGGGTGGAGGCGGTGGGCAGGGCGCTGATGTGGGCGCCGAACAGGAACAGTTCGTCGCCACGGATGGTGACGTAAGCTTCCTTGATCTGCACGCGGGCGTCGCGGATCGCTTTGACTTCCCAACCTTCGAGCACGATGCCGGCTTCGAAACGGTCCTCGATGAAGTAGTCAAAAAATGCTTTTTTATTATCTGCTATGGTCATGAATTCGGTAAATCGACGATAAACCCGTACCGGGTCGGTTAAATTTCGGTTTCGCGTATAAAATTACGGCTAACAGCATCTTATTTCCACATCATAGCAAATGGTTAGCCAATGGCAGTAGTGCACAAATCAGTTTTCCTCGGTTACAGCGCCCAGCAGATGTTCGAACTGGTGGCGCGCATCGAAGACTATCCCAAATTCCTGCCGTGGTGCGGTGGCGTCGATATCCGCGAACGCACTGAAAACCGCACCGTGGCCAGCGTCGGCATCAACTACCACGGCGTCAAGCAAAGCTTTACCACGTCCAACGACAACGTGCCGTTCGAATCGATCCGCATGAAGCTCGTCGATGGTCCGTTCAAATGCCTCGACGGCGTGTGGACCTTCAAGGCCCTGCGCGAAGACGCCTGCAAGATCGAACTCGACCTGCGCTACGAATTTTCCAGCACCATCCTCGACAAGCTGGTGGGCCCCGTATTTGGCATGATCGCCAACAGCATGGTCGATTCCTTCTGCAAGCGCGCGGAGACGGTGTATGGAAATTCCCCCCTTCGTGGTTGATACGGCTGCCACTTTTACCGTAGAAGTCTGCTACGCCAGCGACACCGTGCAGTTCCTGCGCGCGTTGCAGGTGGCGCCCGGTACCACCATCGAGCAGGCGCTGGCCGTGTCCGGCGTGGCCGTCGAGGTACCCGGCATCGACCTGGCTACCCTGCAGACCGGCATCTACGGCAAGAAAAAACCGCTCGATACAACTTTACGGCCCCACGACCGGGTGGAGCTCTACCGCCCCCTGATCGCCGATCCCAAGAACGCGCGGCGCCGCCGCAAGAATCCCCCTGTCACTTCCGCTTCCTGATGCCCGATACACAACCTGCTCCCTCCATCCTGCGCCGCGCCGGCATAGTGCTCCTTGCGCTGTGCGCGTTCGAACTGGCCTGGATGGCATGGCGCATCGCCACCGGCGCCGATTATTCGTACAGCATGATCATCCCCGCCCTGATCGGCGGCATCTACCTGGTGCGCGGCAGCCTGCGTGCCGCCTTCTTCCTGGTCTGGATCGCCAGCGTGCTGCTGCCGCTGGCGCTGGCCATGTTCGTGCTCACGCTGCTGCAGCCGTTCGACCTGACCCTCACGCAATGGCAGCTCGACCCCGGTGCGCAACTGGCGGTGCTGCTGCCGCTGCTGCTGTTTTGCGCCGTGCTGCACTGGCTGCGCACCGAACTGCTGCGCCAACCCGTACGCACTGCCATCCTGTCGAGCGGCCGGCGCGAACCGGCAGCCCACCTGGCGCTGGGCGTGGGCGTGGTGCTGGCATTGCTGGCGCTGGGCGGCCACCAGTTGGGCCGCGATGCCGACCTGGTACGCAAGGCCGAATTCCTGGCCAAAGAAAAGCACGGCGAGGAATACCACTACTACGCCAGCAAGATCACCCCGCGCGACGACATGGAAGGCACGTTTGTCGAGGCGAAGGTGCAGGCCTGGCGCGCGGACCGGATCGATACCGTGGACGTTTTCTGGAAAGAGAAGTAGGCGCGCGCCGGGGGGGGAGTGGGGAAGTCCCGCGCGAGTGCGCGGGACTGAACGACAAGTTACTTGCCGTGGATATCGACGGTTTGCGCGTCGAGGCTGACCTTGACCGTGGCGGCAGGCTTGGCGCCTGCCGAGTCGGCTAGCGTTACCACGTATTCACCTGCAGCGATCTTCCAGGTCTTGCTGGCGCTGTCGTACATGGCCAGCAGGCGCGGATCGACCTTGACGGTGGCTTTGCCGGTTTCGCCGGCTTTGACTTCCACTTTATCCCAGCCGCCCAGGCGCTTCGGCGCTTCCCAGCCGCCCTTGGCTGGTGCGATGTACACCTGGCCCACCGCCTTGCCGTCACGCTTGCCGGTGTTCTTCACGGTGAAGGTCACCTCGATGCCCTTGTCGGCCTTGTTCGCCGCCAGGTCGGACAGCGCGAACGTTGTGTACGACAGGCCGTAACCGAACGGGAACAGCGGCTTGTGGCCCTTCAGATCGAACCACTTGTAGCCGACCGCCGCGCCTTCGATGTTGTAGTTGGTGGTGGTCTTGTTGAGGATGTCCTCGTCCTTGGTCACGGCGTCGCCGTCGATCACGGGACGCGGCAGCTGCGCCACCGAGGCCGGGAAGGTGGCCGGCAGGCGGCCGCTCGGATTGACTTCGCCGGTCAGAACGCGCGCAATCGCCGCGCCGCCATTGGTACCCGGGTACCACGCTTCCAGCACGGCCGCCACGTTGTTCAGCCACGGCATCACCACCGGGCCGCCCGTTTGCAGCACCACCACGGTCTTGCTGTTGGCCTTGGCCACGGCGGCGATCAGGTCGTCCTGCTTGTTGGGCAGGTTCAGGTCCGGCGCGTCGATGCTCTCGGCGGTCCACTGGTTGCCGAACACGATCACCAGGTCGGACGATGCTGCCAGCTTGGCGGCCGCATTGAGATCTTTACCGTCGGCGTAGCTGATCTTGGCCTTGGTGCGCGACGCCAGTTCCTGCATCGGCGACGAGCGGTGATAGACCATCGGGCCCGGGAAGAATTGCGGACCTTCGTTCGGTACCGGCGACAGGCCGATCGGATACACCTGGGCCGAACCGCCGCCCGACATCACGCCCACATTGGCGTGGCCGCCGATGATGGCGATGGTGCGCACGGTGGCCGCCAGCGGCAGGATGTCGCGGCTGTTCTTGAGCAGGACCATGCCTTCTTCGGCGCCGGTCTGCGAGATCTTGCCGTTGGCGGCAAAGTCGATGCCGGCGTCCTTGGTGGTGGCGGCTTTCACCGGATGTTCGGCCAGGCCGTGGGCGAACATGGTGCGCGTGATGCGCTTGACCATGTCGTCGAGGCGCGACTGCGGCACGTGGCCGTTGACCACCGCTTCCTTCAGTGCCTCGTTGAAGTACGCCGACTTGTCGAACGGATGGCCCGACTGCTGGTCCAGGCCTGCCATGGCGGCCGGGATCGTGGAGTGGGTGGCGCCCCAGTCGGACATCACGTAACCCTTGAAGCCCCAGTCTTTCTTCAGTACTTCATTGAGCAGGTAATCGCTCTCGCAAGCATACGGGCCGTTCACGCGGTTGTACGCGCACATGACGGAGCCGGGATCGCCCACTTCCATCGCGATCTGCAAGGCCAGCAGGTCGGACATGCGGCCGGCCGCGTCTTCGATCTTGACGTTGATGTGATTGCGGTTGGTTTCCTGGTCGTTGAACGCGAAGTGCTTGAGCGTGGAGACCATGTGGTTCGACTGGATGCCGCGAATCTGCTCGCCGACCATCACGCCGGCCAGCAGCGGGTCTTCGCCGCCGTATTCGAAATTGCGGCCGTTGCGCGGTTCGCGCATCAGGTTCACGCTCCCGGCCAGCATGATGTTAAAGCCGCTCAGGCGCGCCTCGCTGCCGATCATGTGGCCGCCGGCAAATGCCAGCTTGCGGTCCCAGGTGGCGGTGGTTGACAGGCCCGAGGGCAGGGAAGTGCGTTCGACCGGGTTCTTGGAAGCGGCTTGCGTGGCCACGCCCATGCCGGCGTCGGCCTGCCATTGCGACGGCAAACCGAGGCGCTCGATGCCGGGCACGAAGCCGGCCGAATCCTTGCGGCCGTCTTTCGGGGCCAGGTACTGCTTGGATTCGAAATCGGTGGAGAAGTAGCCGAACACGGTCTGGATTTTTTCATCCAGCGTCATCGCCTTGACCAGCTGGTCGGCGCGCGCGTCCGGCGACTGCGCGGCGTCGAGCCAGGGGCGGTTGGCTTCGGGGGCGGCATGGGCCGCGCCAGTCATCATGAGGGGGTAGGCCAGGGCCAGCGACAACCAGAGACGCTTCTTCAATTTGTTTATCCTTGTAGTTAGATTTCTATCTTTAACGCGGAATCAGGACTTCCAGCGCGTGTACTCCACCCGCAACGATACCTGTCACTTTCGTATCAGGCAATCGTTTTCCGTCGAGTTTGACAACGATTTCATGAATATCGCCGCGTTGTATAACTACATCGAAGGTCGCTCCGCGGAATTGGCGCACCACGCGTATGCCATCCCAGTGTTTCGGCAGTTGCGGCGCCACGCGCAGGCCATCGATCTCGCCCTGCAAGCCGCACAGCCCTTCGATGAAGCAGCGGTACACCCACGACACGGTGCCGGTATTGAACAACTGGCTCGAGCGGCCTGCCGTGCGCCGATACTGGTGGTAAGCGCCGCGATAGTAGTTGGGGATGAACACCGGCAGCTGGCCGCGTTGCAGGTAGTCTGCCTCGGTCGGGCCGGGGATCATCTGGCGCAGCAGTTCGTAGGCGCGGTCGCCTTCGCCCACCGAGTACAGGCTGTAGATGTAGAAGATCGACGCGTGGTTGTACACCGCGCCATTTTCCGCCGACCCCGGGTGTTTTTGCGTGACGCGGCCCACGTCGTCGCGCATGGCGCTGTACGGCGGCGCGAACATGGCCACGCCGTACGGCGTGTGCAACTGCTGCTTCACCTGCTCGACAATCGACGCGCGCTGGCCCGCATTGGCCGCGCCGCCCAGCATGGCCCAGGCCTGCGGGTTCAGGTAGATTCGCCCTTCGACATCTTTCGACACGCCGAAGACCACGTTGTCGTCGGTGATGCCGCGCGCGTACCAGTCGCCGTCCCACAGGTGCTCGTTGGCGGCGCGGTTGACGGCTTGGGCGCCGCTGCGGAAATGCTTGGACTTGTCGGCCAGCGCACCGTCGATGTGAGCGCCTTGCTCGCACATCCCGGC
The DNA here is from genome assembly GCF_001421905.1 of Duganella sp. Leaf61. Classification (NCBI taxonomy): domain Bacteria; kingdom Pseudomonadati; phylum Pseudomonadota; class Betaproteobacteria; order Burkholderiales; family Oxalobacteraceae; genus Duganella; species Duganella sp. Leaf61. The sequence continues at coordinate 28,092 of NZ_LMLM01000029.1, forward strand.
CCACAGGTTGAGTGCGTACGCGGTGGCCACCGTCAGCCAGCCGGAAACGCCTTTGCCCTTGTAGCCAACCATGTTCATCGGATCGCACCAGTCGCCCTGGGCGATGTAACTGAGGCCGCGCGCATCGCGCGCCTGCAGCAACCAGTCCATGGCGGCGTGCATGCGTTCGGCCACGGTCAGCGTCACGCCGCTGTCTTTTCCGGTCACCGGCGCGGCCAGCACGTCGTAGTCACCGGTCTCGTCGAGATAGACTTTCAACGCGATCGGCAGCCACACGCAGTGGTCAGTATGCGGCACCTGGTTGATGTATTTGAGCTCCGCCCCCTCGACCAGCAAGATCCCGTCCGGCATGGCGCCGCTGGCTTCCTGCTGCGCCAGCGCGTGCAGCAGCGCCGCGCGCATCACGGCGGGCTTGATGAAGCTCATGCCCATATTGTCTTGCAGGTAGTTGCGGGTTTGCGGATCGGTGGACAGGCGATTGACGTCGCCGTGGTAGAACACCTGGCGTGGCAGCCAGTGGTTGACGAAGTTGTCGAGTTCCTTGTCGGGCGTGTCGATACGCAGGCAGCCGGTGCCGCTGGCGATGTAGTCGGCATAGTCGGCGCGGGCCTTGGTAAAACCTTCGGCGTGGAGGTAGCGCGCACGTACGGCGGCGATTTCGGCGTCATCGAAAGCGGGGCCGAAGATGAAGCGGTAGTCGTGCGAGGCGTTCGCGTCTAGCGCCAGGCGGTACTGGACCACGGCGGCAGGCGTTTCGTAACGGGCGTCGCCGTTGGCCAACAGCTCGGCATCGATGGCGGTGGGGCGATGCAGGCCGCCTTCGCCTTCGAACGCCTGCTGCTGTACTTCCCACGCGTCGGGTGCTTCTTCGCACAGGAAGTAGGTCTTGTCCTTGAAATCCTTTTGCTTGAAGTAGTCGGCTACCTTCTGGTACGGCGCCACGCTGCTGGCCACCACGCCGCCCAGGTCCGGCCGATACTCGCCCGATTGATTCATCCACGACATGTAGCCGATCGGGAAATACGGGTACACACTGAGCTTGCGTGCGCGGCCCGACAGGTCGGACACGCGCAGCGACCACAGTTCCACCACGTCCGACGTCGGAATGGAGAGGGTGAGTTCCACCCGTACGCCCAGGTGTTCGACAGTCCAGGCCAGGTCGTTCTTGCCGACCGAGAAAGCGAAACGGTCAACCGGTGCGCGTACCGGCTCGTACGGCGCGGAGAACAGTTCACCGGTTTCCTCGTCCTTGATGTAGAAGAAGCGGCCCGGGTGGTGAGCGTAGTAATTCTGCTCCGGCTGCATGAAGGTCTTGGCCTCCAGGTTGGGCGCGTGCGCATACTTGGCCGGCTCCGGCTGCATGAACTGGGCCACCGCGTAACCGCGACAGGTCACCTGGATCATCATCTTCTGGTTCCACAGGAAGCCGCCCGCGCGCGGCATGGCCGTGGGGCTGGTCAGTTCGTAGCGATTGCCATCATCGGCAGGGCTTAACATCGGGCGTGACATGAAACGGGTCTCCATTTATTGAATTTTGCGCGCTTGCAGGTCGGCCTGGATCTGGACCAGCTTGCGGTTGTCGAGGTTATAGAAAAACATCACGGCCACGGCCAGCACCGCAAACGCTGCGGGGATGAACGACATCAGCCACACGATGCCGGCCTGAGAGCCGCTGTTCTGGGCCGAATTGGCCACGTACCCGAGCACCGTGAACAGCCAGCCGATCACCGCTACCGCGATGGCGGTCCCCAGCTTTTGCGAGAAGGTGGCGGCGGCAAACGTCATCGCGGTGGCGCGGCGGCCGGTGCGCCATTCGTTGTAGTCGGCGGTGTCGGCATACATCGAGAACGCCAGCGGCGACTTGGGGCCGAGCGCCAGGCCCATGCCGATCTGCAGTGCGAACATCAAGGTGACCTGGTCGCTGGGCACGAAGAAGAAGGCCGAGGACAGCACGGCGGTAATGCTCATCAGGATGATCATGAGCTTTTTCTTGTCCACGTAGCGCGTCATCAGGGGCGTGAGCGAGGCGCCGATGGCGGCCGAGATCATGTACGCCGGCACGAAGCCCTGCATCAGCTCCGGGCGGCCTACCACGTACTTGAAGTAGTAGGCGGCGCTGGTGGTGCGCAGGGTGATGGTGATCATGATGATCAAGGCCAGGAAGAACAGCACTACCCACGGCCGGTTTTGCGACAGGTCGCGAATGTCCTGCATCACGTTCGACTTTTGCGATGGGGGAGGGGCGATCCGTTCACGCGTATTGAAAAAGGTGAGCACGAACAGCAGCGAGGCGAAAATGCTCCACACCAGCATGGTCAGTTGCCAGCCCAGCTTGTCGTTGCCGTTGCCGAGCCAGCCCACCATGGCCGGCGTGGCGGCGGTGACCAGGGTGCCACCGGCAAACGCGAAGATGAAGCGCAGGCCGTTGACGGTGGAGCGCTCCTGCGGATCGGCCGACAGCACGCCGGACAGCGCGTTGTATGGAATATTGATGCAGGTGTAGCAGACCATCATCAGCAGGTAGGTGCCGTAGGCCCAGACCAGTTTGCCGTCGTGCGACAGGTCGGGCGTGGTGTAAGTGAGGATGGCGGCGCAGCCGAGCGGAATCGGCACCCACAGCAGGTAAGGGCGGAACTTGCCGAAGCGGGTGGTGGTGCGGTCGGCGGCAGCGCCGATCATGGGGTCGGTGAAGGCATTGATGATCTTCACCGAGAACATCATCGACGCCGCCGCAGCAGCCGAGATGCCGAACACGTCGGTGTAGAAGATCAGCAGGAAGGTGGCGATATTGGTCCAATAAAAATTGAACCCCATGTCGGCCACGCCGTAGCTGAATTTTTCGCGCCAGGTAAGCGGCGCAGTCTGGGTTGGAATCACAATCGCCTTCAAAAAGAAGGCAGCGGAGCGCTCGCCCCACTGCCCGGAACAGGGATCACGCCGGTGGACGCTACCCTGAGAGAGCCCAATAACAAAAAACCATGTTAGCGCTAACAGCGATGTTACGCAGTGTAAGGGTTTGCCAAGATTTGTAAACAGAATTTCATGTTGCGGCGCAGCGAATCAACTCCTGGAAAATTTCCAGAAACGAAACAGTCAGCACGCCAGAGCGAGGGGGACTCCTGCGATGACCATTAATGCACTGTAGAACCCATAGTCTGCAGCTAATTCAGAGATCCCCCACTCGTGGGAAAATGGGTTGACGCAGTATTTTTCGCCGGTTTTCAGATCAACCATGAGAGCCGGGGTACCTAGCTCGCCATATACCCAGATGGCAAAGCCCGATAGCGCCAGGGCTGAAAAGATAATATCGCGCCGATGTGTAAGTTGTCGTGCGTTCATATCAGTACAATTTCAGGCACTCTCGCGCGCCATCAAGGTAAATCCCAGATCGATCTGCCGCACCGCCGGCGCATCGCCCTTGATGACCGACCGCAGCAAGGTGGCGGCCTCGAAACCGATGCGGTAGCGCGGCGTGCCGATCGTGGTCAGCGACGGATTCATCCAGGCCGATGCCGGCAAATCGTTGAAGCCGCAAATGGCCAGTTGCGCTGGCACCGCGATGCCGCGCCGCTGGCACTGGTAAATGGCGCCGTGGGCCAGGTCGTCGTTGCAGCAGAAGATGGCGTCGCAGTCGGGCGCTTGCGCCAGCATGCGACCCACCAGTTCGGCGCCGAGGGCCAAAGTGGATGGATCGGGCACCATGACTTCAAGTCGGGGGTCAAGCAGGCCGGCTTCGTGCATGGCCTTGCGGTAGCCTTCGGCGCGGCGCAGGGTGCGCTCGTCGAGCTGGGCGCCGATGAAGCCGATGCGCTTGTGGCCCTTGTCCAGCAAGTAGCGGGTCATCGCGTGACCGGCCTGGAATTGCGAGAATCCCACGGTGAGCTGGGCCGGGTCGGTGGACATGTCCATCATCGACACCACCGGCACGCGCGAAGTGGTCAGTATCTGCTGTACGCGGTCGCTGTGGGTCAGGCCCGACAGCAGCATGCCGTCCGGGTTCGATTGCAGGTAAGTGTTGATCAGCTTTTCTTCTTCGCGGTCCGAGTAGCGCGTGTTGCCGATCAGGATCTGGTAGCCGTCGGCGTCGAGCGCATCCTGGATACCGGCCAGCACCTCGGTAAACACCGCGTTCGACAGCGACGGCACCAGCACCGCGATCACCTTCGATTGCGACGAAGCCAGCGCCCGCGCAGCGCGGTTGGGCACATAGCCCAGTTCCAGCACGGCTTTATCCACGCGGTCGCGCAGCGCTTGCGACACCATGTCGGGCTGAGTGATGGCGCGCGAGGCTGTCATGGTGGCCACGCCTGCATGTTGGGCCACCATTGCCAGGGTAATGCGCCCGCTGGCGCGGCTGCGGACCGCTTGTGATTTCGTCATCGACTTGGCTCATGAACATTGATAGCGATATCATACGGCAGCTATGGTGAAAGTGACAGCGGCCGATCGCAAGCTATGCCTGACAGCAAGGCCGTTTTCCTGTACAATGCCGCTTTGCGCCTATAGGAAATACTATGCGTCTACTCCAAAAAGCACTCACGTTCGATGACGTGCTCCTCGTTCCAGCCTATTCCAACGTCTTGCCTGCAGATACGTCCCTCAAGACGCGCCTGACCCGCAATATCAGCATCAACATCCCGCTGCTGTCCGCCGCGATGGATACCGTGACCGAAGGCCGCCTGGCCATCGCCATGGCGCAAGAGGGCGGCATCGGCATCATCCATAAAAACCTGCGCCCGGCCGACCAGGCCCGCGAGGTTGCCAAGGTCAAGCGTTTTGAAGCTGGCGTGCTGCGTGATCCGATCACGATCCCGCCGGACATGAAAATCCGCGACGTCATCAAGCTGACCGAGTTGCATGGTATTTCCGGTTTCCCTGTCGTTGAAGGCAAGGAAGTCGTCGGCATCATCACCAACCGCGATCTGCGCTTCGAACAGGAACTGGACGCCGAAGTGCGCGCCAAGATGACCCCGCGCGAAAAGCTCGTGTACGTCAAGGACGACGAAGACCGTGACGAAGCCAAGCGCCTGATGAACAAGCACCGCCTTGAGCGCGTGCTGGTCGTCAACGACAGCTTCGAGCTGCGCGGCCTGATCACGGTAAAAGATATCCAGAAATCGACCGAGCACCCGAATGCGTCGAAAGACTCGCACGGCAAGCTGCTGGTCGGCGCTGCCGTTGGCGTCGGTGCCAAGGATGAAGAGCGTATCGATCTGCTGGTTGCTGCCGGCGTGGACGTGCTGGTGGTCGATACCGCCCACGGCCACTCGCAAGGCATTCTCGACCGCGTGAAGTGGATCAAGACCAAGTACCCGCACGTGGACGTCATCGGCGGCAACATCGCTACTGCCGCTGCCGCGCTGGCGCTGGTGGAATACGGCGCCGATGCAGTCAAGGTCGGCATCGGTCCGGGCTCGATCTGCACCACCCGTATCGTTGCTGGCGTCGGTGTACCGCAAATCACCGCGATCTCCAACGTGGCCGAAGCACTGGAAGGCACGGGCGTGCCATGTATCGCCGACGGCGGTATCCGCTTCTCGGGCGACATCTCGAAAGCACTGGCCGCTGGCGCCTCGACCGTCATGATGGGTTCGATGTTTGCCGGTACCGAAGAAGCACCTGGCGAAGTGATCCTGTACCAGGGCCGTTCGTACAAGTCGTATCGCGGCATGGGCTCGCTGGGCGCCATGTCCGACGGTTCCGCTGACCGCTACTTCCAGGACGCCACCATGAAGGCCGACAAGTTCGTGCCTGAAGGTATCGAAGGCCGTGTCGCTTACAAGGGCTCGGTGCTGGCGATTATCTTCCAGCTGGTGGGCGGCGTGCGCCAGTCGATGGGTTATTGCGGCTGCGCCACCATCGAAGAGCTGCGCAACAAGGCGGAGTTCGTCGAGATCACCTCGGCCGGCATGCGTGAATCGCATGTGCACGACGTGCAAATCACCAAGGAAGCGCCGAACTACCGTTCGGGCGACTAAGTCCTTGCAAACGCCGGCATGATGCCGGCGTTTTTCTATAGTCTTCATACTGCTCAGTACCTATCCTATGCACTCAAAAATCCTCATTCTCGATTTCGGCTCCCAAGTAACCCAGCTGATCGCGCGCCGCGTGCGCGATTCCGGCGTGTTCTCGGAAGTGTTCCCGTATGACGTCAGCGACGAATTCGTCCGCAACTACGGCGCCGCCGGCGTGATCCTGTCGGGCAGCCACAGCTCCACCCTGGAAGGCGATGCCCCGCAGGCGCCTGCCGCCGTGTTCGAACTGGGCGTGCCGGTACTGGGCATCTGCTACGGCATGCAAACCATGGCCGCGCAACTGGGCGGCAAGGTCGAAAACGGCCTGGTGCGTGAATTCGGCTACGCCGAAGTGCGCGCCCGCAGCCACACCAAGCTGCTCGACGGCATCAACGACTTCGTCACCGAGGAAGGCCACGGCATGCTCAAGGTCTGGATGAGCCACGGCGACAAGGTCCTGGAAATGCCGCCAGGCTTCGTCCTGATGGGCAACACCCCGAGCTGCCCGATCGCCGCCATGGCCAACGAAGAAAAGCACTTCTACGGCGTGCAATGGCACCCGGAAGTCACGCACACGGTGCAGGGCAAGGCCATGCTGGGCCGTTTCGTGCACGAGATCTGCGGCTGCAAGGCCGACTGGAACATGCCCGACTACATCACCGAAGCGGTCGAGAAAATCCGCGCGCAAGTCGGCACCGATGAAGTGATCCTCGGCCTGTCCGGCGGCGTCGATTCGTCCGTCGCTGCCGCGCTGATCCACCGCGCCATCGGCGACCAGCTGACTTGCGTGTTCGTCGATCACGGCCTGCTGCGCCTCGACGAAGGCAAGATGGTCATGGACATGTTCGCCAAGAACCTGGGCGTCAAAGTCATCCGCATTGATGCCGAAGACCAGTTCATGGGCCACCTGGCCGGCGTTGCCGATCCTGAGCAGAAGCGCAAGATCATCGGCCGCGAGTTCGTCGAAGTATTCAATGCCGAATCGGGCAAACTGGTCAACGCCAAATGGCTGGCGCAAGGCACGATTTACCCGGACGTGATCGAGTCGGCCGGCAAGGGTAAGAAGGGCCAGACCATCAAGAGCCACCACAACGTGGGCGGCCTGCCGGAACACATGAAGTTGTCGTTGCTGGAACCGCTGCGCGAACTGTTCAAGGACGAAGTGCGCAAGCTGGGCGTGGCACTGGGCCTGCCGCACGACATGGTTTATCGTCATCCGTTCCCGGGCCCTGGCCTCGGCGTGCGTATCCTCGGCGAAGTGAAGAAAGACTTCGCCGACCTGCTGCGCCGCGCCGACGCGATCTTCATTGAAGAACTGCGCAACACCCCATACGAGTTCATCGCCGGCCAGGCCGTCGATAGCGACAACCTGCCGAAGAACTGGTACGAAGCGACGTCGCAGGCGTTTGCGGTGTTCCTGCCGGTGAAATCGGTGGGTGTGATGGGCGATGGCCGTACTTATGAATACGTGGTGGCCTTGCGCGCGGTGCAGACGCAGGACTTCATGACGGCGCACTGGGCGCATCTGCCGCATGCGTTGTTGGGTAAGGTTTCCAACAGGATCATCAATGAAGTGCGTGGTATCAATCGCGTCGTTTATGACATTTCTGGTAAGCCACCTGCAACGATTGAGTGGGAATGATTTTCTAGTCGGCAGAGGCCGGCAACCGCTGGCAGACTGATCCTTCCAAGCCCCTGATTTTCAGGGGCTTTTTCATTTTCGGGCAGCGATGGTTCGCAAGCACAGGCATTCGTAAGCAGCGCGGTTGATGGTATTCATGATGGTATTGCTACTGTGCTGAATTTGCTCGGGAGCAGCGTATACCGTAAGCAGCCAGCCGCCCCACCTGTACAGCGTACTTAGGTTTGGATAAAGTCCGGGAATGGCAGCAGCGAGTCGATCTGGCTGTTGGGGCACGTCGGGAGACGTTCCAGTACATCGGCCAGCCAGCGCGCGGGATCTAGTCCGTTGAGCTTGGCCGTAGCAAACAGACTCTGTATCGCGGCGGCACGACGGCCGGCCCGCTCCGATCCGGTGAAGAGCCAGTTTTTCTTGCCGATAGCAATCGGACGGATGGCGTTTTCGATCGGGTTGTTGTCGATCGGCAGCGTGCCAGAGCTGGCATAGCGCTCCAGCGCCGGGCAGCGCTGGCATGGCCTGGCGCTGGCGCAGCGCCAGGCGCTGCGGCGGATCGAGTCCGGCGCCTTGCTGCTCGATCACGTACAGCGCCGCGATGCGGTGCAACGCCTCCTCGGCAACGGGGCTGCCGTTGGCGGCGTGCACGTCGAAGAATTTGCGTCGGATATGGGCCAGGCAGGCCAGTTCGGTCGGGCCGTCGGCGAACAGGCCTTGTAACCGGCGTAGTCGTCCACCATCAGGTGGCCGCGCCAGCCATGCAGGAAGGCGCGCGCGTGGGCGTCGGCGCGGCTGATCTGGTAGTCGAAGACGACGATAGGTGGGCCATGGTCATGGACGCCGGATCGATAAGCCCACAGGTAGGCGTGGCGTGTCTTGCCGCTGCCAGGGTCAAGCTGGCGCACCGGCGTTTCATCGGCATGCAGGCAGTCATGTTGCCGCAGTAGTTCGGCCAGCCGGTTGGCCAGCGGCTGCAGCGCCACGCCGATGCGCCCGATCCACTCGGCCAGCGTCGAGCGTGCCAGCGGCACGCCCTGGCGCGCGGCGATCTGCTCGATCCGGAACAAAGGCAGATGGTCGAGATACTTGCTGGCAGTTACCCATGCCAGCAGGCCGGTGGCCGCCAAGCCGCCATCGATGACGGCCGCCGGGATCAGCGCGGCCGTCACCGTCTCGCATGGACGGCACGCATACTGCGGACGAATATGGCGATGCACGAAGAAGCGCGCCGGCTCCACGTCCAGTTGCTCGCTGACGTCCTCGCCGATCTTGACCAGGTCGGCGCCGCACTGGCCGCACTGGCACGACTCGGGCTCGTGGCGGTGTTCAATGCGGGGCAGCTCAGGCGGCAGCGGCTGGCGACCTGCGCGCTGACGTTGCCGCTTGGCCGGCGCCTGGCTTTCGAGCTCTTCCTCGATGGCGGCCAGGTCGGTATTGACCGTTTCCTCGAACAGCAGCCGTTGCTCGCCGACGAGCGCTTCGCTGGCCTTGCCGAAACGTGCTCGCCGATAGTAGGCCAGCTCGTGCGTGAGCGCGGCGATCTTGAAATCCTTCTCGGCCAGCTTGATCTGCATCTGCCGCAATTCGACTCGATCCCGGTATTTTTCGAGCTCTCTGCAGATGGGGTTGCTACAGGGCGCACCATCGATGGCAACGCATGGGAGGAGTCGACGCCGGAAGTCCTGGTCAAGGTACTGACCCCTTTTTTTCAGCAGGCATGATTCCGTCCATGTCGGCGACGTCCGCGGTGAGGAAAGCCCGAAGGCATCCACGGTGTGAACATCAGCGTTTGAAGCTAGGCTGCTTCGGATCGTAAGTCCAGCCCGGCACGAGGTAACGCATGGCGGCGGCATCGTCGCGGGCGCCGCCGGCTACGCGCTTGTACAGTTCGTGGGCGGCGTGAATCCGTTCCATGTCGGGCGTGATGCCCAGGCCCGGCCGGCCCGGCACCGTCACCTGGCCGCCGACGATTTGCAGCGGTTCTTGCGTGAGCCGTTCCTGGCCTTCCTGCCAGATCCAGTGGGTGTCGATGGCCGTGATTTTGCCGGGCGCGGCGGCGGCCACGTGGGTGAACATCGCCAGCGACACGTCGAAATGGTTGTTCGAGTGCGAACCCCAGGTCAGGCCCCATTCGTGGCACAGCTGCGCCAGCCGTACCGAACCCTGCATGGTCCAGAAGTGCGGATCGGCCAGCGGAATGTCCACTGCACCCAGCAGGTGCGAATGGGCCATCTGGCGCCAATCGGTCGCGACCATGTTGGTGGCGGTCGCAATGCCGGTGGCGCGCTTGAACTCAGCCATGATCTCGCGGCCCGAGTAACCGTTTTCGGGACCGCACGGGTCCTCCGCGTAGGCCAGCACGTGGCCCTGGCCGCAGCAGGCGGCAATCGCCTGCTCCAGCGACCAGGCGCCGTTGGGGTCGAGCGTGGCGCGGGCGTCGGGGAAGCGCGCTTTGATCGCCGCTACCGCCGCAATTTCTTCTTCCGGGCGCATCACGCCGCCCTTCAGTTTGAAATCGCGGAAGCCATAGCGCTCCACGCTGGCCGATGCCAGGTCGGCAATCGCTTCCGGTGTCAGCGCCTCCTGGTGGCGCAGGCCGTACCAGCCTTGCTGGCCGTCACCGGACAGGTAGGGCAGGTCGGTGCGCTGGCGGTCGCCGATGTAGAACAGGTAGGCGAGCATCGGCACGTGGGTGCGCTGCTGGCCAACGCCGAGCAGTTCGCATACGGGCACACCGAGGTGCTGGCCCAGCAGGTCGAGCAGGCCGGCTTCCACCGCCGTCACCACGTTTTCCAGGCGCAGGTTGATTTCATGCGGCTGCTTCATGACCGCCTGTTCGCCGGCATTGGTGATCTGGTGGTTGTCCTTGCCGGCAATCGCGGCGCGCATGGTATTCAGGGTGCGGTTGTAGCGGCCGACCTCGGTGCCGACCACGAGCGGCACGGCTTTTTCCAGCGCGCGCAGGATGCCGGCCGAGCCGGGCACTTCGCCCATGCCGGTGTGGCCCGAACTGTCCTTGAGCAAGACCAGGATGCGGGTGAACCAGGGCGCATGGGCGCCGCACAGGTTCAGCAACATGCTGTCGTAGCCGGCAACAGGGATAACTTGCATTTCGGTAATAACCGGGGTTTTTGATTGACGCATATGAGTTTTAATCCAAGAAAGTTGAGCTGGGATCCTAGGTAACGGAGTCGAGTGTAACGCATGTTTTGCCGCGCACGCCATCGAAATTTGAAGGTTTCAACATGCAATGTTGTTTCGCCACCGCACGCCGCAATCGGCAATCGCCTAGCCGCGCGGGGCCTGTGCCCGGGGCGCCATGCTAGAATCGGCGCCTCCGCGACCAACTTTGACGCCCCACAATGAGTTTAGAAAGCCTGACCGCTTCGTTCCGCCTCGACCGTTCGCGCAGCGCCGCTTCCCAGGTCTATGAACATTTGCGCGAGGCCATCGTCACGCTTGCGCTGGAACCGGGCACGTCGCTGTCGCGCACCCAGGTAGCGGAAGCGCTCGACCTGTCGCCGATGCCGGTGCGCGATGCATTGTCGCGGCTGGAAAAAGAAGGGTTGGTGGAAATTTTCCCGCAGCATTTGACGCGCGTGCGCGCCATCGACCTCGACTCGGCGCGCCAGGCCCACGTGCTGCGGTTGTCGGTCGAACTGGAAATTGTGCACGGGCTGGCCAGCACCCGCAGTGCCGACATCGACAAACTATTGATGGGCGCCGTGATCAAGCAGCGCGCGTGCCTGCAGGCAGACGATATCGGCGGATTCATCCTGTTCGACCAGGAATTCCACAAGACCATGTACCACGCTGCCCAGCTGATGAGCGTGTGGCACATGATCCGGGGCGCCAGCGGCAACCTCGACCGCTTGCGGCGGCTGCACGTGCCCGTCAACGGCAAGGCCCAGACCGTGCTGGAAGAACACACCGGCATCGCGCAAGCGATCGCCGCCGGCGACCCGGCCGGCGCCCAGCAGTGGGTACGGCGCCACCTGTCCGGCACCTTGACCGAACTGGACAGCTTGCGCGAACGGTATCCCGACTACATCTTGCCAATGGCGGATTTCACGGATCGCGCCCCGGTGAATGCATAGCCAACCGTTGTATTCCCAATCACCTCCGCCTAAAGGCATACCGCCAAAACCGGCTGTCGAATTAGAATCAATCCTTTGCTCCCAAGGATAGTCATGCGCGGATATTGCTGGAAGCTGTTGGCCGGACTGGCGCTGCTCTGGTCGTGGCATGTTGCTTACGCCCTCAATCCTGACATCCGCCTGGAAGACCTCAATCGCACCAGCTGGACCCAGAAAGATGGCGTGCCGTCCGACATCCAGTGCATGGCGCAAACCCGCGACGGCTGGCTGTGGCTCGGCACCCCCGATGGCTTGTACCGGTTCGACGGTGTCACCTTCGAACGCTATCCGCTCAAGCTGAACCAGGTGCTAGTACGACCGGGTGTGGGCATCGACCCGCCATGCCCTGTACCGCTATGACCGCGAAGCGAAGAAACTGCTGCGGGTGGAGGGGCCGGGCATGGGCGGTCGGCTGCTGCAGTCGCCCGATGGCCGCTTGTGGGCCGTCGATGACAGCCGCAACTTGCGCCCGGTGCCGATGCCCGCGCCGGGGCAGCAGATGCCGCGGTCGCCGGACTTCAACCAGTCGGAATCGCGCGAAGTGGCCCAGTTCGACCGAGATGGCAATTTATGGATGCTGCTGTGCCCGCAGGGCGTTTGCCGCGTGGCCCGTGCCGGCAGCCTGCCCAACCGGCCGATCAATCCCGCACAACAGGCCACGGATCGCCTGGACCAGGCCTGGCAATTGACGGACGTTGCCACCAGCGGCATGCTGGAAGACCGCGAAGGCAATCTCTGGGTGTCCACCCGGTCGGGGCTCGACCGCTTCCGCGAAAACAAGCTGATCCCTGCCAGGATTGCGGGCGCCAGCGGCGAGCTCAGCGTGACGCGTGACGATGACGGCAAGCTGTGGTTGGCCGACTGGGCCACGCGCGGCATCTGGACCATCGGCGCCGATGGCGTGGCCGTGCGCGATCCGCACCGCAGCGGCATTTCGCTGGCCCGCGACCGCGACGGCGCCGTGCTGATCGCCGGCACGCGCAACATCGAACGGATTTACCAGGGAAAATCGAGCAACATTGCGCTGCCAGCGCCCGGCGGCAAGCCGGTCGATCTCACCGTGCTGGGCGTGCTCGACGACGGCAACACGCTGTGGATGGCGGCCTTGCAGACCAGCCTGATGGGCCTGAAAGACGGCCGCTGGCTGTCGCGCGGCGAGTTCAACCTGCCGCAGCGCATCTATATGTCGGCGGCCGGCGGTCCGGGCCAGCTCTGGCTCAGCCACAACGACGGCGGCCTGACCTTGTACGACAACGGAAAATCGACCCGGTACGACATCGCTGCGGTCGGGCTGGAGACCGGTATTTTTCCGGGGCAGCAACTGGTGGTGGGCGGCGAGCGCGGCATCGTCGTCATGCGCGACAACCGCTTCGTGCAGCTGGGTCCGCTCAATGCGGAGGCGCTGCGCATGGTCAGTGGCATGGCCGTCACGCCCGATGGCGACCGCTGGCTGAACGGCGCCCGGGGCCTGGTGCATATCCGGCGCAGCGACTGGGAAAACTCGATGCGCCAGCCATCGATCCCGCTGGTGTACGAACTGATCGATGCGCTCGAAGGCTATCCGGGGCGCGCTGCCGTGGGCAACCGGCAAACCTCGATCTATAACATGGGCAACGGCGTGTTGTGGCTGCGCGCTACCGGCGGCCTGGTGCGGCTCGATACCAAGGCGTTGCGCGCCAATACCGTCAAGCCCATCGTGCAACTGCTGCGCGTGAATACCGACCAGGGCGCCTACCCGGCGGCGGCCGTGCTGCGCCTGCCGCCCGACTCGCACAATTTCAATATCCAGTACACCGCTCCCGGCTTGCGCAAGCCGGAAGGCATGCAGTTCCAGTACGAGCTCGACGGCGTGGACCAGCAGTGGGAGGATGCCGGCACCCGCCGCGCCGCCTACTACACCAACGTGGGACCGGGCCGCTACAACTTCAGCGTGCGCGCGGCCAACGAAGACGGCATGGCCAGCGATGTCGTGGCCTCGATGCAGATCGAGATCGCGCCCACGGTCGTGCAAACCTGGTGGTTCCAGCTGCTGTGCGTGGCTTTGGCGCTGCTGGCGCTGTATGGCGCCTGGCGATACCGCCTGCAAAAAGCCACGGCCGCCATCGCCAGCCAGTTGCAGGTGCGCATGGACGAGCGCGAACGCATCGCCCGCACCCTGCACGACACCTTCCTGCAAAGCGTGCAGGCGCTGGTGCTGCGCGTGTACTCGGTACTGACCAAGCTGCCGGAAGGCAGCGAGCCGCGTACCCGGCTCGAAGCGATCCTCGACGAGGCCGACCGCGCCATCGAGGAAGGCCGCGACCAGGTCCAGCAATTGCGCAGCGGGCTCGATCTCGAACAGCAACTGCGCCAATGCGGCGCCAGCCTTGCCGTCGTGCACGAGGCGACCGGGTTCGAACTGATGATCGATGGCACGGCGCGGGCGCTGTCGCCACCGGTGCAGGAAGAGCTGTGCGCCATCGCCCAGGAAGCGCTGCGCAACGCCTTCCAGCACGCGCATGCCAGCAAGGTGACCGCGCGCATCGGCTATGGCGACGACGCCCTGGTGCTGACCGTGGACGACAACGGCCGCGGCCTCGACGAGGCGGAAGTCCGCGAGCGTCTCAAGGACCGCCATTTCGGCCTGGTGGGCATGCGCGAGCGTGCGCGCCGGGTGGGCGCCGCGCTCGAGATCGGCGGCGCCGCCGGCCAGGGCACCGTGGTCGAACTGAAAGTGCCGGCGCGGCTGGTATATGCGGAAGCGTTATAAGTTCGCGCGCACTGGATCGAAGCGCTTGCGCATGCCCATCCAGCACTGCGCGTAGTCGGGTTGCAGCTGGGGCGACGCCAGCGCCTGGGCGGTGGGGTGGATCACGTGGCGCGTCTCGAACATGAAGGCCATGGTGTCATCGACCTTGTGCGGCACGCTGGTGTCGCTGGCGCTGGCTTTTTCGAACGTTGGCGCGTCCGGGCCGTGGCCGCTCATGCAGTTGTGCAGGCTGGCGCCGCCGGGACGAAAGCCGGTGGACTTGGCGTCGTACTGGCCGTGGATCAGTCCCATGAACTCGCTGGCCACGTTGCGGTGGAACCAGGGTGGACGGAACGTGTCCTCGGCTACCAGCCAGCGCGGCGGGAAGATCACGAAGTCGAGGTTGTCCACGCCGGGCGTGTCGCTTGGCGACTGCAGGACCAGGAAAATCGACGGATCGGGATGGTCGTGGCTGATCGAACCGATGGTGTTGAAATGGCGCAGGTCGTATTTGTACGGCGCGTAGTTGCCATGCCAGGCCACCACGTCGAGCGGCGAATGACCGATGGCGGCGCGCCAGAGGTTGCCGCAGAACTTGGCCACCAGTTCAAAGTTGCCTTCGATATCCTCGTAGTGCGCGCAAGGCGTCAGGAAGTCGCGCGGATTGGCCAGGCCGTTCGAGCCGATCGGCCCCAGGTCGGGCAGGCGCAGCAGGGCGCCGAAATTCTCGCAAATATAGCCGCGCGCCGCGCCATCCGGCAGCAGCACCTGGAAGCGGATGCCGCGCGGGATCACGGCAATCTCCTGCGGCGCGATGTCCAGCACACCCAGCTCGGTGCGCAGCAGCAGCCGGCCTTGCTGCGGCACGATCAGCAGTTCGCCGTCGGCCGAGTAGAAATAGCGGCCAGCCATATCGCGGTTGGCGGCGTACAGGTGGATCGAGCAGCCCGATTGCGACGCGGCCGAACCATTGCCCGCCATGGTCACCCAGCCGTCGATGAAGTCGGTGGGCTGCTCCGGCATTGGCAGCGGATCCCAGCGCAGCTGGTTCGGCGGCGTCTCCTCGAGGCCGAAGTCGGCCACGATGCGGCCGTTGTCGAGGCGCTGGAATGGCTGGTGCATGGCGGCGGGGCGGATGCGGTACAACCACGAGCGCCGGTTGTGGCTGCGCGGCGCCGTGAAAGCGGTGCCCGATACCTGTTCGGCATACAGCCCGTAGGCGGCATTCTGCGGCGAGTTGCGGTGCGCGGGCAGCGCGCCGGGCAGGGCCTCGGTGGCGAATTCGTTGCCGAAGCCGGATTGGTAGGTGGCGGTCATGGCGGTCTCCGTGATCATGTTTTTTGCACCACTGTAAAACGTTGAGCAGGGTTTTACGAGGTAAATGAATAAATAGAGACTATTTATGATGTAAATAATGGTAGCCTGTGGCCGAGCCCTTACTACCCCGGAACCGCACATGATCGACATCCGCAATATCGACCTCAACTTGCTGGTGGTCTTCCACGAGGTGTACCGCGAGCGGCAGATTTCGCTGGCCGCCAGGCGCCTGCACCTGACGCAATCGGCGGTCAGCAATGCGCTGGGGCGGCTGCGGCGCACGTTCGATGACGAACTGTTCGTGCGCACCGCGCAGGGCATGCAGCCGACGCCGTTTGCCGAACAACTGGCCGATCCGGTAGCCGGCGCCCTGGCCAGCATCTCTGAAGCAGTGAACGCGCCGCAGGCGTTCGACGCCGCCGCCAGCGCGCGCCACTTCCGCCTGGCCATGACCGACGTGGGCGAGGTGTATTTCATGCCGGTGCTGATCGAGCTGCTGCGCCGGCGCGCGCCCCAGGTCCAGGTCAGTACCGTGCGCGCCGGCGCCATCGACCTCAAGACCGAGATGGAGGCGGGCAGGGTGGACCTGGCCATCGGCGCTTTTGATGACGTGTCGGCATCGCTGTACCAGCGGCGGCTGTTCGAGCAGGAGTACGTGACCATGTTCCGCCAGGGCCACGCGCTGGCCCGTGGCACGCCCACGCTCAAACGCTTCCTGGCGGCCGAGCACCTGGTGGTGGCATCGTCCGAAAGTCCGTACGACCGCATCAACGCGCTGCTGGAAGAGGCCGGCGTGCGCGCGGCCACCACGTTCCAGGTACCGCACTTTACGGCCGTGCCCTACATCGTCGGCAGCACCGACCTGGTGGTGACGGTGCCGGAGAAGCTGGCGCAGCGCGCGGCCGCGCCATTCCAGCTCGCGTACGTGCGACCGCCGCTGGCGCTGCCAACCTTGCAGACCCGGCTGTTCTGGCACCGGCGCTACAGCCAGGATGCGGGCAGCCAGTGGCTGCGCAACCTGGTGGCGCAGACGTTTGCGGAATAGTCCTGGTTAGCGTAGCTTCCCGCGCGCCGCCTCGATCCGCCGCAACGTCTGATCGATATCATGGGGCGGCTCGAGGAAGCGGCGCAGGTTGTCGTAGGTGGGCGCCACCAGGTCGGCCCTCGCATCGCGGTCGAAGAAGTAGGTGTGGCCGGCCGCCCGGCGCCAGACGGCGGCGGTGGCCTCGCCCAGCAGCACGGCCGGTGACGTGGCGCCTGCCTGCGGCGCCAGGGTCTGGTCGGCCTCGGCGATGCGGCGCAGCGCGTCGCCTTCGGCCAGGAACGCCAGGAAGCGATTGCGCGCCTTGGGATGGCGGCCGCGCGCCGGCAGTACCAGCACATCGAGCGGCGCTTCCTCATAGACGGGCTGGCCGGGCCGCATCACGGGGAACGGAAAGAATCCCATGTCGGGCGCGATGGCGTTGGGAAAGCGGGCCGCGATGAAGCTGCCGGCCAGCATCATCCCCACGTGGTTGCGGTACATATAGGGCAGCACCCGTTCATGCTCCTGGTCGATGGTGGGCGCAAAGAAGTAATCGCTGCGCAGCAGGCCGCCCCAGGTATCGAATACCTGCCTGACCCGGGCATCGGTAAAAGCGATGTCGCCGCGCAGCAGCTTGCGGTGAAACGCCGCGCCGTTCATGCGCAGGTTCAGGTAGTCGAACCAGGCGGCCGCAGGCCAGGCGCTGCGTGCGCCCAGGCCCAGCGGCGTCACGCGCGCCGCTTTCAGGCGCGCGCACACTTGCAGGAATTCGTCCCAGGTGGCGGGCGCTTGCAGGCCCAGTTGCTGGAACAGTGACTTGCGGTAAATAAAACCCCACACGTAGTAATACAGCGGAAAGCCGTACACATGGCCCTCGATGCGGGTGCCGTCCAGCGTGCCGGGCAAGAATTTTTTGGTTTCCAGGAGCGCCAGCATGCCGGCGTCGAGCGGCACCAGCAGCTCGTGGCCGGCGGCATCGCGCAGGCGTTCGCCCGCGTACCAGAACGCCAGGTCGGCATGGCCCTCCCTGAGCCGGGCGGTGAAGTTGCGCTTGTACTGCTCTTGCGGGAAGCCGTTGTTGACGACTTCGATGTCGGGATTGGCGGTGGCAAACTGATCGATGATGCTGAGCCAGGCGCTGCGCTGGGGACTGTTGGAAATGACATAGTCGATCACCAGTTGCTCGGCGGCGCATGGCGGGCAGAGCAGCATAAACACGGCCCATAACCATCCCCTGGCATGCCGGCGGCGCAGACGAATGAATATGCTGGGCATCGATGTCATTACAGTGGTCGGTTTGGATCCAGTTGGCAGGATACGCTGATAATGTCTCAGAGCCATTTTAATTGTGCAAGTTTTAAATCTTTATGTGGACACCTGCTGGCAATGGACGACATGGCTGCTTGCCCCACTCCTACTCGCCCCTACGCGTCCGTCCTACGCAAACCGGCCTCGGGCAGGAGCACAATCTCCCTGCATGTGAGAGATCATCTACAAGGAGTATCGACATGAACCTGACCACACCAACCACCATGGGCGAACTGCGCCGCCTGATTGCCGAAGCGGACGACCTTGCTGGCGCGCACGTATTGTGGATCGATACCGGCGGAGAAGTGCACCTGTCCGCCAATGACGGCAACTGTGACGACGGCGCCGTGCGGCTGCGCTTTGCGCCGTTCGAGGCCGGCGCCGGCATGGTCGGTCCCTTGGCCGCGCACGACGACCGCCTGATCGGCAAGATGTATTTCAGTATCTTGCACCACTGGCTGCACGCCGGCGATGCGCCACCGGGACCGCTGGACGCCGAACTCGATGACTTCGAGCGCGAGGGCGGCTGGGATATGTCCGGCAAGACCGGCGCACATGTGATGAACATGGCGCCACGTCACGGCGCGTTCGTTGCAAGGTGCCATTAATGCCGGTGCTTGCTGGCGTCGGTAACTAGCGGATGGCGCACCGCGCCAAGGGACGATTCGGAGCAGAGGTGCAACAACAGTTATCTTAAGTTAAACTGCTGCACCGACTTTCGATCCTTGTGCTCCCTGATTCCATGCTTCCTCGTTCCCGGCGTACCTGGCCCCTGCGGCACCTGTTGATCATGCTCACCGCGATCGGACTGCTGCCGCTGGCGCTGCTCGGTGCGTGGAGCATCCACAACGCCAGCGAATACCAGCAGCGCGAACAAAAACGCTTGATGCTGGACCTGGCGCGGGCCCTGTCCAGCGCCGCCGATGCCGAGCTCGACAGCGCAGTGGCCATTCTGACCGGCCTGGGACGGGCGCCGGAATTGCAGGACGGTGACTTGCGCGCATTCCACGAGGTGGCCCGGGCGCTGGTCAGAACCCAGCCGGAATGGCTGGGCGTGATCCTCACCGACCAGGCCGGCAAGCCGCTGCTGCGCACCATGACGGAATTCGGCGTACCTCCAGCACCGATTGCCGATCCCGACAGCCTGCGCGAAGCGCTTACCACGCGCCAGCCGGTGGTGGGCCGTATTGCCCGTGGCCAGCGCGGCCAGCCGGCGTTCCCGGTGCGGGTGCCGGTGATCACCGCGTCCGGCAAACTGTATATCCTGACTGCCGTGATCCGGCCCGACCGCATGGTGCGCCTGCTCGACCGCCAACAGGCGCTGGGCGGCGCGGTGACGGCAATTCGCGACAGCAGCCAGGCGGTGGTGGCGCGCTCGCGCAACCAGGATGGCAGCGTGGGCGGCCCGCCCAGCGACTCTCTGATCGAACTGATGGCGCAGCACGGCGCAGAAGGCGTGGGCTCGGCCCGCACCACCGAGGGCCGCGACATGGTCACCGCCTATACCACCTTGTCGCACTTTAACTGGCTCGCGGTCGTGGGCCGGCCCGCCGAACAATTGACCGCCGCCTCCATGCAGGGACTGGGCATGTATGGCGCCGGCATTGCCGTGTCGCTGCTGGTGGCGATGGCGCTGGCATCGCTGCTGGCGGCGCGGCTGGTCGATACCATCCGCGCCTTGCAGCAGAACGCCGCCGCGCTTGGCTCGGGCGCTGCGCTCACGCCGTCGCCATCGTCGATCACCGAGGTCGAACAGATCAGCCGGGCGTTGGCGCTGGCCGACGCCCAGCGCAATACCCGCGAGCATGAGCGCAAGCTGCTGCTCGACTCGCTCAACCAGGCCCTCACCAGCCACCAGGCGGCGCTGGCCGATGCGCGCCAGGCCGGCCGTGCCAAGGATGAATTCCTGGCCGTGCTGGGCCACGAGCTGCGCAATCCCCTGAGTCCCATCGTCACGTCGCTCGATTTGCTCGACCTGCGCAACGACACGGCCAGCCGGCGCGAACGCGGCGTGATGCGGCGCCAGGTCAACCACCTGCGGCGCCTGGTGGACGACCTGCTCGACGTCTCGCGCATCATTTCCGGCAAGCTGCAGATCGACGTGCGTCCGCTCAACCTGGCCGACGTGGTGCGCCACGCGGTGGCGGCAGTGGCTGACCAGCCGGTGTCGTCCAGCCTGCCGCAGTCGGTGTGGGTGCAGGGCGACGACAGCCGCCTGACCCAGGTAATGAACAACCTGCTGTCGAATGCCGCGCGCTTCGGCAGCACCGCCACGCACGTCACGCTGACCGCCGACGCGGCCGAGGGCATCGCCCGGCTGGTGGTCAGCGACGACGGCATCGGCATGAATACCGAGCTGCTGGCCCGCGTGTTCGAACCGTTCCAGCAGGCGCCGCAATCGCTGGCGCGCCGTACCGGCGGCCTCGGTCTCGGCCTGGCGATCGTGCGCAAGATCGTGGAACTGCATGGCGGCCAGGTCACGGCCAGCAGCGCCGGCCTGGGCGAGGGCAGCCGTTTCGAGGTGGTGCTGCCGCTGGCGGCGGCGCCCGAAGCCGTGGCGCCTGGCGGCACTGACGCGGCGCAGGCGGCATTGCATGTGCTGCTGGTGGACGACAACGTCGATGCCGCCAACGCCGGCGCCGAACTGCTGACCCTGATGGGCCACACCGTGCGCACGGCCCACAGCGGTGCGGCAGCGCTGGCGGCCGTGCGCGAGCACATGCCGCAGGTGGCCATTCTCGACATCGGCCTGCCCGACATGGACGGCTACGCGCTGGCCGGGGCGATCCGGGCCGAAGCCGGCGGCAGGGCGGTGCGGCTGGTGGCGCTGACCGGCTACGGCCAGAAGGAAGACGTGGAGCGCGCGTATGCGGCCAGTTTCGACCTGCACCTGACCAAGCCGGCGTCGCTCGAGGATTTGCAGTTGGCGACAGCGACCGTGTAGCAGAGCAAACCTACGGTTGCCGTGGCGCGGCCGATCCCGGTGCTTGCGGCGTGGCTGGCGCGGGTTGAGTGTAGATGGTGATCGGTGCGCCAGGTGCCGGCGGTACTTTTGGTGTGGCGTTGTTGAGCACGAAGGTGATGATGGTGATACCGGCCACGCCGAGGCCGATGCCCATGCCGACGATCCAGCGGATGGTTTCGTTGGCGCTGCGGTGGACTTCGGCCCGCAACTCCGCCAGGTCGGCCTTGGTAGCCATATCTTCAAGGCGCGCCTCGATCCGAGCCAGCCGTTCTCCGGTAACGGCAGCAAATTCCTCCAGCTTGACGACGCGAGGTTCGATGTCCATCCAGCCATCGTAGAACGCAGGCTTGCGATCGTCAAGCAACCTCAAGCCTGCAAAACACGCGTTGGATCAAACGCTTACTGCGCCGTCACCTGCACCGGTTCCTGCGGGAACGAGGTCGCGCCATGGCCCAGGTAAAAGCTCGGGTTTGGCGGCTGGTTGTAGCCGGCGTTCTGGCCCGCCACCTGGCTGCGGTACTGCGGGTTGTGCATCAGCGTGGTGATGCGGGTGGTGGTCGGAATCGTGGTGCTGAACACCAGCAGCGCGGTATTGCTGCTGTTGCGCACCACGATTTCCTCGCGCCAATCGCCGAACAGGTCGGCGGTCAGCACCGGCGTGGCCTTGGTGCCGTTGTTGGTGGCACCGCCATAAGCGCCGAGGTCGAGCAGGTTGTTCATGCTGGACGTGGCCGGATTCCACTTCTGCACGATGGTGCTGCCCAGCGGCTCGCGCAGCAAGTCGCCATCCCACCACACGCCGAAGTTCATCGAGCCGGGCGCGCTGGTGCTCAGCTGTGTACCGGTGACGGTGTGCAGGCCGCCCCGGCTGGCCCAGCATTCGGCGCCGGCGTGATTCGGGTCGATGTCGAAGCACACGCCGCGACCGACGTCGGTGTTCGAGCCGCTGGCGCCCCAGATCAGCGCGCCGGTGGCGGCGTCGTGCAGGCCGGAACCGTTGGCGCCATAGCTGCTCGGGCTTTCGTGGACCATGTAGATTTGCTGGCCGCTGCGGTTCGGGTCGAATTTGCCGAAGTGCAGGGCGTCGCCGTGGCCCAAGCCGGTGGTGTACAGCAGCTGGCCGTTGCTGCCGATGGTGGCCGCGCCATACACGATGTCGTCCTTGCCGTCGCCATCGGCGTCGCCGGTGGCAAACCAGTGCGCGCCCTGGCCGCGCGCCGCGCTGCCGGCCACGTCGGTATCAAACACCCAGCGGCTGGTCAGGTTGCCGTTGCGCCAGTCCCACGCCGCGATCACCGCGCGCGTGTAGTAACCGCGCGAAAACACCGCGCTCGGACGGGCGCCGTCGAGGTTGGCCACGCCGCCGAGGAAGCGGTCCACCCGGTTGCCGTAGTTGTCGCCCCAGCTCGACACCGTGCCGCGCGCCGGCAGGTAATTGACGGTTTTCATGGCGGCGCCAGTCTGGCCGTTGAACACGGTGAGGAATTCCGGCCCGGTCAGGATGTAGCCGGCGCTGGAGCGGTAGTCGGCGGTGGCCGAACCGATGGTCGTGCCCTGACCATCGACGGTGCCGTCGGCCGTTTTCGCCATCACCTCGGCCTTGCCGTCGCCGTCGAAATCGTAGGCCAGGAACGTGGTGTAGTGGGCGCCGGCGCGGATGTTCTTGCCCAGGTTGATGCGCCACAGCAGGGTGCCGTCGAGTTTATATGCGTCGAGGTACGTGTTGCCGGTGTAGCCGGACTGCGAATTGTCCTTGGCATTGGTCGGCTGCCACTTGACGACGATCTCGTAGGTGCCGTCGCCATCGAGATCGGCGGGCGCGCCGTCGTTGAGTTCATACGTGTAGGCCACGCCGTCGGGTGTGGTGCCGCCGGCCGGCGCCTGCACCGGGATCGATTTGTAGGGCTGGCTCCAGGTGGCGCCGGCGCTGAACTGCGAGCTGGCCTGTTCCACGCCGCCCACCACCGCACGCACCGCGTACTGGTTGCCGGCGTTGCCGACGCTGTCGCTGTAATTGAGCGCATTCAACGGCGTGGCAGTGATCTTGATGCCGTCGCGATAGACATTGAAGGTGGTGCCGGCAGCGTCGGTGGCCAGCTGGCGCCAGCTGACGAACACGCCGTTGCCCGAAGTGACGGCCACGGCGCCGCGATTGAGTCGTTCGATCTGCTTGTTCGCTGCCGTGGCCGTGCCGGCCGCAAGCGTGGCGATCAGGATGGATACCGCTGAGGCGATGCGTACATTCATGGGTTTGTCTCCATTGGATATGGTTATGGGCCCGTCGCGCGGGCCTGCCTACGTTACCTCAGTAAAAATGCAAGTTACCGCTGCAAACCGGGCAGGAGCGTAATAGTCAACTTGTCGAGCAATGTTGTTGTTTTCGGTAGCGCAACCATGAAAACCGTTGTGACCGGCTGAGGCTTGCGTTACATTTCGGAAATGAAAAGGCGCGGCTTGACGATGGCGGTTTCCCTGGTGTGGAGCGCCGCTTCCGTGCTGCCGGTGCTGGCGGCACTGGCAGCACCAACCGCCGTGGCGGAGACCGGGCCACAGCGCCCGCTCAACGTCGCCGCCGGCGCTGCCACCACCACCACGCCGAAACTGGCGCGCCAGCTTGGCGTGTCCACGCCGGCCTTGCTGGGCGCGTACCGCCCCAACCAGGCGGCGCAGGCGATGGCGGCACAGCTGGCCGGTACCGGCCTGGTGGTGCGCAGCCAGGGCGGCAGCATGCTGATCGCGCCTGATGGCGCGGCGCGAAGCCACGGCCCGGCTCGACATGCGCTACGCCACCGCCGCGTGGTTGCTCTGGCTGTCAAGCGTGAAATTCGGCGCCAGCCGGCGCGACTACCGCACCTCGGTATGGAATGGCCAGGGTTACACGGTGCGTTCGGCCGCAGGGGATGAGCCGGCCGTGGTGGTGCCGCGCGCTGCGCTCAACAGCAACCAGACGAACGGGCGCAGGATTTCCGCCGAAATTCTAGCGCATGCCCCGATTTTGCCGGCAGACCGGGCGTGGTATCATCAACATCCGCCTTTTTTGCTTCAGACGAATACCATGTCCTCCCAGAAGTTATCCAAGATTCTCATCCTCGGCGCCATGGCCGCCGTGGCGCTGTCCGTCGTCGGCTACGTGTTCGTCGTGGTGGCGGACTACACCGACTGCGAGCGCATCGAGGCTGCCGAGCTCAAAAAAGGCAACAAAGTGTCTTGCCGCGACGTCAAGGCGGGCATGGCAGCCGAATAAATCAGGTGGGGGACGGGGCAGCGTTAGTTGTCCCACAAAGCGCGGCGACGCGCGGGGCTACAGTGGGGTCACTCCACTACCTGGCAAAGTCCCTCATGAATGCTCCCGAAACCCTTGCGCCCCGGGGCGCAGTAGCGCAAACGTATCCGCTTACCCTGCACATCAACGGCAGCCGGCACGACTTCAAGGTCGAAGCGTGGGTCACGCTGCTGGACCTGCTGCGCGAACATGCCGGCCTGACCGGCTCCAAGAAAGGCTGCGACCACGGCCAGTGCGGCGCCTGCACCGTGCTGGTCGGTGGCCGCCGCATCAATTCCTGCCTGACCCTGGCCGTGATGCAAAACGGTAAGGAAGTCACGACCGTCGAAGGCCTCGCCGACGGCAACCAGTTGCACCCGCTGCAGCAGGCCTTTATCGACCACGATGCCTTCCAGTGCGGCTACTGCACCTCGGGCCAGCTGTGTTCGGCCGTGGGCCTGATGAACGAAGGCAAAGCCTGCACTGCCGGCCAGGTGCGCGAGCTGATGAGCGGCAACGTCTGTCGTTGCGGCGCTTACCCCGGCATCGTAGCCGCCGTCACCGAGGTGATGGGCATCCCGGGTCGTGACGATCCGGCCCGTCCGTTCCAGCCTGGCACGGTGCCCGCATGAACCCGATCACCTATTTCTCTGCCGAAGACGTGAGCGGCGCGCTGGCGCACCTGTACTCGGGCGTGGATGCCAATGCCGGCCCCTCCAAGGTTATCGCCGGCGGCACCAACCTGCTCGACCTGATGAAGGAGCGCGTGATGGGACCGCAGCAGCTGGTCGACATCAATGCGCTGCCGCTGGACCAGATCACGCCCACGCCCGACGGCGGCCTGCGCCTGGGCGCCATCGCCCGCAATGCCGATACCGCGTATCACCCGCTGGTGCGCGCACAGTACCCGGTGCTGACGGCTGCGATCCTGGCCGGCGCCTCGCCGCAGATCCGCAACATGGCCAGCAACGGCGGCAACCTGCTGCAGCGCACGCGCTGCCACTATTTCTACGACACGACCACGCCGTGCAACAAGCGCGCGCCGGGTACCGGTTGCTCGGCCATCGGCGGCCTCACGCGCCAGCACGCGATCCTGGGCGCCAGCGAACATTGCATCGCCACGCATCCGTCCGACATGTGCGTGGCGCTCGCTGCCTTGGGCGCCGTGGTCGGCGTAAGCTCGAACGCCGGCGAACGGCGCATCGACTTTGCCGACTTCCACCGCCTGCCCGGCGAACAGCCCGAGCGCGACACGGTGCTCGCTGCCGGCGACCTGATTACCTATATCGACCTGCCGCCAGCCGCGCAGTTTGCCCGTCATTCGGCCTATTTGAAGTTCCGCGACCGGGCGTCGTACGCGTTTGCGCTGGTCTCGGTGGCCGTGATGCTCGACATGGGCGAGGACGGCATGGTGCGGGACGCCCGCATTGCGCTGGGCAGCGTGGCCCACAAGCCGTGGCGCGTGTCGGCCGCCGAAGCGGTGCTGATCGGCCGCCAGGTCGATGAAGCAGCGTTTGCCGAAGCGGCCGACCTGCTGCTGGCCGGCGCCCAGGGGCAGGGCCAGAACAACTTCAAGCTCACCATGGCGCGCCGCGCCGTGATCCGCGCCCTCACGCAAGCAGTCGAGGGCACCCATGACAACACCGAAGAACTGACCGACGACGAGGCATCACTGTGACCGAATTGATCCACGCATTGCGCACCCCGAGCGCGGACCCCGGCACCGGCCAGGTCCAAATCGGCGACGCCGTCTCGCGCGTGGACGGCCGCGACAAGGTAACCGGACAGGCGCGCTATGCCGCCGAATACGTGCCCGACGCCACCGAAGATGGCCTGCTGTACGGCGTGGTGGTTAGCGGCGCCATCGCCAGGGGCCATATCAAGGCCATCGACACCGATGCCGCGCTGGCAGTACCCGGCGTGGTGGACGTGATCTGGCACCACAACCGTCCCAAGATCCGCTCGTTCGACATTTTTTACAAGGACATGACGGCGCCGGGCGGCTCGCCGTACCGGCCCCTGTACGACAACGAGGTGCATTACAGCGGCCAGCCGGTGGCGCTGGTGGTGGCCGAAACGTTCGAGGCGGCCCGCCACGCGGCAGCACTGGTGCGCGTCGAGTACGATGTGCAACCGCACGAAACCTACCTGCTCGAACACCAGGGCCGTGCCCACAAGCCGAGTCGCCTGAAGGCTGGCTACACGCCGCCGCCCGACGTCAAGGGCCATCCCGACGAAGTGTGGGACAAGGCGGCCGTGAAAATCGAGGCGTCGTACTACAGCGGCGTGGAACACCACAATCCGCTCGAGATGTTCGCCACCACAGTGATCCACGGCGCGGACGGCCACCTCACCATTTACGACAAGACGCAAAGCTCGCAGAACAGCCGCTGGTACGTTTCGCACGTATTCGGCCTCTCGAAAGACAAGGTCACCGTGCGCAACCCGTACGTGGGCGGCGCCTTCGGCTCCGGGCTGCGGCCGCAGTACCAGTTGCCGCTGGCCGTGATGGCTTCGCTCAAGCTCGAGCGCTCGGTGCGCGTGGTGCTCACGCGCCAGCAGATGTTCACTTTCGGCCACCGTCCGGAAACCCAGCAGCGATTAAAACTGTCGGCCGACGCCGATGGCACCCTGACGTCGATCGTGCACGAAGCGGTGGCCGAAACCTCGCGCTACGAAGACTATGTGGAAGTGGTGGTCAACTGGTCGGGCGAGCTATACGCGTGCGAGCATATCCGCCTCGGCTACAAGATCGTCGATCTCGACCACGCCAGCCCGATGGACATGCGCGCCCCGGGCGCTGCCCACGGCGTGCATGCGCTCGAAGTGGCGATGGACGAACTGTCGTATGCACTGAACATGGATCCGCTGGCGCTGCGCCTGAAAAACTATGCCGAGATCGACCCCACCCACGGCCTGCCATATTCCACCAAGGAGCTGCGCGAGTGCTACCTGCAAGGTGCGCAGCGCTTCGGCTGGGAAAACCGCCCGCTCGAACCCGGCACCATGCGCGAAGGCCGCGAACTGATCGGCTGGGGCATGGCCACCGGCATGTGGGACGCGATGCAGATGTTCGCCCGCGCCAGCGCCGTGCTGCACGCGGACGGCAGCCTGGTGGTGAGCAGCGCCGCTTCCGACATCGGTACCGGCACCTATACCGCCATGTCCATCATCGCTGCCGAGGCCATGGGCCTGCCGCTGGAAAAAGTGCGCTTCCAGCTCGGTGACTCCACCTTGCCGGTGGCGCCCATCGAGGGCGGTTCGTCCCACGTGGCCACCGTCGGTTCGGCGGTGGCCGGCGTATGCGAAAAACTCCAGAAGACCGTGTTCAAGCGCGCGAAGGACATGCCCGGTTCGCCGCTGGCCACCGCGCGCCTGGCCGACGTGGAGTTTGTCGATGGCGTGATCAGGCTGCGCAACATTCCCGGCACCAGCGTACCGCTCACGCAGATCCTGGCCGGCATCGAACAGCCGCTCGAGGAAAAATACCTGATGCTGCCCAATATGCTCAAGCAGATGAAGTTCCAGCGCGCCACCCACTCGGCGGTGTTTGTCGAAGTGCGCGTCGATCCCGAATTCGGCACCGTGCGCGTGACGCGCGTGGTCAGCGCGGTGGCGGCGGGGCGCATCATCAACGCCAAGACCGCGCGCAGCCAGATCATCGGCGGCGTGGTGTGGGGCATCGGCCAGGCGCTGCACGAAGAGACCCAGTGCGACCACCGGCTGGGCCGCTTCATGAACCACAACCTGTCCGAGTACCACGTGTCGGTCAACGCGGACATTCACGATATTGACGTGATTTTCGTGAAAGAGGACGACCGGATCGTGAGCCGCATTGGCGCCAAGGGCGTGGGGGAGATCGGCCAGGTAGGCGTGTCCGCTGCTGTGTGCAATGCGATTTATCACGCCACCGGGCAGCGCGTGCGCAGTACGCCGATGACGCCGGAAAAGGTGATGCGGGCTTAGTTGCATAAATGGCAGGTGGTGCGCTACGATAGGGGGACCGGCGGGAGGTCCGTCGGCGCACACCAACCTGGAACTATCATTGATGCAAAAGTATCTGTTTGCGCCGGCCTTTGCCGGCGTTGTACTGCTCGCCGGATGTAGCAGCTTGGCCGAGCAGCAAGCCCAACGTATCGCTGCGATCCCCGAAGCCAAACGCGCCTACATCATCGGCACTTACAAGGTCGGCTGCGAGCGGGACAAGGATGTCTGCCAGCAGAAATTCAATTCCATCACGACTTATTACAGCGACCGCAAGAAAGATAACGCGCTGTATATGTTCCAGCTGTCCGCCGGCCGCATGTTTGCTGCCGACGATCCGCTCGACATCAACAACATGGAGCGCCGCGAGCGGGGCATCCATTTTTGCGTTGCACTGCCGGCGGCTGAGTACCGCGTGTTCACCTACGATTTCTACAATTCGGCCAATGGCGGGATGCGCTACTCGTTGCCCAAGGAATCGTTCTTCGATGTGCCGTTTGCGCTGGCCGAAGGCGAGGTGGTGGATATCGGCACCCTGAAGGTGACGACTACGACGGGCAAGAATTTCTTCGGCATGCAACTGCCAGCGCCGGGCATGCTGTTGTTGTCCAGTTCCCCGGACGAAGCGAAAGCCAAGGCGCTGCAAAAGTGTCCGGCAGACGTACGCAGCCGCCCGGTACGCAGCGCCCCGCTGCGCCCCGACGGCAACAGCCAGTACGTGATTCTCGATCCGAAACCCTAGTGTGCTGCCAGGTGCAGCAGCGGCTGGACTTGCGGTGGGGCGTCAGGTGCCTTGCTGGCGCCAACCCGTATATCAAAGTTCTCTCCACCCATGAATAATTTGTATACGGCGCCCGTTTCGGCTGCGCCTCAAATCAATACTGGATATACTGCGCCGTGATAACTGGGCCCCGCGCCAACCGCGTGCGGCCTGGTGAATCCGAGCGTTGTTCATCCGGTTTATTTTGGGGAGTTCCAGGCACTATGACCAGTTTTATTTTGAGGCTTACGAAGCAGTTTCCGACCATCGGTTTGCTGGCGCTGGCGGTATCAGCATCAAGCAGCGCAGCCACTATTGGTGCCACCAGCCTCAATCAGTCCTGGGACTTTTACCGCGACGACGCCAAGGTTGCCGCCACCGTGGACAAGGTGCCGGCCAATGGCTGGAGCCGCGTCAACCTGCCGCACACGGCGCGCCTGGAAGCCAAGGTGCCGGTCAATTCCTGGCAGGGCACGGCATTCTACAAAAAGAGTTTCGATGCCAAGGTGGCGCCCGGCGAGCAGGCGATCTTGCGCTTCGAGGGCGCGATGAACGTGGCCGATGTCTGGGTCAATGGCAAACACCTGGGCCAGCACCTGGGCGGCTACCTGCCGTTCTCGTACGACGTAACGCCGCACCTGAAAGCGGGCGGCGGCAACGAGCTGGTGGTGCGCATCAATAACGAAGACAATGCCATCACCGGTCCCAAGCCGCTGAAAGACCTCGACTACATCCAGTACGGCGGCATCTACCGCGACGTCACGCTCACCATCAAGCCTGCTGTCCATATCAGCGACGAGATGCTGTCCAACACCGAAGCGGGCGGCGGCATTTTTGTCACCTACCCGCAGATCGACAAGACGTCGGCCACCGTGCGCGTGAAGGCGGAAGTGTGCAACACCGCTGCCGAGCCGCGCACCGCCGAACTGCGCCACCGCCTGCTCAGCAAGAACACCCGCGTGGCCGATGGCTTTGATAACGTCAGCCTGGCGGCCGGCGAGTGCCGCCATGTCACGCGCGACCTCAAGGTCGATCGTCCGCAACTGTGGTCGCCGAAGGCGCCGAACCTGTATGCGCTGGAAACCACGGTCGCCAGCAAGGGCCGATCGGACCTGGTGAAAACCCGCATCGGCATCCGCAGCATCGAGATGGGCAAGGGCAAGCTCTTGATCAACGGCGAGCAGACCGTGCTGCGCGGCGTCAATCGCCACCAGGAATATCCATACGTGGGCTATGCGCTGTCGCCGCAGGCGGAATACCGCGATGCGCTCTTGATCAAGCGCGCCGGTTTCGACTACATCCGCTTGTCGCACTACCCGCATTCGCCGGCCTTCATGGCTGCCGCCGATGAACTGGGCATCATGGTGGTGCCGGGCATCCCTGGCTGGCAGTACTTCAATCCCGATCCAGCGTTTACCACCCAGGTCGTGAAAACCTGTACCGACATGGTGCGCCGCGACCGCAACCACGCCAGCGTGCTGGCCTGGGAATGTTCGCTCAACGAAACGCAAATGCCGGACGCACTGGTCGAAAAACTGCACAAGACCGTGCACACCGAGTTCCCCGGCGGCCAGGCCTATTCGGCCGGCTGGGTGCCGCAAACCTACGACGTATATTTGCAAGCACGCCAGCACCGCCTGGAAGACAAGCGGCCGTTGCCCGACAAGGCGCTGATCGTTTCTGAATACGGCGACTGGGAATACTATGCGATGAACGCGGGCTTCAACCAGACCGCCTGGGGCGACCTGAAAGCGGCCGACCGCAGCAGCCGCCAGTTGCTGGCCGACGGCGAAACCCGCCTGCTGCAGCAAGCGAAAAACCTGGCCGAATCGCACGACGACAACTTCAATACCGGCGCCGTCGCCGATGGCTACTGGGTGATGTTCGACTATGGCCGCGGCTACGCACCGGACCTGGAGTCGTCCGGCATCATGACCATCGACCGCCTGCCGAAATTCTCGAACGAATTCTTCCGCTCGCAGCGCAGCGCGCTCGAGTCGAGCAAGTGGGGTGGCGGTCCGATGGTGTTCATCGCCAGCCACTGGAACAAGGACTCTTCGCCACAGGTGCGCGTGTTCTCGAATGCCGACGAAGTGGAGCTTTTCCTGAACGGTAAAAGCCTGGGCCGCGTGAAGAGCGCGCCGACCAAGCTGCATCCGAACCTCAAGCATCCGCCGCTGGAATTCAACGCCGGCCAGTACGCTGCCGGTGAGCTGAAGGCGGTTGCCTGGCTGGGCGGCAAGAAGGTTGCCGAACACGTGGTGCGCACGGCCAGCGAGGCAGCCAAACTGGACGTCTCCGTGGACGACCTCGGTGTGAAATCGACGGCCGGCGACCTGGTATTCATCCGCGCCAAGACGGTCGATGCCAAGGGCAACCTGGTGGCCGACAGCGGCCAGTCGGTGAAGTTTACTGCCGGCGGCGCCTACGAAATCGTCGGCCCTGCCACGGTGACCACCGAAGGCGGCATCGCCAGCGTGCTGGTACGCGTGGGCGCCAATGGCGGCAAAGGCTCGATCACGGCCGATGGCGGCACCGTGCGCGGCAAGCTGTAAGACATCGTGACGCGGCGCTCAGGCAGCCGCTTATCGGTTAGCATGTCGCACACGATCACTTGAATAAGGGTAGTGTGCACATGATTACTTTCGGACGCGGTCAAAAAGGCAAGCTGGCGGACCTCGGTTGCGGCAGCAACGTGGCGGTGAACGTGGCGCTGCAGGCGCCGGGCGCCACCATCGACCTGTCGTGCTTCGGGCTCGACGCGCAAGGCAAGCTGTCGGATGACCGCTACATGGTCTTCTACAACCAACTGGCCAGCCCCGAAGGCGCGGTGCGCCTGACCCTGTCGGCGGGCGCCGCCACATTCCAGCTCAATCTCGACGCCTTGCCGGCCTCGATCGAGCGCCTGGTGTTTACCGGCGCGCTCGATGGCGGCGGCACCATGCGGGCGATTGCTCCCGGCAGCATCGCCATCGGCGGCGCCGCCACTTTCCCGTTGAGCGGCGCGGACTTCGCCGACGAAAAGGCCGTGATCCTGGCCGAGGTGTATCGCCGCGAAGGCGCCTGGCGCTTCGGCGCCGTCGGCCAGGGATTCAACGGCGGCATGGCAGCGCTGCTGGCGCACTTTGGCGGCACCGAGGTGGCATCGTCTGCTGCTGCACCGGCGCCTGCGCCCGCACCGGCGCCAGCGTTTGCGCCGACACCGGCGCCTGCCCCAGCGCCCGCGCCAAAAATCTCGCTCTCGAAAATCACGCTGGAAAAGCGCGGCGACAAGATCTCGCTCGAGAAGGGCGCCGGGCGCGGCTTTGGCAAGATCCGCGTCAACCTGAACTGGAACCAGCGCCCGCAGGAGCAGCCGGCCAAGACCGGCTTCTTCGCCAAGCTGACCGGCGGCGGCCAGCCCAAGGGCATCGACCTCGATTTGGCCTGCCTGTTCGAGCTGCGCGACGGTACGCCGGGCGGCGTCCAGGCGCTGGGCGAGAGCTGGGGCGCGTTCGACCGTCCGCCGTACATCCACCTGGCCGGCGACGACCGCAGCGGCGCGGTCAGCGACGGCGAAAACATCTACATCAACGGCGACCGCTTCGACGAAATCGGCCGCGTGCTGATTTTCAGCTTCATCTACGAGGGTGTGCCGAATTGGGCCGCCACCGATGGCGTAGTGCTGATCGAAGTGCCGAACCAGCCGCCGGTGGAAGTGCGCCTCGACCACGGCGGCAACCAGCCGATGTGCGCGATCGCCATGATCGAAAACCAGGGCGGCAAGCTGCAGGTGACCAAGCTGGTGGACTATGTGTCCGGTGAAGGCAAGATCAGCGGCCACGAGGTGATCGGCAACAAGTACGGCTTCAAGCTGCGCTGGCGCGCGGGTTCCAAAGGGTGACTTTTGTTTAGTAAGTTTGTCATGGGCGTGTAACACCACGGCTCTAGAATTGTTGGCATTCCAACCTTTCCAGAGCCGGTCATGCATAACCACGCCAAGTACGACACCACCACCGAACCAGCCAGCGAGCCCCAGGCCAGCCGCCGCGCGCTGCTGAAAATGGGGCTCGCTTCCGCCTCGACCCTGTCAGTCGGCGGCCTGCTGGCCGGTTGCGGCGGCGGCAGCGATCCGGTGAGCGCCGCCCCCACGCCGACGCCGGCCCCGGCTCCCGCAGCAAAGATATCGAGCTTCGCGCTGGCCGTGCTGCCCGACACCCAGTTCTATTCGCGCTACGCCACCTCGGGCGAGAGCAACCAGTACCAGCGCCACTACGGCAACGAGCCGTTTGCCGCTCAAACCAACTGGGTCGCGCGCAACGCCCAGGCGCTTAACATTCCGTTTTTGATCCACCTCGGCGACGTGGTGGACCAGGTGGGCAAGCCGGAGCAGTGGAAGGTAGCCGACAGCGCCATGCAGGTGCTGGAAGTGGCCAAGCTGCCGTACTCCATCCTGGCCGGCAACCACGATGTGCTCAACGACCTCGATTACACTGGTGACCAGTCGCGAGGCACCGACGCGCAGCGGGTGCTGGCCAACGAGCCTTACCTGCAATGGTTCGGCACGCGCCGCGCCCAGCGCCAGGCCACCTTCGGCGGGCGCGATGCCAGTGGTTTCCACGAGTACCATATTTTCACCGCGCAGGACCAGCGCTTCCTGGTGCTGTCGCTGTCGTGGCGCATCTCGGACGCCGGCATCGCCTGGGCGCGCAAGGTCCTGGCCGACAACCCCACGCTGCCGGCCATCCTGGTCAATCACCAGCTGCTCAACATCGCGCCGGACGCCGTCAGCCCGCTGGAAACCGAGTACGGCAAGATGTTGTGGGAAAAGCTGATCCGCGATAATGACCAGATCTTCATGACCCTCAACGGCCACCACCACGGCGCCGCGCGCCTGACCAAGACCAACAACTTCGGCAACCCGGTCGAGGAAATGGTGGTCGATTACCAGATGGCCTACCAGGGCGGCAACGGCTTGATGCGCCTGTACGAGTTCGACCTGACCAACAAGCAGATCAAGGTGCTGTCGTTCTCGCCGTGGGTGCCGATGAAACCGGCCGACACACTCAACGCCTTCGATCGCGCGGTGCTCACCGAAACCAACGAAGTCTTCACCATCACGATCGACTTTGCCAAGCGCTTCGCGCGCTTCAACCCCACCTTCGGCACGGGCCAGGCCTCGGTGGCGTCGTCGCTGGTGGACCAGGCCAAGGCATTGGTATTGAAGGGTTACACGGAACCGGCGGTGGTCACGCCGGTCGCGCCCAAGGACGCCGACGACTATCCAAAAGTGGCATCGACCGTGGCGCACTGGCGCTTCTTCGGCGGCGCCGACGGCGCGGTCGTGGCGCCGGGCACGCGCATTGCGGACGTCACCGGCGCCAACCCGCTGGTGCGCGACGCCCTCAATCGCGGCGGCGTGAAAAATGCGGAAGCAGGCGACATCGTGTGGAGCGCCGACCGCCACCGCCTGTCGTCGGCCCCGGGATCGGTCAGCTTCCTCAACACCGACAAGAATGTGCCGCGCCTGAGCTATTTCGTCACCGACACTTCGGCCGCGATCAACGCCCAGACCTTTGCCACCACCGGTTACACGATCGAAGCCTTCATCAAGATCAACCCGGCCTGGGTCAACTCGAAACACGCATGGATGAACATCATGACGCGCGACGGCGTACGCGGCAACCTGGCCGGCTTCAACGGCGGCGACGCCGAATCGCCACCGCTGCTGTTTGCGATTTCGAGCCTGCGCGAAGTGCAGTGGGAAGTGGTGCCTGACGTGACGGGCACGCGCGGCGGCCTCGCCAGCTGGTCGGGCGAGATCATTGCCGGCACCTGGGTGCACATCGCCATCGTCAACGACCCGGTCACGCACGACACGGTGATGTACGTGGAAGGCGCACCGGTACTGCGCAACAGCAGCAACGTCGTTGGTTTGGCGACGCTGTCGGCGGCGTCGCCGTGGGTAGTGGGCGGCGGTTCGTGGGATGGCGAACGGGCCGATGGTTTCTTCGGCAATATCGGCGAGATCCGCGTCGCCTCGGGGGCGTTGAGGCCGGCACAGTGGCTGACGGCGCGCCGTACCTGATTTACAGGTCGGCCAGGCTGGCGCGCGTGCGCGCCGCCTGTTCACGCACGCCATCGAGTACCGGCCCGTCCATGCGCTTGAGCTGCTGATAGACCATCCCCAGCCGGTGGTTGCCGGCCAACCGATCCCGGTTGCGATCGAAAAAATCCCAGTACAGCGCGTTGTACGGGCAGGCGCGCTCGCCGGTGCGCGCCTTTTTGTCGTAATGGCACCCCTTGCAGTAATCGCTCATCTTGTCGATATACGCGGCGCTCGACACGTACGGTTTTGTCGCCAGCAGGCCGCCATCGGCGAACTGGCTCATGCCCAGGGTGTTGGGCAGTTCCACCCATTCGAAGGCGTCGATGTACACGCCCAGGTACCAGCCGTGCAGCGCCTGCGGCGACAGGCCGGCCAATAGCGAAAAATTCCCGATCACCATCAGGCGGTTGATGTGGTGCGCGTGCGCGTGTTCGAGCGACTGGCCGATGGCGGTTGCCAGGCAGCGCATGCGCGTGTCGCCGGACCAGAACCAGTGCGGCAGCGGTTCCTCGTGGCCGAAGGTGTTCAACTGGTCGTAACCGGGCATGCGGTGCCAGTACACGCCGCGCACGTATTCGCGCCAGCCCAGGATTTGCCGCACATAGCCTTCCACCGCCGCCAGCGGCGCGGCGCCATCGGCCAGCGCCTGCAGCACGCGGTCCACCACCTCGTGCGGAGCGATCATTTTTACGTTCATCGCGAACGACAGCAGCGAGTGGAACAGGCGCCAGGCCTTGAAACTCATCGCGTCCTGGTACTGGCCGAAGTGCGGCAGGGCGTGTTTGACGAAACGCTCCAGTTGCGCCAGCGCTTCGTCGCGGTTGAGCGGCCAGCGCAGGTCGGCCGCATTGGGCGCGCCGAAGCTTTGCGCGCCGGAGGCCTCGATGGTCGCCCATAGCGCGCTGTGGTCGTGCGACTCGCGCAGGTCGGCCGGCTCCCACGGGACGCCTTTCCACGCCTCGCGGTTGTCGTGGTCGAAGTTCCATTGGCCGCCCGCCGGTTTGCCGGTGTCCGAGACCAGCACCTTGTGGCGCAGCCGCATGTGGCGATAAAAGTGTTCCATCACCCAGCTGATGCGGCCGTCGAACAGCGCCGCCGCCTCGTGGCGCGCGGTGTAAAAATGTTCTGTGTCGGCCATCGCGGACGCAATGGTCAAACCGTCTGCATACGCGGTCAGTTGCCGGTCGAGCCGGTACTCGTCGGGCGCCTGCCAGGCGAAGTCGCTGGCGCCATACAAGGCCAGCAGCCGGTCCAGGTTGGCCGGCAGCGATTGCAGGTTGTCGCGATCGTCGATGGTGAGGTAGTGCACCCGGTGGCCGGCGGCGCGCAGGCGCCGGGCGAAGTCGCGCATGGCGGCAAAGATGGCGATGATTTTCTGGGCGTGGTGCAGCACGTAGTCGGTTTCCTGCCGCACCTCCATCAGCACGAACACCACGCCAGGGTCCGGCGCCCGGAACCAGCTGTGCTGGCAGTTGAGCTGGTCGCCCAGCACCAGCTTGAGCGAGGCGGCGCTCACCGGATTACGCGCGGCCCAGGATCGAGGCGGCGGCCATCAGCTCGTCGATCAGCGCCAATGAGCTTTTGCCCGACAGCGCGTGCGGATTGAACTCGGGCAGCGCCGAGTAGCGCAGCAGGGTGCCGGGATTGAGCTTGTTCAGGTTGACCTGGCCCATGGTCCAGCCGGAATAGCGGCGTTCACAGATTTCCTCGTAGTGCAGCAGGATGGCGTCGGTGTGGCGCGGGTCGCGCAGGATCTTTGCGTACAGCGCGTTGACCTGCTCGCGCCCCCCTTCGATCACTTGCAGGTACAGGCGGTCGCTGTGGCACAGCACCCCGGTGATGCCATGCTTGGGGTTGTAGTTGTGCGACTGCTGCATGATGGCGGTGATGCCGCCCACGGGCGTATCCCTGGCGGCGTGGCTGGCGTACAGAAGGCGGACAAGCATGCTGGTATCTCCCGGAGATTGACGTTTGATTAGCGTTTGATGAGCGAAAGGAACTCGCGGCGCAGCGCCGGGTCCTTGAGGAACGAGCCGTGCATCACACTGTTGATCATACGCGCGTCCATGTCCTTGACACCGCGCCACTGCATGCAAAAATGGTCGGCTTCCATGATCACGGCCAGGCCGTCCGGCTGCATTTTTTCCTGCAGCAGGTCGGCCAATTGCACCACGGCTTCCTCCTGGATTTGCGGGCGGCTCATGATCCAGCTGGCCAGGCGCGCGTACTTCGACAGGCCGATCAGGTTCGAATGCTGGTTGGGCATGACGCCGATCCACACCTTGCCAATCACGGGGCACAGGTGGTGCGAGCACGCGCTGCGCACGGTGATCGGCCCGATGATCATCAACTCGTTGAGGTTGGCGGCGTTGGGAAATTCGGTGACCGGCGGCATCTCGACATAGCGCCCGCCGAACACCTCGGTCATGTACATCTTGGCCACGCGGCGCGCGGTGTCCTGCGTATTGTGGTCGCTCACGGTGTCGATCACCAGGCTCTCGAGCACCTTTTGCATATGGCCGCTCACTTCGTCGAGCAACTGATCGAGCTCGCCCGGTTCAATATAGGCGGCGATATTGTCGTTGGCGTGGAAGCGCGTGTTGCTGGCCACCAGCCGTGCGCGGATGCGTTCGGAGGCGGTGGTGGTGACAGGCAGGTATGCCGGTTGCGGCTCGGTGGTCATGCGAAAATCCAATCAAAAAAGAGAGTTGCTACTGCGGCGGCAGCGGCAGGCCTTCGGCATAGGCCAGCCGCTCCAGCGCCTGTTCCATCAGCATGCGCGCATGGCCGGCGCTGCGCGCCAGGTCCTGGTGCAGCGTGGCGTCGGCGGCATTGCGGCTCACGCACTGGGCGCTGTACCGCTCGAAGCTGGTCAACATCAGCAGTATATCCGCCAGGTGGCGCGGACATTCGCAATCGATGCTGGTGGACATGGCGGCCAGTTCCGCCAGTTGCTGGTCGTCGAGCCGGCGCGGCGCGACCGCCGTGGCCGGTGGCGCCGGCGGGCGGCCGCCGCCGGCAAACGCAGTGGCGCACAGCAGCGCCACTTCGGCGGCGTCGGAAGGCGCCCGCGCCACCAGGCAGTCCTGCTCGCGCAGGCGGCGCACGGTGGCGCTGTCGCAGAAACGGTAGAGCACCACCACCGCGCGGACGTTCAGCGCGGCGCGCGTGGCCATCACCGCCGGCAGTGCATCGGCGTTCATCTCGGACGCTTCGATCAGCAGCAGGTCGGCCGTCACGCCGGCCAGCGACTGCGGCGCCTGTTCCAGGTACTGGCAACTGGCCACGATGTCGAGCACGGGGGCGGTGCGCGCCGCCGCCAGCTGGCGGGTGAGGGCGCCGCCGGCAATCGCCAGGCGCAGCAGGCGCGGTTCGTTTTCCACCGGCGGCGCCACGCCGGCCAGGGCTAGCAGTTCGTCGAGGTCGAGGCGGGCCACGGTGGAAATCGCGTGTCCCTGGTCCACCGCACGCTTGAGCAGGCCGAGGCGGCGTACCTGCTCGGACGAGTACAGGCGCTGGCCGCGCGGCGAACGGCCGGCATCCGATACGCCGTAGCGCCGCTCCCACACGCGCAGGGTCTCTACCGGCAGGCCGGCCAGGCGCGCGGCCACGCCGCTGCGGTAGCCGGCGCCGGTGCTGCGCGAATTGTCGTCGGAGTCTGTCACGTTGGTTCCTGTCGGTTGATGGCCGCATTTTAACAGTTTCATGCCTGTGAGCCACATTGTCCCGGTCATGAACCGCTTTTTAGTTCTTTCGCAGCGCTATTGAACGTATCTTCGCCAGTATACTGGGACATCGGTGGAACAGGTAATCAGGAAAGTTTTAAAATGATCGTTACAAGACCCAATATTGCAGTCATCGGTGGCGGCCTGGCCGGGCTGTCCTGTGCGCGCCATTTGCAGGATGCGGGCTGCCGCACAACCGTGTTCGAGAAGGCGCGCGGCCCCGGTGGACGCATGAGCACGCGGCGCGGCGACGACTGGCAGTGCGACCACGGCGCCCAATATTTCACGGTGCGCGATAACCGCTTCCGCGACGAAGTGGCGCGCTGGGAAGCGGCCGGCGTGGCCGGCCTGTGGGAGCCCCGGCTGGTGGAGCTGACCGCGGCAGGCGCTTGCGTGAGAAAGGCGCCGGACAGCGTGGCGCGTTTCGTCGGCATTCCGCGCATGAGCGCGCCGGCCGGCTGGCTGGCGTCGAACCTGCGCGTGCACAGTGGCCATACCATCGTCGATATGCAGCACGACCGCGCCGGCTGGCGCCTGCAGTCGAAGGAGCACGGCGTGCACGAAGAGCGTTTCGACGCAGTAGTGCTGGCCGTACCCGGGCCGCAGGCCACGGTGCTGCTCGCGCCGCTCTTGCCGCTCACTTCATGGCAGACGGCAGTGGACATGCTGCCCTGCTGGACCCTGATGCTGCGCTACCGTACGCCAGGCATCCGATTTGCGCCCGGCTACGATGCCGCTTTCATCAATCACGGACCGCTGGCCTGGATTGCCCGCGATGGTTCGAAGCCGGGCCGGCAGGGCAGCGAAGCGTGGGTGCTGCAAGCGAGTGCCGAGTGGAGTGCCGCCCACCTCGAAGACGATGACGAGACGGTGTGCGCCGCGCTGCTGGCGGCCTTCGCCGAACTGGGCGCACCACCGCCGGACGCGGTTACCGCGCACCGCTGGCGCTACGCCAGGGCCGGCGCTCCACACCGTGAACAGCCGGACCAGGACAGCGCGGACAGCGAGCCTGGCCTGCACCGCGAGGCCGTGTGGCTGCCGGCGGTGCGGGTGGGCATGTGCGGTGACTGGCTTGCCGGTGGCCGCGTGGAAGATGCATGGCTCAGCGGCCGCGCGTTGGCCGCGCAGGTGCTGACCAGCATGGCCTGCACGGCATCGTCCTGAATTACAGGCGGGCGATCACCGCCAGCAGTGCGTCATGGTCGAGCGGCTTGACAAAATAGTGGTCGAAGCCGGCCGCTTTGGACATCTCGCGGTCCTCGCGCCGGCCATAGCCCGATACCGCCACCAGCGTGGCGTGTTTGCTGGCCGGGAGCATGCGCAGGCCGCGTGCCAGGTCGTTGCCGTTCAGGTCGGGCAGGCCGATGTCGAGCAGGCATAGCTGGGGTCCGAGCCGCTGCGCCGCTTCCAGCCCGCCGTGCGCGGTGTGCGCCACCACCACTTCGTGGCCGGCCGCTTCGAGCAGCAGTTGCAGCGTTTGGGCGGCGTCCACGTTGTCGTCCACCACCAGCACGCGCAGTTGCCTGCCGGTGACGTTGTCCGGTTTTGTCGGCGCCGGCACCACGTCTGCTTCGGTAGCCGGCAGCACGATGGCGAAGGTGCTGCCCTGGCGTTCGCCGCCGCTGTCCACCGTCACCGTGCCGCCGTGCAGCTCCACCAGCATCTTGACCAGCGCCAGTCCCAGCCCCAGGCCGCCCTGCGAGCGGTCGGAGGTGCGGTCGGCCTGGGCGAACAGCTCGAACACGCGGCCGCGCAGTTCGGGCGACATGCCGATACCGTTGTCGCTCACCTCGAGGCGGACGTTGCCGTCGATGGCCAGCACCCTCAGCGTGATTGCGCCGCCGCTCGGCGTGTACTTGGCGGCGTTGTTGAGTACATTGACCAGCACCTGCACCAGGCGCTTGTGGTCGCCCACCACCTGCAACGGCTGCTCGGGCATGACCAGTTCAAAGCGGTGCTGGCGCGCGCGCATCATGGGTTCGGCCTGCTCGACGGCGTCGGCCACGATGTCGGCCACGCGCAGCGGCGCGCGGGTGATCGTCACCAGGCCGCGCGTCACGCGCGAGACATCGAGCAGGTCGTCGATCAGGCGCGTCATGTGGTGCACCTGCCGCACGATGATGTCGGCAGTGCGGTCCACTGCGGCCGGCGAGGCGTTGCCGCTGCGCAGCAGCTGGGCGCCGGCGCTGATCGGCGCCAGCGGATTGCGCAGCTCGTGCGCCAGCATGGCCAGGAATTCGTCCTTGCGCTGGTCGGCCAGGCGCAACTGCGCTTCCGCCTTCAGGTGCTGGCGTTCCTTTTCCTGCAAGGCAGCGGCCATGGCGTCGAGGGCGCGCGCCAGTTCGCTGATTTCCTCCTTGCCGTAAGTGATGCCGCTGCGGGCGCTCAATGATCCGGAAGCGATGCTGTTGGTCGTGGTGGCCAGCATTTTCACCCGCCGCAGCACCAGCACGTCGCCGACGAACCACGCCGCCAGCATGGCCAGCACCAGCGTCACGCCCAGGGCCAGCAGATCCATGACCTGGTCGCGGCGCGCCACGGCGGTGATGTCATCGACGGGGATGCCGATGGTGACGGTGTAGTCGGTGAGACCGTTGTTGCCCACGCGGGCGAAGCGGTGCAGCCGCTCCACGCCGTCCGGTCCCGTGAGCCGCACCGGCTTGCCCGGTTCACCGGCCATGGCGGCGCGCATCTCGGGCCATACCGGCTTGCCGAACCATTCTTCCGGGTTCGGTTTGCGGGCGATGATCTTGCCCTCCGAGTCGGCCGTCATCAGCACCGAGCCCGGTGGCAGCTGGATGTCGGCCACGAAGCGATCGAGCTTGGTCAGGTCCAGCGCGGCAAACACCACGCCGCGAACCTGCTCGTCATCGTCGAGGATCGGATAGGTGAGGTTGACCGTGTGCTTCTGGATCACGCGCCCGAAGATGTAGCCGCCGGCGACAAAACGCTTGAGGTGGACCGCGCGGCGGAAATGCGAGCGGTCGCGCAGGTTGACCGGTCCCGACGACGGGATGGCGCTGCAGGTGACGTCGCCGTTCAGCTGGATCACGCCGAAGTTGGCGTAGTCGCCATTCTGGCGCTGAATGCTGTCGAGCAGGTTGATGCAGCGGGCCTGGTCGTTCATCAGGTCGGGCACGCTGGCCAGGTCGCGCAGGATCTGGCGCGCGCTGGCGATCGACTGCGCTTCGTTGGCGGCGGCCAGGTTGGTCAGGCGTTGCAGGTTTTCCTCGGCCACGCTGATCGCATGATCATGCTCGCGGATGCCGCTGATGATGGTCATCACGGCGATCGGCGCGATCGCCAGCGCCACCAGCAGCATCAGCCGTCCGCGCAGGCTGTTGAGGCTAAAGAGCAGAAAGGCCATGGTTCAAAGGCTGCCGTGGCGCTGGTTGCCGAACGCGATGATGGCCTGCACGCCGCGCCGCAGGGTGGCAACGTCGTCGGAGATATAGCCGATGCGCAGGTGGCCGGGCACGCCCAGTGCGTCGCCGGGCATCACCGCCACTGCGTATTCGGTCAGCAGTTGTTCGGCAGCGGCTACGGTGTCGAGCCCCAGTGCCGACACGTCCAACCACAGGTAGGGCCCCGAGGCGGGGGCGCGCACCGTCAGCCACGCCAGGTTGGCGGTCAGGTCCAGCACCAGGTCGCGGCGGGCGCGGTAGTCGTCCAGCATGGCGGTGGATTCGGGGGAGTCGTCGGATTCGAAGGCGGCGGCCAATGCCAGCTGGATCAGCATCGGAGCGGCGGCGGTGATCGGTCCCTGCACGGTTTCCATGGCCGCCACCAGCGGCGCCGGCGCCACCGCGAAGCCGGCGCGCCAGCCCATCATGGCGTAGCTTTGCGAGGCCGAGAACAGCGTGACCACGCCCAGCGCGCGCCAGTCGGGCCGCGCGGCCAGGCTGTGGTGAACGCCGTCGAACACCAGCTTTTCGTAGCTCTCATCAACGATGGCGCGGGTGCCGGCTTTACCCAGCCAGGCGGCGATGCAGTCGAGCTCCGTGGCCGACAGCAGCGCGCCGGTGGGGTTATGCGGATTGTTGAGGATCATGACTTTGGCTGGCGGCAGGCTGTCGAGCAGTTCGGTGGTGATCTGTGCGGGCAGATCGACCAGTATCGGCTCCAGGCCCAGCAGCTCGCTGGTGGCCACGTACGCGGGCCAGTACGGTTTGAAGATGATCACCGCGTCGCCCGGATCGGCCATCACGTACAACGCCTGGTACAGCGCCTGCTTGGCGCCGTTGGTGACCAGGATCTCGGCCGGCGCGGCATCGATGCCGTTTTCGCGCGTGACGCGGGCAGCCAGCCGTGCGCGCACGCCGGCGTCGCCGCCCACCGCCGTGTAAGGCAGGGCCGGGCGGTGCAGCGCCTCGTGCATGGCAGCGAGTACGGCCGACGGTGCGGGGAAATGCGAGATGGCGATGGAACAATCGATCACGTGTTCGCCGCGGTCCTTCATGGCGTCCACCCGGCCGTGCAAGGCGGTGGTGGCAAGCGGCCGGGACTTGGCGATGCGATGCGAAATTTCCATAGTTATTTCAATGACTTATGCAGTGGGGTAATAAGTATATTACGTAAATAGCCGTGCGGCATCTACTGATGGCGGTCTGTCTTGTCGGATGGTATCCTAACCGGCTAAATTCGTAAGGAGTTGTATGCCGTACCCAACATACGCAACAAAAATTGCCCTGGCGATCACGCTGGGATTGACAAGCAGCGCGCTTCC
This sequence comes from Duganella sp. Leaf61, assembly GCF_001421905.1. Lineage (NCBI taxonomy): Bacteria > Pseudomonadati > Pseudomonadota > Betaproteobacteria > Burkholderiales > Oxalobacteraceae > Duganella > Duganella sp. Leaf61. The sequence goes on from NZ_LMLM01000029.1 coordinate 71,765, forward strand.
GGCATTCGCCAACGCGCAGGAAATCATCAAGATCGGCCACGCTTCCGGCACGTCCGGTATCGCCGCCCACCTGGGCAAGGACAATGAAAACGGCGCCCGCATGGCGGTCGAGGAACTCAACGCCAAGGGCGTCGTCATCGGTGGCAAGAAGTACAAGATTGTGCTGCAGGCCGAGGACGACGCGTCCGATCCCAAGCAGGGCACGGCCGTGGCGCAAAAGCTGGTCGATGCCAAAGTCAATGGCGTGATCGGCCACCAGGTCTCGGGCACCACCATCCCGGCGTCGCGCATTTACTTCAACGCCGGCATTCCGCAAATTTCGCCGTCGGCCAGCAATCCGCAGTACACGCGGCAGCGCTTCAATTCGGCGTTCCGCAATATCGCCAACGACGAGCAGCAGGGCGCGGCGCTGGCCCGCTATGCGCTGCAAAACGTCAAGGCCAAGCGCATCGCCGTGATCGACGACCGCACCGCGTACGGCAAGGGCCTGGCCGATGAGTTCTCGAAAAATATCAAGCGCCTGGGACCGGCGGCTGGTGCAGCCATCGTCAGTACCCAGTACACCAACGACAAGGCAACCGACTTCAACGCCATCCTCACCACGGTCAAGGCCACCAAGCCGGACCTGGTCTTCTACGGCGGCATGGACGCAGTGGCGGCGCCGATGCTGCGCCAGATGAAGCAGCTGGGCTTCCCGGTCAAGTTCATGGGCGGCGACGGCATGTGCTCGGACTCGGTGCCGCGCCTGGCCGGCGACGGCATGAACGACGACCAGGTGCTGTGCGCGGAAGCGGGCGGCGTGGCGCCGGCGCAGGAAAAGGCGCTGACCGATTTCAAGGCTGCCTACAAAAAGCGTTTTGGTGTCGAGGTGCAGACCTACGCGCCGCAAACCTATGATGCCTTGATGACCATGGTCGATGCGATGCAGCAGGCCGGCTCGCCCGATCCGGTCAAGTACCTGCCGTACCTGGCCAAGATCAACCACAAGGGCGTGACCGGCGATATCGCTTTCGATGCGCGTGGCGATATCAAGGACGGCGCGTTGACCATCTTCACGTTCCAGAAGGGCAAGCGGGTGAAGGTCGCCGTGGTCAAGTAACGCCAGTTACATGAAAAACGCCCGGTAGCCGCAAGGCCCCGGGCGTTTTTTTGTGGCGATCAGGCGCCGGGCGGGCCACCGAAGCCGCCGGGGCCGGGACCACCGGGACCACCGGGACGGCCACGGAAGCCGCCTTCGCCTTCACCCTCGCTGCGGGTGCTGTTGACGCCACCGAAGCGGTACGACAATCCCACGTAGAACACGCGGCCGTCGAAGCGGCGGGTGCTGGTCTCGCGCAGCGTGGTGCTGTCGACGATGGTTTCCATCTTGTTGCGGTCAAAGATGTCGGTGACATTGGCCACCAGGTTCCACTGGCTGTTCAATGCATGGCGCACGCTCATGTTGACCGTGTTGTTGGGCGAGCGGTAACCCTGGCCCGACAGCATCTTGCCCTGCATTTGCAGCGCCAGCTGCACCTGCGTGGCCGTGGTCATCTGCCAGTTCAGGCGCGCGCGCCCGCTGAGCGAGTTGGCGGTACGGCTGGTGATCACGCCCGCTTCATCCTGCGAGCGCTGCTGGTTACGCATCAAATTGCCGCTGGTGTTGAGCGTGAGCGTGGGCGTGAGCTTGCCGCTGACAGTGAATTCCAGGCCGCTCGAGTGGCTGCCTTCGCCATTCTGGCGGGTGGTCAGCAGCACATTGTCGGCGATGAAGTAGCGGTAATCGACGATGGCGTCGGTATCGCGCCGGTAGTAGCCGCGCAGATTGGTCTCCAGACCGCCGAACTTGGTCTCGTAACCGACTTCGAACGAATCGGTCTTGGTCGGTTTCAGGTCCGGATTACCGGCCGAGACGTTGAATTCGTCGCGGTAGGTCACGTACGGATTGAGGTCGTTGGCCTGCGGGCGGCGCAAGCGGCGCGCGTAGGCAAAACGCATATTGGCGTCGTCCGACACTTTATACGTCGCGAACATGCTGGGGATGAAATTGATGTAGCTGTTTTTGGCCGTGATGCCGCCGGTGATCTGGTGGATGTCCATGTCGGTGTGCTCGGTACGCACTCCCCCCAGCAGGCCCCAGCGCTCGGACAGGCGCATCTGGTACGTGCCGTACAGGGCCAGCACGGTTTCCTCGATGTCGAAGCGGTTGGTGCGCGACGGGTTGACGGTGGCGAGATTGGTGACCGGATCGATGTCGGTGTACAGCGTGTCGAAATTGTTCCTGGTGCGGGCGATCTTGTAGCCGACATTGGTGGTGCCGCCCCACAGCGGACGGCCGTAGTCGCCGGTGAAATCGATCACGCGGGTGCTGGTGTCGTTGTGCTGGAAGGCGCGGGTATCGGTGCGGCCGAAGTTGTCCGCGCCGACCGCGTAGTCGCTGGCGTAGTTGGTATCGTTATCGTTGTCGGCAGCCGATACGCGCAGGTCGATTTTCAGCGTTTCGCCCGGCAGTTCGCCCTTGTGGTCGTAGCGCGCGCCCCAGCTGAAGTTCTTGGCGTCGCCGCTGCGCGAGGTGTTGCGCACATATTCGCTGGCGGCGCTGGCGGGGTTGAAACCGGTGGCGCCGTTCACATAATGCTCGGTCGAGCGCTGGTCGTTGCCGCGCCCCATGAACGACAGGCTGCCGGTCAGGGTGTCGGTCTGGTTCATATTGTAGCTGACGGTGCCATTGGCGCCGACCATGTCGTTCAGCCCCTTGCTCACTGAATCCTGGGTGCTGGGCACATACTGGCCGGTGCGCGCATCGAGCCGCTCGCGGTTCACTTCCGACGTGGAGTTGCGGCCGTCGTGGCGCACATTGAGGCCGCCCTGGAAGCCCCACAGCCCCTGGTTGTAGCTGCCGTTGACGGAGCTGTTGTAGCGCCCCTCGGTGCCGGCGTTGGCACTGACCGAACCGAAACCGCCCGGCTTGCGGTTGCGGCGCATGACCAGGTTCAGGATCGGACCGCCGCCGCCCTCGTTGCCGAACTGCGCGCCGGGGTTGTTGATCACTTCCACCGATTCGATATCGTCGGCCGGCATGGCCTGCAGCGCCGCGCCCCGGTTCTCGCCCTGCAGCATGGCCGACGGCTTGCCATCGACCATGATCTGCACATTGCTGCTGCCGCGCAGCGACACCGTGCCATCGGGATCGACCGCCACCGACGGCACGTTGTTCAGGGCGTCGGCAGCGGTGCCGTTGGTGCTCGAGACGTCGGATTTGACGTCGTACACCTGGCGGTCGATGCGGTTGGTGGGGCGTTCCGCCGCGACCGTCACCGACGGCACCACCGGCGTTGCCTCGGCCTTGACGGCGCCGGGCTTGGCTGCCGGCGGGTTGGTCTGCGTAGCCGGCGGCGCATCGGTGGACTGGGCAAGCGCGGACAACGGCGCCGTCAGCAGGGAGCAGGTCAGGAGTATCTTTTGCATGGGGGAAGGGGGTGGGTGATGAATGTAGGTCAATGCCGGTATTTTACAGAAGCAATGCCTAAAAACTTGCCATTTACAATACTTTACTTACATGAAGCTGGCGTGAAGTTTGTAAGCGGAGTATGTCGTCTTCTTTCTGGCAGAGGGCTGGCGCCTGGGTAGCGGCTAGAATGGCGGAAAGGAGATTTAACCATGGCACAAGGATATGCCCGTATCGGGCGCGACATGTATACCACCGAGATCGAGGTGGGTGGACACAAGCTGACCGGCGACGAACCGCCGCGCAACGGCGGCCAGGATGCGGGGCCGGCGCCGTACGACTTTCTGCTGGCGGGCCTCGGCTCGTGCACGGCGATCACGCTGCGCATGTACGCCGACCGCAAGCAGTGGCCGCTGGAGGCGGTGAAAGTGGACCTGCACCTGGCGCGCGGCGATGACGGCACCGTGATCACCCGCACGCTGCACCTGACCGGCGCGCTCGATGCGGAACAGGTGGCGCGGCTGGCCGATATCGCCGAGCGTACGCCGGTGACCCTGACGCTCAAAACCGGCGCCCGGATCGATACGACTGTTGCATGACAAACCGCGCCTGAAAGGGGATGGCCGGTTACGCCGCGCGGTGTGCTGCCGCACAGTCGATCCCCGGCCCGTTGGCTACTCTGGCTTTAGTTTTCTACAACCAGAGAGTCTTCCATGGCAGCCCCGCAGAGCAAACAAATCACCACCTTGCTGCGCAAGGTTTTCGGCATCGCGGCACTGCGCGACGGCCAGCGCAACGTGATCGACAGCGTGCTGGCCGGCCACGATACGCTGGCCGTCATGCCCACCGGTAGCGGCAAGTCGCTGTGCTACCAGTTGCCGGCCCGGCTGCTGCAAGGGTTGACGGTGGTGGTCTCGCCGCTGATCTCGCTGATGAAAGACCAGGCTGAAAAGCTCGAGGAAGCCGGCATCGCCAGCGCCGCGCAGATCAACAGCAGCCTGTCGCGCGCCGACGAACTCGCGGCGCTCGAAGGCATCGAGAGCGCCGCCCACGACATCGTTTTCTGCACCCCCGAGCGCCTGATCACGCCCGATTTCCTGGCGCTGCTCAAGCAGAGCGAGATCGCGCTGGTGGTGATCGACGAGGCCCACTGCATCTCGCAGTGGGGGCACGACTTCCGTCCCGCCTACCTCGAAATCGGCGCCGCACTGGAAGCGTTGGGGCGCCCGCAGGTGCTGGCGCTCACCGCCACCGCCACCGACGACGTCATCAAGGATATCCGCACCCAGCTGGGCCGCCAACGCATGGCAGTGGTCAATACCGGCATCTACCGGCCCAACCTGCACTACCGCGTCAAGCAGGTCACCAATCCGTCCGAGAAGGCGGCGCAGGCGCTGCAACTGGTGCGCGAGACAGCAGGCGTGGGCATCATCTACGCTGCCACCGTCAAGGCGGCAGAGGAAATGCATGCACAACTGAAGGAAGCCGGCGAAAGCGTAACGATTTACCACGGCAAGCTGCGCGCCGCCGAACGGGTGGAAAACCAGAACCTGTTCATGAGCGGCGAACGTCGCGTGATGGTGGCCACCAACGCCTTCGGCATGGGCATCGACAAGGCCGACACGCGCTTCGTGATCCACCTGCAGATACCGGCCAACCTGGAGGCTTATTACCAGGAGTCGGGCCGGGCGGGGCGAGATGGCCTCGATGCGCAATGCACGCTGCTGTACTACCACGCCGATAAACGGCTGCAGCAGTTCTTCCTGGTCAAGCACTATCCGCAAGCCGAAGAGCTGCGGGCAGTGTACGAGGCGGCTGCCGCCCACGATGGCGCCGCGTTCACCGAGGCCGACCTGAAACCAAAGCTCGAGCATATCTCTGCCAGCCAGCTGAAAATCTGCCTGAAAATGCTCAAGGACGGCAAGCTGCTCAAGCGCAGCCGCAAGCTCGATTACGCGTTGGCCAAGCTGCCCGGCGGCGCTACCGGGCCCAAGGCTGCCCGGTACGACGAGATGGCGCAAGTGTACGCGGACAAGCATGAACGCGACCGCGAGGGACTGGAGCAAATGGTGGGCTACGCCCAGAGCGGCTACTGCCGCTGGAAGCTGCTGCTCGATTACTTCGACGATGCGTCGCCCGGTTTCGAGCGGTGCTGCAAGTGCGACAATTGCCTGTCTCCGCCGGCGATCCAGCTGTCGTCGTTCGACCTGGAGGCTGGCGCGGCGCTTGCGGAGCCGATCGCACAGGAGCCGGGTCCGCCGGACGTGCCGCCGGTCGCCGCCGCCAGTTTGCCCGGATTGGCGCCGGCGCCGCTGGTGGCCGCGGCAGCCGTTGTCAATACAGGCGCTACGGGTTTACCTCGAACAGCAGGAACTGCGTAACCTGGCGGTTGTTGAAGTTGTCGTCCGAGATCAGCACCAGGCTGGCATGGCCATTGGCCAGGCGCGGACCGAAAGCCATGCCTTCGAGGTTGTCCACCTGCGGCAGGCCGGCCTGGTTCAGGTCCAGCACCAGGCGCTTTTTCACCGGGGTGATGCTGGCGCCAGCCACGGTGGGCAGTTGTGCGATATCGGTGGCGCCAGCATTGTCCACCTCGTACAGGCGCACGTAGTTGCGATAGCGGCCGGCATCGTCCTGTATGCCGGCGCGCTCGAGCACCAGCAGGCGGTTATCGCTCAGCGCCAGGATTTCGGAAATGCCGTTGTCGGCGTTCTTGCCGGTGCCAGGGGCGGCCGCCAGCGGTTCCAGCGCATACGCATACTGGCCCAGCACCTTGCCGTCGCGGCCGAAGCGGGTGATGCGGTTGACCGCGCCGTGAGCGGTCGTGGGCACCGGACCATCCTGGTACATCGGTCCTTCCAGCGACACCCAGATCGAGGCGCCATCGGGCGTAAAACTCATGCCCTCGAAGGCCTGGTTGTTGCGTGGGCCGGAACTGTGATCCTTCTTCACATTGAATAGCGGCGGCAGCGGCAGCTCGTAGCGCAAGCGGCCATCGGCGCCGGCCTGGCGCACGAACGGGTTGAGGGCCAGCGAGACATCGCCTTCGCTGCCATACCAGATGGCGCCATCGCGCGGATCGACGCGCAGGGTTTCCAGGTCGGCCACCGCGCCGCCCAGTCGGGCGAAATCATTCTTGGACGGATACGGCGTGCCATCGGCTTGCAGCAGCGTGGTCACGCCGGTCAGCTGTACCGACGTAAAGGACTGCTGGTCGTAATCGAGCCGCGCGCGGTAGTAGCGCGCCGCGTTGTGCTCGGAGCGGTCGTCGCAGATCATCACCCAGTCGCCGCGCGCGGCGTCGTAGTCGATGCCCGACAGGCCGCCCACCAGCGTGCCCTCGAAGCGCATGCGCCAGGGCAGGCGCTGCTCGCCGATCAGGCGCAGCGATGCGATGGTATCGGGCGTGCGCGCCAGGGCCGGGGTGGTGGCGGAGGGCTGGGCGCCGGCGCTCAGCACCAGCAGGCTGGCGGCGGCAAGGGCGGTGCGGACGAAGGAGGACAGGGCGGCCATGGAGAATCTGCAAATCGGAAAAAGCGTGCAGTATAGCTGCCCCTGCCGGAACGCGTCAGCGACCTTTTATGCCGGCTCTTCTTCGAGTTCGTCCTCGCGGCTCCAGGCCGGGAAGGGATCGGCATAGGTCAGCCAGGCGGGGGCGCCGGCAGCCAGTTCGCCGTCGGTCAGCACGCAGCGGCGGAAGGCTGCCTCCAGCGCGGGGCGGTCCATGCCCGCGCCGATGAAGACCAGTTCGTTCTGGCGGTCGCCGAACGGTTCCACCCAGGCCGCTTCGATGCCGGCGCGGTCCGCGTCGCCCACCGGCGGCCAGTTGGCGCGGTCGCTGGCGGCCCACCATTGTCCTACCGGCTCCACCGACGCGATGCGCCCGGCCCGGGAATAGGCAACCGCCCAGTCGGGACGGCTGGCGAACCAGATATAACCCTTGGCCCGTATCAGTCCCGGCAGCGCCAGGTCGAGGAATTCATCGAAGCGCTGCGCGTGCAGCGGACGGCGTTCGCGCACCACGAAGCTGTCGATGCCGTATTCCTCGGTCTCAGGCGTGTGGATGCCGGCCAGCTCGCGCGCCCAGCCAGCCATCTGGCTGGCCTTGTCCAGGTCGAATTTGCCGGTGCCGAGAATCTGGTGCAGCGGCACCCGTCCTTTTTCAGCCAGCACCATGGTGGCGGTGGGATTGAGTGCCTTGATCACGGCGCGCACCGCGCCCATTTGTTCGATGGTGACCAGGTCGGTCTTGCTGACCACGATCACGTCGGCGAACTCGATCTGCTCGGAGAGCAGCGCGGCCAGCGTGCGGTCGTCGCCTTCGCCGGCGCTCTGGCCGCGCTGGGCCAGGAAGTCGGCACAGTTGTAGTCGTTCAGCAGGTTGACGGCATCGACCACGGTGACCATGGTGTCGATGCGGGCCACATCGTTGAGCGACAATCCGTCTTCGTCGGCGAAATCGAAGGTGGCGGCTACCGGCATCGGCTCGCCCACGCCGGTCGATTCGATCAGCAGGTAGTCGAAGCGGTTTTCGGCAGCCAGCTTGCGCACTTCGAGCAGCAGGTCTTCGCGCAGCGTGCAGCAGATGCAGCCGTTGCTCATCTCGACCATTTTCTCCTCGGTGCGCGACAGGGCTGCGCCGGCGTTTTCGGTACCCTGGCGCAGCAGCGAGGCGTCGATATTCACCTCGCTCATGTCGTTGACGATGACGGCCACGCGCAAGCCTTCGCGGTTGGCCAGCACGTGGTTGAGCAGGGTGGTCTTGCCGGCGCCGAGAAAGCCGGAAAGCACGGTAACGGGCAGGCGCAAATCGGCCAGGAATGCGGGGTTGGTAGTCATGGATGGCTCGCTGAAAAGGCGCGGACGCGCGGACGGAAACAAGGACGGAGAAAGCCCGTCAAATGCAATTGAGTTGCATCATAAGTCTGTTTCAGCGCTAATGCAAGTTTATTGCATTAAGTCCGGGGAGTTTTTATGGCTTCGATTTTGCGCAGTGCGGGCAGGTTCCCTTGATCAGAAAATCCATTTCCTGGCTCTGGAAGCCGCTGGGCAGCTTGATCGTGCGCGGCAGCGGCACGTCGGTGAAACAGGTGACTTCTTCGCAGCGGGTGCACTGGAAGTGGGCGTGCTCGTGCGAATGGTGGCCGGCGCCCGCGCGGAAACGCCACACCTGGTCGGCGCCGGCGATGCGGTGCACCAGTTCGTTTTCGGTCAGCCATTCGAGCACCCGGTACAGGGTGACCGAGTCGAGCGCTTCGTCGGACAGCAAGGCCTGGATATCGTGGTGGGTCAGCGACTTTTCCTGTCCCATCAAAAAGTCGAGCACGGTCACACGCTGGCGCGTGACGCGGGCACCGGTGGCGCGGATCAGTGCTTCTGCCTGGTCTGAAGAGGATGTTTGCATAGTCAGCATCTTAACATGGCCTTCAGGGAGACCGGGAAGGTCGCCATGTTGCGAATGAGAAGTGTTATCATTGTCACTTTCATGATACTTCTTTCATTGCCATGCCTCCTATCCCCCTGCGCGCCGCGCCACCATTCCCGTTGACTTCCATGGCCGCAGCGTTCGCGCTGCTGGCAGCGCCCCTGGCCCAGGGACAGGAACAGGCCCAGGCAGGATCAGCGGCGCCGGTGGAATCGATCCAGGTCACCGGCAGCTGGCTCGGGTCCGGCCTGCAAAACAGTGTCAAGAACTTCCCCGGCGCGCGCACCGTCGTGAACAAGGAAGACATCGAGGACTCGGGTGCGCTCGACATCGGCGACGTGCTGCGCCGTGTGCCGGGCGTGCAGGCCACCGACAACTCGGGCACCGCCGGCAGCGCCATTTCGCTCAATATCGGCGTGCGTGGCCTGACCGGGCGCTACTCGCCCCGTTCCACCATCCTGCTCGACGGCATACCGCTGGCCGTGGCCCCATACGGCCAGCCGCAACTGTCGTTCGCCCCGGTGAGCCTCAACAATATCGAATCGATCGACGTGGTGCGCGGCGGCGGCGCAGTGCGCTACGGTCCGCAAAACGTGGGCGGCATCATCAATTTCCGCAGCCGGGCTATTCCCGAAGGCGCCATCAAGGGCGACGTCTCGGTGCGCTACAACGACTACAGCGACGCGGGACACAACACCCAGTACGGCGCCTTCCTGGGCGGCACCTTTGACAACGGCCTGGGCCTGGCGCTGATGTACTCGGGCATGGACGGCGGCGGCTGGCGCACCGCCAGTAACGACAAACTCAATGACGTGGCGCTGAAATTCCGTTATCCGCTCAATGGCCACAGCGAGGTGTACGGCAAGCTCACGTACTTCGACGTCAATTCGCGCACGCCGGGCGGGCTGACGGCGGCGCAGTACGCGGCAGACCCGTTCCAGAACACCCGTCCCACCGATTTCTGGAGCGGCGAGCGCAAGGGCGGCGACGTCGGCTATCTCAACACCATCTCGGCCACCCAGGAATTCGAAGTGAAGGCGTATTACAACGAGAGCTTCCGCCAGAGCGCGCTGATCAACGCCGCCCGTACCCAGGTGACTTGGCAGCCGCGCAACTACCAGGTGCTGGGCGTCGAACCGCGCTACACCCAGCGCTTCGCCGCTGCCGGCCTCACGCACGATGTCACGGCCGGCTACCGCTTCCTGCGCGAGCGCGGTGATGACAACAACTACTCCGTCACCGTCGCCACCGGCGTGCGCGGCGCCACTACCAGGTTCGACAACGCGACCGACGCCCACTCGGTGTATATCGACGACCGCATCGCGCTGGGCGCCTGGCGCATCACGCCGGGCGTGCGGTATGAACGCATCCGTTCCGACCGTCGCGATAGCGGCAGCGCTGCCGCTTTTGCGTCGGACAACAACAAGGCGCTGCCATCGCTGAACGTGGCCTACCTGGTCAACCCGGCGCTGACCGTGTTTGCCAACTACACCACGTCGTTCGGCGCCGTGCAAAACACCCAGCTCAATTCGCAGAGCGCGACCAACCCGCTCAACCCGGAAGTGGCCAAGACATTCGAGGCCGGTGCGCGCTGGAAGGACCGCGCCATCAGTGCCGAGTTCACCGCCTTCAAACTCAAGTTCGACAACCAGATCCTGCAGGTGCCGGGCACCGTGCCTGCCACGTTCCAGAACATCGGCGCCACCAGCCACGAAGGCATCGAGACCGCGTTCGATTACAGTTTTGCCGACGCCAGCGCGCTCGCCGGCCTGAACCTCTACGCCAATTACACCTCCACCAGGGCGATCCAGGAATCGGGCGCCACGGCCGGCCTGGACGTGCCGTTCTACTCGCGCGGCACCGACACCGTCGGCGCGCGCTACCGGATCGATACATGGTCGTTCAACGTCTCCGGCACCCACCAGACGCGCCAGTTCTCGGATGCCGCCAACACCGTGGCGGAAGCTGCCAGCGGCGCTGTCGGCGCCATCCCCGGTTTCCGCCTGTGGAACGCCCAAGTAGGCTGGAAGCTGAAAGGGCAACCGGGGTACGAGGTGATGGCCGGGTTGAACAACCTGTCGGACCGCCGCTATTACACCCGCAACGTGGACGGCAATGCGGGCCGTATGGTTGGTGCGCCACGTACCGCTTACCTGCAATTGCGCGCCAGTTATTGAGTTGTTCGGTGTGCTACTACACAGTGTCTTGATGCCAACGTAGGACAAGGACCACATTTCCTCTTGCTTGGTGCCTACATTGGCCTACACGCCGCTCCTATACCCGCGGATCGGCCTGCTAGATATAGTGTCATCAACGGTGAGCGATAACCAAGCCACCAAGACCACACACCGAGAGGCAGACACCATGAACGCATACCACACCAGCTCCGCAACCACCGCCGCCAACGCCACCGCAGGCCATAGCAGCGCCGGTTCGCAGATCAGCCTGATCGGCGCCCAACAAAACGATTTGCTGCGCGCGCTGTCGCGTGACGATCTGTTGGCCCTGTTCAGCGCGCTGGAACTGGTTGCGTTGCCTGCCGGCAAACACCTGTTCGACTTCGGCGACAAGGTCGAATACACGTACTTCCCGACCAACGCAATCATCTCCCTGCAATACGTGATGGAAGACGGTGCCACCACGGAGATCGCAGTGGTCGGCCGTGAAGGCGTGGTGGGCGTGGCCCTGTACCCGACCGAGCGCGCTTCGTACTCGGCCGTCGTGGAAGCCGCCGGTTACGGCTACCGCCTGCGCACCGACGTGCTGCGCGAAGTGTTTTACGCCGGCGGCCCGCTGGCCCAGCAACTGATGCGCTACACCAGCGCGATGTTCGCCCAGCTGGCGCAAAGCGTGGCCGGCAGCCGCCACACCAGCATCGAACAGAAACTGTGCCGCTGGTTGCTGGAACGCCTGGACCGCTCAATGGGCAATGAATTGAAAGTGACGCAGGAAATGATCGCCAACATGCTGGGCGTACGCCGCGAAAGCGTGACCGGCGCCGCAGGCAAGCTGTCCGACGAAGGCCTGATCTCCTACCGCCGTGGTTGCGTTACCGTGCTTGATCGTGCGGGAATGGAAGCGCGTGCAGGCAGCTGCTACCAGGGCGGCCGCAACAAGGCGGCCGGCATGGAGCAGCGTGCTGCTTGAGAAAGAACAGAAGGATTAATGCAAGACGCGGGACGGCGGGTTCACCAGGAATCCGCTGAAGTCCACCCGGGGGGCAGAGCGGGTGGCCAGGTTGTCCAGTTTGCGCTGGACGAGTTTGTGCCAGGCGGCGGCCCAACGCGCTGCCAGTTGCGATTCCTCTGCCGAACGCGCATACAGCGTTCTCTCGACAGCGATTTTTTGACGGTTCAGGGCGCGGGTAGCGTTCATCATGGCAGACATGGCGGGCTCGACTTGAAAGTTGTTGAGTGGAAAGCAAAGCCATTTTGCCTGTCCCGCCCGGTTTTGAATGTGCGCCAGTTCACCCAAGCACTGCGGTAAACCATCCCATCCGTGTAAAATACGTCTGCTGCGGCGCATCAATGATGCTCGGCAGCTATTTTTTTGCGCGGTGTTCATCGTGTTTACCTACTCTCAGATCCCCTATGTGGTCCTCCAATTTCACTAAAAACGCCCTGGCAGGGTTGACCACGTCGTTTGCGCTGGTTCCCGAATGCATTGCTTTTGCGCTGGTTGCGCACTTGAATCCGCTGGTCGGGCTGTACGGTGCGTTCTTTATTTGCACCATTACCGCCGTGTTCGGCGGCCGTCCCGGCATGATTTCGGGTGCTGCCGGTTCGATGGCGGTGGTGATCGTGGCGCTCGTCGCCCAGCATGGGTTGCAGTATTTCCTCGCCACCGTGGTGCTTAGCGGCGTGATCATGCTGCTGTTTGGCGTGCTGCGGCTGGGCAAGCTGGTAAGCATGGTGCCGCATCCGGTGATGCTCGGCTTCGTCAACGGGCTGGCGATCGTAATCGCCTGGTCGCAGTTGCAGCATTTTCGCGTCGATGGCAGCTGGTTGCCGGGCGCGGCCATGTGGTGGATGTGCGGGCTGGTGGCGCTGACCATGACTATCGTATATGTGCTGCCGCGGTTGACGAAGGCGGTGCCGCCGGCGCTGGTGGCGATTGTCGGGGTGGGGCTGCTGTCGGAACTGCTTCACCTGCCGGTGCGCACGCTGGGCGACATGGCCACCATTGCCGGCGGCCTGCCGTCGTTCAGCCTGCCGCAACTGCCGCTGACCATGGAGACCTTGCGCATCGTGCTGCCGTATGCGCTGCTGATGGCCGTCGTCGGCCTGCTCGAGACGCTGCTGACCTTCAACCTCACCGACGAAATCACCGAAACCCGAGGCCTGCCCGACCGCGAATGCGTGGCGCTGGGCGCAGCCAACGTCGCCTCCGGCCTGTTCGGCGGCATGGGCGGTTGCGCCATGATTGGCCAGACCATGATCAACCTCGGCTCCGGCGGGCGTACGCGGGTGTCGGGCACGGTCGCCGGCATCATGATCCTGCTGTTCATCCTGTTCCTGTCGCCGCTGATCGAACGCATTCCGCTGGCGGCCCTGGTGGGCGTGATGTTCGTCGTCGCCCAGCAGACGTTTGCCTGGAGTTCGCTGCAAGTGCTGGGCAAGGTGCCGCGCCACGATGCGCTGCTGATCGTTGTTGTCACCTGCATCACCGTGGCGACCGACCTGGCGGTGGCAGTGCTGTGCGGGATCGTGATTGCCGCGCTCAGCTTCGCCTGGCGCCACGCGCGCGAAGTGCGCACCGAGGCCATGGTCGATGCCGACGGCGTGAAGCACTACACGCCGCACGGCACGCTGTTCTTCGCGTCGATCGCCCACTTCAACGACCTGTTTTCGCCGCAGGACGATCCGCAAACCGTGGTACTCGATTGCCGCCACCTGCGCCTGGTCGATCATTCGGCGGTGGTGGCGGTGGCGGCACTGAGCGAACGCTACGCGCGCGCCGGCAAACGGCTGCAAGTGCAGCATCTCTCTACGCGCTGCGAGCAGTTGCTGGCACGGGCCGGCGTCTCGGTGACCGCCTGACGTGTTCGTGGTATTCTGCGCATCCTTGACAGAAAATCCACTCCAATGCAGATCGCAACCATCATCAGCCTGGCCGGCACCATCACCTGCGTGGGCCTGTTCTCGAAACAAAAGGAATGGGTGCTGGCAGCGGCCTTCGCCTTCGGCGCCGCCTTTACGGCCCTGGCTGCATTCCGGCCGTCGTTCATCCCCGGCTACCTGGTGCCCTGGTGCGCCTACACTTTCTTCGCCCTGGCTGCGGTCGAGTTCGTCCGCAAGGTCATCCTCAAATAGTTTGCTTGAATGATGGTCACAAATACATTGTTACTGTATGCTGCCAGCGCATTTCGCGGCATTTGTGTTAACCATTATCAAGAAAGAGTTTTATGAGACATTTGTTTTCTTCGTGCGCGTTTGGATTGGCGTTGGCGCTGGCCGGTTGCGGCGGTGGCGGCGGTGGCGATGTTGCTGCGCCAGTGGCGCCGACCATCCCTGCGGTTCCTGACACCATCACGCTGCAGAAGATCGATAATGTGGTCGGCACGGGCGCGCTGGCCGTAGCCGGGAAAACTGTTTATGTGCACTACACCGGCTGGCTCTACGATGCCACCGCGACATCGAAAAAAGGAGCGCAGGTCGATTCGTCGGCTGGCAGGTCGCCGCTTGACTTCGTCCTGGCCGGCGGCTTGGTGATCAAGGGTTTTGACGAGGGCGTGACGGGCATGAGAGTTGGCGGCAAACGTACCGTGATGATCCCGGCCAGCATGGGCTACGGCGCCACCGGCACCGGCAATGGTGTGATTCCACCCAACGCCAACCTGGTCTTCGATATCGAACTGGTGGAAGTGCGTTGACCTTTCACCGCGCACCGGATCAATAGAAATAGGGCGTTTTCTTCGCCCATGCGCTGTTGCCGTAGCGCTTGTGCAGCACGGTGAAGGCCTGTTTCGACACCGCCTTGGCGTCGTCGTCGAGGCAGCCGCCGCGCGTTGAGCGCACCACCACGTGCAGCAGCCACGGCAGGTCGGCGTCGTTCGGCTTGCTGGCCACGCGTTGCAGCACGTGGTCGCCCAGGTAGCCGGTGGCGGCTTTCAGCGCGCCCAGCTGCACCAGTTCCGCCTTGCGGCGTATAGCATCCACGCCGGCCACCTGCGGCATCGGTGGCGCCTGTTCCAGCCACACGGTTTGCATCACCGGCGCCAGTTCCGGCGCATCGACTTCCACCTGCTGCGCCGCTTTCACGGCCGCCTCGTATTGGCCCGTCATGTCGAAACGCATCAGGGCGGTCAGGGCGATGCGGCCGCGTTCATCGGCCGGCAGTTGCCGGTCCGCCGCCAGCGTCAACAGGTCGCTTGCCGCCAGCGCGGTATTGAGCCAGCGTTTGCCATCTGCTGCCAGCCGCCCGCGCGCCACCGTGTTACCAGCGCGGTAAAAGTCGCGCTGCGACGGCTTCGCTTCCAGGTCCAGCTGCACATGACGGCAGCACGGCGCTGTCCCACGGCCAGGCCACGACCGGTGCCGGCGTGTTGGCGCGGGCCCCTGCGCAGGACAGCAAGGCGATCAGTAAGGGAGTTCGGGAGAACCACGACATCGGATGGGCCGGCTGAAACTCGGTGCCCCATTTTACCGATATGTATCAAATAAACAAAATAGCTTATTTTGCTCCGGATGCGGTGCGGATACAAAAACGCCCGGCGCGCAGGCCGGGCGTTTTACCTGTTGCGCACAGGCGCGACAGAATTACTTGCTTGGGTAGACGATGTCGTCGCGACGGTTTTGTGCGCGCGATTCATCATCGGAACCGGTAGCTTTTGGCTTTTCTTTACCGTAGCTGATGGCTTCCATCTGGCCGTCTTTCACGCCTTGTACTTTCAGGGCGGTGATCAGGGCTTGCGCGCGCTTCTGGCCCAGGGCCAGGTTGTACTCGGCGCTGCCGCGGTCATCGGTGTTGCCTTCGACTTTGATCGACACGTTAGGGTTGGCAGCCAGGAATTTACCGTGATCGGCAACCAGGCCGTCGAATTCTGGCTTGACAGTGTACTTGTCGAAGTCGAAGTAGACGCTACGGTTTTTGTAGATCGAGCTGTTCGGGTCCAGGTAGGCGGCCAGTGGCGCTTGTACCGGTGCAGCGACTGGCGCTGGTGCCGGGACAGGTGCCGGCGCAGCTTTGACTGGCTCAGGTGCTGGAGCTGGTGCAGGTGCTGGGGTCGAGCATGCGCTCAGCAGGGCTACGGTGCAGGCTGCCAGCAGGATGTTGGTGTTTTTCATCGATATACTCCCGATTCGAATTATGTTGTGGGGCACACTAAAGGGTGTGAGGCTGTCAAGCCAGCCGCGACCAATATTATATAAGGGTTTCTCTGATTATAATTGGCGCGCTGCATTATTTTTTGAGCCATGGCGCGAAGGGAGTCAAATCGGTCCCCCTTTCGACGTACCATGCGCGGCGCGCCATGTCGAACTGCGCGCCCAGCGCCTTCACCGCATCCTTCTCCTGGTAACTGGCGGTCAGGTAGTGGCGGCCCGGTGCCGATGCAGCTGCTGCCTGCTGCGCCTGGTTGCGCGTGATGGCGGTGTCGGCGGCGGTGCTGCATTGCGGCAGGCGCAATCGCGCGAGGAAGGAACTGCGGGCAGCAGTGTCGGATGGCGACAACAAAGTCAGTTTCAATCGTGCGCGGGTGGCGGCCACGTAGAACAGGTTTTCCTCGTCGCGGCGCGGTTGCTGGGGATGCGGGAATTCGTCTGCCTGCAGATATGGCAGGATCACGTGGTCGAATTCCTTGCCCTTGGCGTTGGCCACGCACTCGATCAGCACTGCCTTCGGCGCGCGCTTGCGGCGGACAAACGCTTCGCGGGCGTTCATGGCGGCCCAGAAGTCGGCCAGTCCCAATTCGGACGCGGCCGCCCACGCCAGCAGGCCGTCCACCGACTTGTTGACCACGCCGGCGTCGTACGGCCGCACGAAGATGCGCCGTGCTGCCGCCACCAGCTGCACCCGTTCGCACAATTCGGTCAGGACCTGCGCCGCCGGCGTGGCCGGGTCCAGCGTGGCCAGCCAGGCGATGGCGTCGATCACGGCGCGCTTGGTGGTCACGCTGGCGACGTCGCGCCACGTGGGTTCCACGCCGTCGCGATGCTCATCCTCGATCAAAAACAGTTCACCCAGCAGGTCGGGCGACTTGGCGATCTGCGTCTTGAAGTGGTCGATGCGGCGGGCCGTAAAGGCCATTTCGGAGAACGCCACCAAAGCATCGACCACGGCGCCGCGCACCTGATCCGATTTGACGGCACGAAAATCGCGCAGCGCGATGGCCAGCATGCCGCGCAAGAACAGGATTTCGTCGCGTTGCAGGTAGCCTGCCATGGCGGGCGTGCGGTAGTCGATGTCGGCTTCGATCAGCGCGTTTTCGATGGCCACCGACTGGTGGCGGTCGCGGATCAGGATGGCGCAGCCGTCGAGCGCATGGCCGTCCGCCTTCCAGCGTTTGACGGCTTCCACCACCTGGCGTGCGCAGTGGGCGGCGTCGTCGTAGTGGGGCTGGCTGATCTCGGTACGCAGCGGCAGGTTCGATTCCACCGGTTTGTCCTTGAAGGCGGCCATGGCGTACGCCAGGTGCGGACCGTGGCGGTAGCTGAAGGTCAGCGGGTAGCGTGCCAGCTTCGGAAACCGTGCCGCGAAACGCTGGTTCAGGTAAGCGTCGCTGGCGCCCAGCCTGGCGTAAATTACCTGGTCGCGGTCACCGGCGCCGACGAAATAGCATTGCGGACGGTCGATCAGCGCTTCGAGGATGCGGAACGCCGCCTCGTTCAGGTCGTGCAGCTCGTCGCACAGCACCAGCCGGTAGTCGGGGAACTGTTCCGCCAGGCGCGCGCCGCCCACCAGGTTGCAGGCCAGGTCGTAGGTGGCGTCGAACGGCCCGCGCAGCAGGGCGCCAGCGCCGCCGTCCAGCCGCAGCGCCTCGTATTCCAGCGTGGTCAGGTAGTCGGTCACCGGCACGCCCAGCTGCTCGGCTGCTTCTTCGACGTCCATGAATTCGATGTCGGCGTCGAGCGCCATGGTGGCCTTGAGGGTCAGTTGCGCTTCGAGGAACTGGCTGACCGCGATGCTGTGAGTGTGCAGTTCCAGGCTGTCGAGGCGCCCAGCGTAGCGTTCGCCCACGCGGTCCACGGCGGCCAGCGCCAGTTGTTTCAACTGGCGCGGCTCGGTGCAGGTGCGCAGGTTGTCGCCGTCGATGGCGTCGAGCTGGCGCGCGCTGAAGTCTTCGAACGTCAGCACATCGACGCGCTCGGCCAATGTGGCCGGCACGCCCACGTCCAGCAGGCGCTGGCGCATGACATCGCGCGCCTCGGGCGTAAATGTGAGGGCCAGGATCTGTTCGGGCGGGAGTTTACGGGCCAGCGCTTCGCCGATGCGCAGGGCCAGCGTGGTGGTCTTGGCGGCGCCGGCGTTGGCGTCCACCAGCGTGACCCGGTTTTGCGACAGCTGGATGGCGCGCTGCTCGAGAGTGGGGATCAGGCCGCGCGGGGTGAAGCGGGGTTGGTTCTGGAGTGGCGGGGACTGGGTAGCGTTCATCCGCTACATTATAGCGACCGGCGCGGACAAACCCGCGCCGCTCCCCTTGACTGCGCTGAACACCGGCTCCAGGCGCGCGGTTGCGCCCTCGATGAACTGGGCGCTGAACACGCGGCGGTCCGGTGTGGCCGCAGCATTGTCGCTGCGGTCGATGACGGCGCACAGCAGCTCGGCGGCCGCCATCGCCATCTTGGGCATCGGCTGGCGCAGCGTGGTGAGGTTGTAGCTGAGCCAGTTGGACGGTTCGACCGCATCGAAGCCGGCCACCGACAACTGGCGCGGCACATCGATGCCCAGTTCGTGGCGGGCGCAATCGAGGCAGCCGATGGCCATCACGTCGCTGCCGCAGATGATCGCATCCGGCACCGCGCCCATGGCGCTGATCAGGGCACGCAGGCCGGCCGCGCCGCTCGGGTAGTCGGACTGGCCCGGCACCACTACCGGCGGCGGCAGGCCCAGTTCGGCCAAACGCTCGCAGGCGCCGCGCCGGCGTTCGTTGGCGACGGTGGAATCTTCAATGCCGGCAATGATGCCGAAACGGCGGTGGCCGGCGGCGGCCAGGCGCGAGACCAGCATGCGGCCGGCTTCGCGGTGGTCGCAGGTGACGGTATTGACGGCGCTTTCGCGCAAGGTGCGGTTGAACAGCACCAGCGGCATCTGGCGCCGTTCGAATTCGGCGATATGGTCGGCGGTGAGGCGGGCGGCGGCGATCACGCCATCGACCTGGTACTGCCACACTTCGGACAGCACGCGATCGACGTCGGTCTCCCTGGGCAGCGTGAACAGCAGCACGCGCTTGCCGCGCGCCCCCATTTGCTGGCTCAATTCGCCGAGCAGTTCCGGATAGTGCAGGTTGGCCTGGCTGGCGATCAGCACGGCCACGATGTTGGAGCGGCGCGTGATCAGGCTGCGCGCGGCGGCATTGGGAATGTAGTCGAGCAGGGCGGCGGCCTTCATCACCCGGGCCAGCGTGGCCTCGGAGACGCTGGCGCCCTGCTGGAAGCAGCGCGATACGGCGGACTGCGACACCCCGGCCACCAGCGCCACGTCATACGAGGTCACGCGGCGTGCCTCGCGGGCGATCAGGGCTTTGTGGGCGATGGCGGTAGTCTCCACACACGGCTTTATTTTGGTCATTGTCTCGTGGTTGGCGCAGGGACGGACCCGGACGAGCCGGGCATTGCCGCGCCAGCGGTTGTATTGCAAGGAGCTTAATCAATAAATTACCACAAGGCAATATAAATTGCGCCCTGTTCTTACTTATTGGGTGTTTCTATGTGGAAATTACTTACGTATTGGTCCAGGTGCGGTGTAATGTGTTGCAGCACCGCCGCATTTTCTTCTGCGGCAGGCAGCTTTCTGCCAATTTTCCTGCTAAAATACCGCCCCTTTATCAGTTGAAGGGGCGACATGGCCAACGCATGCGGCGTCGATTTCGGTACGTCAAATTCCACGGTGGGTTGGGTACGTCCCGGCCACCCCGTGATGCTCGGCCTGGAAGACGGCAAAACCACCTTGCCGTCGGTCGTGTTCTTTAACGCCGACGAGGAAGAAGTCAAGTTCGGCCGCGCGGCGCTGGCCGATTACCTGGCCGGCTACGAGGGCCGCCTGATGCGCTCGCTTAAAAGCCTGCTCGGCACCAGCCTGATCGACGGCCAGACCGAGGTCAGTGGCCGCGCGCTGCCGTTCCGCATGTTGCTGGCGCAGTTCATCGGCGAAATCAAGCACCGCGCCGAGCGCGCCGCCGGCCGCCAGTTCAATTCTGCCGTGTTCGGCCGCCCCGTGCACTTCATCGACGACAGCGCCGCCAACGACCAGCTGGCCGAAGACACGCTGGCCGAGATCGCCCGCTCGGTGGGCTTTACCGACATCGCCTTCCAGTTCGAGCCGATAGCCGCCGCGTTCGATTACGAGTCGCAGATCGACCGCGAAGAACTGGTGCTGATCGCCGACATCGGCGGCGGTACGTCCGACTTTTCGCTGGTGCGCCTGTCGCCCGACCGCGCCAAGAAGGCCGAGCGGCGCGACGACATCCTGGCCAACGGCGGGGTCCACATCGGCGGTACCGACTTCGATAAATACCTGAGCCTGGCTGCAGTGATGCCGCTGCTCGGTTTCGGCAGCAAGCTGCGCAACGGCAGCGAAGTGCCATCGAGCTATTTCTTTAACCTGGCCACCTGGCACACCATCAACCAGGCTTACACCAAGAAGATGTGGACCCAGCTGGCCGACCTGCTGCGCGATTCCGCCGAACAGGAAAAGCTGGGCCGCCTGCAACGCCTGATCGACGACCGCGCCGGCCACTGGCTGGCGATGAAATCGGAGGAAGGCAAGATCGCGCTGTCCGGCGCCGAGCGCCACCTGCTGGAACTGGACCGCCTGACGCCGGCGGTGACGATCGAACTCGACCGCACCCGCTTCGATGACGCCATCAGCCACCTGGTCGGCTCGGTGGAAACCACCGTGCTCAACCTGCTGCGCGACGCCGGTGTCACGCCGGACCAGGTCGATACCGTGTTCTTCACCGGTGGTTCGAGCGGCGTGCGCATGCTGCGCGAGCGCATCGCGGCGCTGGTGCCGGGTGCGCGCAAGGTCGAGGGCGATCTGTTCGGCAGCATCGGCGCCGGCCTGGCGCTCGATGCGGTGCGCAAGTTCGGCGGCGCCCATGCTTGACCAGCCGATCGTCATGCTCGACTTCGAGACCACCGGTCTTTCGCCCGTGATGGGCGACCGCATCACCGAGGTGGCGGCGCTGCGTATCGTCGGCGGCGAGGTGGTCGAGCGTTATGTTTCGCTGATCAACTGCAATGTGCGCATCCCGTCGTTCATCACCGGACTGACCGGCATCACCCAGGCCATGGTGGACAGCGCGCCGCCGGTGCACCGCGTGCTGCCGGAACTGCTGGACTTTATCGGCGGCGACACGCTGTCGGCCCACAATGCCAGCTTCGACGAGAAATTCCTGCTGGCCGAGGCCGCGCGCCTGAACCTGCAGGCGCGCCACCAGTCGCTGGTATGCTCGCTCAAGCTGTCGCGCCGGGTGTTTCCGCAACTGCCCAGCTACAAGCTGGGTCAGCTCTCCAGCCAGCTCGGCATCCGTTTCAAGAGCGCGGCCCACCGGGCCGAGTCCGATGCCGAGGTGGCCGCCCAGGTGCTGATCCATATCGGCAAGCATATCGGATCCACGTACGGTATCGCTGCCGTCGATCCGGCGTTGCTGGTGTCGGTCAACAAGCTGGCCGCCGCCAAGGTCCACCAATTTCTCCTGAAACAGCAATCGGCATCCCGGGCAGCAGTCTGACCCGCTCTAGCCGTAACGGTCCCGGACTCGTTTGACTCCGCGCAAACGCCGGACTCGGGCGGGTTTTACACTTTAGTCAACTTTGTTGCAAAGATGACTAGAGGTGTACCATGAATAACCAACGCTCGGCCAGGGATGGCTACGACAGTTACCTGTGGTACCGGTCTGCCGCCGAGCGTGGCGACCCCTACGCCCAGTTCAACCTCGGCCTGCTCTACAAGCACGGGCGCGGCGTGGCTCGCGACGACCGCCAGGCCGCACAGTGGTTCCTCAAGGCGGCGTTGCAAGGGCTGGCATTCGCCCAGAACCATCTTGGTGTGCTGTACTACAACGGGCGCGGCGTGCCGCCCAGCGACCGTGCGGCTGTGCGCTGGTTCCGCCGCGCCGCCGGCCAGGGCGACGCCTCGGCCCAGCAAAACCTGGCCCTGATGTACAAAAAGGGACGCGGCGTGCCGCGCAACGACGAAGCCGCGCTCTCGTGGTGCTACCTGGCGTCCGAACAGGGCGTGGCCAGCGCCCAGACCCTGCTGGGCCTGGCCTATTCCAGGGGCATCGGTGTGCGCCGCAACGACGCGCTGGCGCTGGCCTGGTTGCGCAAGGCGGCGCTGCAGAACCATGCCGGCGCCCAGCTCAATCTCGGCCTGATGTACAAGAAGGGGCAGGGCGTGGCGAGCTGCGACCGCCAGGCGCTGGCGTGGCTGCGGCAAGCTGCCGCGCAAAACGACCCGGTCGCGCAGCGCCTGGTCGGCGTGGCCTATGCCGAAGGCCAGGGCGTGGCGGTCGATCCGCCGCGCGCGTTTGCCTGGCTGTTGCGCGCGGCCGAGCAGGAAGATGCCGACGCCCAATTCAACCTCGGCATCCTGCTCGCCAGCGGTCGCGCCGGCAAGGGGGGCGAAATCATGCGCGATGACGAACAGGCATTTTCCTGGTACTACCGCGCCGCGCAGTCGGGTCACATGCTGGCCCAGTACAACCTGGCTGGCATGTATGCTCGCGGACGCGGTGCGGCCCGCGACCACGCGCGGGCGCTGGCCTGGTATCTGCGGGCGGCGGAGCAGGGGGCAGCCAGCGCGCAGTTCAACGCGGCAGTGATGTACGCCAACGGCCAGGGCACGCCCCGCGACGAGATCCGTGCCGTGCTGTGGTACCGGCGCGCAGCCAGCCAGGGCGATGCCAGCGCCCAGAACAACCTGGGCGTGATGTACGCCAGCGGCCAGGGCGTGCCGGCGGACCAGCGCCTGGCCGCCAACTGGTACGCACGTGCCGCGCGCCAGGGCCACGCGCTGGCGCAGATCAACCTGGGCGCCATGTATGGCAGCGGCCGCGGCGTGGCGCGCGATCCGGCGCGCGCCTTCATGTGGATGTGCCTGGCGGCAGAAAAGGGCGAGGCGGCGGCAATCACCAACTGCACCAGGATGGCGCCGGCCATGAGCGCGGCGGCCATGGCGCGGGCGCAGGAGCTGCTGCGGCGCTGGCGGCTGCGCCAACCGGCGCAGGTACGAATGCGTGGCCGGTAAGAGCGACGCCACTATCTGCCTGCTAGCGTCTGTGACAGCGCGAACCATTTTGCGACACATTTCACCTTCGATCGCGCATTTTCATCCCCATCGGCGTAACTATTGCCATGATGCATCTCCCAGGCGCTACAATGGGTGATCACGTTTTCACACTCCGGGTAAGCCATGCGACGTTTTACGAGCCGCGCTGTCATCGCCAGCGTCCTGACGGGTTGTTGTACCGCCGCCAGCGCCACAGGCGTGGCGGTGCAAGTGCAGGATGCCACCGGCAAGCCGCTGCCCGACACCGTCGTGTACCTGGAGCCTGAAGGCGGCTTTGGCGCCGGCAAAGCACCGGCGGGCGCCGAGATCGAACAGAAGGGACTGAAATTCCTGCCGCTGGTGACCGTGATCCAGACCGGCGCCAGGATCAACTTCCCCAATAACGACAAGGTGCGCCACCACATCTATTCGTTCTCGCCCGCGCACAAGTTCGACCAGAAGCTGTACTCGGGCCAGGCCGCCACGCCGCAGGTATTCGACAAGGCCGGCACCGTGGTCCTGGGCTGCAATATCCACGACAAGATGCTGGCCTACGTAAAAATCGTCGACACGCCGTACTTCGCCAAGACCGATGGCGCCGGCGCGGTGCGCATCGAGCTGCCGACCGGCGGCAAATACACGGTGCGCGCCTGGCACTACAACACCGTGGGCGGCGCCACGCCCGAGCAGGTGGTGCTGGTCAAGGCTGGCGACGTTCTGGCCACCGCCATCTTCAAGCTGCCGATGAAGCCGCCGGCGCCTGCTGACGGCGCGGCGTCGATGTAAAGGGTACCGCATGCGCTTAGCATTTCGCAGCCTGGAGAGCCGGATTGTCACCCTGTTCCTGGTGCTGATCGTGGCGGTCCAGGTGATCGGCCTGCTGGTGATCCAGCGCGGCATCGACAACAACGCCCGCCAGGCCATCGCCGGTGAATTGAACAACGGTACCAAGGTGTTCGGCCGTCTGCTGGAGCAGAATGCGCAGAACCTGCGTTTCGGCGCGCGGCTGCTGGCGCGCGACACAGCCTTCCTGGCTGCCATCGGCAACAACGAGGAGGGCGATCGCGCCACCATCGAATCGGCGCTGACCAACAGCGGGCGCCGCATCAAGGCGTCGATGACGATGCTGGTCAACAGCGAACGCCAGCTCAGCGTCTCCACCAATGCCGCCCAGGCCGGGGCGCTGGCAAAAATTGTCGATGGCATGCTCGATGCGGCCGAGGCGGCGGACGGCGCCAACGGCATCGCCATCGTCGAACGCCGCCCGTACCAGGTGGTGGTGATGCCGGTGAAGGCGCCGATCACCATCGGCTGGATCGTCATGACGTTCCCGATCGACCGCCAACTGGCCAACGAGATGCGCGAAGTGACGTCGCTGCACGCCACCATCGCCACCCGCGACCAGGCGGGCCAGTGGCTGCCGGCCGGATCCACTTTCCTGGCGTCATCGGCGCAGGCCGTGACCTCGCAGTTGCAGGCGCTGCCGGGCAAAGTGACGGCGGTCGGCACGTCGTTCGACCTGAGCGTGGAAGAAAACCGCTACAGCGCGCGCCTGCTGCGCATCGGCGAGGACAACGGCCAGTTCGCCGGCGTGATCCTGGCCCGCTCGATCGACGAAGCCACGGCCGAGTATCGCCGACTGGAGCACTGGCTGATCCTGCTCACGCTGGGCGGCATCGCCATCTCCACGATTGCCATCGTGATTACCGCCAAGCGCATCGCCCAGCCGATCAGCGAGCTGGCCGCCACCGCGCGCCGCCTGGAGCAGGGCGACTATAAGGGCGACATCGACACCAGCCGCGCCGACGAAATCGGCGCGCTGGCCGGCGCGTTCGACTCGATGCGCGACTCGATCGCCAAGCGCGAACAGGAAATCCGCCGCCTGGCGTACTGGGATACGCTGACCAATCTGCCCAACCGCGCCCAGTTCCTGCTGCTGCTCAATGACGCACTGCTTGATGCGCGCCGCCGCGAGGAGGCCGTGTTCGTGCTGATGATGGACCTCGACCGCTTCAAGCACGTGAACGACGTGATGGGCCACAGCTTCGGCGACGCGCTGCTGCGCCAGGTCGCCAGCCGGCTGCAGCTGCTGCTGGTCAACCGCCTGCAATCGTCGGCCCAGGTAGCGCGCCTGGGCGGCGACGAATTTGCGGTGCTGCTGCCGGCGTCCGACCTCGACGCGGCGCAGCGCATGGCCGGCGAGATCCTGCAAACGCTGGAAGCGCCGCTGTCGCTCGACGACCAGACCGTCGATATCGGCGCGGGCCTCGGCATTGCCGGCTACCCCGAACATGGCGACGACGGCGAGGCGCTGCTGAGCATGGCCGAAGTGGCGATGTACACGGCCAAGACCCGCAATGACGGCGCCGTGGTGTACGATGCGGCGATGGACAAGTCCAGCGACAAGAGCCTGTCGCTGCTGACGGAGCTGCGCAACGCCATCGAGCGCAACGAGTTCCGACTGTTCGTCCAGCCCAAGATCATGCTCGACACGGGGCAGGTGGTGGGCATGGAGTCGCTGGTGCGCTGGGTGCACCCCGAGCGCGGCAACGTGTTCCCCGACGAGTTCATACCGTTTGCCGAGCGGACCGGTTTTATCCGCCTGCTGACGCGGTGGGTGATGGAAAAATCGGCGGAGCTGTGCCAGCAACTGGCGGCGCAGGGCCATCACCTGAAGGTGTCGGTAAATTTGTCCACCCGCGATTTGCTGGACCAGGACTTGCCGGTCAAGTTTGCCGACCTGCTGGCGCGCCACCGCCTGTCGCCCGCATCGTTCTGCCTGGAGATCACCGAGAGCGCCATCATGGACGACCCGGTGCGCGCGCAAACCACGCTCGAACGGCTGGCGAACATGGGCGTCGATCTGTCGATCGACGATTTCGGCACCGGTTATTCGTCGCTGGCGTATCTGAAACGCTTGCCGGTCAACGAGCTGAAAATCGACAAGTCGTTCGTGCTGAACATGGAGAACGACGAGGGCGATACCAAGATCGTGCGTTCGACCATCGACCTCGGTCACAACATGGGCCTGCGCGTGGTGGCCGAGGGCATCGAGAGCGAAGCCGTGTGGCGCCTGCTGGCGGAACTGGGCTGCGACCAGGGCCAAGGCTATTTCATGAGCCGGCCGATTCCGGGCGATCAACTGGTGGCGTGGCTGGAAAAATGGCAGGCGCCGATTGCGGTACCGGCGGCGGTACCAGCAACAGCAGCGGCGGCGGTACCTGGCGACGTTACCGAATAAAAGTTTCTTTACAGGCATGCCTGGCGTGTCATATTTGTCACACTTCAGGCTATGATCTGGTTGCCGAACACATCCGTTCTGTTCAAAAACCAAGGATCGCAATGCCACGACGACTGACCCTCTTAGCTTCCCTGATCTTGACGCAAGGCGCCGCCATGGCGCAAACCTGCAACGGCAACTGGCCGGCCATCGACTACCCGGTCACCCGCACCGTGGAGCAGCAGGACAATTACCACGGCGCGACCGTGGCCGACCCGTACCGCTGGCTGGAAGACGCCAACAGCGCCGATACCGCCGCCTGGGTGCAGGAACAGAACAAGCTCACGCAAGGTTACCTGGCACAGATTCCCGGCCGTGACGCCATTAAGGCGCGCCTGACCAAGTTGTGGAACTACGAGCGTTTCAGCGTGCCGTTCAAGGAAGGCGGGCGCTATTTCTACAGCCGTAACGACGGCCTGCAAAACCAGGCGGTGCTCTACACCATGAAGTCGCTGGCCGACATGCCGAGATTACTGCTCGACCCGAACACCCTGGCCGCCGACGGTACCGTGGCGCTGGCCGGCCTGGCGGTCAGCCCGAACGGCAAATACCTCGCGTACAGCACCGCCGCCTCGGGCTCGGACTGGAACGAGATCCGCGTGCGCGATATCGAGTCAGGCGAGGACGTGGCCGACCATATCAAGTGGGTCAAGTTCTCGAACACCGCCTGGCTGCATGACGGCTCCGGCTTCTTCTACAGCCGCTACGACGAGCCGACCGAAGCAGGCAAGCTGGCCGCCGTCAACTACTTCCAGAAGCTGTACTTCCACAAGATCGGCACGCCGCAAAGTGCGGACACGCTGGTGTACGACCGCCCGGACAACAAGGACTGGGGATTCTACGCCCAGGTCACCGAAGATGGCCGCTTCCTGGTGATCACCGCTTCGCAGGGTACCGAGAACAAGAACCGCGTGTTTTACAAGGACCTCAAACAGAAGGACGGCAAGGTGGTGGGCTTGCTGGAAGACTTCGACGCCGCCTACAATTTCGTGGGCAACGACGGCCAGGTGTTCTACTTCCACACCGAGCGCAACGCGCCGCGCGGCCGCATCGTCGCCATCGACGTGAAAAAGCCTGCGGTATTGAGCTGGAAGCAGATCGTGCCCGAGAGCGGCAGCACGCTGGTCTCCGCGTCGCTGGTCAACAACCAGCTGCTGGTGGACTACCTGAGCGACGCCCACAGCCTGGTCAAGGTGTTCGACCTGCGCGGCAAGCCGCTGCACGACGTCAAGCTGCCGGGCCTCGGTACCGCCTCGGGCTTCTCGGGCAAGCGCACTGACACAGAAACCTTCTATTCGTACACCAGCTTCACCACCCCGGCGACCATCTATCGCCACGACCTCAAGTCGAACAAAAGCAGCGTTTATCGCCAGCCCAAGGTGGACTTCGACCCGGCCGGCTATGAAACGCGCCAGGAATTCTTCACCAGCCGCGATGGCACCCGCGTGCCGATGTTCATCGTCGCGAAGAAGGGCATCAAGTACGATGGCAGCAATCCAACCTATCTGTACGGCTACGGCGGCTTCAACGTCTCGCTCACGCCCACCTTCTCGGTGGCCAACCTGGCCTGGCTGGAAATGGGCGGCGTGTACGTGATGGCCAACCTGCGCGGCGGCGGCGAGTACGGCGAATCGTGGCACGAAGCAGGCACCAAGCTGAAAAAGCAGAACGTGTTCGACGACTTCATTGGCGCGGCCGAATGGCTGGTGTCGCACAAGGTGACGTCCCCGTCGAAACTGGCGATCGGCGGCGGCAGCAACGGCGGCCTGCTGGTGGGCGCAGCGATGACCCAGCGCCCGGATCTGTTTGCGGCGGCGATTCCGCAAGTGGGCGTGCTGGACATGCTGCGTTTTCATAAGTTTACGATCGGCTGGGCCTGGACGTCCGACTACGGCTCGTCCGACAACGCCGACGAGTTCAAAGCGCTGATGAAGTACTCGCCGCTGCACAACCTGAAAAAAGGTGCATGCTACCCGGCCACCATGATCACCACGGCCGACCATGACGACCGCGTGGTACCGGCGCACAGCTTCAAGTTCGCTGCCACCGCGCAGGCTGCGCAGGCAGGCCAGCCGGGCGCCGCCCCGATCCTGATCCGTATCGACAGCAAGGCAGGCCATGGTGCCGGCAAGCCGACGACCAAGCAGATCGAAGAAGTAGCCGACCGCTGGGGCTTCCTCACCCGCGCCCTGCATATGGATGGCAAGTAAGGTTCGATAGCGAACATAAAAAATGGCGTGGTGGAATTACTATTGGTCACAGCTTCCACCACTGCCGATTTTATGACCACGCCTCCGACCAGTAACATTGCCATCGCCACGCGCAGCAAGCGTCAGCCCACCTCGCGTATTTCGACCGGCATCCATGGTCTGGACGACATCCTGTGCGGCGGCTTGACGGCGCAGCGCGTGTACCTGGTGGAAGGCTCGCCGGGTACGGGCAAGACCACGCTGGGCCTGCAGTTTCTGCTCGAGGGCGTCAAGCGCGGCGAGACCGGCTTGTACATCACGCTGTCGGAGACCGCCGATGAACTTGACGCCGTGGCGGAAAGCCACGCCTGGGACATGGCTGGCATCGACGTGTTCGAGCTGGCCAACGATACCTCGCTCGATATCGATGCCCAGCAATCGGTGTTTCATCCTTCCGAAGTGGAACTGGGCGAGACCACGCGCAGCGTGATGGAGCGCGTCAATGCGCTCAAGCCCTTGCGCGTGGTATTCGACAGCCTGTCCGAGATGCGTTTGCTGGCGCAAAATCCGCTGCGCTACCGGCGCCAGATCCTCGCGCTCAAGCAGTTTTTCTCGCAGCGCGACTGCACCGTGCTGCTGCTCGACGATAAATCGAATACGCCCGACCAGCAGCTGCACAGCATCGCCCACGGCGTGATCAGCCTTGAACAGATCGCCCAGGAATTCGGCAAGGAGCGCCGCCGCGTCAACGTGATCAAGATGCGCGGCACCAAGTTCCGTGGCGGCTACCACGACTACATTCTGGAGACGGGTGGCCTGAAAATTTTCCCACGTTTGGTGGCGGCGGAGCACCATCGCCCGTACAGCGCCCATGTCAGCTCCACCGGTTCCGACGGTTTCGATGCGCTGCTGGGCGGCGGCCTGGCCTCCGGCACCAACACCCTGATCGTGGGGCCGTCCGGCATCGGCAAGACCACCATGTCGGTGCGCTGTCTGCTGTCGGCGCTCGAGCGTGGCGAAAGGGCGTCGTTCTACCTGTTCGACGAGGGACTGGGCACCTTTTTTGCCCGCGCAGCCGCGCTCGGAATGGAACTGCGCAGCTATGCCGAGAGCGGTCAGCTCAAGATGCATCACATCGATCCGGCCGAACTGGCGCCGGGCGAATTCGCCCAGATGCTGCGCGACGCGGTCGAGGGCGCAAACGTCAAGTTCATCGTCATCGACAGCCTGAACGCCTATCTGCAGGCCATGCCCGGCGAGCATTTCCTCACCTTGCAGATGCATGAACTGCTGTCGTACCTGAACCAGCAGGGCGTGACCACGGTGCTGGTGCTGGGCCAGCACGGCGTGATCGGCGAGGTGCGCACCGACGTCGATCTCAGTTACATGAGCGACACCACGGTGCTGGTGCGCTTCTTCGAATCGAACGGCAGGCTGCGTCGCGCGCTCACGGTGATCAAGAGCCGCACCGCCGACCATGCGCTGACCATCCACGAACTGGTGCTGGGCAGCGGCGGCCTGGCCATCGGCCCGGCGCTCGAAGGTTTCGAGGGCGTGCTCACCGGCCTGCCCACCTATCGCGGCGCCACTCCGATGATGGCGACCGATGCCGATGTCCGCGCCTGATCCCGCCATCGAGGAGCGGATCCTGATCCTCGCGCCCCACGGGCGCGACGCCGAGGTGATCCACCAGGTGTTGCTGCGCGACGGATTTGCCGGCGGCGCGGTGGCCAACGTGGAGGCGCTGGTGACCGGCCTGCAGCAGGGCGCCGGTGCCTGCGTGATCGCCGAGGAAGCACTGCGCGACTCCAGCGTCAAACAGCTGCTGGCATGGCTGGGCACCCAGGAGCCGTGGTCCGATTTTCCGTTCGTGGTGCTGGTGGCCAGGGGCGGCGGCCATACCCAGGCCGCGCGCAGCACCTTCGACCAACTGGGCAACATCATCCTGCTTGAACGCCCGCTCAATGCCGAGACCTTGCGCAGCGCCGCCGCGTCCGCGCTGCGCGCGCGGCGGCGCCAGTACGAGTCGCGCCGCATCCTGGCCGAGCGTACACTGGCCTCCGACAGCCTGCGCGACAGCCGCGCCGAACTGCTGCAACTGAACGAGACGCTCGAATCGCGCATCGAAGAACGCACGCGGGCACTGGCGCAGGCCAACGACCGCCTGATGAACGAAGTGATCGAACGCGAACGGGTGCAACTGGCCATGGTGCAGTTGCAGAAAATGGAAGCGGTCGGTCGTCTCACCGGCGGCATCGCCCACGATTTCAACAACCTGCTCAACGTCATTCAGGGCAGCATGGACCTGATCCTGCTGCTGTCGCAAGATCCCCATGCGCGCAACAAGGCCGAGGTGGCGCGCCGCGCCTGCGAGCGTGGCGGCAAGCTGACCAGCCAGTTGCTGGCATTTTCGCGCAACCAGCGCCTGAATCTGCGTGCTACGCCGGTGCGCGCCATGTTCGACGGCGTGCGCGAACTGATGGCCACGTCCCTGGGCAGCGGCGTGAAGCTGGTGTTCGAGGTGGCCGACGATGTGGGCCTGGTCATGGCCGACACCAACCAGATGGAAATGGCGCTGCTCAACCTGGCCATCAACGCGCGCGACGCCATGCCGGGCGGCGGCAGGCTGGCGGTAAGCGCCAGCGTGGCCAGTGCGCCGGAAGGCTTGTTGCCGCCGGGCCGTTACTGCCGCATCGCCGTGACCGACAATGGTCCCGGCATTGACCCGGCCATCATCGGCAAGGTGTTCGAGCCGTTCTTCACCACCAAGAGCGTGGGCAAGGGCACTGGCTTGGGATTGAGCCAGGTGTACGGCATGGCCCAGCAGTCGGGCGGCACGGCGCGCATCGTGGGCGCCGACGGTGGCGGCACCACCATCGAGATCTGGCTGCAACTGGCGCAGCAGGCCGAGGCAGACGCAGGCGCACCGCTGGCGATCGCCCCCAAGCCGGCCGGCGCCGGCGTGCGCATCCTGGTGGTGGAAGACGACAAATCGGTGCGGCAGTCGATGGTGGAACTGCTCGAGACGCTGGGCTACCAGGTGAGCCAGGCCGACGACGGCGAAGCGGGCCTGCGCGAACTACGGCGCGCCAAGCCGCACCTGATGATCACCGACTACCTGATGCCGGGCATGACCGGCGCCCAACTGGTCGCCGCCGCCAACATCGAGTTCCCCGGCCTGCCCATGATCATCGCCACCGGCTACGCCGACATGGAAGCGATCGACGCGGTCATCGGTGACAACACCGTGCTGCGCAAACCGTTCCACCTGGGGCAGCTGGCGGCAACCGTTGATCAGGCGTTGCGGCGGTAGCGTAAGTTTTACTGGTGTTCAGCGGTGGATCACCACCATTAACGCCTTCGCCTCGGTCTTGCCCACGTTGCGGATCACGTGCTGCATATCGGCCGGGTAGCGTGCCGTGGCGCCCAGTTTGACCTTTTTCTTGTCCGCGCCAACTTCCACTTCCACCGAGCCATGCAGCAGTGTCAGGTGTTCCTGGGCGCCGGGGTCGTGGCCTTGCGAGGCCAGTTCGCCGCCCGGGGCCAGGGTCAGTTCGTACCATTCGTATTTGCCGGCCAGTTCCATCGGACCGAGGATGCGCAGCACGTAGCCGGCGTGGTTGCCGGGCAGGGTGGGGGTTTCGTGGGCTTCCAGCACGCGGATGGTAGCGGTTTCCTTTTCGGTTGAAGCCAGCAGGTCGCCGATCGGCACGCCCAGCGCGTTGGCCAGGCGCCAGGTGATGGCAATCGTCGGATTGGCTTTTTCGCGCTCGATCTGCGAGAGCATCGATTTCGAGACGCCGGCAATGCGCGAGAGATCCTCGAGCGTGAGGCCGCGCGCCAGGCGCAGGCGTTGCAGGGCGGCGCCGACTTCGGGCGGGGCGTTCGTCGAAACGGGTGTTTGCATTGTTTTATTCGGCGGATGGACTAAATTGCTGGTGAGTCTGTCGGCAACCGGCGGGTATTTCCGCATGGTTCCGGCTTGCGCAGTGCACTGGTTCTCTGTAATATCCACTATATTGAATTTTAGTTCGACATAGCGAATTTCTGCCGAGGCAGTGAAAACGTGTCGCAATCGTACCATACCGATACCAGCAGAACCATCCAGACCAGGGACCACCATGAGCATCGACGCCAAAAACACCTTCTTCACCGGCCTGCAGCACACCCTCGACCAGTTGCGCAGCGATGGCCTGTTCAAGCCGGAGCGGGTGCTGGCGTCGCGCCAGGGCGCCGAAGTGGTGGGTCAGGACGGCCGCACCCTGATCAATATGTGCGCCAATAACTACCTCGGTTTGTCCGGCGAAGAGTGGGTGGCCCAGGCCTCGATCGACGCCACCGAACAATACGGCTACGGCCTGTCGTCGGTACGCTTCATCTGCGGCACCCAGACCGTGCACAAGCAGCTGGAGCAGGCGATCTCCAAGTTTCTCGGCACCGAAGACACCATCCTGTACGCAGCAGCCTTCGACGCCAACGGCGGCGTGTTCGAGCCGCTGTTCGACGAGAACGACGCCATCATTTCCGACGCGCTCAATCACGCCTCGATCATCGACGGCATCCGCCTGTGCAAGGCTGCGCGCTTCCGCTACGCCCATAACGACATGGCCGACCTGGAAAAGCAGCTGCAAGCGGCCGCCGGCAAGCGCCATAAAGTCATCGTCACCGACGGCGTGTTCTCGATGGACGGCACCATCGCCCAACTGGACAAGATCTGCGACCTGGCCGACCAGTACGGCGCGCTGGTGATGATCGACGAATGCCACGCTTCCGGCTTCATGGGCGCTACCGGCCGTGGCACGCACGAACACCACAACGTGATGGGCCGCATCGACATCATCACCGGCACGCTGGGCAAGGCCCTGGGCGGCGCCATGGGCGGCTTTACCTCGGCGCGCAAGGAAGTGATCGACATGCTGCGTCAGAAATCGCGCCCGTACCTGTTCTCCAACACGCTGGCGCCGTCGATCGCCGGCGCTTCGCTGGCAGTGTTCGAGCGCCTGTCGCAATCGACCGAACTGCGCGACCGCCTGCACCTGAATACCGCCTATTTCCGCAAGGAGATCGAGCGAATCGGCTTCACCATCAAGCCGGGCACGCACCCGGTGGTGCCGGTGATGCTGTTCGACGCACCGGTGGCGCAAAAGTTTGCTGCCCGCATGTACGAACTGGGCGTGCTCTTGTCGGGCTTCTTCTATCCGGTAGTGCCGATGGGGCAGGCGCGCGTGCGCGTGCAGCTGTCCGCCGCCCATACCCGCGAGCAGCTCGATACGGTGCTCAAGGCCTTCGAGCAGGCCGGCAATGAACTCGGCCTGTTGAACCACGCCGCCAAACAATAATATGCAACTCGTCAGGAACCCCATGAACACCACTATCCCAAGCGCCGATCGCATTCTCGTCATCGGCGCCAACGGCCAGATCGGCAGCGAACTGGTGGAGGCCCTGGCCSCCAGCCACGGCGCCGACAACGTCTTCGCCGCCGACATCAGCCCCACCAACCTGTACAACGCAGCGCGCTACCTGACGCTCAATGTGCTCGACAAGGAAGCGCTGTCGGCGCTGGTCACCAGCGAAGGCATCACCCAGGTGTACCAGCTGGCGGCCATGCTGTCGGCCACCGGCGAGGCAGCCCCGCTCAAGGCCTGGACCCTGAACATGGACGGCCTGCTCAACATCCTGGAAGTGGCGCGCGAGCGCGGTGCCATCGGCAAGCCATTGAAAGTGTTCTGGCCGTCGTCGATCGCCGCCTTCGGCCCCAACACCCCGGCGGTGAACACGCCGCAAACCACGGTCATGGACCCGACCACCATTTACGGCATCAGCAAGCTGGCCGGCGAACGCCTGTGCGAGTATTACTTCATCAAGTACGGTGTGGACGTGCGCAGCATCCGCTATCCGGGCATCATCAGCTTCAAATCGCCTCCGGGCGGCGGCACCACCGATTACGCCATCGCGATCTTCCACTCGGCGCTGCGCGGCGAACGCTACGAATGCTTCCTCGGCCCGCACACCACGCTGCCGATGATCTACATGCCCGACGCCATCCGCGCCACCATCGAACTGATGGAAGCGCCAAGCGAACAGGTGAAAGTGCGCTCGTCCTACAACGTGGCCGGCGTATCGTTCAACCCCGAACAACTGGCCGCCGCCATCACCCGCGCGGTACCGGACTTCAAGATCGGCTACCAGCCCGACAGCCGCCAGGCGATTGCCGACTCGTGGCCGCAAAGCCTCGACGACGCCGTGGCCACCGCCGACTGGGGCTGGCAGGCGCGCATCGGTATCGACGCCATGGTGGCCGACATGCTGGCCAACGTTAATGTCCAGCTTGGTCAGGCCGCATAAATTTAACCATCATATAAAACTACAACGAGAGACACTGATGGACATGAGCGTATTCGATCTGTTCAAGATCGGCATAGGACCATCGAGTTCCCACACGGTGGGACCGATGGTGGCGGCGCGCCGCTTTTTGCTGGACTGCGCGCCGCTCGATGACGCCGTAGGCGTCACCGCCGAGCTGTATGGCTCGCTGGCGCTGACCGGCGTGGGCCACGCCACCGACAAGGCGGTCATCCTCGGCCTGATGGGCGAAACCCCGCAAGACGTGGTACCTACCCAGGTCGATGCGCAACTGGCTGCCACCGAAGCGGCCGGCCAGCTGGCGCTGCTGGGCGGGCACGTGGTGCCGTTCAAACGCGGCGTCAACCTGGTTTTCCACATGGCCGAATCGCTGGCCGAACACCCGAACGGCATGCGCTTCACGCTCACGCGCACCGACGGATCAACGATCAGCAAGGTGTATTACTCGGTGGGCGGCGGCTTTATCCGCGAGGAAGGGGAAGCGCAGCAGCCGGCGCCCGATACCTCGCGCCCCGTGCTGCCATACCCGTTCGACACCATGGACCAGCTGCTGGCGCACGGCCAGGCCAGCGGCCTGACGATTCCGCAGATGTTGCGCGCCAACGAGTGCGCGCGGCTGGGTAACGACGAACTCGATGCCGGCATCGACCGCATCTGGCACGTCATGCGCGACTGTATCAACCACGGGCTGGAAACCGCCGGCATCCTGCCGGGCGGCCTGCAGGTCAAGCGCCGCGCGGCGCGGTTATGGCAGCAGACGCAGTCGAACGTGGCGCCAGCGAACCACCTGCCGCACGACGCGCTGCACCAGGTCAGCCTGTACGCGATGGCGGTCAACGAGGAAAACGCCGCCGGCGGGCGCGTGGTGACGGCGCCCACCAACGGCGCGGCCGGCATCATCCCGGCGGTGCTGCGCTACTACGCGGAAGACTGTAAGCCGAGCGATCCGGTCACCGGCATCCGCGACTTCATACTCACGGCAGGAGCCGTCGGCATGCTGTGCAAGCGCAACGCCTCGATCTCGGGCGCCGAAGTCGGGTGCCAGGGCGAGGTGGGCGTGGCGTGCGCGATGGCCGCTGCCGGCCTGGTGGCGGCGCTGGGCGGCACCAACCTGCAAATCGAGAATGCGGCCGAAATCGGCATCGAGCACCACCTGGGCATGACCTGTGATCCGATCGGCGGCCTGGTGCAGATTCCGTGCATCGAGCGCAATGGCATGGGCGCGGTCAAGGCGATTACCGCCGCATCGCTGGCGCTCAAGGGCGACGGCACCCACTTCGTCAGTCTCGACGAGGTGATCGAGACCAT
This sequence comes from Duganella sp. Leaf61, assembly GCF_001421905.1. NCBI lineage: Bacteria > Pseudomonadati > Pseudomonadota > Betaproteobacteria > Burkholderiales > Oxalobacteraceae > Duganella > Duganella sp. Leaf61. The sequence continues at coordinate 108,187 of NZ_LMLM01000029.1, forward strand.
GCGCCAGACCGGCGCCGACATGCAGGCCAAGTACAAGGAAACCTCGCTGGGCGGCCTGGCGATCCACGTCATCACCGTCAACCACGCTGCCTGCTGAATTTTCTCAGAGCAGTTTGCCACCTTCGAGCAAGCCCTGGAACTCCAGCGGCGCCACGGGCTTGCTGAAGTAGTATCCCTGCATTTCGTCGCAATGCTGCTGCTGTAAAAACGCCAGCTGCTCCGCCGTCTCCACGCCCTCTGCAATTGTCTTCAATCCCAGGCTGCGCGCCATGTTGATGATGGCGCTGACGATGGCCTTGTCCTCCGCATCGGTGCTGATGTCGCGCACGAACGACTTGTCGATCTTCAGTTTATAGACCTTGAATTTTTTCAGGTGGCTCAGCGACGAGTAGCCGGTGCCGAAGTCGTCGATCGACATCCGTATCCCGCGCTCGTGCAGGTGATTCATCATGGTGATTGCGCCCTGCGGGTCGTGCAGGGCCACGCCTTCGGTCAGTTCCAGCTCCAGGTATTCGGGCGGCAGACCTTCCTCGAACAGGATTTGCGACACCAGTTCCGGCAGGTCGGTTTTGCGGAACTGGGTGGCGGACAGGTTCACCGCCATCACCAGCGGGGGCAAGCCCGCGTCGAGCCACGCGCGCGCCTGGCGTACGGCCTGGCGCAGCACCCAGGCGCCGATCGGCAGTATCAGGCCGCTGTCTTCGGCGGCGGGGATGAATTCCACCGGCGAGATGTCGCCCAGTTCCGGCGTACTCCAGCGCAGCAGCGCTTCGGCGCCGACGATGCGCTGGTCGGGTAGCGATACCTGCGGTTGATAGACCACGCGCAGCTGGTCGCGCTCGATCGCGTAGCGCAGCAGGTTGACCAACTGCAGGTGGCGCGCTGCGCGCAGGTGCATGGCGGCGGTAAACAGGCGGTAGTCGTGGCGGCCGGCGCGCTTGACCTGGTACATGGCGGCATCGGCGCGCTGCAGCAGGTTTTCCATGTCGTCGCCGTCGTCGGGGCACAGCGCGATGCCGATCGACGCCGTCACTTTCAGATCATGGATGCCCACCCGGAACGGCTGGGCGATCAGTTCCATCACGCGGCGCGCCGCATCGGTGGCATCCTGGGCGCCGGCGCCTTGCAGTACGAAGATGAATTCGTCGCCGCCCAGGCGCGCCACCATGTCGCCCTCGCGAATCGCATGGCCCAGGCGCTTGGCCAGCTCGCACAGCAGGCCGTCGCCCACGCTATGGCCCAGCGAGTCGTTGATGTCCTTGAAATGGTCGAGGTCCAGCATCATCAACGCCAGCGGCGTGCGATGAATGCGTGCGTGTTCCAGCGATTGCAGCGTGTGCTCCTGCAACTGGGCGCGATTGGGCAGGCCGGTGAGGGTGTCGAAGTGGGCCAGGTACTGGATGCGCTGGTCGGTCTGTTCGCGCTGGCGTTCGCGGTCGAAGTTTTTCAACGCATAGTCGATGTCGCTGGCCATCTCGATGAACAGCGACTGCACCTCGGGGTCGAAAGCGCCGGTCGCGATGGAGTAGGCCGAGAAGAAGCCCGTGATGGCGCCGTCGCGATGCAGCGGAATCGACATGGCTGCGCGCCAGCCGCAGCGCTCGAAATGCTTGCGCCACTGCGGCGACTGCGGCGTCTGCCCGAAATCCTGGCACCAGAACGGCGCGTCGTCGCGATACGCGGCGGCGACCGGGCCGCGCCCTTCCGGCAGTGCCGGATCGACCGATATCAGCTGTGCATTGAGGTACTCGATATGGTCGCCGGCGCCGGCCACCGGCGTCACCCGCAGCGATGCCGGATCGATCAGGCCGATCCAGGCCAGCGACATGCCGCCGTGAGACACCACGGCGTCGCACACGCTGTCGAACAGCTCCTGCTCGTCGCGGCTGCGCACGATGGCCTGGTTGCACTGGCTGAGCGCCGCGTACAGCTTGCCCAGGCGCTGGGCCCGGGCCAGGGCGTCGGTGCGTTGCTGCTCCACCCGCACCAGGTTGTGGCGGGTTTCGGCCAGCCATGCCAGCACGCTGTCGCGGGCGTGGTCCGGCACGGGCGGCGGTTCGGTGATGTCGCCACGCCCCAGTCGGCGGATCTCCTGCTGCAACTGGTCCACCGAACACCCCAGCGTGGCGTCGAGCCGGCGCTTGGCGCGCCACAGCAGCGCTACCAGCACCAGCGCAAACAGGACAAAGCCCAGGCGCGCGTCATTGGCTTGCAGCGCCGTGTTCTGCACCGCGCGCAGGGTACGGTGTTCCACGCTCTCGGTCACCTGGGCGATCGGCAGCATGATGGCGGCCTTGGCGCGGTGGTAGCTGGCATCGAACAGCATGGCGCGGGCGGCAGCGAGCGCGTCGGGATCGTCGCCACCGAAATCGCGCATGGCCAGCGCCTTGTTCTCGATCCCGGTCAGGCGGTCCGATTCGTCCTTGGCGCGCGTGAGCAGGCGCAGTTCTGCAGCCGTAAAGCCGGCTCCTCGCAACAGGTCCATCAGGGGCACGGCGGCGCCGGGCTGGCGCGGACGCCGGCCGCTTTCGACGACCAGGTCCCAATACACATTGTCGTAGCCCTGCGGGCGCGGCGCGCGGCCGTCGCGGATGTCGAGGATTTCCTGGTAGTGACGGCGATATTGCGGATCGCCGGTAACCACGTAGCTGCGCGCCATGCGGGTGAGGTCGTCGGAAGACTGGCGCAGCTCTTCGATCAGCGTGCGCGAGGCGTAGCGCTGCTGGTTGGCGTGGTCGATGCGCTTTTCAGTCCAGACATAGAGCAGGAAGGCGATGGTGACGACGAACAGGCCGCCGAAACAGGCCCACAGGATGCTGACGAACTGCCTGGGCGCGGGCTGACGGGAGACTGGCAACTTCATAATGAACGGCGGCAGGCGCCTTGAAACCCTGGAAAAACTGACGTATGCAGTATATTGCCTCAAAGACAGCGAGACCAGCGCACGGGTGCTGAATTGCTCCGCAGCGTGCGTGAGCGGCCCGTCAGTACGCCATAAAACAACGATCTTCACCGCAACCGCCGTGGCGCACTATAATATCCGCTCATTTTGCAGCGTTCCGCCATTTTGTTGCCAGTACAACCGGACTTCTCTCATCTATGCAATACGTCTCTACCCGCGCCGCCTCCTCGCCGGCCGCATCGTCGAACTCCCAACCATTCTCGGACATTCTGCTCGGCGGCCTGGCCACCGACGGCGGCCTGTTCCTGCCGGCCGAGTACCCGCAGGTGACCGGCGCCGAACTCGATGCCTGGCGCAAGCTGTCCTACGCCGAACTGGCATTTGAAATCCTGCGCAAATTCGCCACCGATATTCCGGAAGCGGACCTGCGCGCGCTCACCGCCAAAACGTATAGGCAAGAGGTGTACCGCAACGCCCGTCCCGATGACGACGCGGCGCGCATCACGCCGCTGCGCGTGCTGGAAGAGGGCAATGGCACCAGGTTGATGCTGCAAGCGCTGTCGAACGGCCCCACGCTGGCGTTCAAGGACATGGCCATGCAATTGCTGGGCAACCTGTTTGAATACGCGCTGGCCAAGCAGAATGCGGAACTGAACATCTTCGGCGCCACGTCCGGCGATACCGGCAGCGCGGCCGAATACGCGATGCGCGGCAAGCAGGGCATTCGCGTGTTCATGCTGTCGCCGCACGAAAAAATGAGCGCGTTCCAGACCGCCCAAATGTTCAGCCTGCAGGACCCCAACATCTATAACATTGCCATCGAAGGCGTGTTCGACGATGCCCAGGACATGGTCAAGGCGGTCTCCAACGACCTCGACTTCAAGGCGCGCCACAAGATCGGCACCGTCAACTCGATCAACTGGGCCCGCGTGGTGGCGCAGGTGGTGTACTACTTCCGTGGCTATCTCGAAGCGACCACATCGAACGACCAGAAGGTGTCGTTCACGGTCCCGTCGGGTAACTTCGGCAATATCTGCGCCGGCCATATCGCCCGCATGATGGGTCTGCCGATCGACAAGCTGGTGGCCGCCACCAACGAAAACGACGTGCTCGACGAATTCTTCCGCACCGGCGTGTACCGCGTGCGCAAGTCGTCCGAGACCTATCACACCAGCAGCCCGTCGATGGACATCTCCAAGGCGTCCAACTTCGAGCGCTTCGTCTATGAGCTGGTGGGCCGCGATGGCGACCGCACCCGCGCGCTGTTCCACAAGGTGGAAACCCACGGCGGTTTCGATCTGTCCGGCAAACCGGGAAGCGACGGCGACGAGTTCAAACTGGTGGCCAGTTACGGCTTCAAGTCGGGCAAATCCACCCACGACGACCGCCTCGACACCATCCGCGACGTGGCCGACGACTACGGCATTGTGATCGACACCCACACCGCCGACGGCATCAAGGTCGCGCGCGAACACCTGCAACCGGGCGTGCCGATGATCGTGCTGGAAACCGCGCTGGCCGCCAAGTTCAACGAGACCATCCTCGACGCGCTGGGCGAAGACGCCGAACGTCCGCAAGGCTTCGAGAACATCGAAGACCTGCCGCAGAAGTTCGTGGTCATGAAGGCCGACGTGGAGGCGATGAAAGCCTACATCGCCGCCAACACCGGCCTGTGAGCGGCGCCGTGCACGCCCCCAAGCCGATGCTGACCATGGCCGAGGCGCTGGCGCAGATGCTGGCCGCCGCCCGTCCGGTGGCCGACATCGTGACGGTGCCCACGCTCGAGGCCAACGGCCGCGTGCTGGCCGAAGCCCAGGTATCGGGCATGAACGTGCCGGGCCAGGACAACACGCAGATGGACGGCTACGCCGTGCGCGCGGCTGACTGCATCAGCGGTCATGCCGTGCTCAAGGTGTCGCAGCGCATCCCGGCCGGCCATGTCGGCCAGCCATTGCAGGCCGGTACCGCCGCGCGCATCTTTACGGGCGCGCTGATTCCCCAGGGCGCCGATGCGGTCGTGATGCAGGAGCAGTGCGAAGTGAGCGGCGCCGACGGCGATACCGTCATCATTCGCCACACGCCGAAAGCGGGCGAGTGGATACGCCGTGCTGGCGAAGACATTACCAGCGGCAGCACCATCCTGCCGGCCGGCGCGCGCCTGCGCAGCCAGGAGCTGGGCCTGGCCGCGTCGGTCGGCCTGGCGACACTGCCGGTGCGGCGCAAGCTGCGCGTGGCCGTGTTCTTCACCGGCGACGAGCTGACCATGCCCGGCGAACCGCTGGCGCCCGGCGCCATCTACAACTCCAATCGTTTTACGCTGCGCGCGCTGCTGGAAAACCTCGGTTGCGAGATCACCGATTTCGGCATCGTGCCCGATACGCTCGACGCCACCCGCGCCGTACTGCGTGACTGCGCCAGTGGCCACGACCTGATCATCACGTCGGGCGGAGTGTCGGTGGGCGAGGAAGACCATGTCAAGCCGGCCGTGGAAGCGGAAGGGCGCCTCACCATGTGGCAAATCGCCATCAAGCCCGGCAAGCCGCTGGCGTTTGGCGAAGTGGGGCAGGCCGCCTTCGTGGGCTTGCCCGGCAACCCGGTGTCGAGCTTTATCACCTTTTTGATGTTCGTGCGGCCGTTCATCCTGCGCCTGCAAGGCGTACAGGGCACGGTGGCGCCGCGCGCGTTTACCATGCGGGCGGACTTCAATCTGCCCAAGGCCGATCGCCGCAACGAGTTCCTGCGCGCGCGCATCAACGCCGGCGGCGGGCTGGAACCGTTCCGCAACCAGAGTTCGGGCGTGCTCACGTCCACTGTCTGGGGCGACGGCGTGATCGACAATCCCCCCAACCGCACCATCGCCGAAGGCGACCTGGTACGGTTCATCCCGTTCAGCGAGTTGATGTATTGATGGCGGTTACCGTAAAATTTTTTGCCAGCGTGCGCGAAGCCGTGGGCGTTTCCAGCGACACCCTGGCCCTGCCGGCGGAAGTTAGCACGGTGGGCGACCTGCGCGAGCACCTGTCCGCGCGCGGCGACAACTGGCGCGGCGCGCTGGCCAGTCCGGCATTGCGCATGGCGTGCAACCAGGTGATGTGCGACGCCACCACCCCTGTAACCGACGGCGCGGAAGTGGCGTTTTTCCCGCCGGTGACGGGCGGTTAGCGTTTGCCCGGCCTGGTGCCGGCGCTGACGTCGTCACAGCTGGCGCATGGCATGGCCAGGCGGTAGCGGCGCCAGTGGCCGTATGTAAAAATGCCGGCGGCGGCCATGGCCCACAGCGCGGCGCTCAGGTAATCGTCGCGCGTGGTGGAGCCCTTGAACCATTCCACGGCGGCCAGGATCGCAAACAGCGGAAACGCTGCCAGCAGGTAGCGTTTCAGCCAGAACAATGCGCCCATACAGTCTCCCTCTCATTTTGATTATTGAACACCATGCAGCCTAGTGTGCCATCTTTTCGCGTCGCCGTCATCGGCGGCGGCCCGGCGGGCCTGATGGCCGCCGAAACCCTGGCGCTGGGCGGGGTGCAGGTCGATGTGTACGATGCCATGGCCTCGGTCGGCCGCAAGTTTTTGCTGGCTGGGCGCGGCGGCATGAACATTACCCACGCCGAGCCGTATGCCGATTTCGTCACCCGCTATGGCGCGCAGGCGGCGTCGCTGCGCCCCATGCTCGACGCCTTCGGTCCTGCGGACGTGCGCGCGTGGATCCATGGCCTCGGTGTGCAGACCTTTGTCGGCAGTTCCAACCGGGTGTTCCCGACCGATATGAAGGCTGCACCTCTGCTGCGGGCCTGGCTGCACCGGGTGCGCGAGCACGGTGTGCGGTTCCACATGCGCCATCGCTGGACCGGCTGGCGCAGCGACGACGGCGCGCTGGTATTCGGGACGCCCGATGGCGAGTTGACCGTGCAGGCCGATGCCGTGGTGCTGGCCCTGGGCGGCGGCAGTTGGGCGCGGCTCGGCTCGGACGGCGCCTGGATTCCGTTATTGCAGGCGCGTGGCGTGGCGGTCGCGCCTTTGGTGCCGGCCAATTGCGGCTTCGACGTGGACTGGAGCGCGCATTTCAGCGAGCGTTACGCCGGCGAACCGCTCACCACGGTGGCAATCACCTCGGTCGGTGCGGACGGGCGCGAGTTCCGCCGCCAGGGGCAGTTCGTGGTGACCAGTGGTGGCGTCGAGGGCAGCCTGATTTATGCGCTGTCGGCCGCGCTGCGCGACCAGATCGCCGCCAGCGGCCACACGACGATGTATCTTGACCTGCTGCCCGACCTGGCGCCAGAACGGGTACTCGATGAAGTGACGCGCCCGCGCGGCGCCCGCTCGCTGGCCAGCCACCTGCAAAGCCGGCTCGGTCTCAAGGGCGTCAAGGCGGGGCTGCTGCGGGAATGCCTCGATAAGGAGTCGTATGGCGATCCGCACTTGCTGGCGCACGCGATCAAGCGCCTGCCGGTGCGGCTCGTGCGTCCGCGCCCGATCGACGAGGCGATCAGCAGCGCCGGTGGCGTGATGTGGCAGGCGCTCGATGGCGCCATGCTCAAGGCTGCGCCGGGGGTGTTCGTGGCGGGCGAGATGGTCGATTGGGAGGCGCCGACCGGCGGCTATCTGCTTACCGCGTGCTTTGCCAGCGGGATTGCGGCGGGCCGCGACGCCCTGGCATGGCTGGACAGCCTGCACGGCCAAGCAGGCGACTAAACTGCTGAAACTCTGAACCGCTGACCCTGTATGCACCAGGTCCCGCAGCGGTAACCCTGTCGCGGTCGGGTACTGCGGTAACGGAGTTTACTCCCAGTGCACCGAACCCGACCCCTTGCGGCTGATCTCGCGCTGATCCGGGTTGCCGTACACGGTCAGGTTGCCGCTGCCCTGCAGCTCGAGATTGGCAGCTTTGCGGGCGAACACGTGGCCGGTGCCCGATCCCTTGAGCAGTACTTCCACCCGGTCCGCCGCCAGGTGGCGCGCGTCGAGCGTGCCGGAGCCGGCCAGCTGCATCTCCATCACCTGGCAGCTGCCGGCAGCCGTGATGCGGCCCGAGCCCAGCAATTCCAGTTCCACGTGCTGGCCGCTGCCGGCGTTGAGCGCGAGGTTGCCGCTGCCATGTAATGCCGCACTGAGCTTGCGATAGCGGCCGTTGAAGGCCACGTCGCCCGAACCCTGCAATTGCAGGTCCATGCGCTCGCCGTTAAAACCGCTGACCTTGACGTTGCCGCTGCTGCGTACCGACAGTTCCTCCAGTTGTGGCAGCACCAGCTCCACCTGCAAGCGGTGGCGCGGGTTGAGCAACATGCCCTTGGTGCCGATGTGCAGGTCACGGCCATCCTGGTCGGTGCCGATATTGGCCAGCGAGCGCTGCTCGCCGCGCACCTTGAGCGAGGCGGTGGGGCCCTGGGTCAGTATCAGATCGATCGGGCCGGTGATATCGACCACCTTGGCCATGGCGTTGATGCTGCGGGTTTCGCTCGAAAGCGAGCGGCCGGCGCTGCTGGCCGGGTTGGCGGCGCCATACGATTTCAGCATGCTGTAGGTGATGCCGATCAGCACGAAGGAGAACAAGAGCAGGCTGAAGCCGATTTTCATCAGGGAGCGCATGGTGGGCCTCTCAGTGTCCGCGCAGCAACGAGACGTTCATGGCGGCGTAGCGGCGCATGCCCACTACCGTGTAGCGGGTGAGCACGATGCAGACCAGGCACAGGCCGATGCCGCCCAGCACCAGTCCAAGGCCGATCAGGGTCTGGGTGGTGCGGGCGCCGCCGTCGAAATCGGTGGTGATGGTCATGTCGCCGGTGGCCATGGCTTCGGCGCGGTCCCAGATGCGGGCGTTGCGGCTGGCGGTAGCCGCATCGTTGCCGGCGCCGCCAGCGTCGGAGTCGCGGAACACCTGGATGCCGCGCCCGGTGATCGCCACTTTCCAGCCCATTGCCTCTTCTTCCTCTTCGCGCGTATCGAAGCGCGAATTGGTCAGCGCCATCACCTGGCGGATCGGGCCCTGCAGCGCCAGTTCGTTTTGTCCCGACAGGCCGCTGGCCGTCACCGCCACGCCGCCGATGTAAAAACTGAACGCCGACAGGTACACCGCCAGCAGCAGCGATGCATACACCGCTGCCGGAATCACCATGAACAGGTTGAAGATGGCCAGACCGATCACCGAGCCGACGGTCCGGATGATGTGGCGCGGTGGTGACGGTTGGCGGGAGGAATCGGGTTTCATGATGGTCAGTAGTTGTTGCTGTCGATGTTGGCACTGTACGCAAGAGCGCCGCGCCGCGCCACTTGCATGTGACAGTCTGCGTAAATTGCGGTACAGGCGACCCGCCAGCGCGCCAGGCCGCATGCTGCGCGACCGGGGCGACGGCGGTCAGGCACCCTTGAGCAGGCGCGCAGCCGCCACGCCGCTGCGCACGGCAGATTCGATGGTGGCCGGATAGTCGCTGGCCGTGTAGTCGCCGGCCAGCACCAGGCCAGGCAAACCGGTGGCATTGGCAGGCCGTACCAGGCCCGGGGTGCTGGCATGGGTGGCGCGTTTTTCCGTGATCACCTTGAACCATTGCGGCCGGCCCAGGTCCGGGCGCTGGAAGGCAACCGCCAGTTGCACCGCCACGGCTTCGGCCAGCAAGTCCTGCTGTTCCGCTGCGGCGCTGGCCGACGCGCTGATCACCACGGCCAGCAGGCCGGCCTGGGCCGGATCCAGCTGGCCGCGGTCGAACACGAACTGGCCCCACTCGTGGTTTTTCGCATCGTCAAGCAGGGCGTAGAACGGCAAGTCGAGCCGGATATCGGGTGCGAATTGCAAATAAACGGTGGTGATGGTTTCCGGCTCCAGCGCGATCAGGCTGGCGCAGGCAGCACTGGTGTCGCAGCCGGCGATGCCGTGCAGTAGTGCCGCTGCCTGGTTGGGGCCGGTTGCCACCACCACGCCGTTGAAATAAGTGCTCCACATGCCGCCCACGGCGGCGCCGCTGATATCGGCCTGCCACAGCCGGCCTTCGATCGAGCGCAGCGCCTGTACCTTGGCGCCGGTGCGCACCGAGCCGCCGTTCGCCTCGATATACTTGGCGGCCGCCTCGGGCAGCAGCGCCGAGAGGTCCACGCGCGGCACCAGCATGTCGGAGGCGGCGCGGCGCGCGCCCAGGCTGTCGCGCAGCACGGACAGGAATACTTGCGCGGAAGCGCGTTCCGGCGGCGTATTGAGCGCGGCCAGGCAGAGCGGGCGCCACAGCAGGCGGGTCAGGCGCGGGGTTTGATCGTAGCGTTCGAGCAACTCGGTCACCGTGCAATCCTGGTGCAACTGCCAGCCCATCCAGCGCGCGGTGGACGAAAAGCGCAACAGGCTCAGCTTGTCGGCCCGGTCCAGGCCCTTGCTGCGCAGCAGCGCCACGGCCAGGTGCAGCGGCGCCGGCAGCGGCATAACTGGCGCAACGAAGTCCATGCCGCCCGGACCGCCGGCCACGCGCGGGTAGCGCATCTGCAATGGCAGTTTCAGCAACGCCTGGGCCGGATCGACGCCGACCAGTTGCATCACGCGCAGGGTTTCGCGGTAGGCGCCCAGCAGGATGTGCTGGCCGTTGTCGAGCAGCTTGCGGTCGGTTTCGATGCGGCGCGCGCGTCCCCCGAGCACGCGGGCCGCTTCGAACAGCGTGACCTTGAAACCGGCGCGCGCCAATTCCACGGCCGCCGTGCAGCCGGCCCAGCCGCCGCCGATGACGGCAATGCTGCGGCTGATATCGGTATCTCCCTTGGCCACAAGGCGTTTTTCAGCCGCGTTGTCAGCGGCACTGTTACCAGGGTGATCGACCACGGCGCCGTCAGCCACGGACATAGGTTTTCCACGCCAGCCACAGCTTGCGGATCGGCGTGAGCGAGATGCGCTGGGTCAGCACGTGGTAGCCGTCGGCCTGCACTTCGTCGAGCAGGGTGCGGTAGATGGCGGCCATCATCAGGCCCGGGCGTTGCGCGCGGCGGTCCTGCCTGGGCAGCAGCGCGAACGCATCGTCGTACGCTTGCTGGGCGCGCGCCACCTGGAACGCCATCAATTGCTCGAATTTCTCCGAGTGGCGGGCGTTGAGCAGGTCGGCGGCGGTGACGCCGAATTGTTGTAATTCGTTCACTGGCAGGTAGATGCGGCCCTTGCGCGCGTCTTCTCCCACGTCGCGGATGATGTTGGTGAGCTGGAATGCGTGCCCCAGTTTTTCCGCGAATTGCAAGGTTTGCGGCGTGGTGACGCCGAAAATGCTGGCCGACAGGATGCCCACCACGCTGGCCACGTGCCAGCAATAGCGCGTGAGCGCAGCGTAGTCGAGGTAGCGGGTCTGGTTCAGGTCCATCTCCATGCCGTCGATGATGGCCTGCAAATGTTCCTGCTTGAGGTCGTATACCGCGAGAAGCGGCTGCAGCGCTTGCGTCACCGGGTGCGACTGGCGGCCTTCATACATGCCGGCGATTTCCTTGCGCCACCATTCCAGCTTGATGCGGGCGACCGACTCGTCGGTGCAATCATCGACGGTGTCGTCCACCTCGCGGCAAAATGCGTACAGGGCAGTGATGGCGCGACGACGCTCCGGCGTGAGAAACAGGAAGCTGTAATAAAAACTGGAGCCGCTTTGCGCGGTCTTTTGCTGGCAGTAGTCGTCGGGGGACATGAATAAAAAAGCAAGGTTGGCCTATCGAAGCCGCTATTTTATAGTGTCGCGCCCTGTAACGGGGCCGATTTCATCCTTTGCTTCATGCGTACGGCCGACCAGAACACGCCTACCCAATCGCGCCGGTCCAGCTTGGGCCGGTGGCGGAACACATCGTATTGTACGCGCTCGATCTCATCGAGAATTTTCAGCCCGCCTTGCACCACCATGCGCAGTTCGAAGCCGATGCGGCCCTTCATGCGCAGCGCCAGCGGCGCGCCACTGTGCATCAGGGCGCGGGCACGGGTCACTTCGAACTTCATCATGGCGCGCCAGCGCGGGCGCGAGTCCGGTGCGTCGAGTGCGCCGGGCAGGATGGCGTAGCGGTTCAGGTCTTCCAGCGGTAAATAAATGCGCTCCTTGTGCAGGTCGATCGCCACGTCCTGCAGGAAGTTGATCAGTTGCAGCGCGCTGCAAATGGCGTCCGAGTCGCGCAGGTTTTCTTCGTTGGCCTGGCCGTACAGATGCAGCATCAGGTGGCCGACCGGGTTGGCCGAGCGCGCGCAGTAGTCGAGCAGGGCGCCGTAGGTGGCGTAGCGGTGCACCGTCACGTCCTGCTTGAAGGCGGACAGCAGCGCGTACATGGGCGCGAGCGGCAAGTCGTACTCGCGCACCACCACGGCCAGCCGTTCGAACATGGGGCTATGGTCCGTCGCACCCCCGGCGATGCGATCGAGCGCAGCTTCGTAGGCGGCCAGGTCCGCCAGGCGCTGATCCGGCGTGGCGTCGCCCTCATCGGCCAGGTCGTCGGCGCTGCGGGCAAAAGCATAGATGGCCTCGACCGCCGGACGTAACCTTTTCGGCAATAAAATCGAAGCGACAGGAAAGTTTTCGTAGTGTTCTACCGACATGTAGTCTTAACCCAAAGCAAAATTGGCAAATTTCCGGATTAAATGACTTAAAAGTCATTTGCAAACCAGTTTGCTCGGCATATAATTAATTAACGGAAAGTCATTTATTTCCAACCCGTAATGGTAGTGCCTCAAGCCGCTCAGAGCAAGGAAAAGGAAAGTATCGTGGTCTCCTCCAGTTTTCCCCGTTTCACCCCTCGTATTTCCACTATTTATATGGCAATTGCGTGTGCCGCGCTTGCTGCCTGTTCCAAGCCGGTCGAAAAGACCGAGGATATCCGCCCGGTGCGGGTGATGGTGCTGGCTGGCAGCGATGTCGATGTCAATGCCGAGTTTGCCGGCGAGGTGCGGGCGCGGGTGGAATCGCGCCTCGGTTTCCGCGTGGGCGGCAAGATCGTCAGCCGCAAGGTCGATGTCGGCACCCTCGTCAAGCGCGGCCAGGTGCTGATGGCGCTCGATCCGCAGGATTTGAAATTGTCGCAGGCACAGGCCATGGCCGCGCTGCGTTCGGCGGAAACCAGCCGCGACCTGGCCAAGGCCGACGCCCAGCGCTACCGCGAGCTGCGCGGCAAGAATTTCGTCAGCCAGGCAGTGCTCGATGAAAAGGAATCAACCCTGCGCGCAGCGCAGGCGTCGGTTGATGCACAGCAGGCGCTGTACAGCGGCCAGTCCAATCAGGCGGCGTACGCCACCTTGACGTCCGATGTCGATGGCGTGGTCACGCAAGTCGATGCCGAAGTGGGGCAAGTCGTGTCGCCCGGTACGGCGGTGGTGCAGGTGGCCAAGGCCGGCGACAAGGAAATCGTCATCGGTTTGCCTGAAGACAAGGTCGATACATTGCGCCAGGTCACCGACGTGCAAGTGCGGCTGTGGTCCGACCCCGGGCGCTCGGTGGCCGGCAAGATCCGCGAAATTTCGCCGGTGGCCGATCCGGCCACGCGCACCTACACCGCCAAGGTGACGGTGCCCGACACGCTGGACGCAAGGCTGGGCATGACTGCCGTGGTGCAGTTCGCCTCGCACACCGCCACGCCGCAGATCAAGGTGCCGTTGACGGCGCTGTTCCACGAAAAATCGGCCACCTCGGTGTGGGTGGTCGAAAACGGCGCCGTCAAGCTCGTGCCCGTCACCGTGGCGGGCGCTGCCGGCAACGACCTGGTACTGTCCGCCGGCGTCAAGCCGGGGCAGTCGGTGGTCACCGCTGGCGTCAACCTGCTCAAGCCGGGACAGAAAGTGACCATCCTCGGTAACGATGTACCGGTGGCGCCATCGAAGGCAGTGGCCGGGGCCGCCAAATGAAAGGTGGCTTCAACCTCTCGCGCTGGGCGCTCGAACACATTCCGCTGACGCGCTACCTGATGGCGGTGCTCCTGATCGGTGGCGCGCTCGCCTACAGCAACCTGGGCCAGGACGAAGATCCGCCGTTCACCTTCCGCGCCATGGTCGTGCGCGCCATGTGGCCGGGCGCGACTGCGCTGCAAATGGCCGAACAGGTCACCGACAAGCTGGAAAAGAAACTCCAGGAAACCCCGGGCATCGATGAAATCAGCAGCTATTCCAAGCCGGGCGAGACGCTGATCATTTTGAAATTGCGCGAATCGACGTCGCCCGGGGACGTGCCCGCGTCGTGGTACCAGGTGCGTAAAAAGATCGGCGATATTGCCGGCACCTTGCCGCCGGGCGTGGCCGGGCCGTTCTTCAACGACGAGTACGGCGACACGTACGGCTCGATCTTCGCGTTGTCCGGCGACGGTTTCAACTATGCCGAGGTGAAGGAATACGCCGATTTCGTGCGCCAGCGCCTGCTCAAGGTGCCCACGGTTGCCAAGGTCGAGCTGTTCGGCGTGCAGGATGAAAAGCTGGTCATCGAGTTCTCCCACAAGAAATTCGCCCAGCTCGGCATTCCGATCGAAACCATTGCCAACCAGATCGCCACGCAAAACAGCGTGGAATCGACGGGCGTGCTGGTCACGCCCACCGACAACCTGCAGGTACGGGTGACCGGCGCCCTGAAAACGCCGAAAGACCTGGAACAGCTGGAACTGCGCGCCAACGGCACCACGTTTCGCCTCGGCGACTTTGCCACCATCAAGCGCGCCTACCAGGATCCGCCGGGCGACAAGATGCGTTTCAATGGCAAGGAAGTGATCGGTTTGGGCGTGTCGATGGAGAAGGGCGGCAACATCATCGTCCTCGGCCGGAACATGGAAAAAACCGTGGCCGAGATCAAGGCCAAGCTGCCGGTCGGCATCACGCTCGAGCGGGTGTCCGATCAGCCCGAGGCGGTCAAGGCATCGGTGGGCGAGTTCGTCCATACGTTGATCGAAGCGGTGCTGATCGTGCTGGCGGTGAGCTTTGTCGCGCTCGGTTTGCACACGAAGCCGTTCCGCCTTGACGTACGCCCGGGCCTGGTGGTGGCGCTGTCGATCCCGCTGGTGCTGGCCGTGACGTTCCTGTTCATGCGCATGCTCGATATCGACCTGCACAAGATTTCGCTTGGCGCGCTGATCATTGCGCTGGGCCTGCTGGTCGATGACGCCATCATCGCGGTGGAAATGATGGTGCGCAAGATGGAGGAGGGCATGTCGCGGTTTGACGCGGCCACGTTCGCCTACACGTCCACCGCGATCCCGATGCTGACCGGCACCCTGATCACGGTCGCGGGCTTCCTGCCGATCGGCCTGGCCAAGTCGGCGGCTGGCGAATACACGTTTTCCCTCTTCTCGGTCAATGCCCTGGCGCTGATCATTTCGTGGGTGGTGGCAGTGACGTTTACGCCTTACCTGGGCTTCTTGCTGCTCAAGGTCAAGCCGCATGCCGACGGTCACAGCGAGCACGACATTTTCGATACGCCCGGTTTCCGCCGCTTCCGCGCCGTGGTCAACTGGTGCGTGGAGTTCCGCAAGACCACCATTGCCGCGACCTTGCTGGTGTTTGCGCTCGGCATCTACGGCTTCAACTTCATCGAGAAGCAGTTCTTCCCCGATTCCAGCCGGCCCGAACTGATGGTGGAGCTGTGGACGCCCGAAGGCACGAGTTTTGCGGCCAACGAGGCGCAGGTAAAAAAATTCGAAGCGTTCGTAGGCAAGTTGCCGGGCGTGGTCAGCGTGACCAGCTATGTCGGCACCGGCAGCCCGCGCTTCTATCTGCCGCTCGACCAGATCTTCCCGCAATCGAATGTGTCGCAAATTGTCGTGCTGCCCAAGGACCTGGCGGCGCGGGCGGCGCTGCGTGACCAGATCACCAAGGTCTTCCAAAAAGACTTCCCCGAAGTGCGCGGCAGGGTGAAACTGTTGCCGAACGGCCCGCCGGTGCCGTACCCGGTGCAGTTCCGCGTGACCGGCACCGAGGTGACCAAGGTGCGCGCGATTGCCGACCAGGTCAAGGACATCATGCGCGCCAATCCGAATGCGATCGGCGTCAACGACAACTGGAACGAGTCGGTCAAGGTGCTGCGCCTGGACCTGGACCAGGACAAGATGCGCGCGCTGGGCGTCACCTCGCAAACGGTGATGCGCGCCGCCAATACCATCCTGTCCGGCACCACGGTGGGGCAGTTCCGCGAAGATATCCGGCTGATCGATATCCAGATCCGCCAGCCGATCGAGGAGCGCAACACGATTTCCGTGCTCAACGACACCAATATCCCGACGGCCAGCGGCAAGTATGTGCCGATCAGCCAGCTGGCGCGCGCGCATTTCGTGTGGGAGCCGGGCGTGGTGTGGCGCGAAGGGCGCGAATGGGCGATCACCGTGCAGGCCGACGTGGGCGACCATATCCAGGGCGCCACCGTGTCGGGCCAGATCGACCCTGAACTGGCGAAGTTGCGGGCGGCGCTGCCGGCCGGTTACGCGATCACCGTCAAGGGCGCCGCCGCCGACAGCGGTACGGCCGAAGCGTCGATTGCGGCCAACCTGCCGCTGGCGATCTTCATCATCTTCACGCTGTTGATGTTGCAGCTGCATAGTTTCTCGCGGGCGCTGCTGGTGTTCCTGACCGGGCCGCTCGGCGTGGCCGGGGCGGCGATGGCCTTGCTGCTGCTGGGCCGGCCGCTGGGCTTTGTCGCCAACCTGGGCATCATTGCGCTGTTCGGCATGATCATCCGTAACTCGGTGATCCTGGTGGACCAGATCGAGCAGGACATTGCTGCGGGCCACGATCCGTGGACCGCGATCGTCGAATCGGCCGTGCGCCGCTGCCGGCCGATCATCCTGACGGCCGCTGCCGCAGCACTGGCGATGATCCCGTTGTCGCGTTCGGTATTCTGGGGGCCGATGGCGGTGGCCATCATGGGCGGGCTGATTTTGGCGACGGCATTAACGCTGTTGTTCCTGCCGGCGTTGTATGCGGCGTGGTTCCGCGTCGAAAAGCCGGTTGCGAAACCTGCTAATGGCGTGGAATAGCGGGAAAATAAGCGAAAAATGGTGCATTAATCCGGTTGGTTTAAAAAACACCACATTTCGCTAAAAAACCCGTTAGAATATCGCGTTGAAGTTGAAAGCCCCCGAGTCTACCGGGGTAAGGGCGACCGTTTTCACTTACGGGTCGCCCTTTGCTTTTGTGCAAACATGCCGCGAGGATGGCGAAATTGGTAGACGCACCAGGTTTAGGTCCTGACGCCAGCAATGGTGTGGGGGTTCGAGTCCCCCTCCTCGCACCAACTGTATTATATTTTTTTGGACGATTTTTACATGGCAACTGCAGTCGAAACCTTGGGCAAACTCGAACGTCGTATCACGATCTCCTTCCCGCTGACCGAAGTCCGCGCTGAAGTAGAGAAGCGCCTGAAAGTGCAAGCCAAAACGGCTAAAGCACCAGGCTTCCGTCCGGGCAAAGTACCTATGAAAATGGTCGCAGCACAATTCGGTTATCAGATCGAAACCGAGGTGCTGAATGATAAAGTTGGCCGTGCTTTCAACGACGCCGCGAACGAAGCCCAACTGCGCGTTGCCGGCTACCCGAACATCGTGCCGAAGGAAGAGTCGCCAGCCGGCGTGCTGTCCTTCGACGCAACTTTCGAAGTTTACCCGGAAGTGCAGGTCGGCGACCTGACCACCGTGGAAATCGAAACCGTCAAAGCTGACGTCACCGACGTCGAAATCGACAAGACCATCGACATCCTGCGCAAGCAGCGCGTGCACTTCCACACCAAGGGCGAAGCTGGCGAGCACGGCGACGGCGGCGAGCCAGTTGCTGCCAACGGCGACCGCGCTACCGTTGACTTCGTCGGCTCGATCGACGGTGTTGAATTCCCGGGCGGCAAAGCTGAAGACTACCCGTTCGTGCTGGGCGAAGGCCGCATGCTGCCGGAATTCGAAGCTGCGACCATCGGCCTGAAAGTTGGCGAAGCCAAGACCTTCCCACTGGCTTTCCCAGAGGACTACCATGGTAAAGACGTGGCCGGCAAAACCGCCTCGTTCACCATCACCCTGAAAAAACTGGAATGGGCGCACCTGCCGGAAGTTGACGGCGAGTTCGCCAAGTCGCTGGGCGTGGCTGACGGCGACATCGCCAAAATGCGCGAAGACATCAAAGTCAACCTGGAACGCGAAGTCGCTGGCCGTGTGAAAGCACGCAACAAGGAAGCCGTCATGGATGCGCTGGTGAAAACCGCCACCCTGGACGTGCCACAGTCGCTGATCGCCCAGGACACCGAGCGTCTGGCTGAAATCACCCGCCAGGACATGGCGCAGCGCGGCATGAACGTCAAGGACGTGCCATTCCCACCAGAACTGTTCGCAGACAAGGCCGAGCGTCGCGTACGCCTGGGCCTGATCCTGTCGCAACTGGTCGGCGAAAACAATCTGCAAGCCCAGCCTGAGCAAGTCAAAGCGCAAATCGAAGACTTCGCCCAAAGCTACGAAGATCCACGCGAAGTGCTGAAGTACTACTACAGCGATCGTCGTCGTCTGGCTGAAGTCGAAGCCCTTGTTTTGGAAGAAAACGTCGTCAACTACGTGCTGGGCCTGTCGAAAACTTCGGCCAAAGGTATTGCCTTTGACGAACTGATGGGAAGCAACGCACAAGCGTAATCCAGCTAGGCTAGAATAGAGTGCAATCGGCGGCGCAAGCATCGTCGTTCCGCGCAAGCGGGGCGATATCGCTGACGCCGCCGTTCCTCCCTCTGGGCCCTAGCTGCTTCACAAGGAAAAAGAATGACTGGTTATTTTGGTACCCCCGACCGTAATCCGGCACTGGACACCCAAGCTCTCGGCTTGATTCCGATGGTGGTCGAACAGAGTGGCCGTGGTGAGCGCTCCTACGACATCTACTCGCGCCTGCTCAAGGAACGCGTGATCTTCCTCGTTGGCCCTGTCAACGACCAGATGGCCAACCTGATCGTGGCCCAGCTGCTGTTCCTGGAAAGCGAAAATCCGGACAAGGACATCTCGCTGTACATCAATTCCCCTGGCGGTTCGGTATCGGCCGGCCTGGCGATCTTCGACACCATGCAGTTCATCAAGCCTGAAGTGTCCACCCTGTGCACCGGCATCGCCGCGTCCATGGGCGCCTTCCTGCTCGCTGCCGGCGCCAAGGGCAAGCGCTTCTCGCTGCCTAACTCGCGCGTCATGATTCACCAGCCTTCCGGTGGTTCGCAAGGCATGGCGTCGGACATCGAAATCCAGGCCAAGGAAATCCTGTATCTGCGCCATCGCCTGAACTCGATCATGGCTGACCGTACCGGTCAATCGATCGAACAGGTCGCCAAGGATACCGATCGCGACCGTTTCATGTCGGCCGAAGAAGCGGTAGAGTACGGCATTATCGACCAGGTACTGACCAATCGTGCCTGATCTGCGGGCTGCGCGATCTCCGCAATATCGCTGACGAATTGCCATGAAACGCCCGGGCGATCAAACGTTCGGGCGTTTCGTTTTTATTTCGGGTAGCATGTGGCTTAGCGGACATTTCTGCATTCATGCTTGCCTCCTGTAACTAGAGAAAATTGCCCCATGTCAGACAAAAAAACCTCCAGCGGCGAAAAATTACTGTACTGCTCGTTTTGCGGCAAGAGCCAGCACGAGGTAAAGAAATTGATCGCCGGGCCGTCGGTGTTCATCTGCGACGAGTGCATCGATCTGTGTAACGACATTATCCGCGACGAAACTTCGGCCGTGGAATCGGTGACCGGCGCCAAGTCGGACCTGCCCACCCCGAACGAGATCAAGGATCTGCTCGACCAGTACGTGATCGGCCAGCAAACGGCCAAGCGCATCCTGTCGGTGGCGGTGTACAACCACTACAAGCGTCTCAAGCACCTCGGCAAAAAAGACGATATCGAACTGGCCAAGAGCAACATCTTGCTGGTCGGCCCTACCGGCTCGGGTAAAACCCTGCTGGCGCAAACCCTGGCGCGCATGCTTAACGTGCCGTTCGTGATCGCCGACGCCACCACCCTGACCGAAGCCGGTTACGTGGGTGAAGACGTGGAAAACATCATCCAGAAGCTGCTGCAAAGCTGCAACTACGATGTGGAAAAAGCCCAGCGTGGCATCGTCTATATCGATGAGATCGACAAGATTTCGCGCAAGTCGGACAATCCGTCGATCACCCGTGACGTGTCGGGCGAGGGGGTGCAGCAGGCGCTGTTGAAACTGATCGAGGGCACCATGGCCTCGGTGCCGCCACAAGGCGGTCGCAAGCATCCTAACCAGGACTTTGTGCAGATCGACACCACCAACATCATGTTCATTTGCGGCGGTGCGTTCGACGGCCTGGCCAAGGTCATTTCCAACCGTTCCGAAAAATCGGGCATCGGTTTCTCGGCCAGCGTGAAGAGCAAGAAAGAGCGCAGCAACAGCGAAGTGATGCTCGATGCGGAACCGGAAGATCTGATCAAGTTCGGCCTGATTCCCGAACTGGTCGGCCGTCTGCCGGTGGTTGCCACCCTGGCCGAGCTGACCGAAGAAGCGCTGATCCAGATCCTGGTCGAACCGAAGAACGCGCTGGTCAAGCAATACGCCAAGCTGCTCGACATGGAAGGCGCCGAGCTGGAAATTCGTCCGGCCGCCCTGCACGCGATCGCCAAAAAGGCGCTGGCGCGCAAGACCGGCGCCCGTGGCCTGCGCTCGATCCTGGAACATGCGCTGCTCGATACCATGTACGAGCTGCCGAATGAAACCAATGTCGTAAAAGTGGTTATTGATGAAAATACCATTACCAGCGGCGCCAAACCTTTATTGATTTACCAGGAACAGGCGAAAGCCTCTGGTGAGAATTAATTAAGAGGTGCACACTTATCCCGGATCGATGTAAAAATCTTTTCGCATCGTCCGGGCCAGGCAGTACAATTTAAATCAAGACAGAGCAGGCTTCCATCGAAAAGCCACGCGTGACAGCAGCTGTTGCGCGTGGCTTTTTTTATTGGATTATCAGCGAGACCGTCACGTGACTACGCTCAGGGCAATATTCTTTCATCCGTAGTATTATTTCTTGTAGTTCGGTCTTGTGATTGGGCAGACCATCGCCACATCATCTTCACGCTTTCACATAAGGTACGCCATGACAACTTCCAAATTAACAGAGCAAACTCAACTGCCGTTATTGCCGTTGCGGGATGTCGTCGTTTTTCCGCATATGGTGATACCGCTGTTCGTAGGACGCCCGAAATCGATCAAGGCGCTGGAAGCCGCAATGGAGCAGGGCAAGAGCATCATGCTTGCTGCGCAAAAGGCGGCTGCCAAGGATGAACCTTCTGCTTCCGATATCTACGAAATCGGCTGCGTGGCCAATATTCTGCAAATGCTCAAGCTGCCGGACGGCACCGTCAAGGTGCTGGTCGAGGGCGCCCAGCGCGCACGCATCAACAAGATCACCGACACGCCAACGCACTTCGTGGCCGACCTGACGCCGCTCGACTCCGAGCTGGGCGACGATTCGGAAATCGAAGCGATGCGCCGCGCCATCGTTCAGCAGTTCGACCAGTACGTCAAACTGAACAAAAAGATTCCACCTGAAATCCTGGCCTCGCTGTCGGGCATCGACGACGCCGGTCGCCTGGCCGATACCGTGGCTGCGCACCTGCCGCTCAAGCTCGAGCAGAAACAAGTCATCCTGGAAATCTTCAGCGTGGCCAAGCGCCTCGAGCACCTGCTGGGCCAGCTCGAAGGCGAGCTCGACATCCTGCAAGTGGAGAAACGCATCCGTGGCCGCGTCAAGCGCCAGATGGAAAAATCGCAGCGCGAGTACTACCTGAACGAGCAAGTCAAAGCCATCCAGAAAGAACTGGGCGAGGGCGAGGACGGCGCCGACCTGGACGAACTCGAGAAGAAAGTCGTGCTGGCCAAGATGCCGAAGGAAGCGCTGGACAAGGCCACCGCCGAGCTGAAAAAACTCAAGCTGATGTCGCCGATGTCGGCCGAGGCCACCGTCGTGCGCAATTACATCGACACGCTGGTCAGCCTGCCATGGAAGAAAAAATCCAAGGTCAACAACGACCTGTCGAACGCCGAGAAAGTGCTGGAAGGCGAACACTATGGCCTGGACAAGGTCAAGGAACGCATCCTGGAATACCTCGCGGTGCAACAACGCGTGGACAAACTGAAAGCACCGATCCTGTGCTTCGTTGGTCCTCCGGGCGTGGGTAAAACCTCGCTGGGCCAGTCCATCGCCCGCGCCACGAACCGCAAGTTCGTGCGCATGGCCCTGGGCGGCGTGCGTGACGAGGCCGAGATCCGCGGTCACCGTCGTACCTACATCGGTTCGATGCCGGGCAAGGTGCTGCAATCGCTGTCGAAAGTCGGCGTGCGCAACCCGTTGTTCCTGCTCGACGAGATCGACAAGATGGGCGCCGATTTCCGTGGCGATCCGTCGTCGGCCCTTCTCGAGGTGCTGGACCCGGAACAGAATCACACGTTCTCGGACCACTACATCGAAGTGGACTTCGACCTGTCGGACGTGATGTTCGTGGCGACGTCGAACTCGTATAACATTCCGCCGGCGCTGCTCGACCGCATGGAAGTGATCCGCCTGTCCGGTTACACCGAGGACGAGAAGACCAATATCGCGCTGCGTTACTTGCTCCCTAAACAGATCAAGAACAACGGCCTGAAGGAAGAGGAAATCTCGGTATCGGAAGCCACGTTGCGCGACATCATCCGCTACTACACCCGCGAAGCCGGTGTGCGGTCGCTGGAACGCGAAATCTCGAAGATCTGCCGCAAGGTCGTCAAGATGCTGCTGCTGAAAAAGTCCGACAAAAAAGTGCTGGTCACGCCGAAAAACCTGGACAAGTTCCTGGGCGTGCGCCGCTACGATTTCGGCGTGGCCGAGAAAGAAAACCAGATCGGTCAAGTCGTTGGCCTGGCCTGGACCGAAGTGGGCGGCGATCTGCTGACCATAGAGGCCGTGTCGATGCCTGGTAAAGGTGGCGTGATCCGCACCGGTACCCTGGGCGACGTGATGAAAGAGTCGATCGAAGCGGCCCGCACCGTGGTGCGCAGCCGCGCCAACCGCCTCGGCATCAAGAACGAAGTGTTCGAGAAGAGCGACATCCACATCCACGTGCCGGAAGGCGCAACGCCAAAAGACGGTCCTTCGGCCGGCGCGGCGATGACGGTGGCGATGGTGTCGGTATTCACGGGTATTCCGGTCCGCGCCGACGTGGCCATGACGGGCGAGATCACGTTGCGCGGCGAAGTATTGCCGATTGGGGGCCTGAAAGAAAAACTGCTGGCGGCCCAGCGCGGTGGCATTAAGACCGTGCTGATTCCCGAGCAGAACGTCAAGGACCTGGCCGACATCCCGGACAACGTCAAGAACAAGCTCGAGATCGTGCCGGTGCGCTGGATCGACAAGGTGTTGGAAGTGGCCCTGGAACGCCAGCCTGAACCGCTGACGGAAACCGCGCCGGTGGAAGCGGTGGCTGCTGCCGCTGCCAAACCCGACGGCCAAACGGAAGTGGTAAAGCACTAACACTTATTCGTTTTTAGTATCTTGTTTTACCAAAACAGGCGCTTTTATGGCGCCTGTTTTTTATTTTTACCTACTTTTCTACAGTGTCAACCTTGACAGGGAAGTATGCTGGCTTGTTTAATACGGCCTGAGATTTTTCTCGGCCGCGATTTATCAAATGCATCAACGATAAACCGACGGGCTAAATGTTATAACTTATGTGACGGGGAACTGCTTTGAATAAGACTGAATTGATCGACCATATCGCTACTTCCGCTGATATCTCGAAAGCTGCTGCTGCGCGCGCGCTGGATGCCGTAATCGACGGCGTGACCACCACCCTGCAAAAGAACGACAGCGTGACCCTGGTCGGCTTCGGTACCTTCTCCGTGAGCGAACGCGCCGCCCGTACCGGCCGCAATCCGCGCACCAAGGAAGAGATCACCATTGAAGCAGCAAAAGTTCCTAAATTTAAAGCTGGCAAAGCTTTGAAAGATGCTGTAAACTAACGGACTTCGGTGAGCAGCCAAGGTAACAAGGCTGCTTGCGATGGCAAAAACTGGGGCGGTTAGCTCAGTTGGTAGAGCGGAGCCCTTACAAGGCTTAGGTCGGGAGTTCGAGCCTCTCACCGCCCACCAGGGTTTGCAAAATGTAGTGACCTGTAGTAAAATGTTGCACCTAGTAAGTTTGCTGGAGCGGTAGTTCAGTTGGTTAGAATACCGGCCTGTCACGCCGGGGGTCGCGGGTTCGAGTCCCGTCCGCTCCGCCAGCAGCTTGTTAGATTGTGCAGCAAAAGCAGTAAATGGAAGTACCAAAGGAGCGGTAGTTCAGTTGGTTAGAATACCGGCCTGTCACGCCGGGGGTCGCGGGTTCGAGTCCCGTCCGCTCCGCCAAGAACAAGATACCCCGCAGCTAGTAATAGCTGCGGGGTTTTTCTTTTGTGCGTTATATTTCGCCAAGATAATCTTAAAACTGATTAATTTCAGCTTAAACACGAGCTCGCCGCCCATAGCAAGCTGCCATGATTACCCTTGCTATAGAGGTGTGTGCGCTGTAAAATCCGGTGGAATTGGCGGACGCGAGTTCGCCATTTTTGTATGTGCAAGTCCCTATCAATCCGAATTGGCTGACCATGTTTGAATTTATTCGTAATCATCAACGTTTGATGCAGATTCTCCTGGCGATCATCATCGTCCCGTCGTTTGCCTTAGTCGGTCTCGAAAGCTACAAAGGTTTTGGCGACGATGCGACCACCATCGCCAAAGTCGGCGGTCAACCGCTGACCCAGCAAGAATTTGACAATGCCTTGCGTAACCAGCTCGACAGCTATCGTCAGCGCATGGGCGAGCAGTTCGACCAGAAAATGTTCGACACGCCCGAGTTCAAGCAAAACATCCTCGACCAGTTGATCGCCGAACGCGCGATCGGCGTGGAAGTAACCCGTTCCAACCTGACCATCAGCGATGCGCAACTGCAGCGCGCAATCATGGACCTGTTTGGCGGCGCCGCCAACTTCGACATGGAACGCTACAAGGCCATCCTGGCGTCGCAAGGCTTGACGCCGGCCATGAACGACGCTCGCATGCGCCGCGACATGGCCCTGCAACAGCTGGGCGGCGCCGTGCAAAGCACCGGTTTCGCGCCGCGCACGGTCGCGACCACGCTGTCGAACATCGGTTCGCAAGAGCGTGAGGTGCAGGAACTGGCGCTGCCGATCACCGAGTTCGTGCCGCAAGTCAAAGTGACCGACGCCATGGTCAAGGCGTTTTACGACAAGAACAGCAAGTTCTTCGAAATCCCAGAACAAGCGAAGATCGAATACGTCGTGCTCAACAACGACGCCGTGCTGAGCCAGGTAAAAGTCACCGACGCCGACATCGCGAAATACTACGAGGCCAACCAGGCCGCGTTCACCACCCCGGAAAGCCGCCGTGCTGCGCACATCCTGGTGGCACTGAAAAAAGGCGCAAGCGCTGCCGACGTGGCAGCCGCCAAGGCCAAGGCCGAAGCGATTGCTGCCGAAGTACGCAAAACGCCGGGCGACTTCGCCAAGATTGCCAAGGCCAAGTCCGAAGATCCTTCGGCCGAGCAGGGCGGCGACCTCGACTACGTGACCAAGGGCAGCCTGCCGGCGCCGCTGGAAGCTGCTGTGATGAAGCTCAAGCAGGGCGAGATCAGCGATCCGGTGCAGTCGGACTATGGTTTCCACGTGCTGACCGTGACCGAATTGAAGCCTGCCGTGGTCAAGCCGCTGGAATCGGTGAAAACCGAAGTGGCCGATGCACTGAAAACCTCGCAGGCGTCGAAAAAATACTCGGAAATGGCTGAAGCGTTCACCAACACCGTGTACGAGCAATCGGACAGCCTGAAGCCGGCTGCCGACAAGCTGGGCCTGAAAATCGAGACCGCCAGCAATATCTCGCGCACGCCGTCGCCGCAAGCTGGCCCTGCGCCGTACAACAACGCCAAGTTCCTGACTGCGCTGTTCTCGAACGACTCGATCACCAAGAAGAGCAATACCGAAGCGATCGAAGTGGCGCCAAGCACCCTGGTTGCCGGCCGTATCGTCGAGTTCAAACCGGCCTCTAAGCGTCCGCTGGCCGAAGTCGACGCGGCGATCCGCCAGCGCGTGACGATGGAAGAAGCCGCCAAGCTGGCCAGCAAGGCCGGCGCCGAAAAACTGGCTGCCGCCAGGAAGGCCGGCGATGCCGCCGGTTTCGGTCCTGCCAAGCTGGTGTCGCGCAGCAAGCCGGAAGGCCTGAACGGTGTGGCCCTGCAAGAAGTGATGAAAGCCGATACCAGCAAGCTGCCAGCCTACGTGGGCGTGGAACTGCCAGGGATGGGTTACAGCGTGTACCGTATCGGCAAGGTGCAACAGCCTGCCGAGCAGGATGCCGAGCGACGCAAGCAGGAAGCCGAACAGATCGGCACCATCATTGCCCAGCAAGAGATGTACGAGTACATCGAGCTGCTCAAGCAGCGCGCCAAGGTCAAGATCCTCAAGCCTATCGTCACCACCACCGTGACGGAAGTTAAAGAGTAATCAGCAACACGTAAAAAGGGCCGCGTTCATGACGCGGCCCTTTCTTATTGCACCTGCAAAAAAACTCAGTGCACGTTCTCGATCAGGAAGCGCGCACCCGCCAGAAAGTCGGCGGCGCCGATATCGCCAAGCGCCAGCGGCACAGCATCGCCATACCGCACGAAATTGCGGTCGATCGAGCGCAAATAGGCAGGATCGTAATGCTCGGCCAGTAATTCATCGACCAGCTGCGGCATGGCGCCGCTGTCGGCCATCGATTGCCAGCGGCGTATCTTTTCCTTGCCATGCAAGGCCGTCAAATGTTCGAGTTGCGCATTCAGGGTGGCCGGGCTGACCAGGAAATGCGCATAGTCTTCCATCAGCAGCCGCACGCGGTCGGCGCGGCTCAAAGTGAGCGCGATGCAGTCGGCGCCGCGCATGGTGTCCATCAGCGCGGCCGGCACGCGCAGGTTGCCGACTTTTTTGCTTTCCGATTCCACGAACACCGGCAGCGCCGGGTCGCACCGGCGCAGGCAGTCCCAGATGCGCGTCTCGAACGCCTTCTGGCTCGGTTGTGCCTGGCTGGGCAGGTGGCCCAGTACCGAGCCCCGGTGGGCGGCCAGTTGCTCCAGGTCCAGCACTTGCGCACCTTGCGCGGCCAGCACTTCCAGCAAGCGGCTCTTGCCGCTGCCGGTGGTGCCGCAAATTACCTTGAAGCGTAGTTGTGGCGCCAATTCCAGCGCAGCGTTGACCTCGGCGCGAAACGCCTTGTAGCCGCCGTCGAGCTGTACCACGGGCCAGCCGATCTTGGACAGGATGTGGGCCATGGCGCCGCTGCGGTTGCCGCCACGCCAGCAGTACACGAGCGGGCGCCATTCGCGCGGTTGTTCAAGCCACAGCTGCTCGATGTGGTTGGCGATATTTTTTGCCACCAGCGCACCGCCCAGCTTCTTGGCCTCGAACGAGCCCACCTGCTTGTACATGGTGCCCACGCGTATCCGCTGCTCGTCGTCGAGCACCGGTGCATTGATGGCGCCGGGCAGGTGGTCCTGCGCGTATTCGCACGGACTGCGGGCGTCGATGATGGCGTCGAAGCTGGCAAGTTGGGGCAGGACCTCGGCGATGCCGAGCACTTCCGGATATTTCATTTTGCCTTGATCGATTTTTCCAGCACGGGCCAGATATTGTTGAGGATGGTAGGGTGGGCTTCGGCCAGCGGGTGCAGGCGGTCGGGTTGGAACATCTCGGTCTTTTCCGCTACGCCGTCGAGCATGAACGGCACCAGCGGCGCTTTCAGCTCGCGGCTCAGGGTGCCGTACATGGCGTAGAATTTGTCGGAATAGTCGCGGCCATAGTTGGGCGGAATGCGCATGCCGATCAGCATCACCTTGGCGCCGGACTTGCCGGCAGTATCCGCCATGGCCTTGAGATTGGCCTGGGCCGCAGCCACCGGCAGGCCGCGCAGGCCGTCGTTGGCGCCCAGTTCGATCACCACCAGCGCCGGCTTATGCTTGGTCAGCAGGGCTGGCAAGCGGCTACGGCCGCCACTGGTGGTCTCGCCGCTGACGCTGGCGTTGACGATTTCGGCATCGAGTTTCTGGTCTTTTACTTTCTTTTCGGCCAGCGCGACCCAGCCCGTGCCCCGGGCCAGGCCGTACTCCGCAGAGAGGCTGTCGCCGAGCACGAGGACGGTTTTTGGTGCAGAATGAGCGCTCGCCGCTGCCGCCACCATGAGCCAGGCCGCCGCGACGTGTACACTCAGTTTCTTTGCTAACTTCATTTCCATATTGCGCATGCCTGATTTCCCTAAAGCGTCTTCCAATTTCGTGCCGGATGGTCCCGGATTCAACGCAGCCGATGTGACCGCCGCCAGTGCTGCGGCGAACCACGCCTCGGCCGCCATCGTCGTCAGCGGCCTCGCCAAGCGCGTGGCCGACGCCAGCGGCGAACTGACGATCCTGCATGAGGTCGATTTTACCGTGCAACGGGCGGAGACGCTTGCCATCGTGGGCGCGTCCGGTTCCGGCAAGTCCACCTTGCTCGGCTTGCTGGCCGGGCTGGACACGCCCAGCGCCGGCAAGGTGATCCTGGACGGCGTCGATATCTATGCGCTCGATGAAGACGGCCGCGCCGCGCTGCGCAAGGAAAAGCTGGGCTTTGTGTTCCAGTCGTTCCAGTTGCTGGCGCACCTGACCGCGCTGGAAAACGTGATGCTGCCGCTGGAACTGGCCGGCGTGGCAGGCGCGCGCGACAAGGCCGAGGCGATGCTGGGCCGGGTGGGCCTGTCGTCGCGCCTCAAGCATTATCCCAAATATCTGTCGGGCGGCGAGCAGCAGCGCGTGGCGCTGGCGCGCGCGTTCGTCAGCGAACCGCCGTTGCTGTTTGCCGACGAACCGACCGGCAGCCTCGATGCGGCCACCGGCGAGGCGGTGATCCAGCTGATGTTCGAATTAAACCGCCAGCATGGCTCCACCCTGGTACTGGTCACGCACGACCAATCGATGGCTGCGCGCTGCGGCCGCACGATCACGATTGCCGCCGGGCGGCTGGTGTGATCAGGAGAGCAAGCATGTCGATCGCATTTTTTAAAAAATCCGCGCGCCGATTCGGCGCCGGTTCCCTGCTGGCCTTTGCCGTGGCCGCCGCTTATGCCCAGGGTCCGGCCCAGCGGCCGGCGCCGGCGCCAGCACCGGCTCCCACCATGTCCGCCGAGCAGTGGCGCCAGGCCGCTGTCGCCGATGTCGAAGCTGCCTACCTGATCACGCTCGACGACCACCCGGGCACGGTCGATCCGGCCAATCCCGATTTTGCCCGCAATCTTGAAAAAGCGCGCGAAGGCGGCCAGGCGCTGGCTTCCAGGGTGCGCGACGGCGCCGGCTACGCGGCCGCGCTGCAGCACTTTAACGCCGTGCTCGGCGATGGCCGTGCCGGCGTGGTACTGAAGGACATGCCGCCGGCGCCGCCGCGGTGGCCCGGCTTCATCACTGCCTGGCGCGGCGACAATATGTTTGTGGCCGCCACCACGCCCGGCGGCCCGGCCGTGGGCGCGCGCATTGCCGACTGCGACGGCAAGCCGATCGCGCAACTGGTGGAGACCAATGTGTTCGGCTTCGGCCAGCGCAGCGGCGGCACCGGCCCGTGGTGGACATTTGCGCCCGACGTTTTCATCGACCAGGGCAACCCCTTCATTACCTTGCCGGTACAGTGCATCTTCATTGACGAAGGCCGCGAATCGCGCCTCACGCTCAGCTGGCGCGCGATGGACGAAGCGGCCCAACGCCTGCGCGACGACAGTTTCAACGGAGTCACCCAGCCGATCGGCGTGACAACGCCGCGCTACGGCCTGCACTGGTTCGCGCTGCCCACGTTCCAGCCCAACGACACCGAGCGCGCAGCGTACGGCGCCATGCTGGCCGAGGTACAGGCCAACCGCCAGCGCTACCTCGAGGCCAACGCCGTGGTGATCGACTTGCGCGGCAACCAGGGCGGCGATGCCGTCTGGGGCCTGAACCTGGCGCGTGCGCTGTGGGGCGAGGCCCGCGTCAACCGCCGCCTCAAGGTGACGCAGGCGCGCCAGGCGGTGCTGTGGCGCGCGTCGTTCGCCAACATTGCCCACGCGTCGTTCGAAGCAGCAGACCTGTCGGAACAGCAGCGCCGCCAACTGGGCTACGATCCGGCCGTAGTCGCTCAAGGCATGCTGGCAGCCCAGTCCCGCGATGAAAAATTCTATCCCGATCCGGCCCGCCGCGACCCGGTCAGCGACAGCGACCGCGCCGAGAACCTGCCCGGCGATCCGGCCCCGTTCACCAAGCCGGTGTACGTGGTGGTGCCGGGCCAATGCACCGGCGCCTGCCTCGAAGCGCTCGACGTGTTCTCGCTGTTCCCGAACACGAAATTGATCGGCGCGCCCAGCGCGGCCGACTCGTCGTACACCGACATCCGCCTCGAACCGCTCAAGTCAGGCCTGGCGTCGGTGGTGGTGCCGTCCAAGGTGGTGGTCAACCGTCCGCGCAGCGCCGCCACGTTCTATACGCCGGCCATCGTGGTCAACGATCTGGAATGGTCGCAACGGGCTTTCCTTAAAGCAATCGAAGCGGATCTCGTTCGGCGCTAGCCGGCGGCCCGCCGCGCCAGCCGGTTCAGGGCGGCGCGAATGGCCGGTATCAGCTCGCCGGCCGCCATGCTGATCGGGCCGATACCGCTGGCGACCAGTTCGTCCGCCGCCGCACCATGCAGCCAAACTGCCGCCAGCGCCGCCGGCCAAGGCGGACAGCCTTGCGCCAGCAGCGCGCTGCACAGTCCCGATAACACGTCGCCGGTGCCGGCCGTGGCCAGCGCCGGGTTGCCGGTGGGGTTGATCACCGATTCACCGTCCGGCGCGGCGATCACCGTGCCCGAACCTTTCAAGACCACCACCGCTTGCAGGCGCGCGGCCAGCGTGCGCGCTGCCGCCACGCGGTCGGCCTGCACGCCGGCTACGTTAGTGCCCAGCAGCCGCGCTGCTTCCAGCGGGTGCGGTGTGAGCACGGCGGTATTGCTGCGGTGGGCAAGCGCCTGTTGCAGGGCCGGGTCGCGCGCCAGCAGGTTGAGGGCGTCGGCGTCGATCAGCAGTGCGCTATTGCTGGCGATGGCGCGCGCCAGCAACTCCGCTGCGGTGGCCGAGTCGCCCAGGCCGGGGCCGATTGCCAGCGTGGCTTGTTCGAAGTCGTAGCCCTCGGCCAGGCGGCACATCAGTTCGGGCTGGCCGCTGTCGGCTGGCAGCGGATCTTCGGGAAACAGCACGTACACACGGCCGGCGCCGGCGTGCAGGGCCGTGCGCGCGGACAGGATAGGCGCACCGCGCATGCCGGCGCCGCCGCCGATCACCGCCACGCTGCCGTAAGTGCCCTTGTGTCCGCTGTGGCGCCGTGCGTGCAGGTGGCCGGCAAACAGGTCCGGTCCGTTCAGGTGCAGGTGCGCGGGCGGGAACAGCGACGGCGCGATATCGAGGTGCGCCACCTCGACCAGCCCGGCGTGATCGCGCCCTTGGTTGGTGTGCAGGCCCGGCTTGTTACCGATAAAAGTGATGGTGTGGCTGGCGCGCAGCGCGATGCCGTCCGGGCCGACGATGGCGCCCGTGTCCGCATCGAGGCCGCTCGGCACGTCCAGTGCCAGGACCGGGCAGTTCAGCTGGTTGACCGCTGCCACCAGTGCGCGCAGCGTTCCGGTGACAGGCCGGGCCAGGCCGATGCCGAACAGGCCGTCGATGACCAGTTGCCAGTGGGCCGAGGGCAGGGCGGTTGCCGCAAGTTCTTCGATGGTGTTCTTGTCGCTGCTGGCCGCCTTTTGGCTCCCGGTTAATGGCTGCGCCCCGGCTGACCAGGTGGCGGTAAGCGGCGCGCTACTGCTTTGTCGCTGTTGCCTGCCGCCGGTGGCTTGCGCCGCAGGCGACGAGACATCGATGATATGCGCGCCGCTGCTTGCGGCCCGCTGCCAGGCGGCAGCGCGTTCCGGCGACTGGGTGCCTGCTGGTGGGCTGTGCAGCACCGTCACCGCAAGGCCCGCATCGGCCAGGTGCGCGGCTGCTTCCAGCGAGTCGCCACCGTTGTTGCCGGGACCGGCCAAGACCAGTACCAGCCCCGGTGCAGGAGCAATAGCCGGAACCGAGCCCGGAGCTGGGTCCGCAACCGGAATCCCGCTCACGACCAGGCCCGGACCCGGATCCAGGGACGGGTCCGGGGCCGCGACCGGCGCCGGACCCGCTGAAGCTGCGGCAGAAGCTGCTCCTGGCAGCAGCCTGAGCGCAGCGGACGCCGCAGCCAGCCCGGCCCGCCGCATCAATTCGCCCTCGGGCAAGACGGCAATGGCGGCATGTTCGATGGCGCGGATTTCGGTGGTGCAATAAAGTGGGTTCATGCTGTCATCTTAACATCGGTGATCGCGCGTGCCGTGTTAGGCGACCGCCGCATCACGCACTACAATAACCGCTTTACCGACAGTGACGAGGCATGCATGGACTGGCAATTCTGGATCGACCGGGGCGGCACTTTTACCGATATCGTGGCGCTGGCGCCCGACGGTCAATTGCGCACGCTGAAGCTGCTTTCCGAAAATCCCGAACACTATGCCGACGCCGCCATTGCCGGTATCCGGCAACTGATGGGTGTGGCATCGCACGAGGCGATTCCGGTCGAGCGTATTGCCGCTGTCAAGATGGGCACCACGGTGGCCACCAACGCGCTGCTCGAGCGCAAGGGCGAGCCGACCGTGCTGGCGATCACGCGCGGCTTCGGCGACGCGCTGCGCATTGCCTACCAGAACCGGCCACGCCTGTTTGACCGCCACATTGTGCTGCCCGAACTGCTGTACACGGACGTTATCGAAATCGACGAGCGCATGGGCGCCCACGGCGAGACGGTCGTGCCGCTCGACCTGGCCGCCGCCCGCGTGGCGCTGCAAGCGGCCTACGACAAGGGCTTGCGTTCGCTGGCCATCGTCTTCATGCACGGCTACCGGTATCACGCCCACGAAAATCGCGTGGCCGAGGCCGCGCGTGCCATCGGCTACACCCAGGTGTCGGTTTCGCATCAGGCCAGTCCCTTGATGAAACTGGTCGCGCGCGGCGACACCACCGTGGTCGACGCTTACTTGTCGCCGATCCTGCGCCGCTACGTGGACCTGGTGGCGCGCGAACTGCCGGGCGTGAATTTGCAGTTCATGCAGTCGTCCGGCGGGCTGACCGATGCCAGGGCGTTCCAGGGTAAGGACAGCATCCTCAGCGGTCCGGCCGGCGGTATCGTCGGCATGGTGCGCGCCAGCCAGCTGGCTGGTTTCGACAAGGTGATCGGCTTCGACATGGGCGGCACGTCCACTGACGTCTCGCATTTCTCGGGCGAGTTCGAACGCGTGTTCGAAACCCAGGTGGCCGGGGTGCGCATGCGCGCGCCGATGATGAGCATCCATACCGTGGCGGCCGGCGGCGGTTCGGTGCTGCACTTCGACGGCAGCCGCTACCGCGTCGGTCCCGACAGCGCCGGCGCCAACCCGGGCCCGGCCAGCTACCGGCGCGGCGGACCGCTGGCGGTCACCGATTGCAACGTCATGCTCGGCAAGATCCAGCCCGACCACTTCCCGCACCTGTTCGGCGCCGACGGCCGCCAGCCCCTTGACGCCCAGGCCGTGCGGGTGCGCTTCGTGGAACTGGCGGCCCGGATTGCCGCCGCCACCGGCAACCCCACCACGCCCGAACAGGTCGCCGAAGGTTTCCTGGACATCGCGGTTGGCAACATGGCCAACGCCATCAAGCAGATCTCGGTGCAGCGCGGCCACGATGTGACCGACTACGCGCTCACCAGCTTCGGCGGCGCCGGCGGCCAGCATGCGTGCCTGGTGGCCGACGCGCTGGGGATGAAAACCGTGTTCGTGCACACGCTGGCCGGCGTAATGTCGGCCTACGGCATGGGCCTGGCCGACCAGTCCAGCATGCGAGAAGCGGCGGTGGAAGCGCGCCTCGACGAAGACGCGCTGCCCGACCTCGAAGCGCGGCTGCACGCGCTGGGCCGGCAAGCCTGCGCCGACCTGCTGCAGCAGGGCGTGGAGCAGGAGCGCATCACCCTGATCGAACGCGTGCACCTGCGCTACGATGGCACCGATACCGCGCTGATCGTGCTGTTCGACCAGACCGACGGCACCGCGGCAATGCGCGCACAGTTCGAAACCGCGTACCGCAAGCGCTACTCGTTCCTGATGCAGGGCAGGGCGCTGATCGTGGAGGCGGTGTCGGTGGAGGCGGTGGGCGCATCCGATGCGCCGGCCGAAGCCGGTCCCCGCGATGCAGTTACCGATGTAGCCACCGCACCGGCGCCCGGCGCCGTGGTGCCGATGTACGCGAGTGGCCAGTGGCTGCAAACCGGCTTGTACCAGCGCGCGGATATTCACGCGGGCGCCTTGATCGACGGTCCGGCCATCATTGCCGAGGCCAATGCCACCACCATCGTGGAGGCGGGCTGGCGCGCCGAGGCCATGCCGCGCGGCCACCTGGTGCTGCGCCGCGTGGCTGCGCTGCCGGCGCGCCGGGCGATCGGCACCAGCGCCGACCCGGTCATGCTCGAGATCTTCAACAACCTGTTCATGTCCATCGCCGAGCAGATGGGCCTGCGGCTGCAAAACACGGCGTATTCCGTTAATATCAAGGAGCGGCTGGACTTCAGCTGCGCGATCTTCGACGCCGACGGCAACCTGATCGCCAACGCCCCGCACATGCCGGTGCACCTCGGTTCCATGGGCGAGAGCATCAAGACCGTGATGCGCGAAAATGCCGGCCGCATGCAGGCCGGCGACGTCTTCATGCTCAACGATCCGTACAACGGCGGCACCCACCTGCCCGACGTCACGGTGATCTCGCCCGTGTTCGACGAGGCCGGCGCCGAGATCCTGTTCTATGTCGGCTCACGCGGGCACCACGCCGACATCGGCGGCACCACCCCCGGCTCGATGCCGCCCGATTCGCGCGTGATCGAGGAGGAGGGCGTGTTGATCAGCAATTTCAAATTGGTCGATGGGGCAAGTGCGGGCGCCGCAGGCGGCCGCCTGCGCGAAGCGGAAACCCGGGCGTTGCTGGCCGGCGCCCGCCACCCGGCGCGCAATCCCGAGCAGAACCTGGCCGACCTGCGTGCGCAAGTGGCTGCCAACCAGAAGGGCGTGGAAGAATTGCGCAAGATGGTCGCGCACTTCGGCCTTGACGTCGTGCGTGCCTACATGGGTCACGTGCAGGACAATGCCGAAGAAGCGGTGCGGCGCGTGATCAGCGCGCTGCGCGATGGCAGCTACCGGCTCCAGCTCGACAACGGCGCGCAAATCGAAGTGAGCGTGATGGTCGATCACGACACCCGCAGCGCCGAGATCGACTTCACCGGCACGTCGCCGCAGCTCGACAACAATTTCAACGCGCCGTCGGCCGTGTGCATGGCGGCGGTGCTGTACGTGTTCCGCACCCTGGTCGATGATGAGATTCCCCTTAACGCCGGCTGCCTGAAACCGCTGCGCGTGATCATCCCGCCCGGTTCCATGCTCAATCCGCACTATCCGGCGTCCGTGGTGTCGGGCAACGTGGAAACGTCCACCTGCATCACCAACGCCTTATATGGCGCGCTGGGTGTGATGGCGGCAGCGCAGGGCACGATGAACAATTTCACGTTCGGTAACGCGCAATACCAGTACTACGAAACCATCAGCGGCGGCTCCGGCGCCGGTCCCGGCTTCGACGGCGTGAGCGTGGTGCAGACCAATATGACCAATTCGCGCCTCACCGATCCCGAGATCCTCGAGTTCCGCTTCCCGGTGCGGCTGGAGAGCTACCGCATCCGCGCCGGCAGTGGCGGCGCCGGTGAATGGCGCGGCGGTGACGGCGGCGTGCGCACCGTGCGCTTCCTGGAGCCGATGACGGCAGCGATCCTGTCCAACAACCGTATTTATCCGCCGTTCGGCATGGCCGGCGGCCACCCCGGAGCGCTGGGGCGCAATACCGTGCTGCGCGCCGACGGCACCACGGAACAGCTGGGTCATATCGGCAAGACCGACATGCAGGCCGGCGACGCTTTCGTGATCGAAACCCCGGGCGGCGGCGGTTATGGCACGGTGCTGCCATGATCATCGGTCAGGCGACGACTAGCCGTCCGGCGCAACTGACCAGCCCGATGGCGGCGCGGGTGTATGCGCACGACTGGGCCGGCACCGGACTGGGCGACATTGCCTCTTGGCCAGCTTCGCTGCGCGTCAGTGTGAACCTGATCCTTGCCTCGGATTTTCCATCGTGCCTGTTCTGGGGCCCGGACATGCTGATGATCTATAACGACGCCTACCTGCTGCTGATGGGCCAGAAGCCCGACGCGCTCGGCCGCCCGCTGGCCCGGGTATGGAGCGAGGTCTGGGACGATATCAAGCCGATCCTCGAGCGCGCCTGGCTTGGCAGCTCCACCTTCATCGAAGACTTTCCCTTGATGGTGGACCGCGACGGTCACAGCAAGGAGGCATTTTTTACTTTTTGCTACAGCCCGGTGCTGGATGAACAAGGCGTTACCGTGGGCGTGCTCGACACGGTGGTGGAAACCACGTCCAAGGTGCATGCCATGCGCGAGACGGCGCGCTTTTCGTCAGCCCTGAAGGACGAGTTGCAGGCGCTGACCCAGGACCGCGACCGCATCTGGCAACTGTCGAGCGATGCCATGACACTGCTCGACGCCAGCGACACCGTGGCAGCCATCAATCCCGCGTTCAGCCGCACCTTGGGCTGGGACGAGGGCGAACTGGCCGGCACGCCATTCACCGCGCTGGTTCATCCGCTCGAACAGGACTTCGTATTGGGGCGCCTGCGCGCCTTCCGTCATGGTCGCGGCACGCCCAGGCTCGAAGTCCGGATGCGCCACCGCAACGGCGAGTACGTGCACATCGACTGGACCAACGCACTCAATGGCAATTTTCTGCTGGGAATCGGCCGCGACAGCACCGCCGAGCGGGCGGCTGCCGAAGCCCTCAAACGCACCGAGGCGGCGTTGCAGCAGGCTCATAAAATGGAGGCAATGGGCAATCTGACCGGCGGCGTCGCGCACGACTTCAACAACCTGTTGCAGGTTATCGCCGGCAACCTGCACTTGCTGTCGCACGTGGTGGCGGGCGACGCCCGCGGCCAGCGCTACGTGGACAGCGCACTGGGCGGGGTGCAGCGTGGTGCGCGGCTGGCCAGCTACCTGCTGGCGTTCGGCCGGCGCCAGGCGCTGGCGCCGCGCGTGGTCAAGGTGGGCACGCTGATTGCTGCCATGGACGAGATGTTGACCCGTTCGTTGGGTGAGACGGTCAATGTGGTCACGGTCATCGCCCCCGACATCTGGAGTACGCTGGTCGATACCGCGCAGGTTGAAAACGCCGTGCTCAACTTGTGCATCAATGGCCGCGACGCCATGAACGGCCACGGCAGGCTGACCATTGAAGTGGCCAACGCCAGCCTCGATGAGCAGTATGCGAAACGCCACGCGGAAGTCCAGCCCGGACAATACGTGCGCATCGCTGTCACCGACACTGGCTGCGGCATGCCGCCCGAAGTTGTGCAACAGGCGTTCGATCCGTTCTTTTCCACCAAGCCTGAAGGGCAGGGCACCGGCCTGGGACTGTCGATGGTATTTGGCTTCGTCAAGCAATCGGGCGGCCACATCAATATTTACAGCGAAGTAGGCAGCGGCACCACCGTCAAGCTCTACCTGCCGCGCTGCCTCGACGAACACGAGGACTGCACGGCGCCGCCGGAAGCCGACGCAGTAGTGGGCGGCAGCGAAACCGTGCTGGTGGTGGAAGACGACGAAGGCGTGCGCGATACGGCGGTCGAGTTGCTCAAGCAACTTGGCTACACCGTCCTCAAGGCCGCCGATGCCACGGCAGCCTTGAGCATTCTCGACAGCGGCATCGGCATCGACCTGCTGTTTACGGACGTGGTGATGCCAGGTTCGCTGCGAAGTACCGACCTGGTCAGACTGGCGCGGCAAAAGACGCCTGGGCTGGCAGTGCTCTACACCTCCGGCTACGCGGAGAACGCGATCGTCCACGGCGGCCGGCTGGAGGCGGGTGTGCAGTTGCTGGGCAAACCGTATTCCCGCGAGGCGCTGGCGCGCAAGGTGCGACAGGTGCTGAACTCGTCGTCCGAGCAAGAGTAAATTCTCTGAAGTATTATTTCCTGCATACTTAAATTGTTTTTAGGATACTTTAGTTTTTTTTGATCCAGTTCTGGTAAGATCGCGCCTTGTCATCGAGCCGGCCCAAAAATCGCCGTCAGTTGCCCACTTACACTGCCTGTTAAATTTTTTGGAGCCTGCTTCATGTCCACCATGCGCCTCAAGTCTGTTTTGTTGTCCGTGTCCGCCGTTGCCGCCCTGAGCGCAGGCATGGCCCACGCCGCGACCAACCTGGTTACCAACGGCAATTTCGACGACACCACCAATGGCAACAACAAGCGTTTATCGGCGTCGCCGACCAACGAAACCGACCGCACCACGCTGTCCGGCTGGACCAGCACCAGTATCGAAGGCAACGGCGGCGGCTACAACTTCGTCCTGGACGCCAACACCGCCAAGACCTGGGACTCGGTCATCTGGCTCAGGAGCGAAGTGGATGGCGTGAGCAACGGCTACGCATCGTCGGCCAACGGCGGCAATATCTTTGCATCCGATGCACTGTACGGCCCGGGCACGCTGGCGCAAACCATCACCGGCCTGAAACAGGACGCCTACTACCAGCTGACGTTCGACTACGCGCTGTCGCAGCAAGTCGGTTTCACCGGCGCCAACACCAATAACTTCTGGCACGTGATGTTTGGCGACCAGAGCGCCAACTCGAGCGGCCTGAGCATCACCAGCGGCGGCTTCAGCGGCTGGCAGACTGCCACCATGACCTTCCAGGCATCGGGCACCAGCCAGGTGCTGTCGTTCCTGGCGCAAACCACCGCGCCGGGCGCGCCGCCGTTCCTGCTGCTCGATGGCGTCAACCTGACCGCCGTACCGGAGCCAACCACCTGGGCCATGATGCTTGGCGGTTTCGGCCTGGTCGGTTTCCTGGCGCGCCGTCGCCAGCGTGGCAGCGCCGCTCTGGCGTAAGCATTTTCCATGTCCGAGACAT
This sequence comes from Duganella sp. Leaf61, assembly GCF_001421905.1. NCBI lineage: Bacteria > Pseudomonadati > Pseudomonadota > Betaproteobacteria > Burkholderiales > Oxalobacteraceae > Duganella > Duganella sp. Leaf61. The sequence continues at coordinate 147,165 of NZ_LMLM01000029.1, forward strand.
TGGCCGGGTTTGCCGCCACCGCGGTGCGCCTGGCCGCCTGGCTGGTGCTGCTGACGGTGGTGTTCGTGCCACTGGAGCGCTGGTTCGGTGCGCGCCATGCGCCCCGGCCGCGCCGCGAGCACGCGCACAATATCGCGTATTACGTCATCAGCAGCATGGTGCCGATCGTACTGCTCGGTGTGCCGACGGCCTTGCTGGCGGTGGTGGCCCGGCAAGTGGTGCCGGAGCCGCTGACCGGCGCGATCGCCGGCCTGCCGCTGGCAGTAAAAGTGGCGCTGGTATTCATCGTCGGCGAAACCGGGTTTTACTGGGGCCATCGGCTCAGCCACGAACTGCCTTGGCTGTGGCGCTTCCACGCGCTGCACCACAGCACCGAGCACATGAATTTCCTGGCCAATACCCGCACCCATCCGGTCGATATGGTGATCACGCGCCTGTTCGGCCTGGTCCCGCTGTACTTGCTGGGCCTGGCCGGTCCCACCACGGCCGGTACCGCTGCGCCAGCCGCGCTGCTGGTGGTGGGGACGTTGTGGGGCTTCTTTATCCACGCCAACCTGCGCTGGCGCTTCGGTCCGCTGGAATGGCTGATCTCCACGCCGGCCTTCCATCACTGGCACCACAGCCGCAACGACCACATCAACCGCAACTACGCCTCGACCTTGCCGGTGCTCGACCGCCTGTTCGGCACCTATTATCTGCCGCGCCACTGGCCGGCCGAGGTCGGTACCGATACGCCGCAACCCGCGACATTGGCCGGCCAGTTGCTCGACCCGCTGGCGCCGGTCCCCAAAGCGCGCTGAGCTTTCAACACGGTACCGATGGTATCGGCTGGCGATACCATCGCTGCTGGACTTGATGACAACGTTGCTCCGCAGTACAGTCGGACTTTTATGCTGTGCTGGAGGCTACCTTGCATCGATTGAAAAAACTCTTGCGCGGGCGCTCGTCGGCCAACACGGCGGTGCTGTCGGCATTCTTTCTCTGCGGCCTGTATTTCGCGTCGTGGTGCCTGATCAACCAATGGTCCAGCATGCCCGGCACCATGATCTTTTACCGCTAACTATCGGTCAATTACGCCGAAGTGGCGATACCGTACTTGCGCTGGGTGTGATGATATTGCGCCATTAACGCATCGAGCGCAGGGTGGTGCGCGTCGATCTTGCGCATGCGTTCGAGCAGGTACACGGCCTGCTCGGCCAGCGGCGCCTCCCAGCCCATGTCGTCGAGCTGCTTGAGGATGGCCGACGCGGCCGCCGGTAGCAGCGCCATATTGGCCGGCGCCTTGCGCAGGCCGGCATTGAGCGTGTCCACCGCTGCGCGCAGGTCGCCTTGCTTGCTTTTTTCGGCAGCGTGCGCCAGCAGCTCGCTCACCTGCATCCTGATCTGCTCGCCCATGCCCTGCGCCAGGTCGTGGCGTCCCGCCTTTTCAAACACGTCCACCGCATCGTCCATCGACACGCCGCTGGCGTCGTCGTTCATCAGGTCCAGCATCACGGATGACGCTTGCTGGTCGAGCTTGACGTTCAGGCAGCTCTGGATCAGGTCGAGCTTGAGCCCGCTCGACAGCCCGCGCGTGTTGGCGATATTGTTGACCGCCATGGTCAGCTCGGTGGCGGCGGCCGTGAGGTTGCCGGCCATCTCCTGCACCATGCCGGCGGCAATCGCGCGGCAGGTATCGGTGTTGGCATTGCTGCGCAGCGAGCGCTCCATGTCGCGGATCACGCCGCCCGCCTGGTGGGCATCGCCTTTTTTGACCAGTGTCTTGACCAGCTTGACGTGGTCCTCGGGGTCGCGGAATTCGGAATACTTGGCCTTGTTCACCACCTGCTTGAACGCCCGCTCGGCGGCACCGACGTCGCCGGTGGCAAACGCCACTTCTCCCAGGTGGCGCAGGCGGCGCACCATGTGCGGTGAAATCTCCACCGCGTCTTCCAGCACCTTCTTGGCCGACTGCTGCTGGCCCAGCGCCTGCAAGGTGCGCGCCAGCAAATCGTAGGCGGCCATGAAGGTGGTATGGTGTTGCAGCAGGTCGGTCAGGGTTTGCTGCGCCTCGACCAGCTTGCCCAGGCCGAACTGGCAGCGCGCCAGGCCCAGCTTGGCCCAGGCGGTAGGGCGGGTGAGCAGGATGGCCTGGTACACGAACTCGGCCTCCTCCAGGTCGTCAATCGACACCAGCAGCTCGGCCCGCAAGCGCGCATAGTCGGCAGCGTAGCGGGCATTGGTCTGCTCGCCGTCCTTGCAGCCGGCAATCGCCTTGCGGATATTGCCGGCCGCAACCTGCTGGTAGACGGGCCAGAATACTTCGCGCCGCTCCACCGCGCGGCGGATCCGTTGCAGCAAGGCGTCCACGGTGAACGGCTTGAGCACGTAATCGGTCGGGGCCAGCTCCACCGCGCCGATCACGCGGCTGTACACGCCCTCGGACGTGATCATGATGAAGATCGTCCATGCCGGAATCAGGCGATGATGGCGCAGGTCTTCCAGCAACTGCTGGCCGTCCTGGCCGCTGTTTTCGTTGCCGTTACCGAGGTCGTACTCGCACAGCACGATGTCGAATTGCTTCTTGGTCAGCTGGCGTATGGCCGTGCCCGATCCCACCGCGTATTCGATACGGGTGATCTCGCACTGGTTCAGCATATTGTGCAGGCTGCCGCGCATGCCCGGATTCGGGTCCACGATCAGTACCGACAACTCGCTATATTCGGCCATGTTTTCCATCCATTCAGATTGGTTCTAGCATAACCGAAGGTCGTTCAAAGCACGCGTTTTTGCGTTGCACAAGGCGCATTTCGGCGCGCGGCAGGCGTGAAATGTTGCTTGCAGAATACTTCGAGCCACGTTTCGGGGTCATCTTGGCGCTGTATGGCGAGGGTGGGAAAGGGTATAATGCGCGCAAAAGGAATTCTGCAAGCCCAAGCCTGTGTTTAATTTTCGCTTTCTACCTTTAATCCGCAGCCACGCTGCATCAACTACTCCTCCATCATGTTGATACTCCCGGGCTCCAACGCCCTGTCCGCCTTCCGCAGCCAACGCCTGTTAAACCAACTGCAAGCCGCGCTTCCCCAGGTCGCCGCAGTCCAGGCCCGCTATGTCCACTTCATCGATGCCGCCCAGCCGCTGTCGGCCGACGACACCAGCCGCCTCGGCGCGCTGCTGACCTACGGCGAACCGGCTCACGCCGACAACGCTGACGGGGCGGTCGAGGAATTCTTCGTGATCCCGCGTTTCGGCACCATTTCGCCGTGGGCTTCCAAGGCCACCGACATCGTGCACAACTGCGGCATGGCGCACATCAAGCGTGTCGAGCGCGGCATCGCGTTCCGCATCAACCTGAAGGCCGGCATCCTCGGCAGCAGCATCGGCGCGCCGAAAAAGCTGTCGGACCAGGATGTGCTGACGGTGGCAGGCCTGCTGCATGACCGCATGACCGAGTCGGTGCTGCGCCACCCGGACGAAGCGGCCGGCCTGTTCCGTACGCTTGACGCCAAGCCGCTGGAAACCGTGGACGTGATCGGCGCCGGCGCCGGTGCGCTGGAACAAGCCAATACCGACCTGGGCCTGGCGATGTCGCAGGACGAGATCGAGTACCTGGATGCGGCGTTCACCCGCGCCGGCCGCAACCCGACCGACGTCGAACTGATGATGTTCGCGCAAGCCAATAGCGAACACTGCCGCCACAAGATCTTCAACGCCGACTGGACCATCGACGGCGTGGCGCAACCGAAATCGCTGTTCGGCATGATCAAGAATACGCACGAACTGCAGCCGAAGGGCACCGTGGTCGCCTACAGCGACAACTCGTCGATCATGGAAGGTGCGACCGTGATGCGCTTCTTCCCGCAAGGCGCTGGCCAGGAATATGCGCCGGTTACCGAGCTGACCCACACGCTGATGAAGGTGGAAACCCACAATCACCCGACCGCCATCTCGCCATTCCCTGGCGCCTCCACCGGCGCCGGCGGCGAGATCCGCGATGAAGGCGCCACCGGCCGCGGCGCCAAGCCCAAGGCTGGCCTGGCCGGCTTCACGGTCTCGAACCTGCTGCTGCCGGGCGCCGTGCAGCCATGGGAAGTCGACGCCGATGGCAAAGCCTATGGCAAGCCGGACCGCATTGCTTCGGCCCTGCAAATCATGATCGACGGTCCGCTCGGCGGCGCCGCGTTCAGCAACGAATTCGGCCGTCCGGTCCTGGGCGGCTACTTCCGTACCTACGAGCAAAACGTCAGCGCCCAGTTTGGCGCGGCCACCGTGTTCGGCTATCACAAGCCGATCATGATTGCTGGCGGCATCGGCAATATCTCGTCGCAGCACACACACAAGAACGACATCCCGGTCGGCAGCCTGCTGGTGCAACTCGGCGGTCCTGGCATGCGTATCGGCATGGGCGGTTCCGCTGCCTCGTCGATGGCCACCGGCACCAATACCGCCGACCTGGACTTCGACTCGGTCCAGCGCGGCAACCCGGAAATGGAACGTCGCGCCCAGGAGGTCATCAACGGCTGCTGGCAGCTGGGCCAGGACAATCCGATCATCTCGATCCACGACGTCGGCGCCGGCGGGTTGTCGAACGCGTTCCCTGAAATCACCAACGACGCCAAGCGCGGCGCGATTTTCGACCTGCGCAAGATTCCGCTGGAAGAGAGCGGCATGGCGCCAAAAGAGATCTGGTCCAACGAGTCGCAGGAACGCTATGTGCTGGCGATTGCGCCCCAGAGCCTGCCGCTGTTCCAGGCCCTGTGCGAACGCGAGCGCTGCCTGTTTGCCGTGGTCGGCACTGCCACCGAGGAGCGCCAGCTCAAGCTGATCGATCCGGAACTTGGCAACAACCCGGTCGATATGCCGATGGACGTGTTGCTGGGCAAGCCGCCAAAAATGCAGCGCGACGTCGAACACGTGGTGCGCGAACTGCCGGCGCTGGACCTGACCGGCATCGACCTGGAAGAGGCTGCCAAGCGCGTGCTGCTGCTGCCGACCGTGGGCGACAAATCGTTCCTGATCACCATCGGTGACCGCACCGTGGGCGGCATGTCGGTGCGCGACCAGATGGTCGGCCCGTGGCAGGTGCCGGTCGGCGACTGCGCCGTCACCACCATGAGCTTTGAAGGCTATCTCGGCGAAGCAATGTCGATGGGCGAGCGCACCCCGCTGGCTGTGATCGACGCCGCCGCCTCGGGCCGCATGGCGGTCGCTGAAGCGATCACCAATATCGCTGCCGCACCGATTGCCGACATTTCCGACATCAAGCTGTCCGCCAACTGGATGGCCGCCTGCGGCCAGCCGGGCCAGGACGCCGCGCTGTACGATACCGTCAAGGCCGTGGGCATGGAGCTGTGCCCGGCGCTCGGTATCAGCATCCCGGTCGGCAAGGATTCGCTGTCGATGCGTACCACCTGGAAAGAGGGCGACGATGCCAAGGCCGTGCTGTCGCCGGTATCGCTGATCGTCTCGGCATTCGCACCGGTCTATGACGTGCGCAAATCGCTGACGCCGCAGATCAAGACCGATGCCGGCGAGACCTCGATCATCCTGATCGACCTCGGTCGTGGCAAGAACCGCCTGGGCGCCTCGGCGCTGTCGCTGGTGATGAACCAGCTGGGTAACGACACGCCGGACGTGGACAGCGCGGAAGACCTGAAAGGCTTCTTCGCCGCCATCCAGCAACTCAATCGCGACGGCAAGCTGCTGGCCTACCACGACCGTTCCGACGGCGGCCTGTACGGCACGCTGACCGAGATGGCGTTTGCCGGCCGTGCCGGCCTGTCGATCAACCTCGACATCCTGACCCTGGAACAAGGCCATGGCGCCGACCAGGGCGACGCCAAGAACTGGGCCGGCCAGATCGCCGAACGCCGCAACGAGCAAACCCTGCGCGCGCTGTTCTCGGAGGAGCTGGGCGCCGTGATCCAGGTCCGCGCCGACGAAAAATCGCTGGTCATGGACGTGCTGCGCAGCTTCAACCTGGGCGCCTGCAGCCATATCATCGGCAAACCGAACGACCGTGGCGTGATCGAGTTTACCCGTGACGCCAAGCTGATCTACAGCCAGCCGCGCAGCGCGCTGCACCGCCTGTGGAGCGAAACCAGCTGGCGCATCGCCCGCCTGCGCGACAACCCGGCCTGCGCCGACGCCGAATACGACCGCCTGCTCGACGAACAGGATCCAGGCATGCAGCCGAAAGTCACGTTCGACCTGGCCGAGAATATCGCCGTGCCATTCCTGGCCACCGGCGTGCGTCCGCGCGTTGCCATCCTGCGCGAGCAGGGTGTCAACTCGCATATTGAAACCGCTTACGTGATGCACCAGGCCGGCTTTACCGCGGTCGATGTCCACATGAGTGACCTGATTGCCGGCCGCGTCAAACTCGACGACTTCCAGGGTATTATCGCCGTCGGTGGTTTCTCGTATGGCGACGTATTGGGTGCGGGCGAGGGCTGGGCTAAAACCATCCTGTTCAATACCGCGTTGTCGGAACAATTCGCGCGCTTCTTTGCGCGTGGCGACAGTTTCGGCTTGGGCGTCTGTAATGGTTGCCAGATGATGAGTAATCTGAAATCGATTATTCCCGGTGCCCATGCCTGGCCGAAATTCACCACGAATAAATCGGAGAAATTCGAAGCTCGCTTTGCGATGGTGGAAGTATTGGATTCCCCGTCGATATTCTTCAATGGCATGGCCGGTACCCAAACCCCGATCGCGATTGCGCACGGTGAAGGTTATGCCGACTTTACCCAGACCGGGAATATTACCGAAGCTGTCGCTGCCATGCGCTTCGTCGATAACCGTGGTGATGCGACCGAAGCCTACCCGTATAACCCGAATGGTTCGCCGCAGGGCCTGACCTCGGTCACCACGCCTGACGGCCGCTTCACCGTCATGATGCCGCACGCCGAGCGCGTATTCCGCACGGTGCAGCAGTCGTGGCACCCGGAAGCGTGGGGCGAAGAATCGCCATGGATGCGCATGTTCCGTAACGCACGCAAGTTCGTCGGTTAAGTTTTAGCCGCTCAGTTGAAACCGGGCCCCTGCGCAAGCAGCGGCCCGGTTTTTCTTTGTCTGGATCGGTGCGGTAGCCGTGGTCCAATCCGGATGGAAGGACTATCTCGGATATCTGGTGCGGATCAAGCTGGAAAGCAGCTGGAACGTGCCAAAAACTGGTTCGGTGCAAGCGTGGAAGGCCGTAAACGACAACGCCCGGCACAGGGCCGGGCGCTGTTTAGCTCAGGACAGCCTTGAAGCTGTCCGGTTCCTGATTACTGAATCTTGGCTTTCTTTTGCAGTTCGTCCCGGTAGGCGGCGATCTTGCCTTGTTGCATTTGCTGCGAGATCTGCTGCTTGACCTGGTCAAACGGTGGGAACTGGGCGTCGCGTGGTGCTTCGTCCAGCTTGATCACGTGGTAGCCGAACTCGGTCTTGACCGGGGTTTCGGTGATCGCACCTGGCTTCAGGGCCACCATCGCATCGGCAAACGGCTTGACCAGCTTGCCTGGCGACATCCAGCCCAGATCGCCGCCATTGTTGGCGGAACCGTCTTTCGACACCTTGGCCAGCTCTTCGAATTTGCCGCCGGCTTTCAGCTTGGTGATAATGTCCTTGGCTTCCTGTTCGGTGGTAACCAGGATATGGCGCGAGTGATATTCCTTGCCGCCGTTGGCCGCCTTGTATTTATCGTACTCGGCTTTGATATCGGCATCCTTGACCGGATTCTTTTTCACATAATCGGCCAGCATGGCGTTGATGATAATGCTCTGGCTGGCGTTATCGATGGCGGCTTTGACGTCAGCCTTATTGCCATAACCTTGTTTATTGGCTTCCTGCAGCATGACTTCGCGGCCGATCAGTTCTTTCTTGACCATTTCGCGCAATTGCGGGCTGTCAGGTTGCTGGCCTTGTGCCACAACTTGTTTGACCATTTGGTCTGCCTTGGCGGCCGGAATGGCTTTGCCATTCACGGTAGCGAGATTTTGCGCAAAGGCGGGCGCTGCAACAACAGCAATCATGGCTAACAACAGACGGGCTGGTTTCAACATCATTATTTAAATCCTTTAAAAACTTTTAGATCGCACTCGAATGCGTATATTACTCATGTAGAACCAAAAACGGCGCCCCGTAGGGCGCCGCCTTGCAGAACATTACTGCACTTTTGCTTTTTTAACCAGTTCTTCCTGGTAAGCTTGTACTTTCTTCTGCATCAGACCTTCTTGTACCTGGCCCTTGACTTCTTCCAGCGGTGGCAGCTTTACAGCGCGGATGTCGTCCACCTTGATCACGTGCCAGCCGTTAGGCGTTTGCACTGGCTTCTCGGTCACGCCACCTTTTTGCAGGTTGACAAATGCTTGCGAGAAAACTGGTGGGAACGACGATGGGGTTGCCCAGTCCAGGTCGCCACCGTTGGCAGCCGAACCGGTGTCTTTCGACTGCTTGGCCAGGTCTTCGAACTTGGCGCCGCCTTTGAGCTTGGCGATCACGTCGTTGGCTTCGGCTTCGGTCGCCAGCAGGATGTGACGCACGTGGTACTCTTTTTCAGCCGATGCGGCAGCAACAGCTTTGTCGTACTCAGCCTTGACGTCGGCGTCCGATACGGGATTTTTCTTGACGTAGTCCATCACCAGAGCATTGGTGATGATTTGCTGACGGGCGTTTTCGAGTTGTTCCTTGACCGCTGCATTTTTGCCGTAGCCTTGTTTCTCGGCTTCTTGCATCATTACTTCGCGGCCGATCAGGTCTTTCTTGATCAGTTCGCGCAGCTGTGGCGAATCCGGCTGCTGGCCTTGGGCGACGACTTGCTTGACGACGGCGTCAACACGCGAGCTCGGGATGGCTTTGCCATTAACAACGGCAACGTTTTGTGCGAAAGCAGGTACGGCGGCAACGGCGAGAAGTGCAATCAGCAAACGGGCTGGCTTGAAAGTCATTATTAATTCCTGTAGGGGGAAGATTTAGCGAAAACCGGAGGAGGGAGTTAGATCTGCTATCTGTGTTTTTGTTCAGTTTTGTGTTCGATTATTTTCTGAAACCAATAGCCTGGGTCCACCCCACCGGCACAACATCATACTTCGGACGGTGCCAATGCAGTAATGGCCAATGCATGAATTTCTTTATGCATCATATCGTTCACGGAATCATACACGAGTCGATGTCTTGTGACGAGTTTCTGCCCCTCAAATTGTAACGAAACGATTCTGATACTGTAATGTCCGCCTCCGGAAGCGGCGCCGGCATGGCCGGCGTGCAAATGGGAGTCGTCGTTGAGCGTCAATTCGACCGGGGCCAGGGCCGCTTCCATCTTGCTGCGGATGCGTTCGATGCGGGTATCGTTCATGGCTGTTCTTTCATGTGACGCGAGAGATAAACGGTCTGGCCAATGATGAAGACAAACATCAGGGCGGTGGTGCCAAACATCTTGAAGTTGACCCAGGCGTCGGTATTACCTTTGAACAGCACGAAGGCGACATACCAGTTCAGTACGCCCATCACTGTGAAGAAGGCGATCCAGGCCAGGTTGATGCGGCTCCAGCCAGCGTCGGGCAGTTCGACGAACTCGCCCATCGACTTGCGCATCAGGTTTTTCTTGAACACCAGGTCGCTGACCAGCAGGCCGATGGCAAACGACCAGTAAACGATGCTGAGCTTCCATTTGACGAAGGCTTCGTCGTGCAGGTAAATGGTGAGGCCGCCGAAGAACACGAACATGGCCAGCGAGAACCACATCACGCCTTCGACCTTGCGCCCGCGCACTTTCAGGTAGGCGATCTGCAGCATGGTGGCCAGGATGCCGACTACCGTGGCCAGCACGATGGGAGCCTGGTCCGGCGTCACGCTGCCACCCGAAATGATGCTGCCCAGGTAGGTGTTGGTGAACACCTGGGCTGCTTCGGCATGCATGCCAGCCAGTTTATACGCGCCGAAGAACAGGATGACCGGGAATAAGTCGAACAGGAATTTCATGTTGCCTCAGTATTTATTTACTCTTGTGGATCGAACCGTAACGACGCCGAGTTGATGCAATAACGCAGCCCGGTTGGCGGCGGGCCGTCCGGGAATACGTGTCCCAGGTGGGCGTCGCACACGGCACACAGAATTTCGGTGCGCAGCATACCATGGGTCCGGTCGGTTTTCTCGATCACGTTGGCTGGATCGATGGCTTCGAAGTAGCTGGGCCAGCCGCAACCGGAGTCGAACTTGGTGTCGGAGCGGAACAGCGGCGTGTCGCAGCAGACGCAGGTATAGATTCCGTGTTCGTGGTGATCCCAGAACTTGCCGGTAAAGGCGCGTTCAGTGGCGGCGTGGCGGGTAACCTGGTATTCCATCGGATCGAGCATGGCGCGCCATTCGGCGTCGGACTTGGTGACTTTATTGGTCATGGCTTAGATCTTTCTTAAGAAGAACAACTTACTTCGAGGTGGCTGGCCCAGTCGGGGGGCAAGGCGGCGTAGTGGTCGTGCTCGGGCTGCTCGTCGTACGGATGCTGCAGGATCGCCAGCAATTTCGCCACTTCCGAGTAGTCCTGCTGGTGCGCCTTGTCGATGGCCACCTGGGCCAGGTAATTGCGCAGCACGTATTTGGGGTTGATTTGGTTCATCGCAAGCTGGCGGTCGGCATCGACACTGTGCTCGGCTTGCAGGCGCTGGCGGTATTGCCCGGCCCAGGCATCGAAAGCAGGGCGGTCGATGAACAGGTCGCGCAGCGGCTCATCGCCGCTGGCGTCTGCCGCCTTCAGGTCGCCCAGGCGGCGGAAGAACAGCGTGAAATCGACGCCGTTGGCCTGCATGACAGCAAACATGGCGTCGAACAGGGCGCGGTCGGCATCGGCATGCATGTCCAGCTGGGTCAAGCCCAGCTTGGCGTGCAGCAGTTCGTCGAGCCTGGCGGCAAAGGCGGGCTGATAAACGTCGAGCGCGGCTTGCGCGTCTTCCGGCGCGCCGATCAGCGGCAGCAGGGCCTGGGCCAGCGCATAGCAGTTCCAGTGTCCAACCTGCGGCTGGTTCGCGTACGAGTACCGGCCTTGCTGGTCGGTGTGGTTGCAGATGTGGTCGGCGTCGAACGCTTCCATGAAGCCGAATGGACCATAATCGATGGTCAGACCCAGGATCGACATATTGTCGGTGTTCATCACGCCGTGCATGAAGCCGACCGACTGCCACTGGGCGATCATGTGCGCGGTGCGGCGCGTGACTTCCGCCAGCAGGCCCTGGTACGGGTTGTCGCTGGCGCGCAGGTCGGGATAAAAATGGTCGATGACGTAGTCGGCCAGCACTTTCAGTTGTTCGTTCTGCTTGCGGTAGTACCAGTGCTCGAACGAGCCGAAGCGCACGAAGCTGGGCGCCATGCGCACCACGACGGCAGCGGTTTCCACCGTCTCGCGCATCACGCCCTGGTTGGAGCCGGCGATCGACAGCGCGCGCGACGTCGGTATGCCGAGGCCATGCATGGCTTCCGAGCACAGGAACTCACGAATCGACGACCGCAGCACGGCACGGCCGTCGCCCATGCGCGAGTACGGCGTCTGGCCGGCCCCCTTCCATTGCAGTTCCAGCGGACCGTTATCGGTGGCGGCCGCACCGAACAGGATGGCGCGGCCGTCGCCCAACTGGCCGGCCCACACGCCAAACTGGTGGCCCGAATACACGGCTGCCAGCGGTTGACCCTGTTCCGGCACGGCATTGCCGACCAGGATGTCGAGGCTGTCCGCGACCTGATCCGGCGAAAGCTTGAGCAGTTGTGCCGCCGACGGGCTGACCGCCACCAGGTAGGGCGCGGGCAGCGGAGTAGGCCTCAGCCGGGTATAGAACGCGGGCGGCAGGGACGCAAAAGAATTGTCCAGCGGCAGCGAGGTCAGATTGGTAGCGATGATGGTTCCTGTGAAGAGCACCCGGCCCAGAGGCCGGAAAGCGCGATTTTACCGCAGCACAGCCAAGTGCGTCGCGTGCACATGCTTGCTAATAGTAAGTTACTTCATTGGTGAATTGATTGACGGAAATACGTACTTTCACTTAAAATATTGCCTTGCAGCATTTCTCTAAGTTCACATTTCCCACCTTGCGCTCCAGGATCCCATGTTCACTAGCATCACTATCCGTACCCGGCTGATTGTCTCGATGGCAGTACTTGGCCTGTTGATTATTTCCATCGGCGCGGTCAGCCTGTTCGGCATGAACAAGGTCAATTTCGCGCTCAAGGATGTGTATTCGAACCAGATGGCGTCTGTGCTGATCCTCACCGAGTCGAAGAACTTCCTCAATCGTGCACGCTTTGTCATCGATCGCGGCGTATTCCATCCTGATGCCTCAGACCTGGACAAGACGCTGGCCCGTGCCGAGGGTTTCATTCTGGATGGCGACAAGTCCTGGAGGGCTTACCTGGACTTGCCGCTGACGGGTGAAGAGCAGCAACTGGCGACCGACCTCGACAAGAAGCGCACGGTCTATATCGGTTTTCTGCGCGAGCTGATGGCTGCGATCAAGTCGCAAAACGCCGAGAAAATCGACGATCTGGCGATGAACAAGATGAGCAAGGAATTCGGCATTTTTGACGCCGCCTCCAACAAGCTGGAAAAATACCAGCTCGACGGCGCGCGCAAACACTACGACGACAGCCAGTCGTTCTTCAGCGCCTTCGAGGTCGGTTTTGTGATCGCGCTGCTGGGCGGCATGGTGCTGATCGTGTACTCGACGCTGCGCCTGCTGTCGGCCATCCTCAAACCGCTGCGCGCCGCGCTGGGCCACTTCGACCAGATCGCGGGCGGTAACCTGGCCAACGATATCCGGATCGAACGCGACGACGAAATGGGCAGCCTGATGCAGGGATTGATCAAGATGCAGGACCAGATGTCCACCACCGTGCGCGGCATCCGCAACGGCAGCAATTCGATCGCGACCGCCAGCGCGGAAATTTCGCAGGGCAATCTTGACCTGTCGCGCCGCACCGAGAACCAGGCCGCCGCGCTGGAAGAAACCGCGTCGTCGCTGGAAGAACTGACTACCACCGTGCGCCATAACGCCGACAATGCGCGCCAGGCCAATCATCTGGCGGTCACCGCCCAGGACGTCGCCAGCAAGGGCGGCCAACTGGTGTCGCAAGTGGTCGATACCATGAGCACGATTAACGGTTCGTCGCGCAAGATCGCCGACATTATCGGCGTGATCGACGGCATTGCGTTCCAGACCAATATCCTGGCGCTGAACGCGGCGGTGGAAGCGGCCCGTGCAGGCGAACAGGGCCGTGGCTTTGCCGTGGTCGCGACGGAAGTGCGCAACCTGGCTCAGCGCTCGGCGGCGGCCGCCAAGGAAATCAAGGAACTGATCACGGCGTCGGTGGAGCAGGTGGATGCCGGCTCGCAACTGGTGGACAAGGCGGGCGCGACGATGGATGAGATTGTCAGCAGCGTCGAACGCGTGACCGGCATCATCAGCGAAATCATGGTAGCCGGCGAAGAACAGAGCGAAGGCATCAACCAGATCAACCAGGCCATCGCCCAGATGGACGAAGTGACCCAGCAAAATGCGGCGCTGGTGGAAGAGGCGGCGGCAGCAGCAGGTTCGCTGCAGGAACAGGCGGCCACCCTGGAAGAGCTGGTCAGTACCTTCAAGGTCGATGCGCAATCGGCGCCGCGCCTGGGCCATGGCGCCAAACGTCCGGTCCTGGCACTGGGCCGCTGAACTGGCGCGGCTGGCCAGGCCGGGCCACGCCAGGCCGGGCCACGCCTGGCCGGGCCATGCGATGAAGAGCAACGCCGGCCCCGCTGCCGAGGCGCGCAAGCTGCGCCTCATTCCCGGCCGGAACAGGCTGTTAGCCGACGTCTGCCAGCAGCAGCGAAACATAGAGCAAAAAGCGGTCTTCCAGCCGCGACAGATCGAGCCCGGTAATTTCGCCGATGCGGCGCAGCCGGTAGTCGAGTGTATTGCGGTGGATGTGCAACGCTTCCGCCGTCGCCGCCAGGTGGCTGTCGTGGCGGAACCAGGTTTCTAACGTGCGCTGCAACAGTTCCTTGTTCTTGTCCTGCGCCTGCAGGCGCAGCATCGGCTGGCGCAGTTGCTCTGCCTGCCAACCGGCATCGAGCCCCGATAACAACACCGGCAACGCCTGGTCGTAATAGCTGTAGCGTCGCCGTCCGCCATCGCGGGCCCGGCCGATGCGCGCCGCCGTGCGCGCGCTCTGGTACGAGATCGCCACGTTATCCAGGCCCGCCAGGGCGATCCCCACCGTCAGTCCATGAGCTTGCGCGCCTTCTTCATCGAGCAATGTCGCCAGCGCCTCAAGCTTGCGCTGGGCCCAGGCCGGAACATCGGTGGCGGCCACGCTGTCATGAAAATCGAGGATGACCAGCTCGTGCGAGCTGGCCGCCGCCGTCAGTGCCGACGGCTGCCGGCCCAGCAGGCGCAACTGCAGGCGCTGGATTTCGCTCAGTGCTTCCACCGTGCCGGCCGCCCGGTCGTCGAGTTCCAGCAACATCACCACGTGCGGACGACGGAAGTCCACGCCCAGGCGCCGCGCCCACGATTCCAGCCCGGACCGGGCGCCGGGATCGCTGGCGATCAGTTGCAGCACGAAGGTTTCGCGGTAGCGCGAGTCGCGTTGCAGGGCATCGGTCAGTTGCGCCTGTTCCAGGATCATTTCGGCGGTCAACCGCACCAGTTCGCCAAACTGGCGCACGTCGTCCGGTGCGCCCGAGAGGCCGATGGCGCCGCACAGCTGGCCGTTGACGCTCAAAGGCAGGTTGATGCCGGGCTGGGCGCCGTGCATATTGCGGGCGCTGGCCGCATCTATCTCGACCGGCAACTGCTTGGCCAGGGCCAGCATCGCGCCCGTGTGCAACTCGCCGATGCGGGCAGCATTGCCGCTGGCGACGATGCTGCCGTGGGCGTCCATCACGTTCACGTTGTACGGGATGATTTTCATCGTGCGGGTGACGATGTCCTGCGCCAACGCGCTGTTCAAGATGGTCATTGATAACTGTTCATGGGTGGGTGACTTCGACTGTGATTGTGCCAAGGAATGACGGATTGTGCTGAAAAGTCGTTTTCCCGTGGAAATATTTGGGCAGATGCCCAGTATTTTGTACCACAAGCCACCGATTCTCGTGCATTCGGCCGATGATTTTTTTCAGGCGATTCCAGATAATCAGCCGGTCAGCAGTCATGACACTACAACATCTAGGAGACCTGCATGGGCAATTCCACCACCACCGCTGCCACGGCCGGTGCCGTACTCGACGGCGCCTACAAAAAAGCCACATGGCATCTGATTCCGTTTATCTTCGTCTGTTATTTCTTCAACTACCTGGACCGCGTCAACGTCGGTTTCGCCAAGCTGGAGATGATGGACGCGCTCAACCTGAGCAATACCGTGTACGGCCTCGGCGCCGGCATTTTCTTCATCGGCTATGTCCTCAGCGGCGTGCCAAGCAACCTGATCCTGCATAAACTCGGCGCGCGGCGCTGGATCGCCGTGATGATGATCATGTGGGGCGCCTTGTCGGCGGCCATGTTGTTCGTCACCACGCCCACCTCGTTCTACGTGCTGCGCTTCTTCACCGGTGTGGCCGAGGCCGGCTTCTTTCCGGGCATGGTGCTGTACTTCACCCACTGGTTCCCGTCGCAAAAGCGCGGCCAGGTGATGGCGCTGTTCATGTCGGCGATCCCGATTTCGGGCCTGATCGGCGGCCCGCTGTCGGGCTGGATGCTGGCGCACTTCTCGGCCGGCCAGGGCGGCATGGCCGGCTGGCAGTGGCTGTTCCTGCTGCAGGGTCTGCCGACCGTGCTGCTGGGCGTGGCCGTGTACTTCTACCTGAATGACGGCATCGCCCAGGCCAAGTGGCTGAGCACCGAAGAAAAAGCCGCCATGCAGACCGCGCTCGACGACGACGAAAAGCAGCGCCAGGCGACCAGCACCGTCGGCCAGTCGATCGGCGACGTACTGAAAAACGGCAGCGTGTGGATGCTGGGCGTGATTTATTTCAGCATCCAGATGGGCGTGTACGCAATTAACTTCTGGCTGCCATCGATCATCAAGTCGCTCGGTTACGACACCCAGACCGTCGGCTGGCTCAGCGCCATTCCTTACCTGTTTGCTGCCGTATTCATGGTGTGGGCCGGCCGTTCGGCTGATAAGCACCGCGAACGCCGCTGGCACGTCAGTGCGCCGATGCTGATGGGCCTGTTCGGCCTGATGATGGCCGCCAACTTTTCCACCAACCCGCTGGTCGTGATGGTGGGCCTGTCGATGGCTACCATGGGTGCACTGGCCGCACTGTCGATGTTCTGGTCGCTGCCGGCCGCCTTCCTCGGCAGCGCCGCTGCCGCCGCCGGCCTGGCGCTGATCAACTCGCTGGGCCAGATTGCCGGCTTCGTCAGCCCGTTCCTGGTCGGCTGGATCAAGGATGCCACCCAGAGCACCGATGCCGCGCTGTATGTCTTGTCGGCGGTGATGCTGCTCGGCGCGCTGCTGGTCCTGCGAGTACCGGCCAAGTTAGTGAATCGATAATCATCATGAACAAGCAACTGAAATTCGTCATCGCTCCCGATTCGTTCAAGGAAAGCTTGAGCGCGATGGCGATTGCCAATGAAATCGAAGCCGGCTTCCGCGAAATCTTCCCCGACGCCCTTTACGTCAAGGTGCCGGTGGCCGACGGTGGCGAAGGCACGGTGCAAGCCATGATCGACGCCAGCGGCGGCCGCCGCGTGGACCTGTCGGTGCGCGGCCCGCTGGGCGAGCCGGTCGACGCCTTCTACGGCATCATGGGCGACGGCCAGACGGCCGTAATTGAAATGGCTGCCGCCAGCGGCCTGGAACTGGTCCCGCCCAACCGCCGCGACCCGCTGCACACCACCAGCTACGGCACGGGCGAGCTGATTCGTGACGCGCTGGACGCCGGCGCGCGCCGCTTCGTGCTCGGCATCGGCGGCAGCGCCACCAACGACGGCGGCGCCGGCATGGTGCAGGCGCTCGGCGGCCGGCTGCTCGACGCGGCCGGGCGCGACCTGGCGCCCGGTGGCGGCGCCCTTGACGCGCTGGCCCGGATCGACCTGTCCGGGCTCGACGCCCGCATCAAGGACTGCGTGTTCGACGTGGCGTGCGACGTCAGCAACCCGCTGGTGGGGCCGCAGGGCGCTTCGCACATCTTCGGCCCGCAAAAGGGCGCCACGCCGGCCATGGTGGCGCTGCTCGATACCAACCTGCGCCACTACGCAGCCGTGATTGCCCGCGACCTCGACCGCAACCTGGCCGATGTGGCCGATCTGCCCGGCGCGGGCGCGGGCGGCGGCATCGGTGCGGCCATGCTGGTTTTCCTGGGCGGCAGCTTGCGCCCGGGCAGCGAGATCGTGACCGACGCCGTGGGCCTGGACGCCGCCGTGGCGGACGCCGACCTGGTGCTGACCGGGGAAGGGCGCATCGACAGCCAGACCATCCACGGCAAAACCCCGATCGGCGTGGCGCGCGTGGCCAAGCGCCACGGCAAGCCGGTGATCGGCATCGCCGGCAGCCTGGAACCGGGCGCGGGCGTCATCCACGGTCATGGCATCGATGCCGTGTTCAGCGTGGTCAATTGCCCGTGCACGCTGGAGCGGGCGCTGGCCGACGCCGCCTACAACGTGCGTACCTCGGCGCGCAACATCGCTGCGGTGTTGCGCCTGGGAACACAATTAGGGAGCTAACTCCAGTCTGTGCTAAAGTCATTTCCTGCGGCAATGCATGTACGCACGCCCGCAGGAAGGATTTTCATGGCGCCGCACCAGGGTGAACAGAAGTACGTGGCCAGGTTGCCGACCATACGCTCCCAGCTCTACAGCCTGGTCTGGGCCTGCGCCTTGCCGGCCATTCTCGGCATTGCGCTGCTGACCAACAACTTCATCGTCCGCGAACGCAAGACCATCCAGCGAGATACGCTGATCACCGCCCGGGCCCTGATCCAGGCGGTCGATCGCGACCTCAATACCGGCATCACGGTGGCCCTGGCGCTGGCCAACTCGCCCAGCATCGACAACCGCGATTTCGCCGCCTTCTACCGCCAGGCCACCGACGTGCTGCGCCCGGCATTCCCCGGCTATAACTTCGTGCTGCACGACCGCGATTCGGTCCAGTTGCTCAACACCGCCCGCCCATATGGCGAAGTCTATCCCGATCCGTTCAGCGCGGCGCGCATCGCCCAGGTATTCAAGACCGGCAAGCCATTGATTTCCAATCTGTTTTATGCCGGCGCGCTGAAACGCCCGCTGGCGGCGATCCACGCGCCGGTGATCCGTGATGGCAAGGTGGTGTACGTGATCTCGGTGGCCTTCGTGCCCGAGCGCCTGGGCCAGGTGCTGCGGGAACAACTGCTGCCGGCCGACCGCGTGACCGGGATTTTCGACGCCAATGGCGTGCTGGTGGCGCGCACCCACGATCCGGAAAAATACGTGGGCCGGCCAGTCTCGCCCACCTTGATGTCGCAATTCCGGCTGCGTCAGGAAGACGCGATCGAGGCCACCACCCTCGAAGGTATCCCCGTCTATTCGATGTACAGCCGGTCGTTGCAAAGCGGCTGGTCGGTGGTGATCGGCGTGCCGCGCAGCGCGGTGTATGCCGCAGTGTTCGAATCGATTACCTGGATCATGGCGTTCCTGGCGGTGGTCACCGCCGCCGGCTTCGGCGTGGCCTGGCACTTCGCGCGCAACATCGAGCGCTCGGTGCGTTCGCTCACCACGGCGGCGATGGCGCTGGGCGGCAAGGCGCGCCAGGGGCAGGTGCCGCCGGCTGCGTTCCACGAGGCAGCGCAGGCGCTCGACACCCTGCACGGCGTGGAGTCGGAGCTGCTGCGCTACCGCCATCACCTGGAAAACCTGATCGAACACCGTACCCGCCAGCTCGAATCGGCGATGCGTGAAGCGCAGGCGGCCAACGCCGCCAAGGACGTTTTTGTCGCCAACATGAGCCACGAACTGCGCACGCCGATGAACGCCGTGTTGGGGGTGGCGCACCTGCTGGGCCGCACCGGCGTCTCGCCGGAACAGGCGCGCTACCTGGACATGATACGCACCTCGGGCCAGTCGCTGCTCGGCATCCTCAACGACATCCTCGACCTGTCCAAGATGCAGGCCGGTAAGGTGGAGCTGCACCACGCGCCGTTCCGCCTCGACGACGTGCTGCACGCGGTGGCCACCATCATGAGCGTGAGCGCCGGCGACAAGGATCTCGAACTGGCCATCGGTGTCGATGCCGACGTGCCGCGCGCCCTGGTCGGCGACGCGCTGCGGCTGCACCAGGTGCTGGTCAACCTGGCCGGCAACGCCATCAAGTTTACCGAGCGCGGCGAGGTGTCGCTGATGGTATCGCGGCTGCCGGCGCCGGGCGGCGCCAGCCTGCTGCGCTTTGCGGTCAAGGACACCGGCATCGGCTTGAACGAAGAGCAGGTGGCGCGGCTGTTCTCACCGTTTACGCAAGCCGACCTGTCCACCACGCGCCGCTTCGGCGGTACCGGGCTGGGGCTGACCATTTCCAAGGGCCTGGTCGAACTGATGCAGGGGCAAATCAACGTACACAGCATGCCGGGCGATGGCAGCGAATTCCGCATCACCGTGCCGCTCGACGTCAGCGAAGCCATCGATACCGTCGATGCCGCGCAGTCCGTCGCCCCGCTGCACCTGCTGCTGGCCGACGACAACGCCACCAGCCGCCACTGCATCGCCCAGGCCATCGCCGCTGCGGGCTGGACTTGCGACGTCGCCGCCAACGCGCAGGCGGCGATTGCGCTGCTGCGCAATGGCGCCGTGTACGATGCGGTGCTGGTGGACTGGCAGATGGCCGAACTGTGCGCCCTCCAGCCCGAGATCAAGGCCCCGCTGATCTGCATGCTCAACGCCTACGGCCGCGACCTGGTTGCCGAAGACATGGCCAACGCCCGCATTGCCGCCTGCCTGGCCAAGCCGGTGACGGCGGTGGGCCTGCTGGAGGCAGTGCAGGCCGCGCGCGCCCACGGCCGCGAGCCGCCCGTACCCGGCGATAACGCCCAGCCGGCGCTCGCTGGCGTACGCATCCTGCTGGTGGAAGACAATCCGATCAACCAGGTGGTGGCGCGCGGCCTGCTGGAACAGGCCGGCGCGCGGGTGGCGGTGGCCGAGAACGGCGAGGACGCCGTCACGCAGCTGCGCCGCCTCGATTGCGACCTGGTGCTGATGGATGTGCAAATGCCGGTGATGGACGGCTTTACCGCCACCCGCATCATCCGCGAAGAACTGCGGTTGTCGCTGCCGGTGATTGCCACGACGGCCGGCGTGATGGCCAGCGAGCGCGAGCAGTGCATCGCGGCCGGCATGGACGACTTTATCGGCAAGCCGATCGACGTCGAACAGATGTTCTCGATTCTGGCGCGCCACCTGGGCCGCGCCGCCCTGGAGCGATAACCAGACGCTACGGCTGGCGCACCGAAGGAGGCCTCGATAATTTCGTCAGCGCCCGCTACGCCTATCGTGGCGACATGTTCGGCACCGTCGATAACTCGGCGCTCACCCGGGTGAGTAGTTATGGCCTGGCCTCGTTTTCGGCCGGCACCGGTGGTAAGCTGGAACGAGGAGACTGGAGCGCATCGCTCTGGATTAACAATGCCTTCGACAAGCGGTACTACCAGCGCACAGGCGCCGGCGACTACGGCACGGTCTGGGGCTGGCTGGGTGAAGCGCGCACGTTTGGCGCGACACTGACATACAAATACTAGGTAAACAGTTACGGAGCAGGCAGGCATGAGTGCATCATTCGAGCGTCGTCAATTCATCAAACTGGCATCGTTGCTGACCGGGGGCGCTGCGGCGCTCACCCAGGCGTCGACCGCCGTCGCCGCCACCGCGCCGGCCACGGTCGATCGCGCCGGCCGCACCGGGCTGCCGCAACCGGGCGAAACCCCGTTGCAGTGGCTTGAAGGCCAGCCCGCCAGCTTTGGTGGCGCCACCTGGGGCGTGCCATGGCCGCAAGGCCGCATCCCGCGCGATGCCGGCTTTGAATTGCGCAGCGCCGGTGGCGACGGGCAACCGGTGCAATCGTGGCCGCTGGCCTACTGGCCGGACGGCTCGCTCAAATGGTCGGCGCATGCGCTGCCGCCGGACGCCAAAGGCGGCCTGCCGCAAGCGGGTTACAGCCTGCATCCGCTGGTCGGCGACGCCGCCAAAGCGGTCAAGCCCGGCGCGCCGCTGGCAACAGAGAGTGCTGGTGCAATCGAGATCGATACCGGCGTGCTGCAATGCTCGCTGCCACGGTCGGGCGCGGTGCTGGTCACGGCCATGAAACGCAGCGGCAAGCAGCTGCTGCGCGACGGCCGCCTGGTGCTGCTGGTCGATGGCGCGCTCGATGACGAGACCCGGGGCGCCAGCCGCCGCGCCTATGACGGCGCCATCGACAAGGTGACGCTGGAGCAGAACGGCGCGCAGCGCGTGGTGGTGCGCATCGACGGCAGCCATCGCCATGCGGACGGCGCCACCTTGCTGCCGTTCGTGGTGCGCCTGTATTTTTACAAGAATTCCGACGCGGTGCGCCTGGTGCACACGCTGGTGTACGACGCCGATCCGGCCAAGTCCTACATTCGTGGCGTGGGCCTGCGCTTCGGCGTACCGCTGGCCGCCGAACTGTATGACCGCCATGTGCGTTTCGTGGGTGACAACGGCGGCGTGTTTGCCGAAGCGGTCAAAGGGCTGACCGGCTTGCGCCGCGACTCGGGCGCCGCCGTCTATGACGCGCAGCTCAATGGCCGCGCGGTGCCGCTGGCGCAAATGGGCGCGCAGGTCAAAAAGGGACTGCAATACATTCCGGCATTCGGCAGCTACTCGCTGCTGCAATCGCACTCGGACGGCTTCTCGATCAGCAAGCGCACCAGCGCGGGACACGGCTGGATTCACGCGGCCAGTGGCGCGCGCGCTTCCGGTACCGCGTATGTCGGCGCACCCGATGGCGGCGTGGCTTTCGGCGTGCGCAATTTCTGGCAAAGCTATCCGGGCCAGATCGACATCCAGGGCGCCGAAACCGCACAGGCGACGGTGACCATGTGGCTGTGGGCGCCCAACGCACCCGCCATGGACCTGCGCTTCTACCATGACGGTATGGGCGAGGACACCCACGAGAAGCAGCGCGACGCGCTGGACATCACCTACGAGGACTACGAACAGGGCTTTGGTACGCCGCTGGGCGTGGCCCGCACCAGCGAGCTGCAATGGCAGCTGCTGGCAGCCACGCCATCGAACGAGGACCTGGTGTCGATCAGCCGCCGCATCCAGTCGCCGCCGCTGCTGGTTGCCAGTTCCGAACGGATTTACCAGGCGGGCGTGTTCAGCGACTACTGGAGCCCGGCGGTGGCGCAACCGAATGCCGCGCAAGCGAAGCTGGCAAAGCAGCTGGCGTGGAGCTTCGACTTTTACCGCAACCAGGTCGAGGACCGCAAGTGGTATGGCTTCTGGGACTTCGGCGACGTGATGCACACGTATGACAACCAGCGCCACGTGTGGCGTTACGATGTCGGCGGCTATGCCTGGGACAACTCGGAGCTGAGCACCGACATCTGGCTGTGGCACTACTACCTGCACACGGGCCGCGCCGACGTGTTCCGCATGGCCGAAGCCATGACGCGCCACACCGGCGAAGTCGATGTCCACCATATCGGCCCGTTCGCGCCGCTGGGATCGCGCCACAATGTGCAGCACTGGGGCGATAGCGCCAAGCAGCTGCGCATCTCCACCGTGATCAACCGCCGCTTCATGTATTACCTGACCGCCGATGAACGCATCGGCGACCTGATGACGGCGCAGACCGATGCCGTCAACCGCCTGCAAACGGTGATCCCGGGCCGCAAGATCGGCCAGGTGGCGCCGACCATCGATCCGGAAAACCATGCCAGCGTGTCGTTCGGCACCGACTGGGGCGCCATTGCCGGCGCGTGGTTTACCGCGTGGGAGCGCAGCGGCCAGCCCGAGATCCGCGACAAGCTGCTGCGGTCGATGGCCAGCATTGCCGCCCAGCCGGAAGGCTTCCTGGCCGGCGGCGGCACCATGAACCTGCGCACCGGCGCCTTCATCGTCGAAAAGGAGCGCAAGATCAACGTCTCGCACCTGAGCGCGGTGTTCGGCCTGCCGGAAATTTGCAGCGAATTGATACGCACCGTGCCGCAACCGGCGTTCCGCGACGCCTGGCTGCGCTACTGCCGCCTTTACAACGCCACCGAGGCGCAACAGAAGGCAGAGCTGGGCCAGAGCCTCGGCAAGCTTAATCTGGGCCAGGGCCACGCGCGCCTGCTCGGCTACGCCGCCGTGCAGTGGCAGGATCCGGCACTGCTCAAGCGCGCCTGGGTGCAATTCTACGAGGGCAAGGCGGGCCTGGTGGACAAGGACCTGGTATCGCGCCGCGTCAAACCACCGCTGTTGCTGCGCGAGATCGAGGAAGCGCCGGCCATCTCCACCAACGCCATCGCCCAGTGGGCTTTGGGGGCGATGGGCATGGTGGCGCTCGACGCCATCGGCCAGACGGTGGTGGCGGATAATTTCCAGCGCTTCGATCCGCGTGCGTGGGCGGTGGAGGCGGAAGCCGGCAAGCCTGAGCAGGCGGCGTTCGCGTCGTCAGGCGCGTTGATACTCGATGCCGAGCGCGGACTGACGGTATGGCTGCGCAAGCAGCTGATCGGCCACTACGAAATCAGCTTTACCCGCACGGTGCTGGCCGAGGGCAAACCGCACGAGCGCCTGTCCGATCTGAACTTCTTCTGGGAGGCGCAACTGGGCGCCGATCCGTTCAGCCGTTCCGGCAAGCTGGAAGACTACGACAAGGTACCGATGTTCTACGCCGGCATTGGCGGCAACACCAACACCACCTCGCGCTTCCGCACCTACGACGGCACCGGCGAACGCAAGCTGCTGCAAGAGTACCTGGCGCCGGAATACCTGTTGAAAGCCAACCAGCCGTACCGCATCCGCATTGTCGCAGACGCCAAGGGCACGCGCCTGTACGTGGACGACCGCGAGTGGTTCAGTGCTCCGGGCCCGCAGGCGGGCGGTGGCTACTTTGGTTTCCGCACTACGCAGTCGCGTCAGAAAGTGGAGAACTTCCAGGTCCGCCGCATCGCCTGATCGGCCTCACACAGCTTCGGGGCAGGTGCCGACATTTGGGCGGGAGCTCAGCCATATGGCTGCCGAGCCTGTATCCGGATGTCGGCACTGCCGCCGAAGCTATTGTTGGAGGGTGGCGACCAATTGTTGCAGGTCGTCGGCTAACTGGTTGGCGACGTCGGTGACGGTGTCGGCCTGGCCGGCTTTCAGTTCGTGTTCGAGCGCTTGCGCTGCGGCGGCTACGGGGCCGGCGCCCACGTAAGGGGCGGTGGCTTGCAGGTCGTGGGCCAGCCGCTGTAAAGGTGCGTGGTCGCCGCTCGCTGCGGCGGCGCGGATGATTGAGGGCGCGGCTGCATATTCGCGCACAAAGCTGCGGATGCGCAGGTCCAGGCTGGCGCGCTGGCCGCCTGCGAGACGCAGGGCGCGGTCCCAGTCGAGTCCTGGAGCTTGCGGCAAAGGGACATCGGGCGCGGCGCTCACGTTTGTCTCGTTCACCGGCTCCGTTGAAGGTCGGCGCTGCGCTAAGGCCTGCGGCGCAATCCATCTGGCCAGCGCTGCAAACAGCTGGTCCGGGTCGATCGGCTTGGTCAGATGGTCGTTCATGCCGGCGGCCAGGCTTTTCGCGCGGTCGGCGGACAGGGCGTGCGCGGTCATGGCGATGATCGGCAGCTTGTCGTAGCGCGACAAGGAGCGCAGGCGGCGCGTGGCGGCCAGTCCGTCGAGTTCCGGCATCTGCACATCCATCAGCACCAGGTCGTAGTCGACCGCCTGCACCATGCGGATCGCTTCCAGGCCGTTGCACGCGACATCGACCTGCAAGCGCGCGGCCGTCATGAAGTCGTGCGCCACTTCGCGGTTGTTGGCGTTGTCGTCCACCAGCAGGATGCGGGCGCCGGCCAGCGCTGCCGCGTCGAACGTCGGCGCCGCAACCGCTGCCATCGTGGCCGCGCCGGCAATGCCCAGGCGTACCGTGAAGCTGAAACGGCTGCCCACGCCGGGTGTGCTGCTGACCTGAATGTCGCCGTCCATCAACCGCACCAGCTGCTTGCAGATGCTGAGGCCCAGGCCGGTGCCGCCGTATTTGCGGGCGATGCTGTCGTCGGCCTGGGTGAACGACTGGAACAGGCGCCGTACCTGGTCCGGGTTCATGCCGATGCCGGTGTCGGCGACGGTAAAGCGCAGCACCACGCTGTCGGCGGCGCGCGCCACCAGGTCCACCGTCACCGATACTTCGCCGCGCTCGGTGAACTTGAATGCGTTGCCGACCAGGTTGATCATCACCTGGCGCAAGCGCAGCGGATCGCCGGCCAGGCGCGTGGGCACACCGGTTTGCACCCGCGTGCTCAAGATGGCGGTCCCCGTGGCCGCCAGCGGCGCCAGTGGCTCCAGCACGTCGGCGAGGTCGAACGGCACGTGCTCGAGGCGCATCTTGCCCGCTTCGATGCGGGAAAAATCGAGGATGTCGTTGAGCACCGCCAGCAGATGTTCGCCGGCGCCGAGGATCTTGTCGAGATAATTGCGCAGCCTGGGGTCGGGCGCGGTGGTCAAGGCCAGCCGGCTCATGCCGATGATGGCGTTCATCGGCGTGCGGATTTCATGGCTCATGTGGGCGAGGAATTCCGACTTGGCGCGCGTGGCTTCCTGCGCGCGCAGCATCGCCAGTTCCATGTCGCGCGTGCGCAGGCCCAGGATGCGCATGAACAGCAGCATGTCGAAGATATTTCCGAACTGCAGCGCATGCATGGTCCAGAAATTGGCCGCCAGCGCGCCATTGATCACCAGGCTCAATACCACCGAGGTCGAGAAGCTGACCGACCAGCCCAGCAACAGATAGACGCCCACCGCATCGCCGCGCCGCGCGCGCAGGTAGGCGCCGGGCAGGCCGATCAGCATGGGCATAATGCCCAGCGTGCTGACGATAACTACCAGCGCGCCGACGTCGATCAGGTCGGTGGCATAAGCCACGGCCGCTACCACGCACAGCGCGGCGCCGCCTTTCATCAGGCGGCTGAACAGCAGGTCCTGGCCGGGCCGGGCCAGCACCTGCTCGACAAACAGGTAGGCGCCGCAACTGGCGGCCAACGCGAACAAGCCGCCGGCGTGGATGCTCATCCACACGCTGTTCTGCCACAGGTACTGGTTGCCGAGGCCGAAAAACTCCACCGAAAACAGCGTCAGCCCGGCCACCATCAGCGCGAATTTGCCGAACAGCGGTTCGCGCAGGTTCTGCCATTGCGCCAGGCTGTAAATCAGCAGGCATGCACATAATCCCAGCAACAGGCCTTGCAGCATCTGCTCGTCGAGCGACTCGGCATGGAAGGCGGCAGGGCGCGACAGCCGCACCGGCAGGATCATGGCGCCGATGTTTTCCACGCGCAGCAGCAGTACGTGGCTGGCGCCTGGCGCCAGTTGCAGCTGCGCGGCAGGCACCCGCGCGCGCGGCGCGTGTTCGGCCACCGGCTGCAAGTTGCCGGTGACGATGTGGCGTTCGATGTTGCCGTTGGTGGCCACGTACACGTCCACCCGGTTGACTACCGCGTAGTCGATGCTGAGCACCCAGTGGCCGCTGCTGTACGCCGGCACCGCCACCGGAATGCGCAGCCAGACCACGTCCTTGTGCACGCCAAGCGTGGCATGTGCGGACGTGGGCGCGGCAAAGCGGCTGGCCTGCGCCAGCGCCTGTTCCGGCGTGATGGCGCCACTCGAATCTGTCATTACCGTCACCGCCGGCCAGGCGTCGATCACGTCGCGGCCCGAATCGAGTTGCAGCGGTGTTTGCGCCAGCGCCAGTGCCGGCATCCAGAGCAGCAACGCCAACCACGCCAGCAGCCTGCGCCAGGCGGGCAGGAAGAATGACAGTGGTGGCGTGGTCATGGCGCGATCAGTAACGGTAATCGACGCGCAGATCGACCGTGCGCGGATCGCTCGGCACCGCCATGCCGAAACTGTCGATGCTGATCGGGCGGACCTTGTTCTCGAGGTTTTTCACCCGGGCCAGCACGCTCCAGGCGCCGCCTGCCACGGTGTAGCGCAGCGAGGCGCCGGTCTCGGTGCGTGCCGGTACCCGGTAGCGCAGCAGTTGCGACGCCACGGCAATCTCGTAGTCGGCGCTGCGGCGGGTGTCGAGTCCCGCCGCCAGCACGCCATCGCCCACGCGCATGCTGCGTTCATAGCCGAGCGACACGGTGTGCGCCGGGGCCCGATCGAGCTTGTTGCCGTTCCATGAATGGACGCCGTCCGGCGAGTAGCGCACGTAGTGAGCGTCCAGCAGCGACAGCGCGTACACCAGGCGGTCCTGCGCGGTCAGGTTGAACTGGCCCTCGAGTTCCAGTCCCTTGACGCTGGCCTCGCCGGCATTGCCGGTAATGAAGCGTGGGGCGCCCGCCACGACGGCCACCCCCGAGAGCTGCAAATTGGTGTAGTCGTAGCTGAACACGGAGACATTGAGCGCGCCGCGCTGGTCGAGGAAGCGGGTCTTGACGCCGGCTTCGTACGCGCGCAGTTGCTCCGGCTGGTACACCAGCGTGGTGCGCGGCACGGCCAGCGCCGGGTTGCAGGTGAGGCCCAGCGCCTGCGCGCCCGCCATGCAGCCGTCATTGAAACCGCCGGCCTTGTAGCCGGTGGCAATCGACGCATACACCATGGTCGATTGCGTGACATCGAAGTCCGCGCCCAGGCGCCAGGTGGTCTGGTTGGTGGCCAGGTCGGCGGCGTTGAGCAGTTGCAGATCGGTGGCCGGGTTGAACACGCTGGCCTGCTGGAAGCTGGTGGCGCCATAGCGCGATTTTTTGTCCATGGTACGGCGCGCGCCAGCCGTCAGGCGCAGGTCGCCGCGCACCTGGTAAGTGGCCTGGCCGAACAGCGCCTTGCTGGCCGAGCGCGTGGGACCGTGCGGGAAAGCGTAATACGGCGTCAGGCCGGCCGCTTCCAGGTCGCGGAACGTGTACGACTGCGACGACCGCTCGCGGAAGTAATACACGCCGGCCTGCCCCGTCAGCGGCCCGGTGGCCTTGCTGGCCAGGCGCACTTCGTGCGAGTCTTGCCGGTACCAGCCGTCGAAGTCCTGGTGCACGCCCAGCGCCACGCCGGGCGCCACGCGGTAGTAGGAGTTGGTCAGCTGCTGCTGGTCGTAGTCGCGGTGCGAACCCAGGTAGTACAGGGTGGCCGCGCCCAGGTCCCATTGCAGGTCGGCGCCGACGCTGGAGGTGGTCTTGTGGCTGTAGCCCTGCGATGGCGTTGAATTGGGCGAGATGAAGCGGTTGGTGAGCAGATCGCGCGTGCTGCCGCCTTGCCAGACCGGTACGCCGGCGGATACGCCAGAATAGAAATTGGTGTCGGGGACGAAGCTGTCGTTGTTGTCGTCCACCCGGCTGTGGTCGGCCCGCAGCAGCAGGGTGGCGTCGCGGTGCAGCCTGATTTTGGCAGACAAGCGCGCGGACACGTCGTCGCGGTCCAGTCCCAGCGCGTACGGGGTACCCTGGCCGTTGCGCAGGTAGCTGTCGTGGCGGTGCGCCACCACGGCCGCGCGCAGCGCCAGCGTGTCGTTGACCGGCACGTTGAGCATGGCGCCGGCCTCGCGGCTGCGATAGTTGCCGATGCCGGCATGGGCATCGAAGGCGAAGGTATCGACCGGCGTTTTGGAGATGACATTGACGGCGCCGGCGGTGGTGTTGCGGCCATACAGCGTGCCTTGCGGTCCGCGCAGTACTTCCACCCGTTCCAGGTCGTAGAACGACAGGTTCTGGATTTGCGGACGGGCGATATAGACGCCATCGAGCATGAAGGCGGCGGACGGATCGCCCTTGCCGGTGGTATCGGCACTGGACACGCCGCGCATGGTGATGCGCAGGCCGTCGGTGGCATTGTTGAATTCTACGTTGGGGATGGCGGCGCCGATGTCGCCGGGGTTATCGAGACCGCGTTCGACCAGTTGCCGTTCTCCCAGCACCGTCATCGACACCGGCGTCTTCGATTCCAGCGCTGGCGTGCGCTGGGCGGTGACCACCACTTCAGGCAGGGCCGCGCCCGCCTGCTCCTGGGCGGCGGCGGGCGCGCCGGCAAGCAGTGTCAGCGACGACAAGGTCAATGCCAGGGTGGCGGCGTGGTCGGGAACGCAAGATTTCAACATGAAAGCAGTAAGAAAAAGCCAAGCCTCGCAGTCTATCAGCTTGGCTTCACTTTTAGTAGCTGCCAGAACAACATAATTTCCTGATTGCTATTTTTTCATGCAAAGGCGCCATGACTTCAGCCCAGCACGCCCGGGTTACGCTGCCAGATGCTGTAGCACAGCGCGCCGGCGAAGGTGACCCAGGCGATGTATGGTAGCAACAACAGTCCGGCCAATCGGTCGCGCCGGCCGAAGGCGACGATGGTCGCGGCAATCGCCAGCCACAGCACGATGATCTCGGCAAACGCCAGCGGGCCGTTGTGCCAGGCAAAGAACAGCCAGCTCCACAGCGCGTTGAGCGCCAGCTGCGCCACGTACAAGGTCAGCTCGGGCTGCACGCTGCGCTCGGACGCGGTGCGGTGCACGCGCCAGGCGGCGACCGCCATCAGGGCATACAGCACCGTCCACGCCGGCCCGAACAGCCAGGCCGGTGGCGCCCACGCGGGGCGGTCGAGCTGTTGATAGAACGCGCCGGCCTGGGACGTGGCAAACGCGCCGATGGCGGCAAACACAAAGGTGAAGACCACCCAGCCGGCCAGGGCCGGCAGCTGCAGTGGTCGCGAAGGGGGAAGGGCATGCGTGGTCATGGCAGGTACTCCGTGATGGTTAGCCAGATGGTGAACCAAGGGCGGCGCACACTCCGTTCGCCAGCATACATATGGCCGCAGGTCAGGCGCAAGTTAGGAGTCTTCCGACACCAGCTTGCGACGTGTGCCGATAGGCGCGCGCGTCCCGGCTCCGCATAATCAACCGACCGGTCGGCGTGCCGTCGTTCAGGCGCGCTCACCAGGCACACTCAACTACAAGGGGGAAAAGATGAATCTGATACTGTGGATAGTCATAGGCGGCATCCTGGGCTGGCTGGCCAGCCTGGTCATGAAAACCGACGCCCAGCAAGGTCTGTTGCTCAACGTCGTGGTCGGCATCGTCGGCGCGCTGCTGAGCGGCTGGCTGCTGGCGCCCGTGCTGGGCACCGGCACCATCAACTCCGACGACTTCAGCCTGGCCTCGCTCGGTGTGTCGTTCCTCGGCGCGCTGATCCTGCTGGCGATCGTCAACCTGTTCCGGCGCGGGCGGGTGCGATGACCGTGGACAATCAGGCGAACTTGGTCTTCTTGAGGTACTTCTCGACGTCGCGGTAGCTGTCGTCGCTGCCTGCGTAGCGCACCAGGTTGCGCGCGGTTTTCAGCCATTCGATGGTGGACGGCTGCATCTGCTCCAGGGCGTATTCCATGTCCTTCGGGCCGATCGGCCGTTCCGGCGCCCCGGACAGGATGTCGTGCAGCGTGCTTTCCTTGGCCAGGTCCACCAGGCCGTCGATGTCGGCGCCCGAGTAATGGGGTGTGGCCGTGACCAGCGCATCCACGTCGATGTCCTGCACGGGGATGTCGCGCAGCTTCAGTTCGATGATGTGCTTGCGCGCTTCGGCATCAGGCGGCGGCACGAACAGCTGGCGCGCAAAGCGGCCCGTGCGTTTCATGGCCTGGTCCACGTCCCACGGCATATTGGTGGCGGCCAGGAACAGCACGTCGCGGTTGTCGCGTTCGAAGCCGTCGAGCTGCGACAGGAATTCGTTGACGATGGTGCGGCTGTTTTCGCTGTGCGCCTTGCTGCGCGAGAAGGCCAGTGCGTCGAGTTCGTCGAAGAACAGCACGCACGGCTTTTGCGCGCGCGCTTTCTCGAACAACTGGGCCAGCGCGCGTTCGCTTTCGCCGTGCCACATGCTGAGCACTTCGCTGATGCCCACCGACACGAACGAGGCATTGCACTCGTTGGCGATGGCGCGCGCAATCATGGTCTTGCCGCAGCCGGGCGGGCCGTACAGCAGTATGCCGCCGCCACCGCTTTTTTTAAATTTGGCGAACAGGCCCGGGCGCAGGAATGGTTCGATGATGTGCAGGCGCAGCGTTTTCTTGAGGTCTTCCATGCCGCCCACGTCGGCAAAGCGCACCTGGTCCGGCGCTTGTGGTTTCAAAGGCACCACCTTGGCGCCGCCGCCTACCACCGACAGCACCGGGCCGGTCGCCGGCCGCGCCTTTTGCTGCAATTGTTCCAGCGCGTCGTGTGCGGTGAAATCCGGGTGCTGGCGCGCCGCCGTGTACGCTTCCAGCGCTTCCGGCGTGCGTCCCAGCGCCAGCAATGCCAGCGCCTTGCCGCCAAGGCTGGCAGCGTCCGGCCGCTGGCGCGCCACCAGTTCGAACTGGGTTAAAGCAGCCGCCGCGTCTTGCGCGTCCAGCAGCAGGCGGGCGTAGCCGAGGCGGGAGTCGATATTGAACGGGTCGCTCACCAGCGCCGCTTCGTAGGCTTCTCGTGTCATGGTCATGGCGGTCAGAGTCCTGCGCGGCGTTTGAGCCAGCGCGTCAAGAGTGATGGGTAAATCCAGGAATAGGCGCAATAGCCAAGCAGGGTCCAGGTGGCGGCGCTGGCAAACAGCGGCGCCTGGTTGCGGACCAGGTTCAGGCCCAGCAGGGTGAGCACGTACAGCGCCCCCGAGGCTGCCCAACCCCAGCGGTTGAGGGGCCACAGCGGCAACATACTCCAGTGGCTCAGCGCATCGAGCTGCACCACCAGTTCCAGTACCTCGCGCGAATTCGGATACAGCTTGAGCAGCTCCACCGCGATGCGCTTGGCGGCCTTGTAGCGGCCCCGGCTGAGCAGGTGCGTGATCAGCATGCGGGCCGTGTTTTCGCTTTCCGGGTGGCCTTGCAGCAGCCGCGCCAGGCCGGCCTGCTCGGCGCCTTTGCGGCCGTCGATGATGTCGCCGATCAGGCACGTGGTCAGGGCCAGCTCGTTGTTCGGGTCGAGCCGGAAGGCTTCGCGCGCCAGCGCCTGGGCTTTTTCGATGTGCAGGGTGCGGTACATCAGCAGCGCATAGCGCGCATACTGGAAACCAGCTTCCGGATACTCGCGGATCAGCTCGATCAGCAGCAGTTCCGCTTGCGGCAGGTCGCCCTGGTCTTGCAGCACGTTGACCATCAGCGAACGGGCGGCGTAGTCGTCGGGATCGTGGGCCAGGATCTGTTGCAGCGTGTGGCGGGCTTCGTCGCGGGCGCCGGTGTCGTAATCGACGCGGGCAGCGGCAAACAGCAGCGTGCTGTCGTTCGGGTAGTAGGCCAGCGCTTCGCCGATCAGCACGCGTGCATGGGCATAGCGGTTGCGCTCGAGCAGGCCTTCGATTTGCAGCGCGTAGTCGCGCGCGGAAAGCAGGGCGTTTTCGCTCATGACGCTATTCCCTTGATCACGTCAAACAGGCGGAAGAAACTGACATAACCGACAACGATACAGATAAGGGCCGGAATCCATGGCGACGGCGGCTTGTCGTGAAAGAAGGCGGCCGAGCGGTGCTGCTTCTGGTGCAGGCCATAGAACACGCCGCAGATCGCCAGCGACAAAACGGTGCGCAGTGCACGGAAGGTGTCGTTGCCCAGCAGCTCGACCAGGCCGGCAAACAGCATCGGCTGGAACAGCAGCGCGTACACCAGGCCGACGACCGCGCCGGCGCCCAGCACAATCACCGGAATATCTCCGGTGCGGCGCAGGTGCCAGGAATTCAGACTGCTATACAGCAGGATGGCCACCGGGCCGCCCAGGAAGGCAACCAGGAAACTCGACTGGACGGAGTACAGCGTGACCGGCCGCGTAGTGGCCGACAGCGAGGGGGTAAGCAGATGTTCGCGCATGGGGAGGTTGTGGTCGGCAAGGCCGCATGGTAGCAACTCGCGCC
Source organism: Duganella sp. Leaf61 (assembly GCF_001421905.1). Classification (NCBI taxonomy): domain Bacteria; kingdom Pseudomonadati; phylum Pseudomonadota; class Betaproteobacteria; order Burkholderiales; family Oxalobacteraceae; genus Duganella; species Duganella sp. Leaf61. The sequence goes on from NZ_LMLM01000029.1 coordinate 180,106, forward strand.
TATCCGGGCAATTAATTTGTTGCCCATATGGTAGTCTTACGTCTGCGCGCACTGGCGCGGGCATATTCAATAGTGATTCCGGGGATGGCAGGCATGGTAAGTATTGTTCGGGCGGCGATGGTGGTGGCGATGTCCATTTCAATGATGTTGACGGTACCGCAGGCAGCGGCGGCCGAAGCGCCTCCCAAGGGCTCGCTGGTGATCGCCGGCGGCGCTGTGCGCGGTGACAATACCGTGATCTGGCAGCGCGTGGTGCAACTGGCCGGCGGCGCCGGCGCCCGCATCGCGGTGCTGCCCAGCGCAGCCGGCAACCCGGTCCGTTCCGGGGCCTACGCGGCCGCAGGCCTGAACAAGCAGGGCGCCAACGCCTTCGTGGTGCCGCTGGCCGTGCGCATGAAAGACCGCGATTACCGCCGTGATGCCGACGACGACACCATTGCACAATCGATCCGCGACGCGGGCGGCGTGTATTTTTCGGGCGGCGACCAAGCCCTGATCACGCAGGCGCTGGTCCGCCCGGACGGTAGCCGCACCAAGGTGCTCGAAGCGATCTGGGACGTGTACCGGCGCGGCGGCGTGATCTTCGGCACCAGCGCCGGCGCCGCCATCATGAGCACCACTATGTATTACGAGGCGAAAACCGTGTTCGGCACCCTGAGCGAAGGGGTCAATGGCCGCGAGCTGGCCCTGGGCCTCGGTTTCGTCGGCGACGACATCTTTATCGACCAGCACCTGCTGGCGCGCGGACGCTTCGCCCGCATGCTGCCGGCCATGCTCAAGAAAGGCTACAAGCTTGGCATCGGCATCGACGAGAACTCGGCCGTGGTGATCAATGCCCAGCGCGAAGTGGAAGTGCTGGGCTACCAGGGCGCGCTGGTGGTGGACCTCACCCGTGCCACCGTCAACAGCGACGTCAAGCAGTTCAACCTGCAAAACGCCCGCCTGAGCTATCTCGACCGCGGCGACAAGTACGACCTCAAATTGCACAAGTACACGCCGTCCGAAGACAAGGTCGACGGCAAGGTCGATCCGGTCAATCCGTATTATTCCGACCCGGTGTTCTCGGCCGACGTGCTGGGCCACAACACCATCCTGATCATGATGTCCAAGCTGGTGGACAGCTCGCAGACCGAGGCAATCGGCATCGCCACCGCCGGCCCGGGCGAGCCGCACCAGGAACTGGGCTTCGAATTCAAGCTCACCCGCGACGCCGCCACCACCGGCTATTCCTCGGCTGCATCGGAAGCGTACACGGTCCTCAATATGCGGCTCGATGTGCGGCCGCTGAAAATCACCCGGCCCTGGTACCAATGATTTCGCACGTTTTCGTGGGCGTGAACGACTTCGCGTCCGCGCTGCGGTTTTACCAGGCGTTTGCTGCCACGACCCACTAGTTCCGTAAATTCCCATCTCCTTCTTCAAACCTGGTCGGCCACCTGCACGAACGTGAGCCGGTTGCCGAACGGATCCTTGATCGACATTTCCCTGCTGTCCCACGGCATATTTTCGATGCCGGGCCGTGCATGGGCATATGGCTTGGCGGCCAGTTCGGCGTGCAGCGCATCAATGTCGTCCACCGTTACGCGGATCGCCGCGCCGGGACAGCAATCGCCGTGATGTTCGGTCAGGTGCAGCACGCAGGCGCCGCGCGATACCTGCTGGTACAGCGGCATGCCCGGCTCGAAGCGGTGTTCCCAGTCGCGCGTAAATCCGAGGTAATCGATATAAAACGCGTGCGCTTTTTCTTCATCGAACACCCTGAGCAGCGGTGTGACGGTACCAATTTGCATTTTTAATCTCCACGGAAATTCAGACCCTGAATAGTACGCCCGATGTGGGTGCGCATGTCGATTGCGTCAGCATCGGTGGCGTCCGGCTGGCTACGCTGGATGCAGGCTCATCGCGAGTCATGTGTTCCCGTTACCCACTCTGGAGGTACTGATGGAAGATGAAATCTATAACCTGTTTCTGACAAGCGAGCAGGGCTGGAGCCTGTTCGGCACCTTGCGCCTGCGCCGTATCGAGGCCGATATGTCAACCGGCAGCGTTCGCTTACCGGCCCAGGCGACCGAGGCGCTGGTGCCCGTCACGCAGGAGCTGGTGCCGGTGCCGGTCAAAGGGGATATCTCGCTGCCGTTACTGGCGCCGTTTCGCCGGGTACCGCTGCGCGGCATTGCTTTTGCCACCGCCGCCGGCCTCTTCTCGTTCGCCCTCGACAGCGGCAACACGCGGCCGTCGGCCGGCATCCAGCTTTTTCCGTTCGGCAGCCCTGACCTGGGCGGCTTCGTGATCTGGGGCAGCAGCAACTACAGCGAACTGGTGTTCAGCGTCCTGGCGCGCCAGCTGCCGCGCGCTTTCTGACGTAGCTCCCAACTGTTATGGAAGGAAACACTATGGATGAGTTTGTGTACAACCTGCTCCTGAAATCGCGTGGCGGGCTGATCTTGTTCGGCGTATTGCGCTACCGCTTGAGCAGCCTGGAGGCCGACCAGGGAGGAGCCAGGAACCTCTTCACCTTGCCGGCATTGCGCCAGGCCCACCAGCAGCCGCAGCAACAGCAGCAGGAAAACATTTTTGCGCTGGTGTACCGGGCCGAAGGTACGGTCACGATTCCGCTGTTGACCGGCAACCGCGCCATCCCCGTTGACGATGTGGCGTTCTTCATCCAGATGGGACCGCCGATCGTCACCCGGCTGTTCGCCGACGACAGCCGGGTGCTGATGTGCTTCAACCAGGTCAACAACGAGCAGATCGGCGGCGGCCTGTTGTGGGGGCCGACCAATACCAGTTTCGGCTTGCTGGGCAAGCGGCAAATCTTGCCGGCTTGACGGTTCTTCTGCCTGACAAGGCATTACACCATGGAGGTCATGATGGACGAGAGTATCTACAATGTGCTGCTGACCAGCGAACTGGGCCTGAGCGTGTTCGGGACCCTGCGCATCGACTACGATCCCGGCACTGTCCTGCCGGACAGTGCCGGTCAGCCGCCCGCAATCCTTGAACAGTTGCGCAGCCAGGCGCCGTCGCAAGCCCAATACATCGAGATCAACGAAGCGCCGCTGGCCGGAACGCTGACCGCGCCGCTACTGACCGGCCTGGCTCCGGTGCGCCTGACCGGCGTGATCTATTCGGCGGTCGGCTTCCCGCTGTCGGCGGTGCTGTTCAACACCGGAACGCCTTCGGTGGTGCTGCAATTCGGCTTCTTTTCCCGCGTCGTGTTGGTCGGTGGGCTGCTATGGCAGCCGGGGCCGCCGGGTACGGCGTTCACCGTGCCGTTCAGCCTGCTGGCGCGGCAAGTGGGCACGCTGGCATGACGCCACACCATCAACCAGGGAGATAGTCATGGATGAGAATATCTATAGCTTGCTGTTGAAAGGCGCAACGGGCCTGACCTTGCTCGGGACGTTGCGGTACTCGATCGACTTCACCACTGCACTCGATGCAAGCGCGGACCGGCAGCAGCAGGCTGCCACGATCGGCGGCGTGGTGTATCCGGCGCGCGGCAGTATCACCATCCCGTTCCTGACCGGTCTGCAGCCGGTGCCGTTGAGCGGCTTCGCGATCTACGTGCAGATGGGGCAGCCGCTGCTGAACTGGTTCTACAGCGAAGACGCGGCGCGGGGACTGACCGTGCAATTCAATCCCATCGGTTTCGAACGCATCGCCGGTGGCTTGCTGTCGCAGCTGCCGAATTCGAATGTCGTGGAATACGCCATCCTCGGCAGGCGCGTCGCGCTGCCTGCCTGAGCGTGGGCAGCTCATATCACCACACCATGGAGGACATGATGGACGAGATTATTTTCAGGTTGTTGCTCACCGGCGAGGGTGGTTACGCCCTGTTCGGTACCTTGCGCTTTCGCGTGCTGCTCGAATCGCAAGCAGGAACGGCGGCGCCACCACCCGCTTCGGCCCTGCCCGTGACGTTGGGCGCGGCACAGCCGCTGGGTACTGCCACGGTGGTCGTGTACCCGGTGCAGGGTTCGCTGTCGATACCGCTGTTGACCGGCTTCGGCCGCGTGCCGCTGACCGGCGCCTTGCTGGTCACGCCGGCTGCCGGACTGGCGTATGTGCTCGGTAGCGCCGATCCGGCACGCCAGGCGATTGTCAAGTTCAACAATATCGATGGGTTGCGCATTGCCGGTGGTGTTTTGTGGCGCCCCGGCGATCCGGCCGAACTCGTGTTCAGCTTTCTGGGCACGGCCACGCCGTTGCCGTTCTGATCGATACATCCAATAGGGAGAGTGTCATGGACGAATTAGCTTATTACACCTTACTGCTCAGAACGGCGCAGGGCTTGACGCTGCTGGGCACGCTGCGCTTCCAGGTAGTGGCGACGGAGCCGCTCGATCGCTCGCCGGCCGGCACCGCGCAACTGCTGGCGCAAGCGCAGCAGCAGAGTACGTCAGAACTGTTCGTGTATCCGGTGGAAGGCAGCATCAACATTCCCTTATTGGCTGGCCTGGCGCAGGTGCCGTTGGCAGGCACGGCCTGGTTCCCGCTCATCGGTCCGTTCGTGACGGCGTTTCTTTCCTCGACCGACCAGCGCTTCAACGTGAGCATGCAACTGTACGAACTTGATCCCGAGCACATTTGCGGCGGCCTGGTGTGGCGTTCCGGTGAGTCGGGCGAGCTGACCTTCAGCCTGCTGGGAACACTGGTGCGGGTACCTGCCTGACGGACGACGGCAAATGTCGAATGGATCAGGATGGCGCTCACTGCGGCTGGCTAAGCTGGACGTCCGGCCTGCACGGGGCGGACGTTTTTTTATTTCTTAGCTATCCATGGGAGGTCATGATGAACGACTTTATTTACAACCTGATACTGACCGGCGAGCAGGGGTTGACGCTGTTCGGCACCTTGCGTTACCGCTTCACCGATCCGCTGGCCACCGTGCCCGATGGCGGCGTGCCTGCGCTGCTGGCCGAAAGCCGGCAGCTGGGCGTCATCACGGCGGTCATCCTGCCGCTTGAAGGCTCGGTGTCGGTGCCATTGCTGACCGGCTTCGGCACGGTGCCGTTGCAAGGAATACTGCTGGCCACGGCAGCGGGCCCGATCACCACGATACTGATCAGCAATGATCCAGCTCGCCAACTGGCGCTGCAGTTCAACCAGGTCAGCGGCAATCAGATTGCCGGCGGTCTCATATGGCGTCCCGGTGAACCGGCCGAACTGGTGTTCAGCCTGCTCGGCATCCAGTTGCGCCTGCCATTCTGACGTCGCCACCCCGTGTCCATACCTAAGGAGATTATCATGGATGAATCCGTTTTCACCCTGTTGCTGAAAACCGCGCAGGGACTGACGCTGTTCGGTACCCTTCGGTTCAGCATAGACTTCAGCCAGTCGGTCGATCCGGCCCAGGCCGCCAAAGCCGCTGCGCCGGGCGACGTTGACCTGGCGCGGGTTTATGCGCAGGTCCAGCAGCAGGACACGTTCGACCTGTTCGTGTACCGGATCGACGGCTCGGTTGTCATACCTTTCGTGACCGGCTTGCGGCCGGTGCCGATCACCGGCCTGGCGCTGTTCACGTTCCTGGGCCCACCGGTCAGCTTCATCACCAGCAGCAGCGATCCCGCCCGCAACCTGTTCTTCCAGTGGAACCAGCTGACCAACGACAATATCGCCGGCGGCCTGGTGTGGCGCCCTGGCGAGCCCGGTGAGTTGATCTTCAGTGCGCTGGGAACGCAGCTGCCTGCCTGACCCGCAATGGCAAGGCAAAAAAAGGCGCGCATCCAGTCGCAGCGCGCCTTTTTCATATCAGTAGTATTCCGGTACGATGATTTCCGCAGGCACCGGGCGGCGCACGTAGTCGTCATGGTACTCGCGCTCGGGCAGGGTAATTTCCGGATGCGGCACTTCCACGTAGGGCATTTGCGACAGCAGGTGGTGGATGCAGTTGAGGCGCGCCTTTTTCTTGTCCACGCCTTGCACTACCCACCACGGCGCTTCCGGAATGTGGGTGCGCTCCAGCATGATTTCCTTGGCCTTTGTATATTCTTCCCAGCGGCGGCGCGATTCCAGGTCCATCGGGCTCAACTTCCACTGCTTGAGCGGATCGTGGATGCGACCCAGGAAGCGGGCATTCTGCTCTTCGTCCGAGATCGAGAACCAGTACTTGATGACCTGGATACCCGAGCGGGCCAGCATGCGCTCGAATTCCGGCACGTCCTGGAAGAATTCCTCGTACTGCTCGTCGCTGCAAAAACCCATCACGCGTTCGACGCCGGCACGGTTGTACCAGCTACGGTCGAACAGCACGATCTCGCCGGCGGCCGGCAGGTGCGACACATAGCGCTGGAAATACCATTGCGTGCGTTCGCGGTTGTTGGGAGCGGGCAGGGCAGCGACGCGGCACACGCGCGGATTGAGGCGCTGCACGATGCGCTTGATCACGCCACCCTTGCCGGCGGCGTCGCGGCCTTCGAAAATGATCACGACCTTGTGGCCGGTATGCACCACCCAGTCCTGCAGCTTGACCAGTTCGGCCTGCAGGCGGAACAGCTCGCGGAAATAGAGGCGGCGCTCTTCCTTGGCCGACTCGGTGCGCTCGTACTCGATGACCTTGCGGGTGACCGGGTCGATTTCGCGGTCTTCGAGTTCCATTTCCAGTTCTTCATCGTAGCCGTCCATCAGCTCGAAATGGACTCGTTCGAGTAATTGTTCCTGGTTCAGATTCACGCAACACTCCTCAGTTTGGACTTTCATCACTGTACCCGCCCAATATGACGGGCCAATGACGTAAAAAGGGCCGCTTGCGCGGCCCTTGGACTGAGCTAACTGCTATTTATATTAGTTGCGGATATCGAGGCGGCGATTCAGGCTCAGTGCTGCCAGCGAAGCAACCGCACCCGACAGCAGGTACAGGCCGGCATAAGCGAGACCAAAGTGGGTCGATACGCCCAATGCCACCAGCGGTGCAAACGCGGCACCGACGAGCCATGCCAGATCCGAAGTCAGCGCCGCGCCGGTGTAGCGGAAGCGTTGTTCGAAGTTGGCGGTCACGGCGCCGGAAGCCTGGCCATACGACAAGCCCAGCAGCGCAAAGCCCAGCAGGATGAAGATGTTCTGGCCACTTTCGCCGGCGTCGAGCAGGAACGGCACGGCCACGCTGAAGATGGCAATCAGGGTCGCCAGCGTACCGAGGGTGCGGCGACGGCCGTAACGGTCAGCAACAATACCGGAAATGATGATGCCGATAGTCATCAGCACCACGCCCAGCAGCTGCACGCCAAGCACGCCGGTGAGCGAACGCGATTCGTTAATGGCCACCCACGACAGCGGGAACACGGTGACCAGGTGGAACAGTGCGTACGATGCCAAGGCAGCCAGCGCGCCGATGACAATGTTGCGGCCTTGCTTGCTTACCAGTTCGACAGCACTCACCGGTTCGAGTTGACGGTCATCGAGCAGGTTCGAGTACTCGGTGGTGGTGACCAGGCGCAGGCGGGCGAACAGGGCCACGACGTTGATGGCGAAGGCCACGTAGAACGGATAGCGCCAGCCCCAGTCGAGGAAGTCGGCCGACGACAGGGCTGCCATCAGGTAGGCGAACAGGCCGGCGGCAATCGCAAAGCCCAGCGGCGCGCCGAGCTGGCCCAGCATCGCGTACCAGCCGCGCTTGTTTTCGGGTGCGTTCAGCGCCAGCAGCGATGGCAGACCGTCCCACGAGCCACCCTGGGCGATACCCTGGCCGATGCGGAACAGTGCCAGCAGCAAGATGGCGGTGGTGCCCAGCGACTCGAAGCTTGGCAGGAAAGCAATACCTGCGGTGGACACACCCATCACCATCAGCGCCAGGGTGAGCTTGGTCTCTCGCTTGAAATGGTGTTGAACTGCCATAAACGCCACAGTCCCGACCGGGCGGGCGATAAACGCTAGCGAGAAAATCGCGAAAGCGTATAGTGTTCCGTCAAGCCGGCTGTAGTTCGGAAAGAATACGGACGGGAACACCAGTGCCGAAGCAATGGCATACACGAAGAAGTCGAAATACTCGGATGCGCGGCCGATCACCACGCCGATTGCTATCTCACCTGGAGAAATATGCCCATCCCTGGCATTGATGTTGCGGGCGCCCTGGCTGGTTTGGGGTTGTTCGTGGACGCCAGCTTGGACGCCATTCAGTGTAGTCGTGTTGGCCATGGTCTCGTCTCTTTGTGAGTTAATAGTTATCACGCGCGTCCATGGCCGGTAGGACAAAGTGTCCAATAGCATGAAGCACCCGTGATTGGTACAGTAGCATGTTATCCATCATTAGTAACGAAAATTACCGCATGATTCCTCCTCTCGTCCGCCGTGGACTGTTCCTCGCACCGTTGTTGTGGCTAGCTGGCTGCAACACGGTGGTGCTGAACCCGTCCGGAGATATCGCTGCACAGCAAGCTGATCTGGTTGTCATTTCAACCTTGCTGATGTTGTTGATCATCGTACCTGTTATGTTTTTGATCTGTCTGTTCGCTTGGCGCTATAGGAAGTCAAATACTTCCGCCAAATACGAACCGAACTGGGACCACTCGACCAAGCTCGAGCTGCTGATCTGGGGCGCACCGCTCCTGATCATCATCGTGCTGGGCGCGATCACCTGGATTTACACCCACTTGCTCGATCCGTATCGTCCGCTGTCGCGCATCGACCATGAGCGTCCACTGGCCGCCCACGTCAAGCCGATGGAAATCCAGGTCGTGGCACTGGACTGGAAGTGGATGTTCATCTACCCGGAGCAGGGTATTGCCACCGTGAACGAGCTGTACACCCCGATCGACGTGCCGGTCCGCTTCAAGCTGACGTCGTCGACCGTGATGAACGCGTTCTACATCCCGGCAATGGCCGGCATGATCTACACCATGCCTTCGATGCAGACGGAACTGAACGCAGTGATGAACAAGGTGGGCGTGTACGACGGCTTCTCGGCCAACTACAGCGGCGCCGGCTTCTCGCAGATGCGCTTCAAGTACCACGGCGTGACGCAAGCCGACTTCGACGCCTGGGTCGCCAAGACCAAGGCCTCCGGTGGTGGCGAGCTCAACCGCGCTGAATTCATTGCCCTGGACAAGCCGACCATCAAGCACCCGATCATGCACTTCGCCTCCGTGGAGCAGGGCCTGTTCGACCGCGTCGTCAACCGTTGCGTGGTCGATGGCACCGTGTGCATGAACGAGCAGATGCATAGCGATTCCAAGCGCGTCAAAGCCGCCGCCGTCGCCAAGCAACTGGAAGCAGAAGTTTGCGAAACCGACGTTGCTACCGCTGCGGTTGCCGCACCAACTATCCGTAAAGAATGACCATGTCTGATACCAACCTGAATACATCAACTTCGTTGATCATGGGTAAGTTGTCGTGGGCGGCCATCCCGCTCCACGAGCCTATTCTGATCGGCACCTTCGCGGGCGTGGCGCTGGGCGGCATACTGTTCCTGGCCCTCATGTTCAAATTCCAACTGTGGGGCACCCTGTGGCGCAACTGGATTACCAGTATCGACCACAAACGCATCGGCATCATGTACATGGTGCTCGGTATCATCATGCTGCTGCGCGGCTTTGCCGACGCCATCATGATGCGCGCGCAACAGGCCATGGCCTTTGGCGACAATCCCGGCTTCCTGCCACCGCACCACTTCGACCAGGTGTTTACCGCCCACGGCACGATCATGATTTTCTTCGTGGCCATGCCCCTGGTAACCGGCCTGATGAACTACGTGGTGCCGCTGCAAATCGGCGCGCGCGACGTGGCGTTCCCGTTCCTGAACAACTTCTCGTTCTGGATGACCACTTTTGGCGCGATGCTGACCATGGCGTCGCTGTTCATCGGTGAGTTCGCCAAGACCGGCTGGCTGGCGTTCCCGCCACTGTCGGGCGTGCTGGCAAGTCCAGATGTGGGGGTCGATTACTATATCTGGTCATTGCAGGTGGCCGGGGTGGGTACCACACTGTCCGGCGTCAACCTGATCGCGACCATCGTCAAGATGCGCGCGCCGGGCATGGACCTGATGAAAATGCCGGTGTTCACCTGGACCTCGCTGTGCACCAATGCACTGATCGTTGCATCGTTCCCGATCCTGACAGTGACCCTGGCGCTGCTGTCGCTGGACCGTACCGTTGGCACCAACTTCTTCACGAACGAACTCGGCGGTAACCCGATGTTGTACGTGAACCTGATCTGGATCTGGGGCCACCCAGAGGTGTACATCCTGATCCTGCCGGTATTCGGCGTGTTCTCGGAAATCGTCTCGACCTTCTCGGGCAAGCGCCTGTTTGGTTACACCTCGATGGTGTACGCCACCGTCGTGATCACCATCCTGTCGTACCTGGTATGGCTGCACCACTTCTTCACCATGGGTTCGGGCGCCAGCGTCAACTCGTTCTTCGGTATCACCACGATGATTATCTCGATCCCGACGGGCGCGAAGATCTTCAACTGGCTGTTCACGATGTACAAGGGCCGCATCCGCTTTGAAGTCCCCATGCTGTGGACCATCGGTTTCATGCTGACCTTCGTCATCGGTGGTATGACCGGCGTGATGCTGGCTGTTCCGCCAGCCGACTTCGTACTGCACAACTCGCTGTTCCTGATCGCCCACTTCCACAACGTGATTATCGGTGGCGTGGTGTTCGGTCTGTTCGCAGGTATCAACTTCTGGTTCCCGAAAGCGTTCGGCTACAAGCTCGACGAGTTCTGGGGCAAGGTATCGTTCTGGTGCTGGCTGGTCGGTTTCTGGGTGGCGTTCACGCCGCTGTACGTGATGGGCTTCATGGGCGTTACCCGCCGCATGAACCACTTCGACGATCCTTCGCTGCAAAAATGGTTCATCATCGCCGCCATCGGCGCCTTGATCATCGCAGCCGGTATCGGCGCTTTCCTGATCCAGCTGTTCGTCAGCTTCATGAACCGCGAAAAACTGCGCGACGTGACCGGCGACCCATGGGGCGGCCGTACCCTGGAGTGGGCGACCTCGTCGCCACCGCCAGACTACAACTTCGCGTTCACGCCAGTCGTGCACGACAGCGACAGCTGGGCTGATATGAAAGAAAACAACTATCAGCGTCCGAAGAGCGGTTTCGTGGCCATCCACATGCCGAAGAACACGGAGATGGGCTTCATCATCGCCGCCATCAGCTTCGTGCTTGGCTTTGGCCTGATCTGGCACATGTGGCTGTTGGCCGGCCTGAGCTTCGTGGCCATGATGGTTGCGATCGTCGTCCACACGTTCAACTACAAGCGCGACTACTACATCCCTGCGGAAGAAGTAGTTCGTACCGAAGAAGCCCATACTCGTCTGCTGGAACGTCATGTCTGAAATTACCGCTAACGGCGCCGCGAGCGCCGACCCAAGCGCGCGTTACTGGACGCGCGACCACCACCCGGAGAACAGCACCTTGCTGGGCTTCTGGTTGTACCTGATGAGCGACTGCCTGCTGTTCGCCGGCCTGTTCGCTACCTACGCTGTGCTGGGCCGCAACTATGCTGGCGGACCGACCGGCGCCGAGCTGTTCGAACTGGGCACGATCGCGCTCAACACCGCGTTCCTGCTGCTGTCGTCGATCACGTACGGCTTCGCCATGATCGCCGCCCAGCGCCGCAAGGTCGGCGCCGTGATCGGCTGGCTGATCGTGACCGGCCTGTTCGGCCTGGCCTTCCTGTTCCTGGAAATCGAAGAGTTCATGCACCTGATCCACCTGGGTGCCGGTCCGCAGCGCAGCGCGTTCCTGAGCTCGTTCTTTGCACTGGTCGGTACCCACGGCCTGCACGTGACGTTCGGTATCATCTGGCTGGTCACCCTGATCTTCCAGGTGAAAAAGCACGGCCTGACCGTTGAAAACCGCCGTCGCCTGATGTGCCTGTCCATGTTCTGGCACTTCCTGGACGTGATCTGGATCGGTGTGTTTACCTTTGTTTACCTGATGGGAGTTCTGCCTTGAGCGCGCCAATTAATCACGGTGGTCACGACCACCACGGCCACGACGACCATGGTCATCACGAGCAGGACGATGGCAACCATGGCACGATGAAGGAATACGCGATCGGCTTCGTGCTGTCCGTGATCCTGACCGCGATTCCGTTCTGGCTGGTGATGGCCAAGGTGTTCGACAAGTCGAGCACCACCGCCTTCGTCATCCTCGGCTTCGCCGCCGTCCAGGTAGTCGTCCACATGATCTACTTCCTGCACATGAACGGCAAGAACGAAGGCGGCTGGACCCTGCTGTCCACGCTGTTTACCCTGATCCTGTTGATCATCGTGATGGCCGGTTCGATCTGGGTCATGTACCACATGAACATCAACATGATGCCTTCGATGGGTGACGACGTGCACAACATGCATGAGATGAAATGACGGGCGGCGCTGAACAGCGCCAGCGTTCCCGCACCCTGCGCATCAGCCTGGCCATTTTGGCCGGGTTGATGTTTGCAGGGTTTTTTGCTTTGGGAACCTGGCAAGTCTATCGACTGCAATGGAAGCTGGCCCTGATCGAACGGGTGGACCAGCGCGTGCACGCGCCTGCGATCGACGCACCGACCGTGGCCCAGTGGCCGCTGGTCAGCGCCGAGACCGACGAGTATCGCCACGTGCGCATCACCGGCACGTACCTGCCTGGCGCCGACACCTTGACCCTGGCCTCGCTCGACCGCGGCATCGGTTACTGGGTGCTGACGCCGCTTTGCACGGCCGATGGCGGTATCGTCATGGTCAACCGCGGCTTCGTGCCGGCAGGCGCGGGCGGCTGGCGTGCGCAACCGGCGCCACCGAAAGTGCAAGCCGATGCCTGCGGCACGCTGGCCGAGTCGTCGCCGGCGCCAAGCACGGTATCGGGCCTGCTGCGCCTGAGCGAGATGGCCAGTTCGCTGCGCAAGAACGAACCGGCGCGCAATTACTGGTACACGCGCGACACCAGGGCAATTGCCGAGGCGCGCGGCTTGCCGGCCGTGGCGCCATACTTTATCGACGCCGATGCGGCCTCCGCTGCGGCCGCCAATTTGCCGGTGCCGGGAGAAACCGCCGTGCCGGTAGGCGGCCTGACGGTGGTATCGTTCGTCAACAACCACCTGGTGTATGCGCTGACCTGGTATGGCCTGGCGCTGATGGTGGTGGCCGCTGCCGTATGGGTGGTGCGCGATGCCCGCCGCAGTAAACAAGAAGGCGTGAATGGCGAAAGCTAACAAGAACCCGTTCGACCATGGCAGCCGGCCGACGCCGGTGATCGAGCCGCTGGCAGCAGCCAACTCGATCACCCACGCGGCCGGCCACAAGAACATGCAGCAGCTGATCCAGCTGCGCTGGATCGCCGTGGTCGGCCAGGTGGCAACGATCGCGATTGCCTCGATGCTGCTCGACGTGCAGTTGCCGATGCCGGCCATGCTCAATGTGCTGGCCTGCCTGATCGCTTTTAATATTGCCAGCACCTTGCGCTGGCAGGAAAACCAGGTGGTGTCCAACAGCGAGCTGCTGCTGGCGTTGACGGTCGATGTGGCCAGCCTGACGGCGCAGCTCTACCTGTCCGGCGGCGCCACCAATCCGTTCGTGTTCCTGTATTTGCTGCACGTAATTTTAGGTGCGGTGCTGCTGGAAACCTGGTCCACCTGGACCATTGCCGGCGTCACCGGTTTTTGCATCGCCGGCCTGGCGCTGTTCTCGGAACCGCTGCGCCTGCCGCTGGACCAGGAGCGCGGCATCATGAGCCTGTATGTGCAGGGCATGCTGCTGTGCTTCATCATCGACGCCGCGCTGCTGGTGGTATTCGTCAACCGCATCATGCGCAATATGCGCACCACGGCCAGCAAGCTGGCCGACCTGCGCCAGCGTGCGGCCGAAGAAGAACATATCGTACGCATGGGTTTGCTTGCATCGGGCGCAGCGCACGAACTCGGTACGCCGCTGGCTACATTGGCCGTCATCCTTGGCGACTGGAAGCACATGCCCGAGTTCAAGGGCAATCCGGAGCTGCTCGAAGAGATCGGCGAAATGCAGACCCAGCTCCAGCGCTGCAAGACCATCGTCAGCGGCATCCTGCTGTCGGCCGGCGAGACGCGCGGCGAGTCGTCGGAAGCAACCACGCTCGACGATTTTCTGTACGACGTGACGGCCGAATGGCGTATCGGCCGGCCGGTACAGCAATTCGAGTTCGACAACCGCGTCGAGGTGGACTTGCCGGTCGTGGCCGATTCCACCGTCAAGCAGATGATCAGCAACCTGCTCGACAACGCACTGGAAGCGTCGCCGCGCTGGCTGCGGCTCGACGCGGTGATCGAGGCAAATGCGCTGGTACTGACGGTGACTGACGCCGGCCCCGGTTTTGCCGAGGCGATCCTGGCGCAATTCGGCAAGCCGTATAATTCGAGCAAAGGACGGCCGGGCGGAGGCCTGGGACTGTTCCTGGTGGTGAACGTGGCGCGCACCCTGGGCGGCACCGTGGCCGCCAGCAATCGTGAAGAGGGCGGGGCGGTGGTGCGGGTTCACCTGCCGCTGTCGGCCATCGCCATACAACCGGAACAAGCACATGATTACTGAACCCGTCGCTGATGAACGCGTACTCCTGCTGGTCGAAGACGACGCGGCCTTTGCCCGTACGCTGGGCCGCTCGTTCGAGCGGCGCGGCTACCGGGTGATACTGGCCGAGAACGTCGATGAAGCCAGCGCGGCCCTGATGGACAATTCGCCCGGCTACGCGGTGGTGGACCTCAAACTCAAGGGCAATTCGTCGGGCCTGGCGTGCGTGCAGATGCTGCACCAGCACGATCCCGACATGCTGATCGTGGTGCTGACGGGCTTCGCCAGCATCAACACGGCAGTGGAAGCGATCAAGCTGGGCGCCTGCCAGTACCTGGCCAAGCCGTCGAACACCGACGACATCGAAGCCGCGTTCGAACACGTGGCCGGCACCGCCGAAGTCGAAGTCACCAACCGCACCACGTCGGTCAAAACCCTGGAGTGGGAGCACATCCACACGGTGCTGGCGGAGACCGACTTCAATATTTCCGAAGCGGCCCGCCGCCTCGGCATGCATCGCCGCACGCTGGCCCGTAAGCTGGAAAAACAGCGCGTCAAATGATCTGACCCGCTCAGGCAGCGTCGGCCCGCGCGCTTTGCAGGACGATGCCAAGGGCGTGGTTGAAGGCGGCCAGCAAGCCTTGCAGGTCTTCGTGCTGGGCGCGCAGGCGGTCTTCCAGCGCGGTGGCGGATTCGTACAGTTCGGTGGCAGAGATGTTGCCGGCGGCGCCACGCACCTTGTGGACCAGGTCGGCGGCGTCGAGCCAGCGGCCCGTGTCCACAGCTTCCCGGATCAGTCGTTGCGATGGTTCGAAGTCCTTGGCGAACATCGCTAGCAGGCGTTTGAGCAGGGCGGCGTTGCCGCCCAGTCGCTCCAGGGCGGCTGTCATGTCGATGCCGGGCATCGATGGCGCCGATGGCGCGGGTGCTTGTAATGTTTGCGATGCCTGCGACGTCTGCAATGTTTGTGATTTGGCTGGCACCGGCGTTGGCGCGGGCGGCAGCGCGTGTGTCAACAGCGCCGGTGCCGTCACTGCCGCCGCACTGGCAGGGTCGGGCGCCACCCAGGCTGCCAGCACCGTGTACAGCGTTTCCGGGTTGATCGGCTTGGTCACGTAGTCGTTCATGTCCATGTTCAGGCAGCGCTCGCGGTAGCCGGCCACCGCGTGCGCGGTCATGGCGATGATCGGCAGGCTGGCGTGGCGGTCGTCGGCGCGAATCAGGGCAGTGGCCTGGTAGCCGTCCATGTCGGGCATCTGGATGTCCATCAGCACGGCATCGTACTTGCGGTCGCTAAGCATCCGTACGGCCTCGTCGCCGCTCGCCGCCAGGTCCGACCGCACGCCTGCGCGCTGCAGGATTTCGCTGGCCACCTGCAGGTTGATGTTGTTGTCGTCCACCACCAGCACGTGCGCGCCACGGATGCGCTGCACCGCGAACGAGGGCGGCGGCGCCAGTTTTACCGCCCCCTGGCCAACTTCAAGTCCCAGCGCCATCAGCACTGCGCTGCGCAGCAAGTACGGGTTGACAGGCTTGTCGATGAAGGGCGTGGTGCGCAGCAGTTCGGCGCCCCGGAAGCGATGCTCGCGTGCGTAGGCGCTTACCATCAGCACCGGCGGCACGGCCGCCAGTTCGCCGTCTTCGGCAATCCGTTGCAGGGTTTCGATGCCGTCGATGTCGGGCATCTCGGCGTCTATCAGCAGCATGTCGTAGTCGTTCAGCTGCATCGCTGCCACCGCTGCGGCGCCCGACGCCACCACCGCTGGCTTGAGGCCCCATGCCGTCAGCTGCGCCTTGAGCTTGTGCCGTACGGCGTTGTTGTCGTCCACGATCAGCACGCGCTTGCCCAGCGCCGCCTCGGGCACCGGCGCCTGGCGCTGGCCCTGGGTTGCCGCCACCTGCATCTGCACCGTGAAACTGAAACTGCTGCCCACGTTCGGTTCGCTGTCAACCGTGATCACGCCGCCCATCTTGCGCACGAGTTGCTGTGAAATCGCCAGCCCCAGTCCGGTGCCGCCGTACAGGCGCGTGGTGCTGGCGTCGGCCTGCGAGAAGGCCTGGAACAGGCGCGCCTGCTGCTCGGGGCTGATACCGAGCCCGCTGTCCTCGACCGCGAAGCACAGCGCCACCATGCCGGGCGGTACCGGCTGCTCGGCCACCGGGGCGGCCAGTTGCACCCGCACTTCGATCTGGCCGCTGGCGGTGAATTTCAGAGCGTTGCCTACCAGGTTGACCAGGATCTGCGAGAGCCGCAGCGGGTCGCCCAGCAGGTTCGACGGCACCTCGGGCGTGGCCCAGATCACCAGCTCCAGTCCCCGTTCCGACGCCCGCCAGGAAAACAGGTCGGCCAGCTGGTTGAGCGTGTCGAGCAGGTCGAACGGCAGCGCTTCCAGTTCCAGCTTGCCCGATTCGATCTTGGAAAAATCGAGCACGTCGTTGATGATCTCGAGCAGGCTCTGGCCCGCGCGGCCGATCTTGCGGAAGTAGTCGAGCGGCTGCGAGCCGATGTCGAGGTGCGTGCCCAGGCCGGCGAAGCCGAGGATAGCGTTCATCGGCGTGCGGATCTCGTGGCTGATATTGGCCAGGAACTCGCTCTTGGCGCGGGTGGCCGCTTCGGCGTTCAGGCGTGCATGCTCAATGGCGCGCAGCGCACGCGCCTTCTGGTAGGCCGAGACGAACGGCTCTTTCAAGGCCTTGAGCAGGTCGATGTCGCTGTCATTGAACGAAACCTGGTACTGGAAGTTTTCGAAGATCAGGTAGCCCTCGACCTGGCCGTCGATCACCACCCGCACCGACAGCAGCGCATGCACGTCGCCGGGCAGCGCGCGATCATGGTGAATCTTGAAGATGTCCGGCGCGATCTCGCAGCCGGCCGGCGCGTAGCGCGCCTCGGCCTGGCGCAGGTCGATGCGGTAGGCGTCGTCGGCAACGTCGATGCGGCCCCACGCTGCGCGCAGGCCCAGCATGTCGCTGCCATCCTCGCGTACCAGCGCCAGCGCCGAATCGACGCCGTGGACGGCGGTCGATTCCTGCAAGATGGTGTGCAGCAGCGCGTCAAAATCGAGCTGCTCGTTGATCGAGCGGACGATGGCGTTGAGCTTTTCCAGGTGCTGGGTGCGCGAATACACGAGCGCCTGCAAATCCTCGCCCTTGAGCTGCAACTGGCGCAGGCGCCAGCGCACCACGGCCCAGGCCAGCAGGCAGCACGCCAGGCCGTAGGCCAGCCATGCCCACCAGGTCTGGTGCCACGGTGGCAGCACCTTCACCTGCATCGCCAGTTCTTCCGTGGTCCACGCGCCTTCGCGGTTGCTGCCGCGCATGCGCAGCACGTAATCGCCGGCCGGCAGGTGGGTGTAGCTGGCGATGCGGCGGCTGGCATCGACCTCGATCCAGGTGCGGTCGAAGCCTTCGAGCATGTAGGCATAGCGGTTGCGCTGCGGCGCCGAGTAGTCGAGCGCCGCCAGTTCCACGTCGAAGCCCTGGCTGTCGGCGCGCAGGCTGATGGCCGGCCCGCCGTCGCCATTGAGCTGGGCGGCGGTGAGCTGCCGCTGGTCGATGCGCACCGCGCTGATCACCACCGGCGGCCGGTGGTTCCAGTCGGCCAGCTGATCGGGATAGATCACCGCCATGCCGGTGGTGGCGCCAAAGATCAGGTCGCGGTCGGAGGTGACCGCGCTGGCGCCCAGGTAAAAGGTGCGGAACGCCAGGCCGTCGGCGCGCGTGATGGCGTGGACCTTGAAGGTGTTGGCGTCGACGACGACGATGCTGTCGCCGGTGGCGGCCCAGATGCGGCCGGCGGGATCGGCTTGCAGGCTCATGATGGTGCTGGTAGCCATGCCGGGCAGGCCTGCTGTCGGCGCCATCCGCTCGAACACCGGTTTGCCGCGCGCATCGCGGCCCGTCATCACGCAGATGCCGCCGCCCTGGGTGCCAATCCACAGCCGGCCCCGGGCGTCGAAGACCAGTGCGTTCAGCACTGCTGCCGGCAGTTCCGTCGAGATGTTGGGCGTGGCCATGATCTGCTCCACTGCGCCGGTCTCGGGATCGAGCCGGTTCAAGCCGTTGCCGGTGGCAATCCAGAGCGATCCATGGGCATCGATCACCATGGCGTTGATACGGTTGTCGGTCAGGCCGCCGTGCTCGGGCGCGCCTCGTACCTGGCGCCGGACGATGCCGGTGGCGCTGTCGTAGCGCAGCAAGCCGTGGAAGGTGCCCAGCCACAGCTTGCCGTCCTGCGGCAGGATGGCCTTGATGCCCGGGTACGGATTATCCTGCGGCAGCGCCACCCGCCGCACTTGGCTGCCATGTTCGCTGGTGAGGTAGAGCCCCGCCTGGGTGCCGATCCAGGCTTCGCCGGGTGTGGCCTCGGCCAGCGCCAGGATCATGCGGTTGGGCAGGGCGGCATCGGGCTGGTGCGGGTTGGGCCGCAGCAGGGCGCGGCGATTGCCGCTCGGGCCCACCAGGTCGAGGCCGCGGTCGCCCAGCGCGATCCAGACGTCGTTGTGGACATCGTTGAGCAGCGCGGTGATGCCGGCTTCGAGCTGGCCCTCGGCGCCGAATACCGAATCGATCGCTTCCGTGTGCGGGTCGTAGCTGTCCACGCCGCGCTCGGTGGCAACCCAGATCATGCCGCTGCGGTCGCGCAGCATGGCGCCGCTGCGGTCGTGGGAGAGGCTGGCCTGGACCGCCGGCTGGTGCAGGATGCGGGTGCTGGCGCGATGGTCGGTGCGGTATTCAACAATGCCGTTGCCGCTGGTGGTGGCCCACCAGCGGCCGGGGGCGATTTCGACGATGCCCGGCACCATGTTCGCTTCGAGGTCGGACACGCCGGCGGGCTTGATCAGTATCGCGCTTTCGCCCTGCGGCCCGACCACGCCGATCCCGCTTTTCATGGTGCCGAAAGCGATTTGTCCCTGGCGGTTCTCCCCGAGCGCCAGCACCGCATCCTGCCATTCACCGAGACCGGCCACTGCCACCGGCACCTGCACGATGGCGCCGCCGGGAGGCAGGCGCGCCAGGCCGCTGGCGGTGCCGATCCACAGCGTGCCGGTCCGGTCCATCATCAGCGCGCGGATATCGCTGGCGGGCAGGCCGGGGTCGTTGTCGCGGGTGTAGCTGCGCACCGTGCCATCTGCCAGGTTGTACAACTTGAGCGCGGTGGGCGTGCCGACCCACAGCCTGCCCTGGCTGTCGCTGGCAATCGCGTTGATGGCCCCGTGGCTCAGTTCGTCAGCGGGACGCACGAATTTTTCGGTGCGCTGGTCGAACATCGCCAGCCCGGCGTTGGCGGTACCTACCCACAAGCGGCCGCCCGGGTCGGTGTGCAGCGCCTGGATGAAGTCGCCTGGCAGCGAACCGAGGTCGGAGGCAACGTGGACGAAGCTGCGGAAATGGTAGCCGTTCCAGCGGGCCAGCCCGGCCTGGGTACCCACCCAGATATAGCCATCGCCATCCTGCGCCAGCGCCGTGGCGACCGGATTGGGCAGGCCCTGGTCGAGACCCAGGTGCTCGAACAGCGGCGTGGCCAGGTTGTCCCAGCGTTCCTGGCCGGCGCGCGCCGGCGTCAATCCCAGGCTCGCGCTTATCGCCAGCACCAGGACGAACGCCAGCAGCCGGCGCCAGCCGGCGTGGATAACTTGCGGCACTCCGGGCTGGATATTCAACTAAGCAACGCTCCCCGTCAGGCAAATCTATTGCTAAGAGCATACGGAATACCCTGGGCAAAGTCCACGAGTACCAGCGTGAAATGCAGCTGCCCAGTACAATTGCTACCAGTCTTTACAACACATGGAATCCCGATGAAACCTGAAGTCTTGGTACTTGCCGCCAGCCCGTCCGCGTCCGTGATGGAACAACTCGACCAGCATTTCCACTGCCACCACGTGTGGCGCCAGCCGCAGGACGGGCGCGCCGCGTATATCGCATCGGTCGCAGCGGGCGTGCGCGCGGTGCTCACCACCGCCGCCATCGGCGTGGACCAGGCGCTGCTCGACCAGTTGCCCAAGCTGGAAATGGTGGCCATCAACGGCATCGGCCTCGACGCCATCCCGCTCGACCTCACCCGCGCCCGTGGCCTGGCCGTGAGCAACACCCCGGGAGTGCTGACCGACGACGTGGCCGACCACGCGCTGACCCTGCTGCTGGCAGCGGCGCGCCGGCTGCCGGCGCTGGACCGCTACGTGCGTGCAGGCGAATGGGAGGCCGGCGTGGCGCTCAAGCCCACGCGCGCCCTGCGCGGCAAGACCTGCGGCGTGTTCGGGTTCGGCCGCATCGGCCAGGCGGTGGCTGCCCGCGCCCAGGCATTCGGCATGAGCGTCCAGTACTTCCAGCCGCGCGCCATCGACGGCGTGGCCACGCCACGCGCGGACTCGCTGCTGGACCTGGCGCGCGCCAGCGACTACCTGGTGGTGTGCGCGCCCGGCACGCCGGCCACGCGCCACGCCATCAACACCGAGGTGATGGCCGCGCTGGGCGCGGAAGGCACGCTGGTGAACATTTCGCGCGGCGCCCTGGTGGACGAAGCGGCGCTGGTGGATGCGCTGCGCGACGGCACGCTGGGCATGGCCGCGCTCGACGTGTTCGCCGACGAACCGCGCGTGCTGCCGGCGTTGCGTGAAGTCCACAACGCGGTGCTTACGCCGCACGTCGGCAGCCTGACCGTGGAGACCCGCCACGCCATGGGACAACTGGTGGTCGATAACCTGCTGGCACATTTCGCCGGCAACCAATTATTGACTCCAGTGAACTAATCTTGCTTGCGGCATGGGGCGTCATCGGCGCGTCACATTCACAAGGTATGATTGCTGTCATCGTGGCAACATTCCTTACCTTGTGGAATTAATATGACCTTGCTGAAACTCCCCCAACTCAATACCGGGATGCGCGTGGTGGCGTCGTTCGCGGCGCTGCTGCTGCTGATGGCATGCATGTCGGCCGTCTCGTTGTGGCGCCTGCAATCGGCCAATGACACCACTGCCAACCTGGTGCACGACAAGCTGGCGCGCGAGCAGCTCACTTCCGAGCTGCTGGGTGCGGCCGAACTCAATGGTCTGCGGGCGATTTCCGTGGCCCGCAGCGACAGCCTGGAAGTATCGGACCTGTTCATGGCGCAGCTGGTGGCCGGCGACCGCCAGGCCGAGGCCATGGAGCGCAAGCTG
Organism: Duganella sp. Leaf61; assembly: GCF_001421905.1. Classification (NCBI taxonomy): domain Bacteria; kingdom Pseudomonadati; phylum Pseudomonadota; class Betaproteobacteria; order Burkholderiales; family Oxalobacteraceae; genus Duganella; species Duganella sp. Leaf61. The sequence continues at coordinate 201,736 of NZ_LMLM01000029.1, forward strand.
GCTGCACTGTCGGCCGAAGCGGCGGAAGCGGCGCTGCTGCAGGCCGTGGCGGCAAAAAAGGCGGCGTACATGGCGCTGCGCGCCGACCTGTTCAAGTTCAAGGACATGGGCCGCATCCAGGACGTCGAGAGCCTGCTCGACACCCGCCTGGGCGCCACCTTCAAGCAGTACACGGGCGCGCTAGACCAGTTGCTCACCTGGCAAACGCAGGAGGCGACCGCGCTGGCGGCGGCGTCCGACCAGCAGTTCCGCAACAGCCGCGTGCTGCTGGCAGCGCTCGGCGCGGCAGCGCTGGCGGCGGGCATCGTGCTGGCCTGGATGCTGACCCGCAGCGTGGTGCAGCCGCTCACCCAGGCGGTGGCGCTGGCCGAGCAGGTGGCCGCCGGTGAACTGCATGCAGTCATCAATCATGGCCGCCGCGATGAAATCGGCCAGTTGTTCGACGCATTGAGCCACATGACGGCGCGCCTGGCCGATACCGTGGGCCGCGTGCGCGACGGCGCAGTCGCCATCGACGCCGCCTCGCGCGAGATCGCCAACGGCAACCTCGACCTGTCGCGCCGCACCGAGCACCAGGCCGGCGCCCTGCAGGAAACCGCGTCGGCGATGGTGGAGCTGACCACGGCCGTGAAGCAAAACAGCAGCAATGCGCGCCAGGCCAATACCCTGGCGGTGTCGGCCTCCGGCGTGGCCGGCAAGGGCGGTCACGCAGTGCGCGACATGGTCAACACCATGGCCGGCATCAACGACGACGCCCGCAAGATTTCGGACATCACCGGCGTGATCGACGGCATCGCCTTTCAGACCAATATCCTGGCGCTGAATGCAGCCGTGGAAGCGGCGCGTGCCGGTGAACAGGGACGCGGCTTCGCGGTCGTGGCTTCCGAAGTACGGTCGCTGGCACAACGCTCGGCCGATGCCGCGCGCGAAATCAAGAAGCTGATCACCGCCTCGGCCGAGCGCATCGCCAGCGGCAGCGCGCAAGCCCAGGCGGCCGGCGCCACCATGGACGATATCGTTGCCAGCGTGGAGCAGGTGACCGTGATCATCGGCGCCATCAGTACCGCCAGCGGCGAGCAGGAATCGGGGATCGAGCAGGTGGGCCGGGCGATCGGCGAAATGGACGGCGTGACCCAGCAAAACGCCGCGCTGGTGGAGGAAGCGGCAGCTGCCGCCGACGCCATGCAGGCGCAGGCGCGTGACCTGGCTGCGCTGGTCGGTTCGTTCCGCATCGACGGCGCCGCCGCCGAGGACACCACGGTCGTGGCGGCAGCGGCGAAGGCGCGGCCGGTGCTCAGGCGCGCGGCGGTGTTGTTGCCTGCCGGTCGTGCGGCAAATGGCGCCGTATAACCGCCAGCATCTGTTCGACATCGATCGGCTTGGCAATGAAGTCGTTCATGCCCGAGGCGATGCACTGTTCGCGCTCGGATTCCATCACGCCAGCGGTCATGGCCAGCACCGGCAGCGTCAAACCGAGTTCGGTGCGGATCAAGCCGGTGGCGGTAAAGCCGTCCATCTCCGGCATCTGTACATCCATCAGCACCAGGTCGTAGTGCTGGTCGCCGCCGTTGACGCTGTCCCGTAGCGCGTCGATGGCGGCGCGGCCATTGTCCACGGCGGTGATGTGGGCGCCTGCGTATTCGAGCATGCTGCGGGCGACCAGCTGGTTGACCGGGTTGTCCTCGACCAGCAGCAGGTGCGCGCCGTCCAGGCGTATGTGCGCGGAGGCCTCTTGCGGCACCGGCGCTGCCGGAAGCGGTTCATGCGCGGCGTGGTGGTGCGGCGCTTCCTTCAGCGCCGCTTTCAGCGCTTCATGCAATCGCGCGGCGGTCACCGGTTTTAATAGCACGCCGTCGGCGGCCTGTTCGTTTTCCACCAGCAGCAGGCGGCCCTGCTCGTAGGCGTTGACCATCACGATCACCGGGCGGCCGCCCAGCCGGACGTCGTCACGCAATTGGCGCAGGATGGCGCGGCCGCACAGGCCCGGCATATTCCAGTCCAGCAGCACCGCATCGTAGTGCTGCGCCGGATCGCCAAGCAATTCGAGGGCGTGGTCGCCACCGGCCGCCGGCGTGGACGTCCAGCCACAGGATGCCACCGTGCGCCCCAGGTAGCCGGCGCCCGGTCCCAGGTCGCCGATCAGCAACAGGTGCAGCGCTTGCTGGCTGCCGGTGCGGGGCATGCCGGGTTCTTCTGTGTCGGCCCCGCGCTGTAACGGCACGGTCAGGACAAAATCACTGCCGGCGCCAAGGGTGCTGCGCACGTCGATGGCGCCGCCCATCAGATCCGCCAGGCGCCGTGAAATCGTCAGGCCCAGGCCGGTGCCGCCAAAGCGGCGCGTCATCGATGCATCGGCCTGTGCAAACGGCGCGAACAATTGCGCCAGGCGTTCGGGCGCGATGCCGATGCCGGTGTCGCGCACGGTGAATCGCAGCGATACGGGCCCGCCGTGTTGCGGCGCGGTGTGCAGTGTTTCCACCAGCAGCACTACCGAACCCTGTTCGGTGAACTTGATCGCATTGCCCAGCAGGTTGACCAGGATTTGCTGCAGGCGGTGGCTGTCGCCGACCAGCTGGGCCGGCACGCCGGCATCGACGCCGATGGCCAGGTGCAGGTTTTTCTCGCCGGCGTTCACGCTCATGATGGTGGCCACCGCTTCGAGCACCTGCGCCAGTGCGAACGGGGACGGTTCAAGTTCCATGCGGCCTGCCTCGATCTTGGAAAAGTCCAGCACGTCGTTGAGGATGGCCAGCAGCGAGCTGCCCGACGACCGTATCATGCCCACGTACTGGCGCTGCGGCGGCGCCAGCGCGGTCTGGTCCAGCAGGTGGGCCATGCCCAGCACCGCGTTGAGCGGCGTGCGGATCTCGTGGCTCATGTTGGCGACGAATTCGGTCTTGGCGCGGCTGGCCGCTTCGGCCTGGTCGCGGGCCACGATCAGCGACTGCTGCGATTCGCGCAGCGCGGCCGTCATCTGGCGCGCCAGGCCGGTGGCATACAGGTGGCGCGCGGTGAGCGCGCGCACCACGCCGAAGAACAGCAGGCTGATGATCATCCCCGCCAGCAGCACGATGTGCGACTTCTGGCGGTCGATGGCGCGCTCGAAGGCCGGCAGCGAGGTAAAGCGCAAGGTCCAGCGGTGTTGCAGCAAATCGAGCGTCTGTACGTCCTGGTAGGGGTTCGGATATTGCAGTTGGTCGGCTGCGCTGCGGTCGGGGGCGCTGGCGTACAGGCGCTGCCCGGGGGCGGTGCTGTCGCCGTCGAACACTTCGAGCCGGATATCGTGCACGCCGGTGCCCATCAGGCCTGCCATCAGGTCTGCCGCCCGGATCGGGCTGTAGGCAAAGCCCTGCAGCGCCGCCATGCGCTGCTCCGGGGTGGCGTCCTGGCGCAGGCCGGCCTGGCGCCGGTACACGGGGAAGTACATCAAAAAGCCCGGCTGGCCGCCGCCTTGGGCATCCTGGATCAGCACCACGCGGTCGGTGAGGGCCGGTTGGCCGCTGCGGCCCGCATTGAGCAGGGCCACGCGGCGTACCGGCTCGGACAGCATGTCGTAGCCAAAAGCGATCACATTGCGGCCGATGAACGGTTCGAGGTAGTACACCGGCACGTACATGCCCAGGTCGGCCACGCCTTCGCGCGACCAGATGCGGAAATCGGGATAGCCTTCGCGCGCCACCTGCGCCTCGAGCGCGGTGCGCTGGCCCTTGCGGATGAAGGCGCCGTAACCGAGGCCCATCACGCCGGGGAAATTGCGCTGCAAGTCCATGCCGGCGGCAAAGCCGCGCCATTGTTCGCGGCTCGGTTGCTGCTCGGCCTGGAACAGCGCCTGCGCCGCGCGCAAGCCCGATTCGTATAGCGAGATGCGGCGCGTGATGCGCTCGGCAATGTCGCGGCTGTCGGCCTCGAAATGCTCGCGCGCGCGGCGCTCGGTACCCACCGTGACCAGGTGCCACACCAGCACCGTCAGCGCCACACCCAGCAGCAGCGTGGCCCATTGCACGGCGCTGTGCTGCAGCACGCCCGCTTGCAGGCGCCGGCGCTCGGCGGCGTCGGCGCTGAGCACCATGCCGATCAGGCTGCACAGCACCACGAACGTATCGAGCGCGATCAGGGCGTCGTTGAGGGTGCCGGCCACGAACGGCCCCTGGCCGTTGACGGTGGCCAGCACGGCGGCGCCGGCCGCCAGCAGGCACACGGCGCTGGCGCCGCGCAAGCCATAACGGTGCGCGGCCCAGGCCACGCAGGGCACGAACAGGTACGGCAACCAGCCCAGCGCATCGTCGCCGGTATAGCTGCGCATGAAGATGGCCGCGCCAAGCGCCGCCAGCAGCGCCAGCGACACCGCCAACTCCAGCGCCACCCGCAGCGCGCCGCGCTCGTGCCAGCCCGGGGGCGGGCGCAGCCGCCAGATCACGATGGCCGGCGCCACCAGCAATACGCCGGCGGTGTCGCCCACCCACCAGGTAAGCAGCACGGTACCGAAGGTGCCCGCCGGCGCCAGCCCGGCCGCCACCAGCGCGCTGGCGCCGATGCCGGCGCCGACCATGCTCATGACCATGGCCACGAGGGCGAATTTATAGACGTTTTGCAGTTGGCCGAGCGGTTGCGCGCCGTCGGTGTAGCGCCGCATCATCCAGGCGCCGGCCAGCGCCTCGAACGCGTTGCCGGCGCCGATCACGGTGGAGACCAGCACCAGCGTGGCCGACAGCGGCTGGCCGTTGATATAAAAAGTGACCAGGTTGGCGAGGAAGGCGCCAAGCATGATGGCCGGCCAGGCGCGATAGCCAAGCAGGATGATAGCCGCCAGGGCCATGCCCGACGGTGGCCACAGCGGCGTGGCGTTGGTGTGGGCGAAGCCCAGCTGCAGGCTAAGTCCCGCCACGATCGCGTAGCTGGCAGTGAGCAGCAGCAGGGCGCCCGCGCCCGGATGGTGGTTGCGGCCCAGGCCCTGCGGCGGCAGGGGATCGAAATCGGAATTCGCGGCTGCCGGGGCTCGGGTTGATTGAGCTGTAACGGTTGGTGGCACTGCGGGCATGGCAGCTCTCGTGGTTCGTGTCTGGAATGACTATAACGTACCGCTGCAACTGGCGCCACCATGGTGCAACTGGCGCCGCCAGGATACCGTTCGTCGCAGCGCTCCACGCAACACCTGGCCGTTCCTTACAGTGTGGTCATTCCCACCACATGGAGCACAGCATGTCTTTCCGATACCATCTCGCAGCCCTGTTCATCACCGTTGCCGCGCAGTCCGTCCATGCCGCAGACCTCCAGATTGCGGTCGAGGGCGTGGCCAGCGCCGATGGCCGGGTGATGGTGGCGTTGTTCGATTCGGCCGAGACCTTCCGCCGCAAGCCGGTGCGCGCGCTGGTGGCGCCGGCTGCCGCCGGCACCGTGCGCATCGACGTCAAGGATCTCGCCCCCGGCGACTACGCGTTTGTCGTGTACCACGACGCCAACGCCAACAATCAGCTGGACATGAACCCGGTCGGCATGCCGGTCGAGGACTTCGCTTTCAGTAACAACGCCATGGGGCAGGGCGGCGCGCCCGGCTTCGACGCCGCGCGCTTCACGCTGCCGGCCGCCGGCCTTGCCACCACCGTCAACCTGCGCTGAGGTTCATCATGCCAGCACGCCGCCAATTTCTCTCCCGCTGCGCCGGCCTCGCCGCCCTCGGTGTATCCGCCACCGCGCTGGCCGATACCGCCACGTACCGCAGCTTCCATGCTGCCCTCGACGGCGACGCCCGCCTGCTTCCGTACGCCGACTTCGCGGGCGAGCTGGCCGGCGATGCGACCGTGCTCGGACGCTTGCCGACAGACCTGGCAGGGGTGTTCTACCGCAACGGCCCCGGCCGGTTCGAACTGGGGGGCGAACGCTATCACCACTGGTTCGACGGCGATGGCTTTGCCCAGTGCTGGACCATCGCGGATGGCAAGGTCCACCATCGCGGGCGCTTCGTCGCCACCCAGAAATTCGAGCAGGAGACCCGCGCGGGACGCTTTCTCTACAGCGCCTTCGGTACCCGGATCGACCGCGCCCCGGTGCGCAGCAACGATACCATCAACGTCGCCAACACCAATCTGCTGCCGTTCAACGGTGGCGTGTATGCGCTGTGGGAAGGCGGTTCGGCCACCGAGCTCGATCCCGACACGCTGTCCACGCGCGGCATCAAGACCTGGCGCCCGGATCTGAAAGCGATGCCGTTTTCCGCCCATCCCAAGCATGACCCGGACGGCGGCCTGTGGAACTTCGGTAACCTGCCCGGCGCCGACCAGTTGATCATCTATCGGCTCGACGTGCGCGGCGCCGTCATCCGCACGGCCATGCTGCCGGTGCCGCAGCTGAACATGGTGCACGATTTCGTGGTCAGCGCGCGCCACCTGGTGTTCCTGGTGCCGCCGTATGCACTGGACGCCCCGGGCCGCAGCCTGGCCGAGCGGCTGCGCTGGCAGGGCGGCGAGCGGCCGCTGCGTGCGGTGGTGGTGGACAAGGCCACGCTCACCGTGCGCCAGGTGTTCGAGCTGCCGGCGCGTTCGGTTTTCCATCTTGGGAATGCGTGGGATGACGGCGACTGCATCCGGCTCGACGCCGTGCTGCACGCGGGCGATATCGTGCCGGAACCGGCGCTGCCGATGCGCGGCGACATGCGCCCGTACGAAGCCCAGCGCAGCAGCGCGGTGCAGATCACGCTTGATTTTGCCAGCGGCCAGGCACGCGAGGCGCGGCTGTTCGGCGTCAGCGAATTTCCACGGGTGGCGCCGCAGGTGGTGTCGCGCCGCCACCGCAAGCTGCTGGTGCTCGGCGTTGGCGCGGGCAGCACGGCGCAAGCGCTCGATTCCGTCAACCTGGTCGATACCGACAGCGGCAAGGTCGATGGCTACCGCTTCGGCCCTGGCTGGCAGGTCGAGGAGCATGTGCTGGTGCCGCGCAGTGGCGCCAGGTCTGAGACGGACGGCTACGTGGTGGGCGTGGCGCAGGATACGCGGCGCGGCCAGACCGTGCTGACCGTGTTCGATGCACGCAACGTCAAGGACGGCCCGGTGGCGTTAGCGCGGCTCGTCTATCGCGCTCCGGTGTGTTTTCATGGTAACTTTCTGGCGGCATGAAAAATCCCGACATCATCGTATCCGCCCACCCGCTCGAGCTGATTCCCGGCTTGCGGCGCTGGCCGGCCTCGCGCTGGCGCAACGCGCTGTACACGGCCATCTTCAGCACCCTGATCGCAGCCGTGCTGACCGCCGCGCGCACCGCGTTTTCCGACGACGGCCCACCGGTGGTGCGCTACTTCCTGCACATGCTGCTGGTGGCCAACCTGTGCGGGCTGTTCATCCATGGCGGCATGGTGCTGCTCAACCGCTGGTTTGACAATTTGCCACGGCGCCTGCGCGGACTGCCCAGGGTGGCGCTGCACGTGGTGTTCAGCGTGGCCAGCGTGCTGGCGGCGATTGCGCTGGCCAATGTGCTGCTCAGCGGCGGCCCGGCGCTGCATTTGCTGGCGCGACCGGTGGTGCTGCTCGAATGTACCCTGATCGCGGCGGTGATCGCCGGCTTCATGGTCATGGTGCGGCGTAACGCCGAGCGGCGCATCCAGGCCGCGATGGACGAGGCGCGCCAGAAGGAGGCGGCGGCAGCCACCGCGCGCCTGCTGGCCGAAGCACGCCTGCGCGCCTTGCAGGCGCAGATCGAACCGCACTTCCTGTACAACACGCTGGCCAACGTGGTCAGCCTGATCGGCACCCGGCCGGACCAGGCGCGCTACATGCTTGAGCGCTTTATCGACTACCTGCGCGCCAGCCTCGATACCAGCCGCAGTGAATCGTCGACGCTGGGCGACGAGGCCCGCCTGCTGGCCGCTTACCTCGACGTGCTGGCCGTACGCATGGGCCCGCGCCTGCGCTATCGCATCGACGTACCTGACGAACTGCGCGCCATCGCCATCGCGCCGATGCTGCTGCAACCGGTGGTGGAAAACGCCATTGCCCACGGCCTGGAACCGCAGGTCGACGGCGGCGAGGTCGCCATAGGCGCCGCCGTTGCCGATGGCCGCCTGTGCCTCACGGTTGCCGATACCGGCGCCGGGCTGTCCGGCACGCAGTCGACCAAGCCGGGCGGCGGGGTAGGGCTGGGCAACCTGCGCGAACGCCTGCGCACCCTGTACGGCGCCGAGGCCAGAGTCGAACTGCTGGAAAACCAGCCGAGTGGCGTGGTGGTACGCATCGTCCTGCCGCTGCCGTCCCGCTGAACGAGGATCACATCAACCATATCGCTACCAATATGAACAATTCTCCGCGCGCGGTGATCGCCGACGACGAAGCCCACTTGCGCGATTACCTGGAACAGCAACTGGCCGCCGTGTGGCCGGAACTGCGCGTGGTGGGCCGCGCCGCCAATGGCCTCGAGGCGTTGCGCCTGATAGACGACGAGGCGCCCGACGTGGTGTTCCTCGATATCCGCATGCCCGGTCTGACGGGACTGGACGTGGCGGCGCGGCTGATCGAAGGCCCGGCGCCGCCGCAGATCGTGTTCGTCACCGCCTACGACCAGTACGCGGTGCAGGCGTTCGAGCACTCGGCGCTCGACTACCTGCTCAAGCCGGCGTCGCTGGAACGGTTATCGAAAACAGCGGGGAAACTGAAGGCGGCGCTGGCCGCACCAGTTGCAGCGGCGCCGCCGCTGGACGCGCTGCGGGCCTTGCTGGCGCAGTTGGGCGGCCCGGCCGCGCTCTCAACACCGGCGCCAGCAGCGGCACCGCTGCAATGGATACGCGCTTCGCAAGGCGAACAAACCCGCCTGATCGCGGTGGACGAGGTGCTGTACTTCCAGAGCAACGACAAGTACACGAGCGTGGTGCTGGCCGATGGCGAGTGCCTGATCCGCACGCCGATCAGCAAGCTGCGCGAGCAGCTCGATGCCCAGCAGTTCTGGCAGATTCATCGCAGTGTGATCGTGGCGGCGCGCCACGTGGCGGGCACGCGCCACGATTTTCGGGGCAGGTTGATGGTGCAGCTGAAGGACCGCCCCGAGCAACTGGTGGTGAGCCGGAATTACGCAGACCTGTTCCGGCAAATGTAATGTGACCGGGAACCTGTCCCGGCAGGGAACGAGACGCTGCCTGCGCGCCTCGCACGTGGCAGGTTCTAGGCGATGACGGGCCGCACCTTGGACGCGGCCAGCTTGGCGCGTTCGCGCGCGGTATCGGTGTCGGCAGCGGTGGCCAGCGCCACGCCCATGCGGCGCCGTGCGAACGATTCCGGCTTGCCGAACAGGCGCACGTCCGCGCCCGGTACCCGCAGCGCGTCTGCCAGGCCTTCGAAAGCGATGCCTGGGGCTTCGTGCTGGCCGTAGATTACGGCCGAGGCGCCTGGCGCGCGCAGCGAGACATCGACCGGCAGGCCGAGAATGGCGCGGGCGTGGATCTCGAATTCGCTTTGCGTTTGCGTGGCCATGGTGACCATGCCGGTGTCGTGCGGGCGCGGGCTCACTTCCGAGAACCACACCATGTCGTCACGGACGAACAGCTCCACGCCGAACAGGCCCAGGCCACCGAGGTCGCCGGTGACCTGGGCGGCGATGTCCTGCGCGCGCTGCAAGGCCAGCGGATGCATGCGGCACGGCTGCCACGATTCCACGTAGTCGCCCTGCACCTGGACGTGGCCGATCGGCTCGCAGAACTGCGTGGTGACTTGGCCGTCGCTACCAATCGAGCGCACCGTCAGCAGCGTGATCTCGTAATCGAAATCGATGAAGCCTTCGACGATCACGCGGCCCGCATCGACCCGGCTGCCGGCGGCGGCATGGTCCCAGGCGGCCTGCACCTCGGCAGCGCTGTCGATTTTCGACTGGCCCTTGCCCGACGACGACATCACCGGCTTGATCACGCACGGAAAACCGATCTGCCCGGTTGCGGCTTCCAGCTCGGCCAGGCTGCTGGCGAAGCGGTAGGGCGACGTGGCCAGGCCCAGGGTTTCGGCAGCCAGCACGCGGATGCCTTCGCGGTTCATGGTCAGCTGGGCGGCGCGCGCGGTGGGGATGCAGGTGATCTTGCCGGCGCGTTCCAGCGCGGCCAGGGTGTCGGTGGCGATCGCCTCGATCTCGGGCACCACCAGGTCCGGCTGCTCCTGCTCGATCAATGCCGCCAGCGCGGCGCCGTCGGTCATGTCGATGACGTGGGCGCGGTGCGCGACCTGGTGGCCGGGCGCGTTGGGGTAGCGGTCAACTGCGATGGTTTCCACGCCCAGGCGTTGCAGGGCGATGATGACTTCCTTGCCCAGTTCGCCGGAGCCGAGCAACATGACCTTGGTGGCGGACGGCGACAGCGGCGTGCCGATAAAGCGTGCAGTATTCATGGTGGCCAAAATATCAGAACGAGTAGACCAGGGTGACGGAGGTCTGGGTATCGGTGTTTTTCTTGTCGTCCGGGACGCTGGTGTCGCTGCGCACGCTGAACGCCGCCTTCATCTGCATGGTGGTGTTGATCTTGGTGGACAGCGAAGTCTCGGCGGTGGAGTGGGTGTTCGAGGTGCCGCGTTCGACCGTGACCAGCTGGCTGAACAGGGCCGATTCGCTCAGGCGCCACTTCAGGCTGCCGGCGGCGCGCACCGTCATGCCGTTTTCCGTTTCGCCGGTGGAGCGTTCGCCGCGGAAGTAGCCCGGACCGAGTTCGCCGTCGATGGTCAGGTTTTCCGCGCTGTAGAGCCGGGTGCCGTAACCGACGCCGACGGTCGAATAGGTGGTGTACGCGCCGAATTTATCGTTGACGTGGGTGGCCAATGCGAACAGGCGGTCGTTGTCTTCCATCAGCTTGTAGGCGGTCTTGCCCGACACCGAGTAGCGCTGCGCCGAGCGCTGGCGCGACTTGCTGCCGTCTTCGTTGGTGATCTGTTCATCCTTGAAATAGCCGGCCAGTATGTACTCGTTGCTAAAGTCGGGCAATTCTTGCTTGGCATCGATCTTGCCAGTGACCGAGGTACCAACGGTGTTGCCGGAAGTGGAGATGGCGCCCAGTTCGGCCGAGGTGCTCCAGCCGTACGGCGGCGGGCCATCGATCGCGGCGGCGCTGCCGCATAACAGGGTCAGGGCAAGCGGAGTAACGAGCAGGGAAGATTTCATAGGCATGGTGAGCGGGTTCCATGGCGCCATGGGCGGGCCAGGCAACGTTGCTAAAGGGTTACGGATGAGGTGCTATTGTACCCGAGGCATGCCTGCGTGTGGTTCCGTACAGATTACACGCGCGCGGCGCGCGATCATGGCGCATCGCTACAAAACACGCCAGGAGGCGGCCATGAATACCAACCATCCGATCACGGGCGCCACCGCCGCCATCCTGCTGTGCGCCGCGCTGGCCGCAGCTGCCGGCAGCGCCCAGGCCCAGGTCAACCGCTGCGTCGATGCCGAAGGCCGCGTCACCCTCACCGACGAACCGTGCCGGCGCAACAGCCGCGCCGTCAACGACGACGTCAGCGACAACGGCGCAGCCGGGCTGATAGTCACCACCGGCGCGCAGTCCGCGCACCAGACCGACGATGTTGCTGCGACCCAGTCCGCCTCCATTTCGACCGGCCTCACGCGCAGCCGCTGGGCCGACCTGCCGCGTCCGCTGGTACGCAATGCCGCCGGCACCGACGTCGTCACCCTGCAAACCGCGCGCACGACGATGCTGATGCGCGACGACATGCGACGCCAGAGCCGCACCGTGGCTACCCGCTGATCGTGCGTTCGATTGCCAGCCGGGGCGCAGCCTCGGCGTAGCGGTTCTTGCCCGCGCGCTTGGCGGCATACAGGGCCTGGTCGGCATCGCGGTAGCTGAGCGCCAGGTCGCTTTTCTTGCATAGTTCGGCAATCCCAATGCTGACCGTGCGTGGCGGCTGGCACGCGGTCTGTACCTCCGCCAGCAGCAGCGCAGCAAACTGGCGCGCCGCGTCGGCGCTACCGGCCAGCACCACACCGAATTCTTCACCGCCCAGGCGTCCACACAGGTGACCGGCCGACAGCCTGCCGATGACCTCGGCCGTGCGTTGCAGTACTTCGTCGCCGGCATCGTGGCCCAGGGTGTCGTTGATGACCTTGAAGTCGTCGATGTCGATCATGAGGAATTGCAGCGGTGTGGCGTCGGTGCGTGCTTGCGCCGCGCGTGCATCGAGAGTGAACTTGCGGCGGTTGTTCAATCCCGTGACACTGTCCTTGAAGGCCAGCGTCGTCAACTCCTCGCGTACCCGGTAGTTATTCACCCGCAGGGTCAGGAAATAAACGTTCAGGTACGCGCCGATGCACAGCGTGCCGATCACCGCCACCAGCCCCAGGTAGAAGTTGACATGGCCCGGCTGCGCTGGAAAGTGGCCGAGCGCCAGGATCAGCCAGCAACCGCAGGCCGTGGCCAGGTAGTTGAGCAGGCTGCAAAATACGGGCGCCGCCGCCAGCGAAATGGTTATACCTAGCGGTAATACCCACAGCCCGGGATGGTCGCTGTAGTTGAGGAAGCCGCGATAGGCCCAGGCCGTCGCCAGTGCGCCCAGCGCGCCGCTGATGAGGAGCGGGGTCAGCGCCCGGGCGCGCAAGCTCATCGCCAGCGTGATCACCATCACGGGCAAGCCCCACAATACGGGCGCGCGGGCGCTGCCGTAGGTATCGAGCACCAGTGTCACCGTGACCAGCCATGCCAGCAAGCCGAACGCCTGGGTCAGCGCCACGATGTGATGGACTTCTTCAAAAAACTGTTGGCGATGTCGGGGATCGCTGATGGAATAGGAATAAGCCAGAAGTTTACGCATGATTGCCAAATGTTATTGCACTAGTATATGTTTTTTGGCAAACGAATAACAAGCTCTCCGAGTGTGGCGCCGAAGACAGTGTGGTTTTCAGGGTTCCACAGAATGGGTCTTTTTCAGGCAGCGCAGCACGAAGGTGGAGCGGCTGTGCTTAAGTCCTGGCAGCTTGTAGAGTTTGCGGCGCAAGAATTCCTCGTAGCCGGCGGTGCCGGCCACCGCCACCTTGATCAGGTAGTCGTAGTCGCCGGTCAGCAGGTAGGCTTCCATCACCTCCGGCAAGTCCGCCAGCGCCTGGCCGAATTTGTCGAAGATGTCGTCGTCGTGGCGGTCGAGCGTGACTTCGATGATGACCGTATCCGGATAGCCCAGGCCTGTCTGGCTGAGCAGCGCCGTGTAACCCTCGATCAGTCCGGCTTGTTCGAGCGCGCGCACGCGGTTCCAGCACGGCGTGGTGGACAGGCCGACCAGCTCGGCCAGCCTGGTGTTGGACAGGCGCCCGTCACGGCGCAGTTCACGCAAGATGCGGCGATCGATTTCGTCGATTTCCATTTTGATATCAAAAGAAGATTATTCCAGGTATTGTACCGAAGATGGGTAATGTTTCTTTGAAATTGCGGAGATCGCAGGAAATCAGGGAGCCTATTCCCGCCGCCGGGCAGTATTCTGGAGGCATGAAACCTCATCAGACCAGCTATCGCTTTTGCCTGGAGCCGGACGCTCCCATCGCCACCCTGGAGCAGGTATTGGCCATCGTGCGCCGACTCGACCTCGAACTGCGGGCATTGCGCACCACTTCTACGCCCGGTGGCGTGGAAGTGTTGTTGCGGCTGGCCGGCCAAGATCCCGAACCGCTGACCTTGTGCCGGATGCGCCTGCACAACCTGGTCGGCGTGCTGCCGATCCGGGAATTGTCGGCGAATAAATCAGACCATTACCAGCAACGTTCGACACCAGCCTGCGTTGCCGAGATGCGCTGAAGAATGGCCGCCATTGTCGAAGATGGGATCTTCAGTTTTTTATGGAGCCGTCGAGGGAGAATTTCCCTGAGAAACGTATTCCAGCGTGATCAAGGCATCGTCGCTGAAAGCGCCCGGACCAATCGGAACCGAGTACGTCGTGCCGTCGAAGGAGAACTCGCCAAGTGCCGCACCGTTCCATATCGTCACCCTGGCCAGTTGGCCATAGGCAGGCATACCCAGACGGAAATCTCTTTTGGCGCAAAAGTCGCTCGACCGGAACAGTGCTGTGAGCATTAATTTTGTCACCAACGATATCTCTTCCCGCGCAATAGCTTGCCACACGAAACACTCAAGCCACAGGTCTCCGAGGCGACGCACATTCTGCGGAAGACCGGGCGAGCGAATGTCAGGATAGTACGTGAACAGCCCGCTCTTTTTATTTAAGACAAAGGTGGCGTCGGCGTCATAAGCGGCCTGGCTGCGTGGAATATCGAATCGGCCGTCGGCGTCGATGGTTCTCGGAACCGATCCATCGTCGCTGGCCAAGCGGAGCGATAGCCCATCGACATCACTGGCTGCTGGGCCGGCCTCCAGTTTATTGGCCACGGTACCCGGCTTGAGCACTGTTGCGTTGTGAGCGAAGCGGAAACGTAGCGCTGCGTTGGGCGCCAGGTGCCGGTGTTCGTCAAAAGCGTCGAGGCCGCGTGACACGCTGCGATAGGTGCGCATGGCCGGATCTCTGGTACCGGTGATGTTGACGACTTCGACTTCGCCAGGAGTCGACGATGCCTGGTCCACAGGTAATGCTGCATGGGCAGCCATTAGGACGCTGGACAGCGCGAGCGCAGAGATTGCGCAGGCCCAAGGCTTGAAACGCGAACTGCAGACTTCACGGGCGGCGTTGCTAATCTCCCTTGCAAGGCGAACTATATCCTGCGGAACCGGGCCCCTCTCATCCGCTGGCATCCCGCCCACATTCTGGGCTGCAACCAAGAACCTGGCGGCGACTTCATTCGCTTCGCTTTTCATACGCGCCTTTATCCGATGATTACTGATTTACCGTTATACCAAGGTATAACACTTGGCGCAGGTTTGTTAAATTAATATGAATCGAAAGCCGCATGCACCGGTACGGAATGCTGTCGGGATCGCTGTTGTTGGCGAAGGCGTGGGTGATAATTAGTGAGTTTTTTCGGTAGGCAAGCTGATATCCTGTCGGCCAATAACGTGCGGTCGCAGCTCAGCGTAGCGCCCCAGATTAATTGAAAAGGACCGATGTATGCCAAGAGGGGCGCGCTTGACGAATATCGCCAGCGGTTTGTGCGGCTCGTTTGCTAGCCGGAACAACGAATTGGATGGCTACTGGTCAATTGGCCAACTGCGCTCGCTGGCAGAGCAGAATGGTGAGTCCACGGTAATATTCGACCTTCTGACGTCAACCATTCAACCCCCGTCGTCCGAGTTCGGAATCGTATTGGTGCGCTATCGCCGCCTTCTTGCAAAGTTGGCAGACCTCTCGAATATCCGACTAGAAGAAATCTCGGCAGCACGAATCACGCTCGACTTCGCACCTCAACCTTGGCCCCGGATTCACTACTACAAGCACCACTGGGGTGATCAGTTCACCCTGACCGTGACCATTAACGCGGACGGTCAGGCCGCTGGTATCGTGCATCACGCCGGCTATTGCCGGACGCATGATCCCGCCCGGGAGAGCCGGTCAGCTCCCTCAGCAAGTTACTGAAGCGAAGATCGCTTTGGTCGCTTCGGGCCTGACATCCTCCATCAACTTGCGTCCGAAAACGAGCATCCTGAAGCACCCGCAGACCAGGCCTTATTTGAACAAGTGGAACGACGCCATGGCATCAAGCTACCAGCAGATGTAAAGCGGAACTACCTAATTATGAACGGTTCCCACAGCTACACTTCCGGATTCGGTTCATGGATGGATGGTGTCCCACGACGTGGTGTATGAAGACTTGGCCAGAGATGGCGTTTAGGAAGGTTGCGAGAAGGTGATCATTGTGATTCTTGAGGTAATGTTGGGTTTACGAAGACCTTAACAAAACCACTTTAGGAATCGCAATGACCGACACCACTATCGCATTATCTGAGCTTGCCGAAAAGGGGGCAGATGCAGATTTCATCCGCCAGACGTTGTAGCACGCTCTGCAGCGACTCATGGAAATGGACGTCGAGGCGCTTTGCCAGGCAGCTTACGGCGAGCGCAGCGACGAATGTATCAACAGCCGCAACGGTTATCGGGACCGTGGCTACGAAATCCGGGCCGGTAAGGTCGACTTAAAGATTCCAAAGCCCCGTACAGGCAGCTATTTTCCCGGATTTCTCGAGCCGCGCAGGACGGCCGCAAAGGCCCTCACAGCAGCGTATCGGGGCAGATCATGATGTTTTCTCAGCAGCAACATGCTATGCTGGCACGACCGGTCGAGAACGGCCACAAGCAGACGGAATGGGAAAACCGAGTAAGAAACGAAGTCGTTATCTTCTTTTGGTTGGAGCGCTCCTGGGTGTTGCTGCTGTTTCGGTATGGGCTTGGCGTGAGATTGCGATTGACGGATGCCTGGACAGTGGCGGCCGCTGGAACTATCAGGGGTCAAAATGTGAAATGCAGCGATAGGCGGCAAGCGGCCAGAAGCCGCCGTTCAAATTTCATTTGCTGAGTGATTGTGATGATATCGTATTCTGTACGGTCTGGAAGAAAGCCTTCTTTTGAAGTTTTTTATCGGTTCTTTACAGCTGACGCAGGTGGGCGAAAAGCTCCGCTGCATCAGCACACTCGGTGGGATTTTTTGTATGACGGGGACGACCCTTCTGCGGATGGAATTTGGATGATTTGGCCAGAGTTTCTTTCTTCTGACGGTAGTGTACTTCCGGACGGAGAAGTACCTCAGACTGGGCGAGCAATGATGTATATCGTAAATCTGAACAACGAGTCGTATCACCGGGAACGAGTATCAATAGGGACCAAGGGGGCATTCGTAGAAGGGGCAAAACCAGTGGCACTATGCGAAGTCATTGCCATAAATAGCCTTACTACCGCAGACTGCTAGCGGCCAGGAGCGGACACTGAACATAATAGGGTTTATAAACGTGGATATGACCAATGCTTAGTTTGGAAGTGCAGATAGAGCGCGTTGTTGACGACCACTTTCCGATGTGGGTAGGATGCGTGCTTACCGATGCTGACGGCATACTACATGAATTCGTCGAAAAAGAACCCGTCATAAGAACTGGAGAACAAATGTCCGGGAGCCATTACCCCCACCTGGGACACATCCGCTGCGTCATTGAAGAGGAATGGGTTGATGAACTGGGACGAAGCCTGGTACGGGTGAGCACTGAGAAGCCTTGGTCCATAGAGTCGGTAGCTGGAGAGACCAAGTTCACGGTTTTTAAAGAACAAATCTTTTCGGGTTAAGTTTGGGCCGCGAACGGCCAGAAGGCGACGTTCCCCGCCGTTGCGCAATATGCGTTTTATTGTAGTTTTTGGATCGGCGCCTATTGCTAGACCTCAACAATGCAGAGCCTATGAGTAACGATAGCGATATCTCTCCAGTTGGATGGTATTTGGCAACTTATCAGCTGAGATTCATCGAATTGGCGCACACAGCAAATAATGATCCCGAACGTCGATTCCTTATTTGGGAAAACACGATTTTAGTGAAAGCATCTGGTATTGATGAGGCTTATGACAAAGCGGTCACGTTCGGCCTTGAGAACACCTCACCGTATAAGGGTGGTCCAGCTGGCGTAGACGTGCAGTGGGTATTCGAAGGAATCGTCGATTTGTTGCCAATCTACGAGGAACTCGGAGATGGTTCTGAAGTGGCTTGGGGAGAGTACAAACGAGCACTCAAGACTATCCGCCGTCGTGCCATCAGTAAAGAGGAAGCTCGGCAGAATTTAGCACGGCCTACGAATTAGTTGAAGTTACCGAGCATAGTCGAAGGTCGGTTATGGGGCGTCATCGGTCGTCTGTGGGAATTTTCGGGTTTTGCAGCCGGGCAAGCCGCTATGCTGACGCACGCGGCCGAGCGCGGCAAGAGCGGACTTTGTGCACTTCCTGACAAGCAAAGGAAAGAATAAATATGCACTATAGCGTGCTCGATTCTGATGTTGATGTCGGCGCTCCACTGATCTACATGTGGGAAATCCGCGATTTACAAGGAAAATTAGTCGGTCGCTATATCGGTAAAGCCAACGGTGGTAGTAAGCGCCCCACTCAGCATTACCCGCGGAACGTCAGCAAACTGCGTGCAGGAAAGCCCTACAAAAATGGTAAAAATTATCGACGTGTGCATTATGGCCTTGCTGAGGCGGTGGATGCCTGCCATCGCATTTCCCTAACTTATCTGTGTAACGTACCGGAAGGCCAAGACATCTTTAAGGTCGAATCGAACTACATCGAGGAATATGGATGTAACGCTAATGATGGTATCGGCCTTAACGGCAGATGGAAAGAAATGCCGCGTGAAGTCGTCGTGGCGGCGCGCGCTTTGCCAACAAGCGTGTATGAGCGCTATCACGCAAATGCCTATGCTGTTTCAGCAGAGATCGACTTAGACGACTTTCTCGAATTTTTCGACGACAGGCGACACCACAGCCTCGAGCTACGCGTCAACGGCAAAAGCTGTTCCATCTGGAGTGAGGGCAAGCGCATCTTGCGTGCAAAGCAAAATAGTCCAGGCACTAAAGTCTGGATCAAGCAGGTGCAAAGCTCGTGGCTAACGGAGGCGGTAGAGCTTGTGTGGGATGGAAGCGACGGACAAATTGAAGTGGCACTCGAGGCGGAGCGTAAAGTGCTTCGAGCAAGGGGCGAGAATCCACAATTCTGACAGCGACGTTGCGCTAGGTCCGCTTCGGGGCGACAACGGTCATTCGCAATATTTCGCTAACCCTGTAAATTACCCAGACTTTACTACATCAATTAGCGTAACTCCTGCGGTTTGGAGACCGTTTGTGGAAAATATGAATGTGTTCACGGACTATTTAAAAAATCGGTTTCTTACCAGCGCTGGTGTCAAACCTTATCGCTCATCCACAGCAATATCAGGTGTAACTGTACTTGGCCAGGAATACCACGGCGATAATCCACACCACCGGCTTGACCTGGCGCGCCTGGCCGGTCAGCAGTTTGAGGCCGGCGTAGGTGATGAAGCCGAAGGCGATGCCGTGCGCGATTGAATAGGTAAACGGAATCACCAGCGCGGTGATGGCGGCCGGCACGCTTTCGGTGGTCTCGGTCCAGTCGACTTCCACCAGGTCGCGCAGCATCAGGCACGCGACAAACAGCAGCGCGGGCGCGGTGGCGTAGGCGGGCACCACGCCGGCGATCGGTGCGAAGAACAGCGCGGCCAGGAACAGTGCCGCGACCACCACGGCGGTCAGGCCCGTGCGGCCACCGGCCTGCACGCCGGCGGCGCTCTCCAGGTAGGCGGTGGTGCTGGACGTGCCCAGCATGGAGCCGGCGAGGATGGCGCCGCTGTCGGCCATCAGCGCCTTGTTCAGGCGCGCCATCTTGCCGCCGACCAGCAGGCCGGCGCGGCTGGCCACGCCCATCAGGGTGCCGGTGGCGTCGAACAATTCCACCAGGAAGAACACCAGCACGACGTTGAACAGGCCGATCGACAGGGCGCCGGACAGGTCGAGGTGGAAGAAGGTTGGTGCGATCGACGGCGGCAGCGACATGAAGCCGTTGAAGGTATTGCCGCCGAAGAAAAAGCTGAGCACGGTGACGGCGACGATGCCGATCAGCAAAGCACCCGGCACTTTCAGGCGATCGAGCGTGACGATCAGCAGGAAGCCGAACACGGCCATGATGGTGTGCGGATTGTGCATGTCGCCTACCGTGACCAGGGTCGCGGGGTTGCCGACCACCAGGCCCGAGCTTTTCATGGCGATCAGCGCCAGGAATAGTCCAAGGCCCACGGTGATGGCAACCCGCAACGAGTGCGGGATGCCGTTGACGATGTGCTCGCGCACTTTAAAAATGCTCACCAGGAAGAACAGGCAGCCGGAAATGAAGACCGCGCCCAGTGCCGATTGCCACGGCACGCCCATGCCCAGCACCACGGCGTAGGCGAAATAGGCGTTCAGGCCCATGCCGGGCGCCATGCCGATCGGGTAGTTGGCGTACAGGCCCATGATCAGGCTGCCGATGGCGGCAGCGACGCAGGTGGCCACGAACACCGCGTCGCGCGGCATGCCGGCGTCGCCGAGGATGGTGGGGTTGACGAAGATAATGTAGGCCATCGTCAGGAAGGTGGTAATGCCGGCCACCACCTCGGTGCGCACATTGCTGCCATGCTCGGGGAGCTGGAAAAATCGGGAAATCTGGGACTGATGAGAGGACACGGGGGGCTCCTGCGGTAGCGGCGGTTTTTTTGCAAGGGCGAACAATAGCACGGATGGGCTATCTTTTTTTTCATGGGGCCAGCGCGTAACCGTCGCGGCCCTTGCGCTTGGCCTGGTACAGCGCGGCGTCGGCGCGCGCCACCAGCGCGGCCGGGGCCAGGTCGTCGCCGTCGAGCAGTGCGATGCCGATGCTGGTAGTAACCAGCAAGGGCGCGCCGTTCAGGTTGAATGGCACCCGGATCGCGGCGACGATCTTTTGCGCCATCCGCGCCGCTTCGTCGGCCTGGTCCACCTGCTCGAAGATGATCACGAATTCGTCGCCGGCAATGCGCGCCACCGTATCGGCCGCACGCACGTTGGCGCCCAGGCGGGTGGCGAATTCGCACAGCACGGCGTCGCCGGCCGCGTGGCCCAGGCTGTCGTTGATGGATTTAAAACGGTCAATATCGAGATAGGCGAGCGCGAGCGGCATGCGGTTGCGGCGCGCCCGCACCACGGCCTGTTGCAGCACTTCCTCGAAGTACAGGCGGTTGGCAATGCCCGTCAGCGGATCGATGCGGGCCAGCTGGGTCAGCCGCTCTTCGAACGCCACCCGCTCGGTAATGTCGTGCAAAAACGCCGTGGCATAGTAGGCGCCACCATGGCGGATCGAGCCGACCGACAGTTCGACCGGCACTTCGTGGCCGTCGCGGTGCAGGGCGCTGATGCGCACCCGTGCGTCGATCAGGCGTCCCATGTGGCCCTCGCCAAACGCGCGCATGCCGGCCTGGTGCGCGCCGCGCATGGCCGGCGGCACGATCAGTTCGGCGATATCGCGGCCCAGCGCTTCGGCACGGCGCCAGCCGAACGTGCGCTCGGCCGCCTCGTTCCAGTTGGTGATGGCGCCGTCTGCCGCGCAGCTGACAAACGCGTCCGGCGCCCGCTCGAGGATGCTGCTGATTAGCGCTTCGCTGTCGCGCACCGCCTTTTGCGCCGCTTCGCGCTCGGCCATCAGCTCGTGGAACGCGCCGGCCAGTTCGCCGATCTCGTCGGGGCGGCACGGTTGCAACACGCCGATGTCGGCGCTGCCGTTGCGGATCTCGCCAACGTGCTGGCGCAGCAAGCTCAGCGGGCGCAACATCGCCCGGATCGCCAGCCAGGCCATCACACCGGCCACGCCCGCAAATACGGCCGCTGCCAGCATGCCCTGGTGGCGCATGGCGATCATCGGTGCGAACGCCTCATCGACCGGGTAGCGGGCGCCGACGATCCAGTCCGCGCTGCGCAAGCGCTTATAGGAATAGATACTGCTCGTGCCATCTTTTCCAGTCGCCTCGGTCCAGCCTTCGAACCCTTCCAGTGCCCGTTGCGTGCCGAGGTTGGGGTGGGCGCGCTTGGTCACATCTTCGAGCAGCAGCGCGCGGTCCGGGTGCTGGACCAGCACGCCGCGGGTGGTGATGATGAAAGAATAGCCTGTCTGTCCCGATCGTTGCCCGGCCACCTGTTCCAGCATGTTGGAGTCGGCCAGGTCGAGGCTGCCGCCCAGCATCATGGTCGGGCGGCCTTCGGCGTCGGTCACCGGTTGCATGATCACCACCGCCGGTGCGCCGGTCATCACGCTCTTGTAGGGCGGCGAGACGATGGCCTTGCCGTCTGCTAGCACCTTGCCCAGGTAAGCGCGCAGCGAGGCGCTGGTGTCGAGCGTGGCCACGCCGTGGCCCTGGGTGTGCAGCAGGTCGCCCTGCCGGTTATAAATGACCAGGTTGCGAAACTCGCGCCGCGCGATCGGGTGGCGATTGACGAACTCGAGCATGTCTGCCGCGCTGGCGGTGGCAGCCAGCGGCAAATCTTCGGCCAGGCTGGCCAGCAGCAGCTTTTTGGCGTTCAATTGCGCGTCGATCTGTGCCGCCGATGATGACAGCAATGCAAATTGCTGGTTGCCGATGATGGCTTTCATGTCGCGCTCCGCCAGCACCAGCGCCACCCACGTCACGATCATGGTGGCGACCAGCACCAGCAAAATCACGACCAGGGTCATGCGGAACTTGAGACTCCGTGGAAGGATGACGGCAACGTCCATGGTGCGCTTTTCGAGGGGGGCTGAATCTAGTATTGCATAGGAGACAGAGTTACACCAGCAAGCGCTGGTGTAGTGTGGCAATAGTGTCGGCAGTCGTGCGACTTCCGCGCTCAGCATTCATTAGGATAGGCCATGCGAATGTTTAAGGAGTACGACATGCCCAGAGGCGCCAACCCCAAGCGCGAGCGCGAATTCAAGGAGCTGGAACAGAAATTCAAGCAGGAGGGCCGCTACCCGGGCCACGAGGAAGAAGTCGCCGCCCGCATCGTCAACCAGCAGCGCGCCGACGCCGGCGAGACCAAAGAGCCGCAAGGCGGTCGCACCGGCACCGGTTATCGCAGACGAAATACGGTGCGACGTGCCAAAGCGTCGTGACAAAAAAATGGCCGGCCCCTTGGGGAACCGGCCATTTTTTTGCTAGTATCCCGCCTCACAATATTTCTTGTCTTACTCAATGAATTTGATCCAGCGTTCGGCCGCCGCCGTGTTCGTTGCCGGTGGCCTGCTGGCCGCCGGCCTGGCAGCCGCCAGCCAGTGCCCGACCCATTACGTCGATGGCCGCCCCCCTGAAATTCTCAATCGCAAGATGGAAGCAGCCACCACCGAACTTTGCTACGGCGTGTTTGGCGTCATGCATTCCGGCATCACGCGCACGCCGCTGTGGTCGGCCGAGCATTTGAAGGTGGACAATCTCGAGGCCGCCAAGGACTTGTCGCGCGAGAACTCTTTCCATGCTGAAAAACGGTTGCCGGCCAATGCCCGCGCCGAGCTGGACGACTATGCGCGCAGCGGCTACGATCGCGGCCACATGGCGCCCAATGCCGACATGCCCGACCGCAGCACCCAGCGCGAAAGTTTTACCCTGGCCAATATGGTGCCGCAAGATGGCGACATCAACCGCAACCTGTGGGCCGGCATCGAAGGCGTAGTGCGCGGCATGGCCAGGAAAGAAGGCGACTTGTACGTGCTGACCGGTCCGGCCTTCATCGGCAGCAACCTGCAAAAAGTCGGCAAGGTGCTGGTGCCCACGCATTTGTACAAGCTCGTATACAGCCCGCGACAGCGCGCCGGCGGTGCTTATTTTGTCGAGAACAAGGCTGGCGCCACGTACGAGACCCTGACCGTGGCGCAACTGGAAAGCCGGATCGGCATCGATCTGCTACCGTCGTTGTCGGCGCGCGAAAAACAAGTGATGCTGCGCCTGCCCAATGTGCGTCAACGCAAGGAACGGAGTAAATAATGCCATTCAAACCCTATGCCAATGAAGCAGACGTGCTGACCATCGGCCGCCTGACCATCGAAAACCGGCTCGACCGCATCACCGTCAGCGGCGACATCGATCTCACCGCCGACCAGGCCGGCTTGGCCGACGCCCGCGACTTGCACCGCCTGCTGGGCGCGGTGGTCGAACATCTGGAAGCGCAGCAGGACTTGCCGAAGCAGTTGCCGCCTCCCGCCGTGGAAACGGTGGACAACCCGTTCGCCTGAGGCTGTTCTAAAGGCTCAAGCCAGCAATTCGCTGTTGGGCAGGCTGATGCGGTTGCGGCCCATGTGCTTGGCGCGGTACAGCGCCGAATCGGCGGTTGCCACCAGCTGGCTGGGATCGGTGTCGTGCGAGGGCAGGGCGGTGGCGGCGCCGATGCTCACCGTCACCACGTGCGGCTGGCTGCCCAGGTTGGGCAGGTGCAGCTGCTCGACCCGGCAGCGGATCCGTTCGGCCACGATCGCAGCGCCTTTGAGCGACTGGTTGGGCAGGATCACCGCGAATTCTTCACCGCCGTAGCGCGCCACCAGGTCGTTGGTGCGCATCTCGTTGGCGACGGCGGCGGCAATGCGCTGCAGACACTCGTCGCCACCGAGGTGGCCGTAGGCATCGTTGTACTGCTTGAAATTATCCACATCGACCATCAGCAACGACAATGGCTGCTGCTGGCGCAGCGCGCGCTGCCACTCGGCCTGCAGGGTATCGTCGAAGCAGCGGCGGTTGGCCAGGCCGGTCAGGCCGTCGCGGGTGGCCAGCTGTTCCAGCGCCACCTGGGCGCGCTTTTCGTCGGTGACATCGCGCAGGGTTTCCACCACCGCCAGCAACTTGCCGTTGGCGTCGAGTATCGGGCTGGCGTCGGCCGCCAGGAACCGGCGCCGTCCCACGCGCGGCATGTCGCACCAGTTTTGCGAGCCCAGGCTGGCGTCGGCATCGCCGGAGCGCGCCGGCTGGCCTGGGCCTGTCGCCAGCCGGCGGCTGCCTTCGATCACCAGGTCGGCCAGGGTGGGACGCTGGTCTTCGTAAAACGCTTGCCAGTGATTGTCTGTGCCCAGCACTTCCCAGGCCTGCACGCCGGTCAGGCGTTCGCAGGCGGCGTTCCAGATGATCACCTTGCCGTCGATATCGATGACGAAGGTCGGTATCACCAGCGATTGCAACATATTGAGCGCAAAGCCGTGCTGCTGGTTTGCATGGGACAATTCCGTGGTGTGCAACATCATGTGCGAAACCTTGTGCGTACTGTTCATGACGTCCTTTGCTGGTCGGCGGATGGGTTACCTGATTAACGACTCAATGGATGGTGGTGAGCGGGAACGACATGGTCAGCGCCGTGCCCTGGCCGGGCGTGCTGGCCACATCGAACCGTCCGCCCGCCTCGGCAACGCGCTCGGCGATGCCGCGCAAGCCCACCCGGACGCCGGTTCGGCAGGCTGGCAGGGGCGACGCCGGCATGCCCACGCCGTTGTCCTGCACGGTCAGGTCGAGGCGGTTGGCGGCGCGGGCGATGGCCACCGAGACCTGGGTGGCGTGGGCGTGGCGGGCGATATTGCTGAGCGACTCTTGCAGGATGCGGTAGATCATTTTTTCAACGCCGGCATCGCGGTTGTCGAATACCTCGGGCTGGACGTCGAGCTGGCACGGAATGCCGGAGAGGCGCGAAAACTGCGCCAGTTGACCGTTGACTGCTGCCTCGAGGCCGTTTTCCAGCGCTTCGGGCTGCAAGTCACGCACCACGCAGCGCATGGCGCGCACGGTGTTCTGGACATGGCCGTCGATCCGGTCCACTATTTCTACGAGCGCCGGCTGGCTAGCGCCCAGCGCGCGCAGTTCCATGCCCAGGGTGAGCAGGTGCTGGCCGAGGTCGTCGTGCAGGTCGCGGGCGATGCGGCGCCGCTCGGCGTCGCGCAGCGATTGCTGGCTGGCGCTCAGGTGGCACACCTGGCGCCGGGTATCGGCCAGGGCCTGTTCGGCCTGTTCGCGGGTGGCGCGTTCGCGCTCCAGCCGCGCCTGCAGTCGGTGCAGTGCAATATGCTGGTGGCGCTGGCGCCAGTACAGGAACAGGGTCAATCCTGCCAGCAGGCACATGCCCGCCACGATGAGGTCGATTTCATTCAGTATTGCAGCGGTTTCCATGCCCGGTATCTCCCTGTGAATATTATTCCCAATGACAAATTGGTTGCAAAAAAGCAGGACTCGATTCAACGAAAATACATTGCTTGCCTATTTGCATCTTTGTGCTATGTCAATTCATGCTGCAATGCATGAAAAAGCGACGGATCAGGACAGCGGCAGACGCGTGCGATATAATCGAGGGTTGTCCATTCAGGAACTATCGTGACTTACAGCATCAAAGAGATTTTCTATACCTTGCAGGGCGAGGGCGCGCATGCCGGCCGGCCGGCCGTGTTCTGCCGCTTTTCCGGGTGTAACCTGTGGACCGGCCGCGAGAGCGACCGCGCCAGCGCCATCTGCCAGTTCTGCGATACCGACTTCGTCGGCACCGACGGCGAAGGCGGCGGCAAGTTCAAGTCGCCCGAGGAGCTGGCCGCCACCATCAACGCGCTGTGGCCCGAAAGCTATCCCGCCAGCAAATACGTGGTATTTACCGGCGGCGAACCGTTGCTGCAACTCGACGCGCCGCTGATTGCCGCCATGCATGCCCAGGGTTTTACGATTGCCATCGAGACCAACGGCACCTTGCCAGTGCCCGAAGGCGTGGACTGGATTTGCGTCAGCCCCAAGATGGGCTCCACCCTGGTGGTGACCAGGGGCAGCGAATTGAAAGTCGTGATTCCGCAAACCAACCAGGACCTGGCCGCCTACGAACACCTCGATTTCGAGCATTTCTACGTGCAGGCGATGGACGGCCCGCTGGCCGCCTTCAACACCACGCTGGCAATCGAAACCTGCAAGCGCCATCCGAAATGGAAGCTGAGCTTGCAAACCCATAAACTTTTACAGATACCATAATGCTGACCATTACCCGCAAGCTGGAGTTCGACGCCGGCCACCGTATTCCCGACCATAAAAGTCAGTGCCGCAACCTGCACGGCCACCGCTACACGCTGGAAATCACGCTCACTGGCGAAATCATCACCGCCGAAGGCAATTCCGATAACGGCATGATCATGGACTTTTCCGACGTCAAGACGCTGGCCAAGCAGCACCTGGTCGATGTGTGGGACCACGCCTTCATCGTCTACGAGAAGGACACGGCGGTCCGTGAATTCCTGGCCAGCCTGCCCGACCACAAGACCGTCGTGATCGACCGCATTCCTACCGTGGAAAACCTCGCCCACGTGGCATTCGGCATCCTCAAGGCGGCGTTTACCGACCGTTTCGGTACCGGCCTGCGCCTGCACAAGCTGGTGCTGCACGAAACCCCGAACTGCTGGGCCGAGATCACCGATGCCTGAGTCCCTGCATGACGATTTCATGAAGCTGGCGCTCGAGCAGGCCCAGCACGCATGGGATCTGGGCGAGGTGCCGGTGGGCGCGGTCGTTGTCAAGGATGGCGTGGTGATCGCTACCGGCTACAACCAGCCGATCGGCAAGCACGACCCCACGGCCCACGCCGAGATCGTCGCCTTGCGCGCCGCTGCCGAAGTGCTGGGCAATTACCGCCTGCCCGGCTGCGAGCTGTATGTCACGCTCGAACCGTGCGTGATGTGCTCGGGCGCCATGATGCATGCGCGCGTGGCGAAAATTGTTTATGGTGCGCCCGACCCCAAGACCGGCGCCTGCGGCTCGGTGGTCAACCTGTTCGAGCAGGAGCAGCTGAATCACCACGCGCAGGTGACCGGCGGCGTGCTGGCCGATGCCTGCGCCGATCTGCTCAAGCGCTTCTTTGCCGCCCGCCGCGCGCAGGTTGCCGCCGCCCGCCGCGCTGCGCTGGAAGCGGCTCAATGAGGTCGCTTGCCCGGCCTGCGGCTGCGCGGTAAGATGGCGGCGGGTCCTGCCCCGCCAGCCGCGCCCCGCGCCGGCGGCCAGCCGCCACCTTCCATGACTATCCGAGGCATCTTGAACCAACCACCGACAGGCATCGCCATTGTCGCGCCAAGCGGCTTCGCGCCCGACGCCGACGCCCTCAACACCGGCATCGTCCGCCTGCAGCAGCAGGGCTTTATCGTTCATAACTATTACGATCACGGCGCCCGCCACCAGCGCTTCGGCGGCACCGACGAAGCGCGCGTGGCACAGCTGCACGCCGCCGCCGCCGACCCGGCGGTGAAGGTGGTGATGGCCCTGCGCGGCTCCTATGGCATGACCCGGCTGCTGCCGCACATCGATTACCAGCTGTTGGCCGATAGCGGCAAGCTGTTCGTCGGCTACAGCGATTTTACTGCCTTGCAGATGGCCCTGATGCAGGCGACCGGCCACATCAGCTTTGCCGGCCCGATGATCTGCGCCGATTTCGCACCGGCCGAGCCGGACGACTACACCGTCACCGAGTTTTTCAATTGCCTGCGTGGTCCGCAGCACCGGGTGCTGGGCGCGGTGGCCGATGGCGCGTCCGACAATCCCGAGATCAAAGTAGAAGGGCGGCTGTGGGGCGGCAACCTGGCAATGCTGGTCAGCCTGCTGGGCACGCCGTATTTTCCGACCATCGACGACGGCATCCTGTTCCTGGAAGACGTGGGCGAGCACCCGTACCGGGTGGAGCGCATGCTGTTGCAGTTGCAGCAGGCGGGCGTACTGGAACGCCAGCGTGCCGTGGTGCTGGGCGAATTCACCGCCTATAAACTGGGCGCGTACGAGAACGGTTACGACTTCGAGGCCATGCTCGCCTACGTGCGCGCCACGCTGCCGCTGCCGGTGCTCACCGGCCTGCCGCTGGGCCATGTGCGGCGCCACACCACCTTGCCGTTCGGCGGCATGGCGCGGCTGGCCTCGAGCGCGCGCGGCTTCACCCTGACCATCGGCGACTATCCCACCTTGTAACACCCCCAAAAAAAACAGCCCGGGACGCTTGCGCGGCCGGGCCAAAAGACATGGAGGGTGTTGCCACCCTCCCTGGAGTTGCACGTGAATTAGTTACGTAAATTCAGACCGACCATGATGCGACGGCCGGCATATGCGGTGTCGAGGATGCTTGGCGTGCCATCCGCAAACGCTGCGTAGTGGGCCTGGCTGTTGGTGGTCGACGAGAGGTTCAGGTTGCGGCCTTCGGCAAAGATCTCGAGGTTCTTGTTGATGCGGTACGAGATCTTGGCGTCCACGTATCGGGTGGCGTCCTTGAAGTTCGGCGAACCCGGGTTGTACGGCGCGAAGGTGGTGCGGCCGCCGCCTTCGTTCGGGTAGTTGTTCACCGTGTTCTTGCCGCAGGCAGCAATACAGGTGAATTTCTGGCCCACCGCCTGCAGGGCGATCCGTGCCGAGAACTTGCCGTCGTCGTACCACAGGGCGGCGTTGTACGTGTACTTGGACTCGCCCATCGGCGGCAATTCCTCGCCGGTCAGCAGATCGACAATGCGCGCCGTGGTGTTCGACGATTTCAGCTTGGTGTAGTTGAAGTCGAAGCCGGTGTAGCGCAGCATCCACGGCAGGAAGGTGAAGGCTGTCTTGCCGCCCACTTCCACACCCTTGCGAATGATGTTCGGGCCGTTTTCGTAAGTGCGGTAGTCGAAATCGATATTGTCCACCGGCTGGCCGGTTTGCGGATCGACGATGCCGGTGCCGTCGAAGATGCGCACATCGCTGCGGCCGACCACGGTGTTGGCGCCCACGATGCCGACCTGGCGGAAGCCGGCGATCGACAGGTTGGTGTCGCTGTTCGGATACCATTCCAGAGCCAGATTCTGGTTCTTGTTGGTTTGCGCGCGCAGGGCCGGGTTGCCGATGACGCTGCCGCAGGTCTGGTTCAGTTCGGTGTTGCCGTCCAGTCCGGTACGGCGCTGGTCGTAAGTGCAATCACCGACCGGAATCAGCGCATTGACGGGCGGACGGGCCACGGTCTTGGCGCGGTTATACCGGAGTACCACCTGGTCCGGCACCAGCCACATCGATAGGTTCAGCACCGGCAGGTAATCGGTGGTCTTGGCGTGGAACGTGGTGGGCTTGCGGGTGGTGGCCGTGATGGTGCCGCCTGCATCGTTCGGACGCAACGGATTGTACACGCCCGGCACGATATAGATCGACGTGAAGCCCATGTTGCCGGTGGCCGTGATCTTGGTACGGACCATACGGTAACCGAAGTTCCCGTCAAGCTCCATGCCGAACGGCAGTGTCCAGTTGGTGAACGGGATTTCGCTGATGTTGAAATCGGTCATCAGGTAGCCCGAGGTGACTTTTTCCTTGAATTTGTTGACTGGCTGGGCATATACCTTGCCGTCGTTGGCCGTGCACTCCTTGACGCAGTCGAAGTTGACGTTAGGCGAGCCCACCAGTTGGAACACTTTTTCCACGTCGATCTGGTTCCAGCCATTGATGATGCCGGCAGGACGGTCAGGCATGCCATTGAAGAAAGTCGAGTTCGGCGCCTTCATCGACTGCGAGATGATGTCCAGGAACTGCTGCTGGGACATATAGGTGGTGCCGGAGTTGGCGGCAGCCGGATTGGTGTTTGCCACGTAACCGCTCTGGCATGGCCTGCCACCTGCGCCCAGCGAACCCGGGGTATCGGTACAGCCGGTGAAGAAGCTGCGCACGTTGGCGCTCGGGATGATCACGGCCGGCACATACCCTGGCTTGCCGAACTCGCCTACCTGGCTTTGCACCGTGTTGCCGCCGGCGCCCCAGCTGCTGCCCGACGTGTCGCGCAGGTTGAAGCCAGCCTTGATACGGCTGAAGACCGGGATTGCTGCGCCTAGTGCATAGCTGAAGTCGGCCTTGGCGGTTTTCTCTGCGGTTTCCGCTATTCTGGGTGAATAGGTGATTTGCGGCGACTGCGTGGTCAGCGGGATCTGGTTGGCCGTGTAGGCGGGAATCGCCACCGGCACATTGGGACCGGCCGGCACTGCAGCGGTGCCAACGGTGGCGGGGCGCACACCGGCGTAAATGGTCGGATCGGCCTGATTGAACGTGCTGCCAGGTACCGCCTCATAGGTCCACAAGCCATTCGGCAACACCTTCATGACGGCCGGGCCGTAGTTGTAGCTCCAGTTGGTGCGCTTGTCGCCGCGGCGCCAGTCGGACTTGGAGTCGCCCACGAAGAATTCGGCGGCGAACCCGCCATTGCGATAAGTACCGCCTGCCTGCAGGTAGCGGGTGGAGGTCTCCATCGCATTGAAGATCTGGTCGGTATTGACGTTGGCGTCGCTGATACGCATTTGCGTGACGTGGTGATTGGCATCGACCACCACCGAACTTGGATCGACGTTGGCTACCGCGCCCTGGTACGGGTAGGCGCCGCTGACATAGCTGGGGTTGTTGTACAGATAGTAACCGGAACCTGCCACCGGCCGGCGCACGCCATTGCCGTTGGTGACCGTATCGGTAAATGCCAGGCCGTTGTAGGTCGGGCTGTTGGTGACGCCGGGATTGACGTTCAGGCCGCCCAGGCCGTACGTCATGAAGGTGTCGTCCACCTCGCGCTTGGAGTAGTTGACCTTGCCGTACACGCTGAGGTTGTTGTCGACCTTGAAGTCGAAACGCAGGTCGATGTTCTTGCGCGTGTCTTCCTGGCGCTTTTGAATGAAGCGTACCAGCGACGGCGAGTAGTCGTTCCACTGGTTCAGGCACGAGATCAGCTCGTTGCTGCGCGCATTAATGGCGTTGGTGAGGTTGGCGCCGCCGGTCAGGGAGTTGCGCTGTGCCGTGGTCAGGTTCGGGAATGCTGCGTAGCATTCGGCCTTGGTCTGGGCCGCGGCCGACTTGGTCAGGATTTCCATCGGCGTGGCGGCGTTGAAGAATCCGCCAGCGGTCAGGGTCGATTGCAGCAGCGGCTGGTTGACGGACACATCGGTACGCGACAGCGTGCCCGGCTGGTAACTGAAGGTCTTGTTCGGCGAGTTGTCGAAGTCGATCGCGCGCGCATAGCCTTGATCAGCCGATGTCGCCACCTGCGACGAGTGCGACTCGTTGACCACGCGCGAGGTGCTGGCGTTGACCATCACACCGAAGCGGTTGTCGAAGAATCTCTTGGTGGCGATCAGGTTGGCGTCAGGGGTCCATTTTTCGTTGATCGAGCTTTGTGTACCGGCTACGCGCAGCGAGACGAACGGCTTGTCGAATTCCAGGCTGGTGCGGGTCTTGATGATGATGCCGCCACCGAGCGAGCCTTCGGTCATGTCGGCAGTGGAGCCCTTGACCACGTCAACGCTCTTGATCAGGTCGGCGGACAGCGAGCGGAACTCGGTGCCACGGCCGCTGCCGCCGCCGTTCATGTCGGTGCCGCCGGCCGATTGCACGCCCTGGCCGTCGATCTCGACGCGGGTGAGGTCGGCCGAGTTGCCGCGAATCGCCACGCTGACGCCTTCACCGAAATCGCCGCGATCGAGCGCCACGCCGGAGATGCGCGAAATCGCCTCGCCGATGTTACGGTCGGGAAACGAGCCCACGTCTTCCGCGACGATGGAGTCCATCGCGGTGGCGGCATTTTTCTTGCGCTCGATGCTCGACTGCTGCGAAGCGCGCGTGCCTTGCACGACCACTTTTTTGATCTCGCCGTCGGCGGCAGTGGAGGCGGCGGCTTCGGTGCCTTGCGCAGGCGCGGTCTCTTGCGCAGCCGCGTAACCGCTGGCAACGAAGGACGCGAGTGCGATGGAAATGGCGTAGCTGAGCGGCTTACGGCGGGTGCCGTAATCGGTGGTCGTCATGTGTATCTCCCTGAGTGGCCTTGTGGCCTGTTTTAAGTTGCGGCTGTGATCGCCCGCTGATATTTCAGTGGTTAGTCTAGTGGCGAACAACACGTCGTGGATTGCATATTAGAAAACAATCATGCGACTGATCAGTAATGTCGCTTTAACGCAAATCGGCGATTTTGCGCGTCATTTCGATATCACTTTTCTGCACTGCAAAAAAAAAGCCCGGCGCACAAGGCGGCCGGGCCCAAGGTCAGCTACTCTTCGATCAACTGCGTGATTGCTTGTCCGACGGGGTTACCTCAATTCCGGTAGTTCACGCCAACCATGATGCGGCGGCCCGCATACGTCACAGCGAGCAGGTTCGTCGTGCCGTCGGCGAAGCCCGCGTACTCGCCCTGGCTGTTCGATGTCGCGCTCAGGCTGAGGTTGCGGCCCCCGGCAAAGATAATCAGGGCCGTGACGGGCGGCCGGGCCACCTGCTTGGCGCGGTTGTAGCGCAGCACCACTTCGTTCGGCACCAGCCACAGCGCCAGGCTGAGGATCGGCAGGTAGTCGGTGGTGGTTGCCTCCATGCGGGTGGCGCGGCCAGTGGTGGCTGTCACTGTGCCGCCCACTGCGTTCGGTGCAGCGGGGTCGAAGTTGGCGGTGGTGAGGGCCGACGTCAAGCCAATGGTGCCGCTGGCCTGCACCTTGGTGCGCACCACGCGGTAGCCGAAGTTGCCATCGAGTTCCAGGCCGAACGGCAGGCTGCGGTTGGTGAACGGCAGGTGGTCGAAGCTGAAGTCGGTCATCACGTAGCCGGCCGTGGCGCGCTCCTTGTAGCGCGTCACCGGTTGCTGGTAGACCTTGCCGTCATTGGCTGCGCATTGCTTGACGCAGTCGAAATTGACATTCGGGATGCCCGACAGCGCAAACACTTTTTCCACGTCGATCTGGGTCCAGCCATCGATCAGGCCGGCCGGGCGATCGGGGGCGCCGTTGAAGAATGGCGTGTTCTTTTGCGTCATCGATGCGGCGATGATGTCCTGGAACTGCTGCGGTGTCACGGTCGCCGTGCCCGACAGCGCGGTGGCCGGCGCCACGTTGGCCACGTAGCCGAACGCGCACGGGCGGCCGTTCGTACCGAGCGAGCCGGGCGTATCGACGCAGCCGACGAAGTTGCTGCGCACGTTGGCGGTCGGCACCACCACCGCCGGCGTCTAACCGGCCGGGCGGCTGAACTGGCCGATGGCGTCCACGGCCTCGTAACCACCGGCGCCCCAGCTGCTGCCCGCGGTTTCCCGCAGATTGAAGCCGGCCTTGATGCGGCTGAAGAACGGCGCGCTGGCGCCCAGCGCGTAGCTGAAGTCGGCCATGGCCGTGCGCTCTTCGGTCTCGGCCATCTTGGGCGAGAACTGCAATTGCGGCGCCTGCGTGGAGAGCGGCTGCTGATTGACGATATAGGCGGGTATCGCCACCGGCACGTTGGCGCCGGCCGGTACGGCCACGGTGGCGGCGCCGGCCGGGCGCACGATCGCATACAGGGCGGGGTCCGCCTGGTCGGTATTCGCGTTGGCGTCGCTGATGCTGAACTGCGGGACATGGTGGTTGGCATCGACCATGACCGAGCGCGGATCGACGTTGGCGACGGCGCCGCGCGCGGTGGCCACCTGGGCGCGGGAGCTGGCATTGTCGTACAGGTAGTAAGCGGAGCCCGGCACTGCGCTGCGCATGCCGCTGGCGTTGTCGGTCCAGGCCGCACCTTGGTAGGTAGGGCTGACGGTGACGGCGGGATTGACATTGAGGCCGCCAAGCGCCAGCGTCATGTTGGTGTCGTCCACCTTGCGGCGCGCATAGCTGCCCTTGGCAAACACGGTCAGCTCGTTGTTGACCTTGAAGTCGAAGCGCAGATCGACATTGTTGCGCTTGTCCTCCTGGCGGCGCTCGATGAAGCGCACCAGCGACGGCGTGTAATCGTTCCACTGGTTCAGGCAGCTGATCAGCTCATTGCTGCGGGCGTTGCTGGCCTGGTTGCGCGCGGTGTTGCCGTTGAAGGCATTGCGCTGGGCGGCGGGATCGTCCGTTGACTGCGTGGATGGCAGGTAAGTGAAGGTCTTGTTCGGCGAGTTGTCGAAGTCGATCAGGCGCGCATGGCCGGCGTTGCGCGAGGTGGCGATTTCGGTCGAGTGCGATTCGTTGACCATGCGCGAGGTGGAGGCGTTGATCAGCACGCCGAGCCGGTTGTCGAGGAACTTGCTGGTGGCGATCAGCCACGGTCGAGCGCCACGCCGGAGATGCGCGAAATCGCTTCACCGATATTACGGTCGGGAAACGCCCCGACGTCTTCGGCGACGATGGAATCCATCGTGGTGGCGGCATTCTTCTTGCGCTCAATGCCCGACTGCTGCGAGGCGCGGGTACCGTTGATGACGACTTTCTTGATGTCCTCGGCGGCCTGGGTGATGGTGGCGTCGCCCGGCGCTTCCTGAAAGGAGTTTAATGTTGAAAGTCGCTGAAATGTTTCTAAAATAAAAATATCAGAACAAGGGCGTTTGTTACATTTAAAGTTGCAATAACGAAACTATCCTTATGCGAAATTCATTTCAAGACCCGGCGAGATCCCGGGGCTGCTGGAGCGGCAGGGGGCCGGTGCTGTATAATCATGGCATTCCGCCTAACGGCATGATTTCAATAGAAAAACCTCATTCCAGATGCTATCCACCGCAAATATTACGATGCAGTTCGGCGCCAAGCCGTTGTTTGAAAACATCTCCGTCAAGTTCGGCGATGGCAACCGTTATGGCCTGATCGGCGCCAACGGTTGCGGCAAATCGACGTTCATGAAAATCCTCGGCGGCGATCTCGATCCGTCCGGCGGCAACGTCATGCTCGACACTAACGAACGCCTGGGCAAGCTGCGCCAGGACCAGTTTGCCTTTGAAGACATGCGCGTGCTGGACGTGGTGATGATGGGCCACACCGAGATGTGGGCGGCGATGCAGGAACGCGACGCCATCTATGCCAACCCGGAAGCCACCGACGACGACTACATGAAAGCCGCCGAACTGGAAGGCAAAGTGTCCGAGTACGACGGCTACACGGCCGAGTCGCGCGCCGGCGAACTGCTGCTGGGCGCCGGCGTGGCGATCGAGCTGCACCACGGTCCGATGAGCAATGTGTCGCCAGGCTGGAAATTGCGCGTGCTGCTGGCGCAGGCGCTGTTCTCGAACCCGGACATCCTGCTGCTCGACGAACCGACCAATAACCTGGACATCAACACGATTCGCTGGCTGGAAGACGTGCTCAACGAGCGCAACTCCACCATGATCATCATTTCCCACGATCGCCACTTCCTCAACCAGGTATGCACCCACGTGGCCGACATGGACTACGGCACGCTCAAAATCTACCCGGGCAACTACGACGAGTACATGTTCGCGTCCACCCAGGCACGCAACCAGCAGTTGGCCAACAACGCCAAGGCTAAAGAGAAGGTCGCCGAACTGCAAGACTTCGTGCGCCGCTTTGCCGCCAACAAGTCGAAAGCCCGCCAGGCCACGTCGCGCGCCAAGCAGATCGACAAGATCAAGGTGGATGACATCAAGCCATCGTCGCGCGCCTACCCGTTCGTGCGTTTCGACGGCGAGAAAAAGCTGCACCGACTGGCCGTGGAAGTGGACAGCATTTCCAAGACCTACGACCGCAACCTGTTCAACAACTTCAGCATCATGGTGGAAGCGGGTGAGCGGATTGCCATTATCGGCGCCAACGGCGCCGGTAAAACCACCATGCTGCGTTGCATCGGCGGGGATGACATTGCCGGCCTGCACGCGGACCACGGCATGGTCAAGTGGGCGGAAAACGCCAACGTCGGCTACATGCCGCAAGATCCGACCGAGGAATTTGCCAAAGACATCACGCTGACCGACTGGATGGGCAACTGGACCCAGGAAGGCGACGACGACCAGGCCGTGCGTTCGATCCTGGGCCGCCTGCTGTTCGGCGGCGACGAAGTGAAAAAATCGGTGAAGGTGCTGTCCGGTGGTGAAAAGGGTCGCATGATGTACGGCAAGCTGATGCTGGGCCGCCACAACGTGCTGCTGCTCGATGAGCCGACCAACCACATGGACATGGAATCGATCGAGTCGCTCAACGTTGCGCTTGACAAGTACGCCGGCACCCTGATTTTCGTGTCGCACGACCGCGAATTCGTCTCGTCGCTGGCCAACCGCATCATCGAAATCAAGGAAAACGAAGTTGTCGACTTCCGTGGCAACTACGAGGAATATCTGACCAGCCAGGGCATTGCCTAAGCACCCGAATCGTATTCACTCCATCATGCAAACTGTAGAAATCAAACCCGTCGAGTACGAGCATCCACAAGACGGCGCCAGCTGCGTTGCCCATGCGTGGGCCCGCACGCCAGCCACGCCCACCGCCGACCAGCGCACGCAGCTCAAGGCGCGCATCAAGCAGTTGCTGGTCGAGCGCGAAGCCGTGCTGGTGGCGCACTACTACGTCGATGCCGATTTGCAGGACCTGGCCGAGGAAACCGGCGGCTGCGTGTCCGATTCGCTGGAGATGGCGCGCTTCGGCCGCGACCACGCAGCGAAAACGCTGATCGTCGCCGGCGTGCGCTTCATGGGCGAAACCGCCAAGATCCTCAGTCCCGAAAAACGCATCCTGATGCCTGACCTGGACGCCACCTGTTCGCTCGACCTCGGTTGCCCGGTCGATGAGTTCACGGCGTTCTGCGACCAGCATCCGGACCGCACGGTGGTGGTGTATGCCAACACCAGCGCGGCCGTCAAGGCGCGCGCGGACTGGATGGTCACCTCGTCGATCGGCCTCGATATCGTCAAGCACCTGCACGCGCAGGGCAAGAAGATCCTGTGGGCGCCGGACAAGCACCTTGGCGGCTACATCCAGAAGGAAACCGGCGCCGACATGCTGCTGTGGCAGG
Organism: Duganella sp. Leaf61; assembly: GCF_001421905.1. Lineage (NCBI taxonomy): Bacteria > Pseudomonadati > Pseudomonadota > Betaproteobacteria > Burkholderiales > Oxalobacteraceae > Duganella > Duganella sp. Leaf61. The sequence goes on from NZ_LMLM01000029.1 coordinate 238,846, forward strand.
GCTCGTGCCTGGTGCACGACGAGTTCAAGGGCGTGGAACTGGACCTGCTCAAGGAACAGTACCCGGACGCCAAGGTGCTGGTGCACCCGGAGTCGCCCGCCAATGTAGTGGCGCTGGCCGACGTGGTGGGTTCCACCACCCAGATCATCAATGCCGCCGTCGAGATGGACGCCGATACCTTCATCGTCGCCACCGACAACGGTATCCTGCACAAGATGCAGGCGGCCGCTCCCGGTAAACGATTTATCGTCGCGCCGACGGCCGGCAACAGCGCCACGTGCAAAAGCTGCGCGCATTGCCCGTGGATGGCGATGAACGGCCTGCAAAACCTGGCCGACCTGCTGGAAAACATGGACAGCAAGGGCACCATCGCCGCGCACGAAGTGTTTGTCGATCCAGCCATCGGCAAGCAGGCTGTCACCTCCATCAACCGCATGCTGGACTTCGCGGCAGCCAAAAAAGCCAAGGTGCAGCCGGGCCCCGACCTGGGCCAGGAAGCGCAACTGTTTTCAGGAATCGGACCGGCATGATGAGTACCCTTAAAAATACCTTTGCGCCGTTCGACGACGCGTTGCGCACCGCGTTTGAAGCCAACCTGCTGGCAGCCCTGCTGGAAGACGTGGGTACGGGCGACCTGACCGGCTTGCTCGTACCGGACGGTGGCCGCGTGACGGCGCGCGTGATCGTGCGCGAAGACGCGGTACTGTGCGGCGCCCCGTGGTTCGAAGGCGTGATGAACTGCATGCAGGCCGGTATCGAGATCGATTGGCAATACGCCGAGGGCGACCTGATGACTGCCGATAGCGTGGTCTGCACCATGACCGGGCCGGCGCGCGCGCTGCTGACCGCCGAGCGTTCGGCGCTCAACTTCCTGCAACTGCTGTCCGCCGTGGCCACGGCCACCCGCAAGTATGTCGATGTAATCGCCGGCACCCGCGCCGCGATTCTCGATACGCGCAAGACTTTGCCCGGCCTGCGGCTGGCGCAAAAGTACGCGGTGCGCGTGGGTGGTGGACAGAACCAGCGCCTGGCGCTGTACGACGGCATCCTGATCAAGGAAAACCATATCGCGGCCGCTGGCGGCGTGACCAACGCGGTGCTGGCAGCCAAAAAGCTCGACGCTGGCGTGACCATCCAGGTCGAGGTGGAAAACCTGGCGGAACTGCACGAAGCGCTGGACGCTGGCGCGGTCTCCGTCCTGCTCGACAACTTCAGCACCGACATGATGCGCGAAGCGGTGGTGATCAATGCGGGCCGGGCGTTGCTGGAAGCCTCGGGCGGGATCAACTTCGATACCGTGCGGGCGATTGCCGAAACCGGCGTGGACCGCATTTCGATCGGCAGCCTGACCAAGGATATTCGGGCCACCGATTATTCGTTGCGCATCGTCGGCTAGGCAGGTACGGTAGGGCGCTGCACCGCACCGCCGGCTGTCGCACCTGACCAGTGCGCCCGGTACCGGGCGCTCCACGGCGTAGCCGGCAGCGCCTGCATCGAAGCCGTGTAAAAGCAGCATACCCCGTGGCCGGCCAGGCCTGCGTGTAACAGCGCGATGCCGGCATGGCCCAGCAATTCTGCTGCCGTGCAGGCATCAGCCGGGCAGGTAGCAATGCCAATGCAGGCGGTCAGCATGAGGTCGCCTGCAGCGAGGTCGAATGGCTGCTCGAGCGCGCGGCGGATGTGCGCTGCCGTGCGCGTGACCTGGTGCAGGTCTTCGAGACCGGCCAGCAGCAGCGCCAGTGTATCGTGGTCAAGCCGGCCGAGCGCGGCGCCGCGTGGCGCCAGATTCTCGAGGCGCCGGGCAAACTGCTCCAGCACCGTCTCCACACCAGTTCGGCCGAATGCCTCGTCCAGATCGTCCAATCCATCGACGTCGATCAGCAGCAGGGCGCTGGCGCGGGGCCACACCCGCGCCAGCTCGCGTTCCAGCGTGCAGGCAAACAGGTTGCGCGAAAGCAGGCCGGTGCCGGCGTCCACACCGCAGTGGGGCAGGCCGCGCGCGATGCAGTTCTGCGGAAACGGGCTGAGGAAGATGGTCATGATTCTCTCCAGTAGGGACAGGCGGCGCCGATGGCGGCCAGCAACAGCTGGTCGGAGAGCGGCTTTTGTAAATAAGCAACCGGATACCATTGCAATGCAAGGCTGTGCTCGCCAGCGGTGTGGTGGCCGGTCATCAGTATCACCGCGACCGCCGGCGCGCAGCGGGACAATTGCGCCAGCAGGTCGAGTCCCGACCCGCCCGGCATGTGGACATCGATCACCGCGCAACATGGTGCGCCATCTTCCAGTGCAGCGAGGAAGCTGGCGCCCGATTCAAACGCCAGTGCCGGGATGCCGGCCGAGCGCAGCAGGCGCAGCAGCGCGCGACGTATGCCGGCCTCGTCGTCGACTACCGCTACCCAGGGAAGTGTGGTGTCCATACCTGGACGATACCGCCGCCACTGCGGGTGCGGTATTGGACCTTGGGCCAATGCCGCCGCCCCGGTCGGGGGCTTCAGGTGGTGCCGTCGCTGCGGGCGCGGTCGACCAGGCGCACCAGCGCCGTCACCGACTTGACCGCCATCTTCGCCATGACCCGCGCGCGATGCACCTTGACCGTCTTTTCCACAGTGCCCAGGGCTGCGGCAATCTGCTTGTTGAGCAATCCTTCGATGACCAGGTTCATCACCTCGGCTTCGCGCGGCGTCAGCGTGTGCAACCGTGCACGGATGGCGGCCAGTTCGCCGTCGGCCTGGCGCCGTTCGCGGTTGCGCTGCAGCGCCAGTTCGATGGCAGCGATCAGGCGTATGTCGTCCACCGGCTTGGTCAGAAAATCGGCGGCGCCGTGTTTCATGGCGCGGATGCCGCTCTCGAGGTCACCGTGGCCGGTAAGGAAGATCACCGGCAGCCGGCTGGCGCGCGCGGAAAGCGCGTCCTGCAATGCCGGTCCGTCCATGCCCGGCATCGACAGGTCCAGCACCAGGCAGCCTTCCTGGTCGGCGTGGCCGGCGTCGAGGAAGGCCTCGGCGGTGGCGTAGGCGCCCACGCGGTAGCCGGCAGCGGCGAGCAGGCGTCCCAGTGCCTTGAGCACGGCCGGCTGGTCGTCCACCAGGAAGACCTGGGCGCCGCTCATGGTGCTGCCTCGTGCGCCAGCGGCAGGCGCAAATGCACGCTGGCGCCCCCAGCCGGATTGTTTTCCGCCCACAAGCGACCCTGGTGGGCGGCAACGATGTTACGGCAGATCGACAATCCCAGTCCCATGCCGCGCGCCTTGGTGGTGTAAAACGGCTCGAAGATGCGCGCCAGGTCGGCGTCGGCGATGCCGCTGCCGCTGTCGATCACGCTCAGGCGCACGGCGTCAAGCCCGTCGGGCGCGGTGCGCACGGTAATGACCGCGTTTGCCGGCAAGGCGCCGGCCATGGCGTCGCAGGCGTTCATCAGGAGGTTGATCAGGACCTGCTGCAGTTGCACGGCGTCGGCGTAGACGGTGGCCGAGGCGTCCGCACCGGCCGCAAAGTCGGTATACACCACCATGCCATGGTTGATCAGGTCGTTACGCAACAGGTGGATCACTTCCTCCGCCAGCCGGTGGAGGTTCACCGGTGCGCGCGGCGTTTCGCTCTTGTCGAACAACCGGCGCAGGCGCTCGATCACCGCGCCCGCGCGCTGGTCTTCGGCGATGATGTCGCCGAGGATCTCGTCAACCTCGGTCAGGTCCGGCGGTTGTTGCGCCATGAAGCGCCGCGCCGCCTGGGCGTTGCTGAGAATGGCCGTGAGCGGCTGATTCAACTCGTGCGCCAGTGCTCCCGACAGTTCACCGAGCACGGCCAGCCGCGACAGATGGGTGACTTCCTTCTGCTTCTGCCGCGCATCGAGTTCGGCCAGCTTGCGCGCGGTAATGTCGAGCGATACGCCGCGTACCAGTGCCGGGTGGCCGCTGTGGTCGAACTCCACGCTGCCTTGCGAACCGATCCAGCGCAGCCCGCCGTCGGGCAGCACGATACGGTACTCGATATCGTAACGCGGTGCGCCAAGCCTGGCGCTGTCGAGCGTCTGCGCGACGTGGGGGCGGTCGTCGGCGTGCACCCGGCCAAGCAGGTCGGCCAGTTCGACCTGCTGTTCCTTGCCAAAGCCAAACAGGGCGCGCCATTGGTCCGATACCCAAATGGTGTGCTGGTGCAGGTCGCGGACCCAGATGCCCAGGTGCGCCGCGTTGGCAGCGAGCGTCAGGCGCTGCGCGCTCTCCTGCGAAGCGGCACGCGCGTCGCGGACGCTGGCGTCGGCATTGCGCAGCGCTTGGCCCAGTTCATGCGCTTCGCGAAAATGCAATGCTGGGATCACCGGCACACTACCTTCGCCGATGGCCAGCGCTGGCGGGATCAGCGCCTGTACCGAGCGCGTGATGCGTCCGCCCATCAGCCAGGCCAATCCCAGGCCGGCTGCCAGTGCGGCGAGCGTGGCGCCGATCAGCCAGGCCATGGTGCTGTGCAGACCAGCGTTAAGTTCGCGCAGCGGTATGCCGAGGTAAGCGGACCATCCGCTGTGGGGCGAGCGGCTGAAGACGACGAACACATCGATGCCGTCGAGGCTGCGGGTTGCGAAACCGCCTTCCTGGGCGGTGGTAGCATGCCGTAACTGGTCGTCGCTGAGACGCTGGCCCGCATATCTGTCGATATCGTGCGAGCGGGCCACCACCCGGCCGGCGGTGTCGATCACGCTGGCGCGCCAGGTGGGGGGCAGGCGCTGCTCCGCAATCACGTGGGCCAGCTGGGCGGGGGTGGCCGTGGCGTTGAGCGTCATGACGATGCGGCCGTCGCGGCGAATGGGCACGCCTACCGTGTAGATGAGGGTTTTATTGATGGGCCCGGTGAACAGGTCGGACACGCCGGGCTGGCCGTCTGCCAGGATGCGCCGCAGGAGCGGCGTGCTGGCCAGCACCGGCAGTTGTGCGCCGTAGGGACGCTGCGTGGACATCAGCATGCGGCCATCGGTATCGAGTGCCAGGATGCTGTCGGCGTGCAGATTGTCCAGCGCCTCGACGGCACGCGTATGAAAGCCGCGCAAGTCGCCGGACGACAGCATTCTGGAGGTGCCGAGGGCGCTCAGCGCGACCCTGGTATTGCTGAAATCATGGTCGACCGCGTTGATCATGGTGTGGGCCCGCGCCACCGTGTTGCTGATCAGCTGGGCTCGTTCCTTGTGGTAAAAACCGACGATGATGACAGCCGCCACGGCAGCCACCGGCAGGATGCTGGCGATGACCAGCGCGCCCAGGCTGGCGCGCACGCCGTGCGACTGCTGCCAGGTTCGATCGGATGCATTGCCCATGAAATGAGGCCTGGCCGATGAAGGCAGGCGAGTCTGACGACAACTGATTCTAGCATTGCCATCTCGACACAAATCGTGTCCGTGGAACTGGCGCCACAGTTATTTCGCTGCAATCGTCTTGTGCATCCGGACCAGCGGTACCCGTACCGGACCAGGAAGGTCCAGTTCGAGGCGCTGGACTTCGTTGAAGCCACACGCCAGGTACAGCGGTACCCCCGGCAGCGTCGCGGCCAGTTCCAGCGTGGTGAACCCACCGGCGGCTGCCGCATCGGTACACCAGGCCAGCAGCAGTTTGCCGTAGCCGCGCCGCGCGGCTGAAGGATCGACAAAAAAGGCTCGGATGCGCGCAGGTTCGGTGGCCGGGTCGAGCAGGGGATCGGCCTCCTGCTTCATGCGGTCAGCGCCGAACAGGGTGGAACGCCGGCTCCAGCCGCCACATGCCACCATCTCTCCACCGTCTTCCACCACGAAGTAAGTCTGGTCGATCACCAGCTGGGTATCGACCCCGAACACGTGGTCGGTGACCGCGCGCGCCTGCTCCGGCGTGTAGAAGCCCGTACTCAAACCGATACCGGAGCGGCGGATCAGCGCCTCCATGGCAGGAATGTCGGCGTGGATGGCGGTGCGGACGGTCGCCATGGTCCTAGCTGCGGCGCGGTGGCGTCAGGATGCTTGGCAGCGCCTTGGGCAGGGTTTCCGGGTAGTCGCGACTGAAGTGCAGGCCACGGCTTTCGCGCCGCTGCAGTGCGCTGTTGACGATCAGGCTCGCTACATCGACCAGGTTGCGCAGTTCCAGCAGGTCGTGGGTGATGCGGAAGTTGCGGTAGTACTCGTCGATTTCTTCCTTGAGCAGTGCAATGCGGTGCTGGGCGCGTTCGAGGCGCTTGGTGGTGCGCACGATACCCACGTAGTTCCACATGAAGCGGCGCAGCTCGTCCCAGTTGTGGGCGATCACCACTTCTTCGTCGGCGTCGGTCACGCGGCTCTCGTCCCAGTCGGGCAGGTACGGGATCTCGCCTTTTTCTTTCGAAGCGATATCGCGCGCGCAAGCGCTGCCCACCACCACGCATTCGAGCAGCGAGTTGCTGGCCAGGCGGTTGGCGCCGTGCAGGCCGGTGCAGGCCGTTTCGCCGACCGCATACAAGCCTGGCAAATCGGTGCGGCCTTGCAGGTCGGTGACCACGCCGCCGCAGGTGTAGTGCGCGGCCGGCACGATCGGGATCGGCTCTTTGGTGATGTCGATGCCCAGCTCCAGGCACCGCGCGTAAATGGTCGGGAAGTGTTCGATCAGCCAGTCGGCCGGCTTGTGGCTGATGTCGAGGTGGACGTAATCGAGGCCGCGCTTCTTGATCTCGAAGTCGATGGCGCGCGCCACCACGTCGCGCGGGGCCAGCTCGGCGCGGTCGTCGTGGGCCAGCATGAAGCGGGTGCCGGCGGCAGCACCGGCTTCGGGCGGCAGCTTGAGCAAACCGCCTTCGCCACGGATCGCTTCCGTGATCAGGAATGACTTCGCATACGGGTGGTACAGGCAGGTCGGGTGGAACTGGATGAATTCCATGTTCGAGATGCGGCAGCCCGCCCTCCACGCCATGGCAATGCCGTCGCCGCTGGCGGTATCCGGGTTGGTGGTGTACAGGTACACCTTGCCAGCGCCGCCGGTGGCCAGCACCGTGTGTTCGGCCGCAAAAGTGTGCACCACGCCGCTGCGTTCGTCCTGGACGTACAGGCCGTGGCACTTCGGCTGCGAGTGGCGCCTGGCGTCCGGGTTGACCTTGTCGGACGTGATCAGGTCGATCGCGCAGTGGTGCTCGAACAACGAGATATTCGGGTGGGCGCGCACTTTTTCTTCAAGCGTGACCTGTACCGCGTGGCCGGTGGCATCGGCCGCGTGGATGATGCGGCGCTGGCTGTGGCCACCTTCCCGGGTGAGGTGGAAGCCCAGTTCGGCGGTGGCGTCGCGGGTAAAGGGCACGCCTTGGGCGATCAGCCATTCGATCGCTTCGCGGCCATGTTCGACGATGAAACGCGTGGCGCTTTCGTCGCACAGGCCGCCGCCGGCAACCAGCGTGTCGTCGATGTGCTGGTGGTGGCTGTCGCCGGAGTCGAGCACTGCGGCGATGCCGCCCTGGGCCCAGTTGCTGGCGCCATCTCGCAAGGCACGTTTGGAAATAATGGCGACAGTACGGGTTTCGGCGAGGTGCAGGGCGACCGAGAGGCCGGCCAGTCCGCTGCCGACGATTGCAACATCAAATTTCATGATTCACATGGCTGGATGCAGTAGGGAAGCATGACTATAGTCTATTTGTCATACTTTGGTCATATACCCCTGTTAATTACACAGGTTTTGCGCCGTTTCGATCACGGCGATGATTGCCGATTGCGGTGATTGTGGCGGCGCAAAGGCAGGCGGACTCGATCTTGCGATCATGGAAGCTTCCGCGTTTTCGCCAGCCGGGGAGCCGATCGTGATCCGTATTTTTCATCACTATGTATCGAAAATGGCCTTCCTGCTGCTGCTGATGGAAGTGCTGCTGCTGGTCACGGCGGCCCTGGCCAGTGCACCGTTGCTGCTGCCGGGCCAGGCGTTGACGCCCGATACCCTGTATCTGCCGTCCGCCGCTTTTGCGCTGGTGCTGGTGTTTTCGATGGGGGCGCTGGGCATGTACCAGCACAACACCCTGCGCCGGATATTGCCGTCGTTCCTGCTCGGCTTTTGCCTGTTCAGCCTCCTGGCCATGCTGCTGCCGGCGCCACAGTTCGGGCGCCTGGGCAGCATGGTGTTCGTGCTCGGCGGCGCGGCGGTGCTGCTGGCGCGGGTGGTGGTGTTCACGTCGGCCGGTTCGCGCATGCTGGAAAAGCGCCTGATAATCGTCGGCCATGGCGCGGCCGCGCACGAATGCCTGGAGCTTGCGGGCGGCGGCGGCTTTCACCGGTTCCGGGTGGTCGGCTGCGTACCGGTCGAAGGAGAACAGCTGCGCGTGCCGCCCGCGCTGGTGTTGCCGCCGGACCTGTCGTTGCTGGCCCTGGCGCGGCGTTACGCGGCCGATGAAATCATCGTCTCGGTGTCGGATCGCCGTAACGGCGGCTTCCCGGTGCGCCAACTGCTTGAATGCGCGGTGGGCGGCGTGCGCGTCACCGACGCCGCCACTTTTTTCGAGCGCGAGGCATGCCAGATCCGGCTCGACTCGCTGCAACCGAGCTATCTGATTTTCGGCGGTGGCTTCGACCAGAGCCTGTTCCGGGCTGCCGTCAAGCGCGCGTTTGACCTGGCTGCCAGCGCCTTCATCGGGCTGGCGACGATGCCGGTGATGCTGCTGGCCGCGCTGGCCATACGCCTGGAAGATGGCGGTCCGGTGTTTTACCAGCAGGAGCGGGTGGGACGCGACAACCGCCTGTTCCGGGTTCTGAAATTCCGCAGCATGCGCATCGACGCGGAGCGCGACGGCACGCCCACCTGGGCCACCGAGGACGATCCGCGCGTGACCCGTGTGGGCCGCTGGCTGCGCAAGCTGCGCATCGACGAACTGCCGCAGATGCTCAACGTGTTCAAGGGCGAGATGAGTTTTGTCGGGCCGCGTCCGGAGCGCAGCTATTTTGTCGACCAACTGGCGCGCGACATCGCCTACTACAACATGCGGCACGGGATCAAGCCGGGCATCACCGGCCTGGCGCAGGTGCGCTACAGCTACGGCGCCTCGTTTGACGACGCCGTGTGCAAGCTGCAGTACGACCTGTACTACGTCAAGAACAACAGCTTGTTCCTCGATGTGCTGATCCTGGTCGATACGGTGCAGGTGGTCCTGTTCGGCAAGGGGCGCTGATGCCGCTGTGGTTCGATGGATGGCAACTGCACGCGGCATGGTGGTTGCAACCGCTGGCTGTGTCGATCGCCAGCTACGGCCTGGCGGCGGGGGCGTTCCTGCTGCTCTTCATGTCCGCCGCACGGCGCCGGCGGGCGCCGCTGGCATTCCACATTGCCCTGGCAGCATTGCTGTCCTTCTTCTGGGCCGGCATGGCCGCATTCTCAGGCGCGACCGATCTCCGCCAGGTGTGGTTGATCGACGGACCGGAGGTGCTGCGTACGGCGGCCTGGCTGCTCGCACTGACTGCCATGGGCGGCGCCGGTGCGCATCGGCGCCGCTGGTCGGTCGCGGTGGGTGTCGCGGCAGCGCTGCAACTCTCCGCTCTGGCCCTGCCGTGGGTTGGCGCGGTCCACCTGACCATGATGCGATTGGCGCTGGCTGTGACCGGCATGCTGCTGGTAGAGCAGGTGTACCGGGCCGCGCCACCCGGCGCGCGCTGGGGCATCAAGCTGGCCTGCCTGGGCATCGGCGCGCTGTTTGCGTATGACGTCTACCTTTACGCGGACGCCTTGCTGTTCCAGCGGGTTTCGATCGATATCTGGGGCGCACGCGGGGTGGTGAACGCGCTGTGCGTGCCGTTGCTGATCGCAGCGTTGCGCCGCAATCCTGCGTGGGGACATAACTTTCAGTTCTCGCGGCAAATCATGTTCCGATCGGTGGCCCTGCTGGGCGCCGCCGGCTACCTGCTGGCGATGGCGGCCAGCGCCTGGTACCTGCGGCTTGTGGGCGGTGCATGGGGACCCGTGATGCAGCTTGGCTGTCTGTGCGGCGCGGTGCTGCTGCTGGCGGCGGTGCTGTTTTCGGGCGCGGTGCGGGCACGTCTGAAAGTCCTGATCGGCAAGCATTTCTATCGGGCGCGCTACGACTACCGCGAGGAATGGCAGCGCTTCACGCACGGCTTGGGCGCCGCTGGCGGACCGCTGCCGGAACGGATCATTGAAGCGCTGGCCGGCCTGGTAGAAAGCCCTGCCGGCGTGTTGTGGCTGCGGCACGGCGACTCGGCGTTCAAGCCTGCGGCTGCCTGGAACTTGCCCCTGCCACGTGTGACCGAGAGTGCACTAGCGGCAGGCAGCGGGTTGTGCCAGTTGCTGGAGGCGCGTCAATGGGTGGTGGAACCGGCGGCATGGCGCCGCCAGCCGTCGCTGTATGGCGATCTGCCCGTGCCGGCGTGGCTGGAGGCGGCCGGGCCGGCCGTGTGGCTGATGGCGCCACTGCTGCTCGACCGGCGGCTGTTCGGCTTCGTGTGCCTGGCGCCGCCGCGCGCGCCGGTAGCGGTCAACTGGGAAGTGCGCGACGTGCTGCGCATCGCCGGGCGCCAGGCTGCCGCCGTGCTGGCGCACCGGCAGTATGCCAACGACCTGGCCGTGGCGCGCCAGTTCGAGTCGTTCAACCGCATGACGGCATTCGTCGCCCACGATTTGAAGAACCTCGTATCGCAACTGGGCTTGCTGCTCTCGAATGCCGAGCGGCACCGCGACAACCCGCAGTTCCAGGATGCCATACTGGACACGTCGCGCCACGCGCTGGGAAAAATGCAGCACTTGCTGCGCAAGCTGCACCAGGCTCCGGACGCTGACGCTGCGGAACCGGCCGTGCTGGTGGACCTGGGCGCGGCGCTGACCCGCGCCGTGCAGGCGTGTGCCGGCCTGGCGCCGCAACCGGTGCTGGTGGTGCCGTCCGCACCGCTGCTGGTGGCCGCCCAGCCCGAACGGCTGGAGCGTGTGTTCGCCCATTTGATCCTCAACGCGGTGGAGGCCACCGATGCGGATGGCAGAGTGATCGTGCGCCTGGAGCACCGGGGAGAATCGGCCCTGATCGAGGTGGCCGATACCGGCCAGGGCATGTCGGCCGATTTCGTGAGCGACCGCCTGTTCCAGCCGTTCGACTCCACCAAGCCGGCGGGCATGGGCATCGGCGTGTTCGAAGCGCGCGAATATCTGCAGGAATTGGGCGGCGCAATCGACGTGGTCAGCATGCCCGGCGTCGGCACCCGTTTTTGCATCACGCTGGACGTTGTACACCAGGAGAAGCACGATGGCTAAAGCGAAATTGCTGGTAGTGGAAGACGACCCGGGGCTGCAACAGCAGCTGCGCTGGGCATTCGACGACGACGACGTGGTGGTGGCCCACGACCGCGAGACAGCGATGGCGCAGCTTCGCCGCCACCAGCCGGCGGTGGCCACCATGGACCTGGGCCTGCCACCCGATGCCGACGGCGCCAGCGAAGGCCTGGCCCTGCTGGCGCAGATGCTGGCAGTGGCGCCCGACCTGAAGGTGATCGTCCTGTCGGGCAACCACGACCGCGCCAATGCGCTCAAGGCCATCGCCATGGGCGCCTACGATTTCCATCAAAAGCCGCTCGATGCCGCCACCCTGGCGCTGGTGATTGCGCGCGCCCGCACCTTGCACGCGATGCAGCAGGAAAACCGGCGCATGATGCAGATCGAGGCCGACTCGCCACTGGCCGGCATCATCACGCGCGACCCGGCCATGCTCAAGCTGTGTCGCAACGTCGAGAAGATCGCACCGTCATCAGCCTCGGTGATGCTGCTGGGCGACTCCGGCAGCGGCAAGGAGCTCGTCGCGCGCGGCCTGCACGGCCTGTCCGGGCGGCGCGACAAGCGTTTCGTGGCCATCAACTGTGCGGCGATTCCTGAGCAACTGCTCGAGAGCGAATTGTTCGGCCACGAAAAGGGCGCTTTCACGGGCGCTCAGCGCCAGAGCATCGGCAAGCTGGAAATGGCACACGGCGGCACACTTTTTCTCGACGAGATCGGCGACATGGCCTTGCCGTTGCAAGCGAAGCTGCTGCGCTTCTTGCAGGAGCGGGTGATCGAACGCGTGGGCGGGCGCCAGGAGATCGCCATCGACGTGCGTATCGTGTGCGCCACCCACCAGGATCTGAAGGCGCTGGCGAAAGAAGGGCGCTTCCGCGCGGATTTGTATTACCGGCTGGGCGAGATCGTGCTGTCGATACCACCGCTGCGCGAGCGCGCCGGCGATTGCGCCTTGCTGGCGCATCATTTCAAGCACCGTTTCTGTGCCAGCGAAGCGCGTCCCGCGCTCAGTTTCAGTGCCGATGCCATTGCCGCGCTGGAAGCGCATGCTTGGCCGGGTAATGTGCGCGAACTGGAAAATTGTATACGCCGCGCGGTGGTCATGGCCGACGGCGCGCAGATCACCCCGGCCGACCTGGACTTGCCTGCCATCGAAGCCGTGGAAGAAAACCTCAACCTGCGCCAGGCGCGCGATGCCGCCGAATACAAGGTCATGGTCAAGGCGCTGGCACGGGTGGATGGCAATATCGTCCGGGCCGCGGAATTGCTGGGCATCAGTCGCCCCACTTTATATGACTTGATGAATCACCACGGTCTGAAGTGAGCGCGTGATAAAACTTTCATAGCCGCGTTGCATCTTCTCGCCGTGCATTCATATTGTCTTCGTCGCTGCGCATTGCTCTGGAGGCTTTGTCAGGCGCTCACTAGTTTGCTTCTTTCCACTGACCGGCGGCGACGAGCTTGTTCTTCAGTCCCGGCAGCGGAAATCCCATTATGTAGGCCTGCTGGGCGCTGGCGCGTGCCTTGTCGTACTGCTGCTTTTGCACGTAGAGCAGGCCCAGGTTGTAGTGCGCGGTCGGATTGGCCGGCTCCAGCACGGCCGCCTTTTCCAGCTGTTCGAGGGCGTCGTCCTGGCGGCCGATGGCCAGCAGGTAGCTGCCGTGCAGCGTGCGTACTTTGGCGTCGTTGGGCCGGAACCGGGTGGCGCGCTCGAAGTAGCAGTCGATCGTGTAGCGCGCACCGGGCGGCTTGCGGTTCTTCTCGCGCAAGGCGAGCTTCATCATGGCCGCGAGCGCCCGGTGGTGATTTGGAAAGTGGTCGAGCGTGTAGCCGATGTCGCCGCCCAACGGGCCGGAAGCGCCCTTGACCAGGCTCTCCACGGGCGGTGTGAAGTGAAACTGTTCGACAACCGTGAGGCCTTCGCGGTCGGTGGGATCGTTATAGTCGCCCCCCGGTTTGCCGGGTACGTAATCCGGGCAGACAGGCAGCGGGGAGGGGCTGGCCGCCACGGCGGTCGACAACAGGCAGGCGGCGGCCAGGCTGGCGAGGCGGTGCGGTTTCAGGTGTTTCATTGCAGCTCCTTGTGATGGGTGGCGTCGAACAGGGCCGCCAGTTCGCGCGTGCGTGCGCTGCGGGCGTGATCTGCCACCGTCTGCGCGCTGGCCAGCGGCGCCTGGCCCTGCCGGCACAGCGCAACGAAGCGGCGCAGCGCGATGGCGATTTTTTCGGCATCGTCGAGCGGGGCGATGGTGCCCAGGCCGGCATGGCGCAGCGCGGCGGCGCTATCACCAGCGGCATCGGTCAGCGCCAGGATGGGCCGTTGCGCACGCAGGTATTCGTAAAACTTGGCCGGAATTTGAGCGTTGCAGTTGGCCGCTTGCAGCAGCAGCAGGGCGTCGGCATCGAGCATCTCGCGCAGGGCGGCGGGATAGCGCAACGGCGGCGCCAGTTCCACCAGCGACGACAGGCCGGGATGGCGGGCCAGCATGTCGCGCAAGTGGTCGTCATGGCCGCTGGCACGCAGTACCAGGCGGAACGTGGTCGGACGGATCTCGCCGCAGTTAAGCAACCTCGCCAGTGCCGTGAACAACGGCGCGGGATCGCGCTCGGACGGATAAATCACGCCGCTGTGCAGTAACCTGAATGGTTGCCCGGCCTGAGTGTTGGACGCAGGGAGTTTTTCAGCGTTGTAAAAAGCATCTTCATCGTAGCCGTTCTCGATCAGCCTGACCTGGCATCTGGTGCGGCGCGGATGGCGTTCGCGCAAGGCTGCCACCGCCCCGGGCGTGGTGCACACCACCGCAGCACAACACCCCATCACGCGCTGTTCGATCCAGGCGTGCTGGCGCCGGCGCCGTGCGTCGGTCGGATAGCCGTCGTCGAGCATCGGGTCGCGCTGGTCGGCGATCCACGGCAGACCGCTGGCGCGATGCAGGGCCAGCGCCACCAGGTGGGCAGTGGCGATCGGGTAGGTGGACCAGATCAGGTCCGGCCGGTAGCGGCGGATCAGCCGCAGGCCAGCCGGCACGGCACTGATCAACCAAGTAGCCCAGCGATCGGGCATGGCCAGCAGGTCGGGATAACGGCCCTTGATGGCCAGGTGGCGACTGGCGTCGAGCGCCCGCGTGCGGTGGACGATGCAACCATCTTGGTCGGCGCCACCCGGTTCCAGGCTGGCGTGGGCGCCGGGGGTGACCGTCAGCACCAGCGGCTCCCAGCCGCATGCCGGCAAATGGCGGGAGAATGCCAGCGTGCGCTGGATGCCGCTGCCGCCTTGCAGCGGCGGGTAGTGAAACGCGACCATCAGCACACGTTTTACCATGATGCGAGCCATTCGGCGGTCGCTTGTGCCACGCGGTCGCGCCATGCCCGGCGGGCGAAGGTGTGATTGGCGTCGGCGATGTCGATCCGGTGGACGCGCGGTGCTTCAAGCAATTGGCGCCAGTGCGGGTGTTGTTCGGAAAGTGCCTCGAACTCGCGCGCCACCAGGTCGGCGCCGGCAAGGATGACCAGGATGCGGCCCGGGAAGCGCGTCAGCGCGCGGTGCAGGCGCGCTGGCAGGTCGTCGGCGCCTGCCCTGTGTTTCCCGCGCCGCGCGACCAGCGCCGACCGGCGCAAGGACGCCAGCGAGGCATTGGTATCGACCGCGCCGCCAGCGAGCTTGCGCCAGAAGGCTCCCGAGCACAGGCGCCGCAGGTAATAGTGGCGCAAAGTGGCCCGGGCCGCGCCGGCTTCCGTGCGCACCCAGGGATTGAGTAGTACCAATCCGCTGATGCGGTGATCGGCAGCAGCGTGGAAGGCGGCGGCCGTGGCGCCATCGCACAGTCCCCACAACACCAGTTCGCGCAACTGCGGCACGGCAGCAAAGAACTGGTCGATGGCTGCTTGCAGGTCGTCGCCGATGTCGTCGAAGCCGCGTATTGCGCCTTCGCTGTCGCCCATGCCGCGATAATCGAAGCGCATGACGGCAATGCCGGCGGCAGCCAGGTGACGACCGAGCAGCACGAACTGGCGATGGCTGCCCGCGCGGTACTGCGGTCCGCCGGTAACGACGAGCACCCCGCGCGCCAGCGGCTGCGCCGGCAGATGCAGGATACCGACCAGGCCCTGGCCCCGGCAGGCAAAGCGCAGCGCGTGCTCGGTCGCCGTCATGATGCTGCCCCTGCCGGCGCGAGGGAGTCCATGGCGTCCAGCGAGGCGTCCAGCAAGGCGGGTACCTCGACAATCTCGCTGCTGCTCCAGAACGGCGTGCCGCACAGCGCCTTTGCGGTGACGCTGGCGCCGGCCTGGCGCCAGCGGTCGATGACCAGCATCGATGCCGCCTGCAGCGCGGGCGGCTGCTCGGGAGATGCCGGGGTCAGCTCCAGCCACTGCACCGGGCACGCTGGTGGCAGCGGCGGCGCTTCCTGCCTGCGCATGGCATCGGCCAGCGCTGGGGCGATGGAGTAGCCGGCGATGTCGTGGCTGTCTGCACCCGGCGCAGTGTCGCCGCCTAACAGGCGCGCGGCGGTTTGCAGGCGCGCGAACTGGTGCAGGTGCGCCTGACCGCTCACCACTGCTTGCCACAGCAGCAGACCGTCCGGACGCAGGCGGTGGGCGCAGTCGAGCGCCAGCAGGGTGCCCAGGCGCAGGCCCCACAGGGTCAGCGGACCGGGAAAGCTGTCGCGCAGCCAGTGGGCGGCCAGGGCCACGTCCTCGCGCCACAATTCCCAGCGTGCATCGGCAAAATCGCCGCTGCTGTCGCCGCAGCCATACAGGTCGATGTGCAGCACGTGGAAGCCAGCACCGGCAAACGCGCGTGCTTGCAACGCCGCCATGCGTCGGCTCTTGTTCATTTCTTCTGCAAACGGATGGATATAGACGATGGCGCCGCGTGCGGCCACTGCCGGAATGGCGGCGTGGTGCAGGCAAAAGCGCTGGCCCGGGCCGGCGTTACCCGACGGCAGGAAGAACGTTTGCGCGCTCACGGCCGCTTGGACTGCACGAAGTCCGTCAGTGTGCCCACCGTGGCGAAATGGCGGGCGCTGATTTCATCGTCGAGGATGGCGATGCCGAAGTATTCTTCGAGTGCTGTCAACAGCGCCAGCACGGCCATCGAGTCGAGTTGCGGCAAGGCGCCCAGCAACGGCGAGTCGGCCGACAGCGGCATCTTGCCCAGGCCCAGCGTGCCGCGCAAGACGTCGCAGACCTGGTTTTCGAGATTGTTCATGAGTGCTCCCTGGTGGGTAAGGACACTGCGCCGGTATCGAAGGTCAGACGGGGGAACGACGACGGCGTGCGCGATAGATGAAAACGCGGGGCCACGCTGGAAAACATCCATTGCCAGCCGTCGCAGCAGATGAACAACGCGGAGCCAAGCGGTGTCAGGCCCGGTCCCAGCCCGGCATGGGCGCGCAGCGAGCCCGGATTGAAGGCGGAGATGCGGCTGCAAGTCCAGTGCGTACCGTGCTGGCGCAGTTGCGCGCGGGCTGCATCCCACAGGCGGGCGAATGTCAGTCCCAGCCGCTGCTCGGGCGCGATCCACACATCGAAGTCCCAGCAGGAGTGTGGCGAGGCCAACTCGAAGCGCGCGCGCACTTCGTCTTCGTGGTAAGCCCCGTGGACCAGCCACAGAAAACCCGCCAGCCGGCCATGGCGCCAAGCCTGCAGGCTGCGGGCGCCCTGGGCATGGCGCGCCGCCACCACCCGGGCCGCACGGGGATAGCCGGGCGGCAGTGCAGCCTGCGGATCGTGCGGGAGAATCTCGATATCGCGTCCGCGCGCGCCGATCACGGATGTCTCACCAAGGTACTGCGCCACGAAATGGTAGCGATGGATACGCCAGCGGCCGCCACTGGCCCGCGCCAGCACACGTGCTAGCCAGTACAGGGCCGCGTTTTGCCAGCCCATCTGGGCTAGCGTCTGTCGCAGGTTAGTTGCCATGAGGAATTCCAACACGGGGAAACCGCGATTAGACACTGGCCCCGCCGCTTGTGGCTTGCGCCCGCACAAGCGGACGCGGCCTTTGATCTGGGTCAACAGCGCGCTGACGATTTGTTTCGATCATGGAGGACTTGGAACCTTTCTCTCGACAGGACCGCCGCCATGACGCCAATCGTTCCGCAACTCGTGCCACAACTCCTGCATGATCTGATTTACCAATCCGCATACCGCATGCCGCAGCGCCACGCGCTTGCGCACGACGGCGACGTGCTCACTTACGATGTGCTGGCCGGCCAGGTAAAGGTGGCCGCAGATGCCTGGCTGGGCGCCGGTCTGGCGCGCGGCGAGCGGGTGGCCGTGTACCTGGAAAAGCGCGAAGAGGCCGTGGTGGCGATGTTCGGTGCGGCCGCAGCGGGCCTGGTGTTTGTGCCGGTCAACCCGGTGCTCAAGACGGCGCAGGTCATGCACATCCTGCGCGACTGCAATGTGCGGCTGCTGGTGACATCGCCCGAACGGCTGGCCACGTTGGCCATGGACGGCGAACTGGCAAAGTGCCCCGATCTGCATACGGTGGTCCTGGCCGGTCCGCTGGCAGGCATGGGGCCGGTGGAGGGCGTGCGCTTGCTGGGCTGGCAGGCGGCGATGCAGGGTTCCAGCCCGCGCGCGCCACACGCCGTGATCGACGCCGACATGGCGGCCATCCTGTACACATCCGGCAGCACCGGCCGGCCCAAGGGCGTGGTGCTCTCGCACCGCAACCTGGTGGCGGGCGCGCTGAGCGTCTCCGCCTACCTGCACAATGTGCCCGAGGACCGCATCCTGTGCGTGCTGCCGCTCAGCTTTGACTATGGCCTGAGCCAGCTGACCACCGCGTTTGCAGTGGGCGCGTGCGCCGTGCTGCAAAACCACCTGCTGGTGCGCGACGTCATCGAGACCGTGGCGCGCGAGCGCATCACGGGCCTGGCGGCGGTGCCGCCGCTGTGGATCCAGCTGGCGGCGCTCGGATGGAGCAATGCCCGCCACCTGCGCTACATCACCAACTCGGGCGGTGTCATGCAGCGCAGTACCTTGCAGGCGCTGCAGGCGGCGCTGCCGCGCAGCCGCGTGTACCTGATGTACGGCCTGACCGAAGCCTTCCGGTCCACGTACCTGCCGCCGGAGGAGCTGGGGCGCCGGCCCGACTCCATCGGCAAGGCCATTCCCAATGCCGAGATCCTGGTGCTGCGGCCCGACGGCAGCCGCTGCGCGCCCGACGAGCCGGGAGAACTGGTGCATCGCGGTGCGCTGGTGTCGCTCGGGTACTGGAACGACCCGGCCCGCACCGCGCAGCGCTTCCGGCCGTTGCGCGATCCGACCGGCGGCCTGCCGTTGCCGGAAATGGCCGTGTGGTCGGGCGATACCGTGCGCCTCGATACCGAAGGTTTCCTGTACTTTATCGGCCGCAGCGACGACATGATCAAGACGTCCGGCTACCGCGTCAGCCCGTCCGAGGTCGAAGAGGTGGTGTACGACACCGGGCTGGTGGCCGAGGCGGTGGCGATCGGCATGCCGCATCCGCTGCTGGGCCAATCGATTGCGCTGGTGGTGTGCCTCAAAGCTGGTATCGATACGGGCGAAGCCGAACTGCTGGCCGCCTGCCGGCGCACGCTGCCTTCCTACATGGTGCCGTTGCAGATCGAACTGCGCGACGAGCCGCTGCCGCGCAACCCCAACGGCAAGCTCGATCGGGTGTGCATCGCTACCGAGTTGGCCGCCGGCGTACGCGCTGCCGAGCAGGTGGCGTCATGACCGCCGCCTTGCTGGACCAGTTTGCGCCGGCCCGTCACGCGCCGCAGCGCCAGTTCCCGGTGCAGGAAGACAGCTTGCAGATCGGCGGCGTGACCTTGTCCCGCCTGGCCGAGCGCGTGGGGCGTACGCCGTTCTACGCGTATGAACGCAGCCACATCGCTTCGCGCGTGGCGCTGCTGCGCAGCGAACTGCCAGCCGGGGTGCACCTGCATTACGCACTGAAGGCCAATCCGATGCCGGCCGTGGCACAATTGCTGGCAACGCTGGTGGACGGATTCGATGTCGCTTCTGCCGGCGAGATGAAAACCGCGCTCGATACCGGCATGGCGCCGCACAGCATCAGCTTTGCCGGTCCCGGCAAGCGCGCGAGCGAATTGCGCAGCGCCGTCGCGGCGGGCGTGCTGATCCACCTCGAATCGGAGGAGGAGATGAACCGCGTGCTGGCTGCCGGCGACCTGCTGGGTATCACGCCCCGGGTGGCGGTGCGGGTCAATCCCGATTTCGAACTCAAGCAAGCTGGCATGAAGATGGCCGGCGGCGCGCACCAGTTCGGCGTCGATGCGGAAAAAGTACCGGCCATGCTGCGCCGGATCGCGCGCCTGGGGCTGGATTTTTACGGATTCCACCTGTTCTGCGGTGCGCAAAACCTGTCGGCGGCGGCGATTTGCGAAGCCCAGCACGCCTGCGTGGTGCTGGGGCTCGAACTGGCCGAGCACGCACCGTCGCCGGTGCGCGTGCTCAATATCGGCGGCGGCTTCGGTGTGCCGTATTTTCCGGGTGAGCGCCCGCTCGACTTGCACGCTGTGGCGCAGGGGCTGCATCCGCTGGTCGAGCTGCTGCGCAGCGAGTGGCCCGATACCCGGCTGGTGCTGGAACTGGGCCGCTACGTGGTGGCCGAGGCAGGCGTTTACGTGTGCCGGGTGATCGAGCGCAAGCTGTCGCATGGCCAGGTGTTCCTGGTCACGGACGGTGGCATGCACCACCACCTGGCGGCATCGGGCAATTTCGGCCAGGTGCTGCGCAAGAACTACCCGGTGGCGATCGGCAACCGCATCGCCGGCGACGCACGCGAGACGGTCACCGTGGTCGGCCCCCTGTGCACGCCGCTCGATCTGCTGGCCGAGCGCATGGAGCTTGCACGCGCCGAACCGGGCGACCTGGTGGTGGTATTCCAGTCCGGCGCCTATGGCTTGACCGCCAGTCCCACGGCCTTTCTCGGACATCCCGCCCCGCTGGAGGTGCTGGTATGAGCGGTTTGTGCGGCTTTTATGACAGGGCGCAGGACGCTGTGGCAGACGTCATAAGCGCGATGGGGACGCGCCTGACCACCAGCGGCACGGAACTCGATACGCTGCAAGCGCAGTCCGGCGCAGTGGCAGTGGCGGCGCCGGACGGCGCCTGCCATCTGTACCGGCGCGAGGGTTTGCTGGTAGCGCTGTGGGGCCGGCCCATGCTGGGCGACCGCGCGGATCGCGTGGCCGAACGGTTGGCGCAGTTGTGGCAGACAAGTGGTCCGCAGGCCTGCCAGTCGCTGTCCGGCGCGTTTGCGCTGGCGATGGTCGATACCGTGGCCGGCCACGTATGCCTGGCAGTGGACCGTTGCGGGTCGCTGCCGCTGCTGTACCAGCTCACGCCGCACGGGCTGTTGTTCGGATCATCGGCGGCGGCCTTGCTAAGCCATCCCGACGCCGCGCGCGCGGCCGATCCGCAGGCGTTATACCACTACCTGCATTTCCACATGATACCGGCGCCGCACACGGCGCTTACGGGGCAGGCACGCCTGCTACCGGGCGAGTACCTGCTGTACCGACATGGCAAGGCCACGCGCGCCAGCTACTGGCGTCTGCGCTTCGACGAGCAGAATCGCCCGCCGTTCGCCGGGCGCAAGCAGGAATTTCGCGCCATCTTGCAGGACGCGGTGCGCGCGGCATCGGGCCAAGGCAAGGTGGGCGCCTTCCTCAGCGGCGGCACCGACAGCTCGACCCTGGCCGGCATCCTGGGCCAGGTGCGCGATGGGCGCCCCCAAACCTATTCGATCGGCTTCGATGTGCCGGGCTACGACGAAATGCAGTACGCGCGCCTGGCCGCCCATCATTTCGACACCGACCACCACGAATATTATGTCACCGCCGACGACGTGGTGGCAGCCGTGCCACGGCTGGCCGCCGCGTGCGACCAGCCGTTCGGCAACGCGTCGCTGGTGCCTGTCTATTTTTGCGCGCGCATGGCGGCTGCCGATGGCGTCACCCGCATGATCGGCGGCGACGGCGGCGACGAGCTATTCGGCGGCAACGAGCGCTATGCGCGGCAGGCGGTGTTCGCGCGCTACGAGCGGTTGCCGTCGGCGTGTCGGCAGTTGCTGCTCGAGCCGCTGCTGTTCGGCGCCCTGGGCGGACTCGATGTGGCGCCGTTGCGCAAGGCGCGCAGCTACGTGGACCAGGCGCTGGTCACCATGCCGGCCCGGCTGGAGACTTACAACCTGCTGCGCCGCTACGGCCCCATCGAAGTGCTGACTACCGAATTTCTGGCGCGGATCGACACGACGCTGCCGCAAGCGGAACTCGACGCCTGCTACTGGCAGGCCGACGCGATCGCGCAAATCAACCGCATGCAGGCGCTCGACCTGCGTTTTACGCTGGCCGACAACGACCTGCCCAAGGTACGCCACGCGTGCGAGCTGGCCGGGGTGGAAGTGGCGTTTCCGTTCCTGTCCGACGCCATGCTGGAATTCTCCGCCCGCCTGGCCCCGGAAGCCAAGCTGCGTGGCACGCAGTTGCGGCATTTTTTCAAGCAGGCGCTGGCCGATCACCTGCCGCGCGCCATCGTCCGCAAGCGCAAGCACGGTTTCGGCCTGCCGTTCGGCCTCTGGCTGCAAGAGCATGCGGGCCTGCGCGCGCTGGCCTACGACAGCCTGAGCGACCTCAAATCGCGCCGCATCGTGCGTACCAGCTTTATCGATGCGCTGACCGGCAGGATGGTGCACGAGCATCCGGCGTATCACGGCACCATGGTGTGGGTGTTGATGATGCTGGAGCAGTGGCTGCGCGTGCAAAGCGCGCAGCGCGCGGAGGTTCCCGGCACCGCCCACGCGGCCCTGGCCTATCACTGTTGAGGGCTTGATCGGCGCCGGTTCATCAGCAACCCCAATAAAAAACGCGGGCTGTCGGCTTGCCACGGCGTGTAGCGCGGCAGAAGCAGGCGGTCGGTGCCTGCGCGGGTAATGCCGGGGCTGGTGGTGACTGCGGCACGGAAACCCAGGTCGCGCAGCAGGGGCGGATGGCGGTCGTCGAAGTCGGCGCCTGGCTTGCCGTTGGGGTAGGCGAACAAATCGACCGGGTCGCCGGTCAGTTGCTCGAGGCGTTGGCGGTTTTCTGCGATGTCTTGGCGTGCTGCCGCATCGTTCAGCGTGACCAGGATCGGATGGTTATGGGTATGGCCGCCGATGGTCATGCCGGCGCGGTGCAGTTGTGCGACCTGGTGCGAGGTCATCATCAACGGCGCTGCGCGGGGCGGCGCCAACTGGTCGGCGATGGCCTGGCGCTCGCCGAACGGCCGGTACTTGAGCGCCGCCAGCATTTGCGCGATGGCCTGGCAGCGCAGGGCGGGCGTGTGCACGGGCAGCAGTCCCAGGCCGGCGCTGCCGCCGTCGAGCATGCCGGCTGGCGCTTGCCGCACATGGTCGATGATGGCGTCGTTCCACATCCGGCCGCCGTCCAGGTAGGCGCTGGCGATAAAAAAGGTGGCGGACAAGCCCAGGTCTTGCAGGACCGGCAGCGCCAGTTCGGCGTTGTCGGCGTAGCCGTCGTCGAAGGTGATGGCCAGCGCGCGCGCGGGCAGGCGATGCCGGTCCAGCAGGTCGAGCGCCTGCGGCAGCGGCAGCACCCGGAACCAGCGCTTCACCAAGCGCAGCTGCCGGGCGAACGTGGGCTGGTCCGGAGTGCCGGGCAGCAGCGGATCGGTTGCCGGCAGCACGCGGTGGTACATCAGCAGCGACAGGTCGCCGGTCATCGGGCACGCTCCAGTGTAAGAGCAGGAGTCGGCAGTGCGACAGGCGCCTGCGCGCGATACCGCGCCACCTCGATACGGGTGGCAACCACCACCGCTATCAGGTAATACGGTACGTCGTAATACAACAGGCTGAGGAAGGCGCCACCGACAGCAAACCCGGCCAGGCTGGCCTGCATCATACGGGCCAGGTGGCCGGCCCAGGCCAGGTCTGCAATACCTTCGCTGTGGCGCACGATCCAAGAGGCCGAGCGCCAGGTTTGCCAACCCAGCAACAGGTAGATGAACAGGCCCACAAAACCATGCTCGCCCAGCGCCTGGAAATAGATGCTGTGGGCGGCGTGGATGGCCTTGGGATCGGGCGCGTACAGGAGGAATACGGACGCTTCGGACACCTCGTAACCGCCGCCGAAGAAGCGATCCCTGGCCAGGTTGTACGCCATGTGCCAGGCATTGATGCGTCCCAGGGCCGAACCGTCGTTCTGGTAGTCGCCGATGCTGTCCATGCGTTCACTCCAGCGCTCGGGCATGAACAGCAGCGCCAGCGGGGTGAGCAGCATGATCAGCATCCCGGTCACCAGCTTGTTGTGGCTTTGCAGCCACATGTAAATCACCATGGCGCCGATCGCCAGCAAGCCGCCGCGCGAGTAGGAACCCAATGCCGCCAGCGCCGACAGCAGCATCATGGCCGTCAGCGCGTGCCACACCCAGCGGCGGTCGGTGGTCTGTTGCAGGTAGCGCATCAGCGGGATGGTCATGATCAACGCCAGCGCCAGCGAATTGTTGTCGCCGATGAAGGTACCCACCGGCCCCCACACCCGGTCCTGACCACCGCTGCGCACGGTAAAGATACCGCCTTTTACGCCGTAGAAGCCCAGCGACAAGGTCAGCACCCAGACCATGCGCTGGATATCTTCGCGGGTGCGGATCACCATCATGGTTACCAGGCTCATCAACATGATCTTCATGACTTTGCCCCATTGCACCATCGAGGCTTCGGGAAAAATGGCAAACAGCGTGGTCACGTTCATCCACAGGATAAAAGCGATCAGGATGAAGGTGATGTTTGACGCAGGCAAGGTCTTCGGCTGGCGCGTGATGGCCACGCTGAACAGGGTGGCCACGCCGACGATCATGGCAAAGGGAAAGGTGGTGGCGAAGCCCCAGCCCTGGGTGTGCGGATTCATCACGCTGATCCAGACCCACATCAGCACGCCGTTGACGGGGTTGCGGACGATCAACGGCAGGCTGGCAAACACGATCAGGGTGACGAGGATGTCGCGCATGGGGAGGGGCGGGCAGTCGTTGATGTGGCGCAAATGAGCGGTTGAGCCAGTCATTACACTGCTTATTTCCGGTAAGTACGTCCGGCAATCTTAGAGCAGAGGAGCGGCGCCCTTGTTGACTGTTCTCATGGCGACTTATGATGGGGCTGCCACGCTGCCACAGGTGCTGGCCGCCTACCAACGGTTGCGTGCACCCGCCCAGCCGTGGCAACTGCTGGTCATCGACAACGGCAGCACCGACGACACGGCGGCGATTGTCGCCAGCCACGCCGATCGCCTGCCGCTGCGCCTGCTGCACGAACCGCAACGGGGCAAGAACCGCGCCCTCAATACCGCCCTTGACGTTTTGCTGCCCACCGCGTCGGAAAGCGACCTGTTCATCTTCACCGACGACGACGCCAGCCCTGCACCCGACTGGTTGCAACAATGGGAAATGGTGGCACGCGAGCAGCCCGGCTACGCCGTATTCGGCGGTGCCATCACGCCCGATTGGGTGGAGACGCCTCCCGACTGGCTGCTGCGGCTGGTCCCCACCGGCCTGACCTACGGTCTGACCGCTGCCGATTTGTCGGAAGGCCCTGTGTTCCCGGGCCTGGTCTGGGGCGCCAATATGGCGGTGCGCGCAACGGTATTCCTGGCCGGCCACCGCTTCGAGGCCTCGGTTGGCCCGTCCGGCGGCGACTATGCGATGGGCAGTGAGACCGAGTTCGTGCGGCGAGTAGCGCTGGCCGGCCAGCGCAGCTGGCACAGCCCGGGGCCGCGCGTGGCCCACCATATCCGCCCCCCCCAGCTGCAACTCGGATACGTGCTGCAAAAAGCGCGCCGCTTCGGGCGCGGCAAGTATCGGCAGGACTGTCCCGGCGCCTTCCCCGAGCTGGCCGGGGTGCCGCGCTGGATGTGGCGTCAATATCTGGCCGCACTGGGCAGCTGCGCGCTGGCCTGGTTGCGGCGTGACCGCGATACGTTGCTGCGCGCACGCTGGGACCTGGCCTATCTAAAAGGCTATGTCAGCGAGGCCTGTCGTGGTGGCCGTCCAGCGGCGCGGTCGGTACTGGTCACCAGTTATTCCGGCGAGTTAGGTGGCATGGAATTGCGCATGGCGCAGGAGGTACGCTATCTGCAGCAGAACGGCCATGCGGCCACCCTGGCGCTGCGCCCGTTCGCGGGTCTCGATGCCTGGTCGCAACGCCTGGCCGCTGAGCAGATCGGCGTTGCAGTGTTCGATCCACCTGACTTTCTCGAAACATGGCCGGGACGACGCCGGCAACTGTGGCGCGCCCGCTGGCTGGCAGCGAGCCGTATGAATGCGTTCAGGGCCAAGCTGGTCCATGTCGCATTTTGCTGGACCAATTACGGCGCCTCGGTGCTGTGGCTGGCCGCGCACTGCGGCTTGCCCACCGTGATCAGCGTCCACAACGCTTTTCCGCCAGCCGCGTTCGGCCGCTGGCAGCACCCGCTTTTGGTGCAGGCATTTGCCGGCGTGCGCGGCGTGTACGCGGTCTCGACATCGGCCATGGAGCATTTTCTGGCGATCTACCAGCCTTATCTTCCACGCGGTATACGGCTGGCCGTGATCCCCAACCCCGTCGATACGGCGCGCTTTCGGCCCAGCGCCGCCGCCCGCCGCATCGCGCGCCTGCGCTGGGGCCTGCCGCACGACGCGCTGGTGCTCGGCTCGGTGGCGCGCCTGTCGCCGCAAAAGCAGCCAGAGTCTGTACTGGCCCTGTTTGGGATGCTGCGCAAGCGTTTTCCCGACCTGTGCCTGGTGCTGGCCGGGCAAGGGCCGTTGGAAGCTTCGCTGCGGGCACAAGCGGCACGCATGGGGCTGTCCGGACAGGTTGTATTCACCGGCTTTGTCGATGATGTGGCCGCCTTGATGCCGGCTTTCGACCTGCACCTGCTGCTCAGCCGCAACGAGGGCTTCGGCATCGCCACGGTGGAGGCAATGGCGTGCGGCGTGCCGGTGGTGGCGACCGATGTGCCGGGCAATGCCGACGTCCTGCGCGGCAGTGCGGCCGGTTTGCTGGTGGCGCGCGGCAATCTGAAACCGGCGGTACCGGCCATCGCCGCCTTGCTGGGCGATCCGGCGCGCCGCGCCCGCATGGGGGCACAAGGACGGGCCGAGGCGCAAGCGCGCTACAGCGTGGACGTGGTGGGGCAGCTGGTGCGGGACTTTTATGCCGATCTCGCTTGATAACGGTAGCGCCGGCCGCGCACGCCTGTCGTTCCTGGCGTCGTTCTCGGAAAAATACACGCTGCTGCTATTGAATACGGCAGGCGCAATGGTGCTGGCACGCCTGCTGACGCCAGCGGACGTGGGGCTGTATGCGATCGGCGCGGTGCTGGCCGGGCTGGTTCATGTGGTGCGCGACTTCGGCGTGGGCGCTTATCTGGTGCAGGAAAAGCAGCTCGATCGCACCAAGCTGCGCGCCGCGCTCGGCATGAGCATGCTGGTAGGTTGGCTGCTGGCCGCGCTGGTGTTTGCCGCCGGCCCGCTGGCGGCCTGGTTTTACCACGAACCACGGCTGCAAACGGTCGTGCAACTGCTGGCTGTCAATTTTGTTTTGCTGCCTTTCAGCGCGCTGGCCTTGCCTTGCCTGCGGCGGCAACTGCGGTTCGCGGCCATCTTTGCCATCAACCTGAGCCAGACGGTGGCGCAACTAATGTGCGGCGTGTGGCTGGCATGGCTGGGATTTGGGTATTTGAGCCTGGTGTGGGGCGCGCTGGCCGGCGCGGCGGCGGGGTTACTGGCCAGCGTGTGCTGCCGGCCAGCCGAGTTGCCGTGGCTACCAGGCTGGCGCGGCATCGGCGCGATCTGGCGCTTCGGTTCGGTGGCCACGGGCGGTACCGTGATCGACGAGGCGGGTGTGGCCGCGCCGGACCTCGTGATCGGCAAGCTGATCGGCGTGGCCGAGGTGGGCATTTTCGGCAAGGCGATGGGCGTGATCAATGTGTTCAACCAGATGGTGACGGCGGCGGTGTCGCCGGTAATCTTTCCGTTGTACGCGGCGCGTGCGCGGCAGGGGGGCGACATGAGCGCGGCGTTTCTATTGACGGCCAGCTATGTTACCGCGCTGGCCTGGCCGTTCTTCGGATTCGTGGCACTGCTGGCGCCGGCCATCGTGCGGGCGCTGTACGGCGACCAGTGGGACGCGGCAGTGCCGTTGATACGCGTGATCTGCATCGGCGTGGCGCTCTACAGCGTGTTCGGCATGGCGCGCTACCTTCTGGTGGCCATGGGCGAGGTAGGCGCCCAGGCCCGCCTCGACGCGACGGCCGTACCGCTGCGGATTGCCGCGCTGTTGCTGGCGGCGCCGTTCGGATTGCTGTGGGTGGCGTGGGCGGTGGCGGCGGGTGCGGTATTTCGCAGCTGGCTTACGTATCGGGCCCTGCACCGGCTTTGCGGTGTGCGGTGGCAGCCATTGCTGGCGGCGGTGCGCAAGAGCGCGGCAATCGCGCTGGTGTGCCTGGCGGGACCGGCGCTGGCGGCACTGAGCATCGACGTCACCTGGCTGCAATTGCCAGCCGCCGCCGCCAGCTGCGCGGTGCTGTGGTTGCTGGCGGTAGTGCTGGTCAGGCACGAGCTGGCCGATGAATGCCGCAATGCCGGCCGCAAGGTGCTGGCCTGGCGGCCCTAACGTCAAAGGATGATTATGCGTGTCGGTCTGCTGTCGTATCCCATGTTGTTCCAGCGCGAAGGCGGTTTGCAGGTGCAGTTGCGCGCCACGCTCGACGCCCTGGTGCAAGCCGGCGTGCAAGCGGAACTGGTGGACCCGCACCGGCACCGGCTCGACGAGTACGACGTGATTCACGTGTTCTCCGCCATCAATGGCAACTACCGCATCGTCGAGACAGCGGCGGAGATGGGGGTGCCGGTGGTGCTTTCTGCCTTGCTGCCACCGGCCTGGGACCGATCGAGCGGTGCCTGCGCCCGGTTTGCGGACCGCCTGGCCGGTCGCCTCACCGCCTGGAATGTTCAAACCAGCTACGCCCAGACCAAGCGCGCCTTGCAACTGGCGCAACGGGTGATCGCGCTCGGCACCGCCGAGCGTACCGCCATCGTCGCAGCGTTTCGCACCGATCCGCACAAGATCCGGGTGCTGCCCAACGGCGTGGACCGGCGCTTCTTCGAGGCCGATTCCAGCTTGTTCTTCCGCCACACGGGTATCGGCGGACCGTTCGTGCTGATGGCGGGCGCCATCTCTCCATACAAGAACCAGCTGGCGCTGGCCCAGGCGTTGGGCAGTGCGAGTATCAACGTGGTGCTGGCCGGCTGCGCCCAGCCGCAGCACCGCGACTACCTGCGGCAATTGCTGGACTGTCCCAACGTGCACTGGCTCGGCGCGCTGGCGCATGACAACCCGCTGCTGGCCAGCGCCTACGCCGCTGCTGCCGCTTTGGCGTTGCCCAGCCAGGGCGAGGTGTTTCCGCTGGTGGTGCTTGAAGCGCTGGCCGCCGGTACCCCGGCGGTGATGACGCGCGCCAGCGCGCTCCAGTTGCCGGACAGCGGCTTCGCCCTGCGCCAGCTGCGTGCCGACGACATGCCGGCCTGGCGCGCGGCGCTCGATGGCTTCATCAACTGCCCACCGGAGCGGGCGGCGGTGAGCGCGCTGGTCGAGCAATTCACCTGGCGGCGGGTGGCGCAGCAATTGGCCGATTGTTACGCCGGGCTGCTCGCAGAGGTGAGCGAAAATTCGCCCGCCTTGCCGGCAGAGCGCCGTGCTGTTTAATTCGTTCAGCTTCCTGTTCCTGTACCTGCCGGTGGTGCTGGCCGGCTACCTGCTGCTGGCGCGCTGGCGGCCGCAGTGGATCGTCGGCTGGCTGGCGCTGATGTCGCTGTTTTTCTATGGCTACTGGGACAGCCGCTACCTGCCGTTGCTGCTGGCGTCCATTGTCTTCAACTACTGGTGCGGCTTGCGCATCCTTGCGGCGCAGGCGCGCCGCAAGCAGTGGCTGATCGGTGCACTGGCGACCAACCTGGCACTGCTGGCGCACTATAAATATGCCAATTTTTTTATCGACAGCGTCAACGCGGTGAGCGGCGGCCATCTGCAGGGCTGGCAGATCATCCTGCCCATCGGTATCTCGTTCTTTACCTTTACCCAGGTCGCCTTCCTGGTCGATTGCTATCGCGGGCTGGCTGGCGAATACCGGTTCGTGCATTACACGCTGTTCGTCAGCTATTTCCCGCACCTGATCGCCGGTCCGGTCCTGCATCACAAGGAAATGATGCCGCAATTCGCCAGCCGCTGCCGGCCCAATGCCGCCGATTTCGCCGTGGGGACGTCCATCTTCGTCATCGGCCTGGCCAAGAAGGTGTTATTGGCCGATCCGCTGTCGGTGCTGGTGGGGCCCGTGTTCGCGCCGGGCGCTGCGCCGCAACTGGTCGAGGCGTGGATCGGGGCGCTGGCTTACACCATGCAGCTGTACTTCGATTTTTCCGGCTACTCGGACATGGCAATCGGTTTGTCGCGCCTGTTCGGCGTGCGGCTGCCGCTCAATTTCCATTCGCCTTACCAGGCTCGCGACATCGCCGAATTCTGGCGCCGCTGGCACATGACCTTGTCGCGCTTTCTGCGCGACTATCTGTACGTGCCGTTGGGTGGCAACCGCGCCGGCCTGCTACGCCGCTACCGCAATCTGATGGCGACCATGCTGCTCGGCGGCCTGTGGCACGGCGCCGGCTGGACCTTCGTCGTATGGGGCGGATTACACGGGCTGTTTCTGGTGCTGCACCTCGGCTGGCGATCGTGGACTGGTGCACAGGCGCCGCGCTGGTGGGGGCGGGCACTGACGTTTCTGGCGGTAATGCTGGCCTGGGTGGTGTTTCGCGCGCCGGACCTGGCCACCGCCGCCGACATCATTGGCGCCATGTTCGGCGCCAATGGCATCGCGCTGCCGCGCGGGCTGGCGGCATATGGCGGCGGTGTGCAGTCCATCGATGTGACGTTTTCAGGGATCCGCTGGATCGATTTCAGCGGCATCGGCGTGCCGACCCTGGTTGTTGCCTGCGTGGTAGCCTGGTATGCACCAAATACCCAGCAGATTTTCCGCCGCTACGGGCCGGCCCTGGAGCGGTTTGCCGGTTCCGCCGGCCGTTGGCACTGGCGGCCAAACCGCGCCTGGAGCCTCGGGCTGGCAGCGTTGTTCCTCGGTTGCGCGTTCAGCATGAACCGCGTCAGCGAATTCCTCTACTTCCAGTTCTGACCATGGCCAACTATTCCGCTGCCCACTGGCGCCGTTACCTGGCGCTGTTCGGCCTCACCTCGGCCGGCGTGATCGCGGCGGTGGCTGCGTTCAACTACCAGGTCGATCCCTACCTGATCCACCAGTGGGATACGCCCCAGGTACAGCAGTTGCGGCCCGGGCGTGAAAAGCTGGCTGCGTGGGGCAAGACCTATGCGCTGGCGCGCTACCGGCCGCAGGTGCTCTATGCGGGCAATTCGCGCACCGAACTGGGCGTACCCACGGTCGCTACACCGCTGACCGGCCGCACCGTCTTCAACGGCGGCCTGGCCGGCGCCTCGCTCGGCGACTCGCTGGCAATGGTGTCGCATGCGCTGCAAGTGGGCCCGCCGGCGACCGTGATATGGGGCATCGACGCGCCAACCTTCACGCTGGACGTGGGCAACACCGAGTTTGATCGCGCAGTGGTCGCCACCGATCGCTGGTACCTGTGGCGCCGCAAGCTGATCGACCTCAAACGCGCGGTGACCGCCGACATGACGTTAGATTCGATACGCCTGCAGCGCGGCACCTTCGGCGCCGTGTGCCATTCCAGTCTGGCCTTGTACGGCCAGCGCGACGCCGTGTGCGTGCGCGACCGCATCGATGGCTGGGGCGGCACGCGCCGCGCGGTTATACCCCGAATACGTGAATTCATCCGGGGACCGGGACCGACCAGCGATGCACTGGCCGAGTTTGACAAGGTTGTCGGGCATGCGTGCCGGGCGGGGGTGCAGGTGCGTGCGTACATCAACCCCACCCACGCGATGATGGCCGACGCGCTATATCGCAACGGCAAATGGCCAGCCGTGGAACAATGGCAGCGCCAGTTGGCCGACATGTTCCAGCGCTACCGCGATAGTGGTTGTGACGCCCGGATTGTCGATTTTTCGGGTTTTAACAGCATCACCATGGAGCCGTTACCGCATGCGGGCGGGCCCGAGACCATGACCTGGTACTGGGAAACCTCGCACTACCGCACCAACGTCGGGGCCCTGATTTTGGCGCGCCTGCTGGAAGGCGAAGTGGCAGCGTACCCGGACTTCGGCGTAGAACTGGCGCCGCAGACGGTGGCGCTGCACCAGGCCAGGCAGCGCGCCGGGCTGGAACGCTATCATGCAGAGCATGCACTGCAAGCGAGGATGGTGCTAGACCTGGTCAAGGCATCTGCGGCGCGATAAGCACGGCGCAGCCTTTTTCGCACGGCCGCGACGACTGCACCAAGGCCGGAAACTCCGCAGCCCAACGCCGCAGCGCCGCCTGCTCGTCCGGCCGGTTGGCGTCGTCGAGCAACACCATCGCGCCTGGCGCCAGGCGTGGAAACAGCAGCGGCGCGGCCGGATAGCGCGCCAGCGCATGCGTGGCCTGGGGTGGGCCGTCGATCACCAGCAAGTCGATGGCGATATCCTTCGGCAGGACTGCCAGGTCGTACCATGGCCAGTTGTCAGCTCCCAGCGGCTGCGCCACCAGCGGTGCGTCGAGCACCGTGGCCCAGTCTTGCAGGCCGTGGCGCAGCAACTGTACACGGGTGAGGCGCGCATAATCAGCGTCATGCTCGAGGCTATAGAGTTTGCCGCTACCGTTGCGCTGCAGGATGCGCGCGATCACCACGGTCGATGCACCGCTGCTGCATTCGACGACCACCCGTGGTCGGGCCGAGCGCACTTGGCGCGCCACCTCCAGCAGGAAGTCCGGCGAACCGGCCCAGCCCCGCGTGGCCGGCAGGCTGTGCTCGAGCTGCAATTCCACGTACAGGCCCTGCAAAGCCTCCAATTGGCGAAACAGACTATCATGGCCGCCGCGTACATCGTCACGCACGTCGTGCAGCAGCAAGTGCACCCGGCGCAGCTTGTGCAGCAGGTAGAACGGCAGCAGCAACGGTAGCGCCAGGGTCGTGAAGCAGACGATCATGAACATGGCAATCCTTTATTGTTGCGCCACGTGGCTGACCACGTAGCGGTGCTTGCCCGACGCCTCGGCCGGAATTGCAGTCACCGGTTCGATCACGATCTTGACTCCGGCGCCCAGCCGGGCATGGAACTTGGCGGCGATATCCTGCTTGAGTGACAGCGGTAACTGCGGCGTGGCCACCACCAGGATGCGCGTACGGACCACGCTTTCCTGGATGATCTTGAAGGCGCGGATCTGCGCCAGGTCGCGCAGGATGTAGATCAGCGCCAGGCCGTGCATCACGGTGCCGTCGCGGGCCACCACGAAATCGGTGGTTCGGCCGTCGATGCTTTTGAGGAGCGGCAGGCCGCGCCCACAAGCGCACGTCCGGGTATCGAGCGCACCGATGTCGCCGGTAGCGTAACGGATGAACGGGAAATCGGCGCTGGCCAGGTGGGTGACGACGATCGCACCGCTGTCGCCGTCCGGCACCGGTTGCCCCTGCTGATCGACGATCTCGATGATGATGTCTTCGGCCGAAATATGCAGTCCGCCTTCCGGGCACTCGTGCGCCAGGAAGCCGGCGTCGCGCCCGCCGTAGCCATTGGCGACCGGCGCACCGAAAGCGTCAGCCAGCTGCGCACGCTGTTCTTCGTACAGGCGCTCCGCCGTCGCGAACACCACCTTGATGCCGAGATCGTCGAGCCGCACCCGCCGCTGGCGTGCATGGCGCGCCAGCAGGCACATCACCGAGGGATAGCCGAACAACATCGCCGGCCGCTGCCGGCGCAAACTGGCGAGATACGTGTCGAGCCGTGCGGGCGACAAGTCGAATGCCGGCAGCAGATGGGTGCGCAGCAGCCGGTCGCGCCAAGCGCGCCAATAGTCTTGCGCTTTCAGTTCGATGGGCGAGCCCCACATCACCGCTTCGCGGTCGCCGATATCGACACCCCACCAGCGCGTGGCGCGCCACTTGGCCGCAACGTCGTGACTCACCCGCGCTTTGCCGACATGGAAAATCAGCGGCTCGCCGCTTGAACCGCCGGTGGTCATGCTTTGCAGGGTGCCGCTGTCGCGGGTGCAAAAATCTTTGCGATGGTCGTTGATGTCGGCCTTGCGCAGGATCGGCAGGCAGTGCAGGTCGCGCCGATGCTGCACCTTGTCGGGATCGAAGCCGTGTTCCGCGAACACCCGGCGATAGTACGGCGAGTGTTCTCCCGCGTGGCGCAGCAAGCCCTGCAAGCGGCGCAGCTGCAACGCTTCGAGGTCTTCCGCCAGCCACCATTGCGAATGTTCGAGTTCTTGCAGCAACCGGTGGCTGTCGTGGCGCTTGAGCCATTCCTGCAACGGAAACAGGCGCCGCGCCACCCAGCCGGTGTAACCGGACGATGGCGGCCGCTTGAGCACTCGGCGATATTGCGCCGACAGCAGCGGCGCCACCTGCGTCCACGCGTGGCGTTGCGCCTGCGTCGCACCGGCGGCGGCCAGCCGGCGCGCGCTGCCGGCATCGGTCAGCAGCGCCACCATGGCGCCGGCCATCGCCGCGCTGTCGCCCGGCGCCACCAGCAAGCCGTCTTCGCCATGATGCACCAGGTACGGTATGCCGCCCACGCCCGTGCTCACCACCGGCACGCCGCTGGCCCAGGCTTCGAGGATCGAATTGGGCATATTGTCGGCCAGGCTGGGATTGAGCAGCAGGTCGGCCTGCCGGCACAAGTGCGCCATCTGTTCGTGGCCGTTCCTGCCGGCAAAGCGCACGGCGCGATCCACGCCCAGCTCACTGGCGAGTTGACGCAGGCGGTCCAGTTCCGGGCCTTCGCCGCACAGCGTCATGCGCGCGTGCGGCACGGTGGGCAGCAGCAGCGCCAGCGCGCGCAAAGCGCTGGCGTTGTCGTACACGGCTTCCAGGTGTCGTGCAACCAGAATGTGGGCGCGTGGTTTGTCAGAATCGCCGGCCGGGTGGAAGCGGGCCAGATCCACCACGTTGGGCACGATGGCCGCTGCCAGGCCACGCTGGCGGAACAGGCCAGCCAGGAACTCGGATGGCACGACCAGTGCATCGGCGCGCTGCAAGCTGGGGACGACCAGCGCCGCCTGGCGGGCGAAAAAGGCGTGTGCCTCACCGCCCCGATAGTTGACCAATACACCGGCGCCACGCAGGCGACCGATCCAGATCGCCGGCGCCGCGCACAAGTGCCACGACCAGCCGGAATGGGCCATCACGTGCAGCAGTTGGGCGCGGCCGGCGGCGCGCCACAGGCGCCACAGGTAGCAGGGCAGTCGCACCAGCGCGCGCACGCCGCGCAGATTGGCCACCCAGCGCGGGTGCGGCGGGTTCACCTGCACCAGTTCCACCTCGGCGCCGGCATCGCGCAGCAACGCTGCCAGTTGCACGGTCTGGTTGGCGATGCCGCCGGAAGGGGGCGGCAGCGGCCCGACCAGGGCAATGCGCAGGCCGGCAAAGCCCGGTATTTGATGACGGCCTGTCATCGTGGCGCCAACTGCTGATACACCGCACGATAACGCGCCACGCTGGCCGGCCAGTTGCGCTGCTGCTCGACAAAGGCGCGGGCCTGCAGGCGCATCATCGGCCAGGTGTCGGGCTGGCGCAGCAGGCGCACCACCTGGGCGGCCAGGGCGTCGGCATCGCCGGCCCGGAACAACAGACCGGTTTTGCCATCCTCGATCAATTCGCGATGGCCGCCGACGTCGGAAGCCACCACCAGCCGGTGCTGGGCCATCGCTTCCAGCGGCTTGAGGGGCGTGACCAGGTTGGTCAGCCGCATCGGCAGGCGCGGATACACCATGATGTCGATCAGCGCATAGTAGCCAGCGATCCGTTCATGCTCGACCCGGCCCGCAAACGTCACGCGGTGTTCGATTCCGAGTTGTGCGCTGCGTGCGCGCAGCGCCGCCTCTTGCGGGCCGCCGCCGACCAGCAGCAGGTGCAGTGACGGCACGCTGGCCAGCATCTTCGGCAGTGATTCGATCAGCAGCCCCAGTCCCTCGTAAGCGTAGAACGAACCGATGAAGCCGATCACCAGTTTTCCCGTCAGTCCCAGCTGGTGTGCCAGCATGCCGGCTGCTGATGGCACTGCAGCGAACTGCTCGAGGTCCACCGCGTTGGGTACTACGGTTACCCTGGCGGCCGGCACGCCGCGCGCGACCAGGTCCGCACGCAGGCCCTCGCAGATGGTGGTGACCGCATCGACGCGCCGCAGCAGGTAGTTGTCGAGCGCGCGCGTGAGGCGGTAGCGCAAGTTGCCGGCGGGGCTGGTGCCATGGTCGGCGGCCGCGTCTTCCCAGAAGGCGCGGATCTCGTACACCACCGGGATTCCCAGCGCCCGGCCGACGCGCAGCGCGGCCAGCGCATTGAGCCCGGGCGAATGGGCGTGCAGCACGTCGGGCCGTTCCCTTTGCACCACCTGCCGCAGGCGCCGGGACAGTCCCACTACCAGGCCCACCTGGCGCAGGACCGGCAGTCGCGTCCACCAGGTGGCAAGCTCCCGGGTGCGATAGAAGTTGCAGCCGTCCACCAGGTGCTCGCCGCCGCTGCCACCCTGGCGGGCGCTCGTCAACTGGCTGGTGTGCCAGCCCCGCGCGCGCTGGTGCCGCAAAATGGCTGCGGTGCGGAACGTGTAGCCGCTATGGAGCGGCAGTGAATGGTCGAGGATGTGAAGGATACGCCAGCTCATGCCGCCTGCCTTTGCCGGCCGCTGGAGGGCGCAGCTGCCGTCTGGCGCAGGAACGATTCGAACATCATCAGCGACCATAATGGCGCGCTGTGGTCGCTGCGGCCCGACAGGTGCCGAGCCAGCAGCTCGCGCACGCCGGCGCGGTCGAACCAGCCGCAATCGGCCAGTAGCGGACTGTCCAGACTTGCCTGCAAGCGCGCGCGCAGCGGGCCGCGCATCCAGTCGGCCAGCGGTACCGAAAAGCCCATCTTGCGGCGGTACAGCACATCGTGCGGCAGGTACGGCCCCAGTGCGCGCTTGAACAAATGCTTGCCGCTGTCGCCGTGCAGCTTGAACGCCGGCGGCAGTCCCGACAACCATTCCACCAGCTGGTGGTCGAGCAGCGGCGAGCGCACTTCGAGTCCGTGCGCCATGCTGGCGCGATCGACCTTGGTCAGAATGTCGCCTGGCAGGTAGGTTTTCAGGTCGAGGTACTGCACCATCGACAGCGCATCCTGCGCCGGGCTTTCGGCCGCATGCCGGCGCATGACCTCGACCGCGTGATAACCGGCCAGCGCGTTGTGCAGCGCAGGGCTGAACAGGCGTTGGCGCTGGGTGTCGTTCATGATCGCCACCGTGTGGAAATAGGCTTCCACGCTGTCGCGCGCCAGCGCCTGCAGGGTGGTCTTGGCGCGTAACGGACGCGGGGCCCAGTCGGCCTTGGGGTACAGCCGACCCAGGGTGCCGAACAGCGGCTGGCGCAATCCCAGCGGCAGCATCGACCGCCAGCGCTCCTCGCGCAGGTGGCCGCGATAGCGGCGGTAGCCGGCCAGGTTTTCGTCGCCGCCGTCGCCCGACAGCGCCACCGTTACCCGCTGGCGCGCCAGCTGGCACACGCGGTAGGTGGGAAGCGCGGAACTGTCGGCGAACGGTTCGTCGTACAGGCCGGCCAGTTGGTCCACCAGGTCGACATCGTGCTGGCGCACGGTCTGGCAGTGGTGGCGGGTCTGGTAGCGCTGCGCCACCAGGTGAGCGTAGCGCGACTCATCGAAGCGGGCGTCGTCGAAGGCGATCGAACAGGTGTTGACCGGCTGCGACGACAGTTGCGCCATCATCGCCACCACGGCGCTGGAATCGACGCCCCCGGACAGGAAAGCTCCGAGCGGCACCTCGGCCACCATGCGGATATGTACCGCCTCGCGCAGCCGCGCCATTAATTCTTCTTCGCAGTGCACCGCGTAATTGGCATCGGTGGCGACCGGATGCACGCGGAACGGCACATCCCAGTAGCGCCGGGGCGCCGGCGGTTCGAAGCCCTTGCGCAGCAGCAGGGTGTGGCCGGATTCGAGCTTGCGGATCTGGCGGAAGATGGTGCGCGGCTCCGCCACGTAGCCGTAGGCGAAATACTCTTCGATCGCCAGCGGATCGAGTTCGCGCCGAAGGCCGGCATGCAGCAGCAGCGCTTTCATCTCGGAGGCGAACACCACCTGGCCATCGGCCAGGCACGCATAGTGCAACGGCTTGACGCCGAGGCGGTCGCGCGCCAGGAACACGCACTGCTGCTTGCGGTCCCATATGGCAAACGCGAACATGCCGCGAAAATGTCCGACGCAGGCTTCGCCCCATTGCTCCCAGGCGTGGACGATCACCTCGGTATCGCAATGGGTGCGAAAGATATGGCCATACTGCTCCAGCGTGCGCTTGAGCACCGCGAAGTTATAGATCTCGCCGTTGAACACCACGGCCACCGTGTGGTTTTCGTTGAACAACGGCTGCTGGCCACCGGCCAGGTCGATGATCGCCAGGCGCCGGTGGCCCAGGCCCAGCCCCGGTTCGTGGTGCACGCCGCGCCCGTCCGGGCCGCGGTGGCGCTGGATGTCGGTCATGTGCCGCAGCAGTTCGGTGTCGATCTCGGCGTGGCGGTACAGGTCGAAAATTCCGGCAATCGCACACATGGCTATCCTTTCGTCGGCGCTTGAGTTTGAGGTTGGATAAGGCGGTCGTAGACCGCGAGGTAGGCCGCGGCCATGGCGCCCATGCTGTAATGTTCCAGCACGCGGCGGCGCCCGCAGGCGCCGTGGTGGGCGGCCAGGCCGGGAATGCGGTAATAAGGATCGATGGCGCGCGCCAGCCGCACCGGATCGCCGGGCGGGGCCAGGGTGCCGGTCCAGCCGCTTTGCACCAGCTCGGGCGTGCCGCCAACGGCAGTGGCCACCACTGGCAAGCCGCTGGCCATCGCTTCCAGGATGGTGTTCGAGGTACCTTCCGCCAGCGACGGCAGCGCGAACACGTCGAAGGCGCGCATCAGCGCGGCGACGTCTTCGCGCGCGCCCGGCAGCCAGGACTGGCGCGCCAGGCCGGCGTCGCACAGCAGGTCCATGCATTGCTCGCGGCCCGGGCCGTCGCCGGCGATCACCAGCCGCAGTTGTTCGCGCGCTGCATCGTCGTCTTCGGTCAGCAGCAGGAAGGCGCGGGCCAGCGTCGGATAGTCCTTGACCTCGGCCATGCGACCCACGCTGCCGATGACAAAACACTGTTCGCTGATGAATCCCGCCGGCCCGATTGCCGCGCGCGGCCCCAACCTGGGGTGGAACAGCATGCTGTCCACACCGTTGCCGATGTGCGTGACCAGTTGCGGCCGCGCGCCAATGGCGTCCACCAGCCAGGCTTCCAGGTCGCGGCTGACAGCGATGAATTGGCCAATCAGCGGCTTGAGCGCCCGGCGCAACAGGCGGTAGCGGGGTTTGCTGCCGTCCAGGTCATCGAAGTCGCGGCCATGCTCGCCGTGCACCCGCCAGCGCACGCCGGCTGCCGCCGCCAGCAACTGGCCTTCCATGCTGGCCAGGTTACGGCTGTGGACCAGCGCCGGCTGCAAACGCTTGAGCGCATGGAACAGGCGCAGGTAGTGGCCCCAGTCCTTGCCTTCGCGCTTGTTGATGGCGATGATTTCCACGCCGGGACGGCGGATGCGGCGCCGAAATTCGCTGTGGTCGGTCAGGCAGATGATGGCGTGGCGGTAACGCTCCACCGGCAAGTGGTTGATCAGGTTGACCAGGCCGTTTTCCAGGCCGCCGACGTCGAGCCGGTGCACCAGGTGCACGATCAGCGGCGCGGCCGCGTTGTGCGTGTTATCGAGGGGCGGCGACATGGTGCAGTCCCTGTTCGATGGCGGGCAGCAGCGCGTCCAGCAAGGCAGTCATGGCGCGTTCGGCTGGTGCCGGTTCGTCGTCGTAGCTGCTGGCGACGATGATTTCGGCGGCGCTATCGTCGCCGCCCAGCAGCCGGTTTTTGGCGATGACCAGCTTGAGCATCACCGGGCTGGCCGTTTCCAGATCTTGCTGGCGATACCAGCGCCACACCAGCAGCTTGACGTTGGCCGATTGTTCGATGGTTTGCTGCACCGTGATGCGCCGCCCGCCCACAATGATGTCGCGTCGGCCGGCTGGCGTCTCGAGCCAGCGCGGCAGGCCTGGAACGACCATGCGCCGCACTGGCGAAAGCAGTTCGTCGCGGCGGCGCTGGTGCTGGTACCAGGTCAGTTGCAGCGACACGGTGGCGCCCGATCCATCGTGATAGTTGGCCGACCAGCGCCGTGGCAGGCCGCGGTGCAGCGCATGCCAGTCGGTGGGCGCCATGGGCGTGGCGGTCCACGGCGTCGGTGGCGCGGACAGGTGAAATGGGCGGCCGGCCATGACGTCGGTGGCTGGGGCGGTATCGCGCGCTGCCACCAGGCGCTCGATGGCCGGCCAGATCGCGCAAAGCGTCACCACGGCAGCGGTCATCGCAGCCAGGCGGCGCGGCGATGCCGATGGCCTGGGTGCAGATGGCGCGGCAGGCACGGGCGCCTCTGGCTGACGCCAGCGAGCACCCCACCAGAACAGCAGCAGGGTCACCAGCCCGAAGAACACCCAGCCATAAATCAGATGGTCAACCCCCAGCGCCAGGCTCATGTCGCTGTAGTGACCGAGAAGAATGATCAGCGCCGCTCGTATGCCGTTGGCAAGCACCGGCGCCACCAGCGACACGGCGATGAATGCCAGCCGCCGCCACGTGCTGCGGTAGGTCAGGTATGCGTACACCGCGCCCATCGCCAGCGAGGCGATCAGGTAACGCAAGCCGCTGCACGCTTCCACTACCGACCAGGTCCCGGTGGGCAAGGTCAGGTAGTTATTCTCCCTGAACACCGGTATCCCCAGCGCTTGAAGCGTCACCACGCAAAAAGCGGTGGTGAAGTCGATCAGCGGCGCAATGAACACTTCGCCGAACGGCACGGCCAGCAGCAGGTAGGCGAGCGGAAAAGCCAGGGCGCGGCCCAGCGCCACCCCGCCGATTGCCACCACGCTGCCGATCACCAGCAGTATCAGGCAGAACTGGTGCATTACCTGCACGCTGGCGACCATGGCCAGCAGCCAACCCGCGCCGACGGCTGCCAGCACCGGCAACGCCAGCAGCGCGGGCCGGATGGGCACATGGCGCCAGTGCGCGCGCTGGCGCCATACCAGCCAGGCGGCAATCGGCGCGATGATGAAGCCGTGGGCAAACGTGGCTGAACGGATCCAGACGTCGAACAGCGACCGTACGCTGGCAAAATACAGCACCAGCAGCGCCGCCAGCGCAAGCACCAGGCACCAGGCCAGCGCGCGATGGGCAGACGGTGTGCCGGTTGGCGCCGGCGGGTGCAAACCCAGGCGGCGGCGGGCCGAGGGTGCGTTCATGTTGTCGGCCGCAAAACGCACGCCGACGCGGCTTGCCATGTCCGCTCTTGCAATGGATGATTTTGCAGCAGTCGCCCCAGGCGCTGCAAGCTGGTCTCCCAGCGATAGTCCAGCAATATCCGCTGGCGGGCGCGCGCGCCCATGACCGCCATCGTGCCGGGATCGGCCAGCGCGCCGAGGATGCACTCGATGAAAGCGCCATCGTCGGGAGCCACCATCAACTCCTGCTGCGTGTGGGCCGAGATGCCTTCGAACGCTTGTGGCGTGACGACCACCACCTTCTGCATCGCCATCGCTTCCAGCACCTTGGTTTGCATGCCGCGCGCCAGCGACAACGGCGCCACCGCCAGCGTCGCATGGTGCAGGTAGGGCCGCACATCGGGCACGTTTGCATGCACGGCCACGCCGGCGTTCCGGCACAGTCCCAGCACGCGGGCCACCGGGCGCAGACCGACGATGTGAAACATCAGGCCGGGATGACGGCTTTGCAGGTGCGGCAGGACACGCCGCGCGAACCAGTCCACGGCCTCGATATTGGGCTGGTAGTCAAGCGCGCCGGTAAATACCAGGTTGATGCCTGCCGGGTAAGGCGTGTCGAACCGGTGCGCGGGTGAATAAAAATCGCTGTCCACGCCCAGGTTGAAATAATCGATCTTGTGCGCCGACTCGGGCGCCAGGCGGCGCAACAACGCCGCTTCCGCGCCGGACACCAGCAAGGTGTGGTCGCAGCGCTGTGCCACCTGGCGTTCCCAGGCCAGCAGCCGGCGCGCCTCGCGGCGATAGATGCCGGCAAGCGGCCAGCGCGCGGCCTCGCCATAAGCGCGCCATTTTTCTGAGTCGACATCGACCAGGTCCATGAGCCGCAGCAGCGGCCGGGGGCTGGTGGCCGGCACGTACTGCGCCATCGGTCCGGAATAAGCCAGCACCGCGCCGATATCGTGGTCGTTCAGCGTTTGCCGCACCCAGCGTTGCAGCTCCTGGTCCAGGTAATAGCGCACGCTGAGGGCCTGGCCGGTGAACAATCCCGCCAGGCTGCGCAGCCTGGCCAGCCGGGGCGCGATCCTGATCATGCACGAGCTGGCGCAGCCGGCAGCGAGCATGCCGGCGTGGCGTTCGTCGTCGGGATGGTCGATAAAGGTGCCCAGATGGACCCGGCCACGCGCTTGCAGGTAGCGCAGCACGTGATAGGCACGGATCTTCTCCCCCTTGTTGAGCGGGTATGGAATGCGGTGGGTGAGGAACAGGACATCGCGCATGGCTTATCCGAGCTGGCGCACGAGGTGGGGGCCGAGCGCATTCGCCACGCCGCGCGGCAGCAGCTTCCAGGCGCGGATGAACAGCGCAAAGCGCGGGTTGAGCGGCTGGTTGTCGCGCGGCGCAGCGGCGCCCACCATGTGGCACTCGTAATGCAGCGGTTGCGGTTCGAAGCCCCAGTTCTTCTTGAAGGCGAACGATCCCGTGCCGACCTTGCTGCGGCCGAAGTCGAACACGGTGCAACCCGCTTCGCAGGCGCGCCGCATCACTTCCCAGTACATGAAGTCGTTGGCGGCCAGTTGCCGCGCTTGCAGTTCGCCGCCGCCGTAATATGGCAGGATCTGGTCGCGAAAGCGGAAACTGAGCACAGCGCTCACCGGCTTGCCGCCATGTTCGATGCTGAGCACTTCGCACGCGTCGCTGAAGGTCTCGGCAAGAAAAGCAAAATAGCGGCGGCTGAAGACCGGGGTGCCCAGGCGGTGCACGCTGGCCGCGTAGCATTTGAACAGCTGGTCAGTATCGTGATCGACATGGCTGCGCAATCCGCCCGCGATCCCTTTGCGGACCATGGCGCGCTGCTTGCGCGGGATTGCCAGCAGGTTTTCTTCGGGCGTGGGCAGCAACGACCGGCGGAAGGTGGCATACACGCTGCGCGTGTGCCATTCCGGGTGACGCGGTTGCAGTTGCCTGTATTCGAGGTGATCGACGCCCAGGCGGATCGCCAGCGCCTGTGCTTCGCGGTCGAGCGCTTCGGCCGCTTCCGCATCGCGCGCGACGATGCCGCCATACACGCAGAACGGCAGCGACACCAGGGTATGGCCGAACAGCCGGCTTTTCACTTGCGCCAGCGGCAGGATCGCACGGATCTGGCCGTTCGACTCGGCAGCCAGGAACCAGGTGCGATGGCCGAAGTGCCGCTCGATCACGTCCTGCCAGCCGGCGCGGTGGAAGAAGGTTGCATCGGGATGGTTGAAGACAAATTCGTCCCAGCGCTGGCGGCTGGCGGCGTTCATCAGGGTCACGGTGAGCGGGGGCGGCGTCATACGGGTCCCAAAAAGATGTCGTCGATGCGGCCCCAGCGGAAGTCGTGCAGCAGGCGTTCGAGGCGCGCTGCGGTCCGGTGCAGGTTCAGGTAGTGGCGAAACCGGGTTCTCGCGCCAAGTCCGGCCGGTCGAGGCTGGCCGGGATCGAGCTCCCACGGGTGAAAGTAGAATATGCCAGCTTGTTCGTCGCGGAAGTTGACTTGACGCAACGCCCACCGCGAGGCGGCGTACGGCAGCAGCCTGAAATAACCGCCGCCGCCGGCCGGCCATTGGCGTCCGCACAGCCGCACGGTACTGATTGGCAGTTCCAGCACCCCTGTTTCCCCGCGTGGACGCCAGGCGAAGCGCGGGCTGTCGGGCATGCCATAGTGGTCGTGGCGGATCGGGTAAATGCTGGAGCTGTAGCGGTAACCGGCGCGGTGCAGGCTTTCCAGCGCCCACAGGTTGCCAGCAGCGATGGAAAAGCTCGGCGCGCGATACCCGAGGACCGCTTGGCCGCACAGGTCTTCCAGCAGCCGCTTGCTGCGAACGACATCGTGGGCGAATGCTGGCTGCGTCAATTGCGTGACGCGCTGGTGGCCGTAGCCGTGGCTGGCGATTTCGTGACCGGCCGCTGCCACCTGTCGCACCAGGGCCGGATGGCGTTCGGCGATCCACCCCAGCGTGAAAAACGTGGCCAGCACGTGGTGGCGGTCGAGCAATTCCAGGATGCGCTCGACATTGCGCTCCACGCGCGACGGCCAGTTGTCCCAGTCGGCGCGGGCGATATGGCTGTCGAAGGCGGAGACCTGGAAATAGTCTTCGACGTCGATGGTCATGGCATTGCGCAGCATGTCATTCGTGCTGGTCATGGCCGCCTCCGGCGCCGTTGCGCGAACCACGTGTTGACGGCATCGGCAATGCGGTCGGCTGCGTGGCCGTCCCAGTACTGCGGCACCCGGCCGGCCTTGCCGCCGAAGCGCAGGATGTCGCGCGAGAGCGCCAGGATCACGGCCGGATCGCGCCCGGCGATGGCATTGCTGCCCTCGGTGACCGTGATCGGCCGCTCGGTGTTCTCGCGCAGGGTCAGGCATGGCACGCCCA
Organism: Duganella sp. Leaf61; assembly: GCF_001421905.1. Taxonomy (NCBI): domain Bacteria; kingdom Pseudomonadati; phylum Pseudomonadota; class Betaproteobacteria; order Burkholderiales; family Oxalobacteraceae; genus Duganella; species Duganella sp. Leaf61. Next base: position 282,958 of record NZ_LMLM01000029.1, read on the forward strand.
GCGCCGTGGTTTCCTCCTGCACCCCGCCCGAATCGGTGAGCACCATGCGCGCCGCCTGCATCATGGCCAGCATCGCCAGGTAGGGTTGCGGCTGCATGCAGGCCAGCCCGGGCGCATCGAGCAGGTCGGACAGGTCGTGCTGGTGGATCATGGCGCGGGTGCGCGGGTGGAGCGGGAACAGCACCGGCACGTCCGCGCTCAGGCGGGCCACGGTGCCCAGCAGTGAACGCAGGCGCTGCGGATCGTCCACGTTCGACGGCCGGTGCAGGGTCAGTAGCGCATACGGAGCACCGTCGGCGATGAAGCCGGCCAGGTTGGCGTCGCGCAGCACTTGCGCCACGGACGGCGCAGAAGACAGACGCAGGCGCAGGGTGTCGATCATGACGTTGCCGACGAAGTGGATGCGGCCGGCGCCTATCCCTTCGCGCAGCAGGTTGCTGGTGCCGCTCACCTCGCTGGTAAACAGCAGTTCTGCCACCTGGTCGGTGAGTACGCGGTTGATTTCCTCGGGCATGGCGCGGTCGTGGCTGCGCAAGCCCGCCTCGACGTGGAACACCGGGATATCCTTCTTGGCGGCGGTCAGCGCGCAGGCCAGCGTGGAATTGACATCGCCCACCACCAGCACTGCGGCAGGTTGCGTTTGGTCCAGCACAGGTTCGAAGCGGCGCATCACTTCGGCGGTCTGCCATGCGTGGCTGGCCGAACCCACCTCGAGCCGGAAGTCGGGCGCGGCGATGTCGAGCGCCGTGAAAAAATCGCTGTCCATGTCGGCGTCGTAATGTTGGCCGGTGTGGACCAGCACCGGCCGCGCGGCAAAGTCCGGTTTGGCGAACGCGCGCAGGATCGGCGCCATTTTCATCAGATTGGGCCGGGCTGCGACGACACAGACGATAACCGGTTTGCTGGGCGGCTGGGATGGCATGAGCGACTCCGTCATAGGGTGAGGTTCAAAAGGCCACCGTCAAGCCGGCGCCCAGGCCGTTCTCGCGGTAACTACCGCCGGCATTGCTGGCATGGCGGCTGTGGCGCAGGTTGACATCGAGGTCGATGCCGCTGCGCAGCCGGTGCGACCACTGCACCGAAACCACGCTGTTGCGGTCCTGGCGCCGCGTGGTCAATGACTTGGCCCGGCTGTGGCTGGCGCCTACGGTGACGCCGGCGCGCGCCGACAACTGCCAGTTCCAGGCGGCCTGGAAGGCGCTCTGGCGGGTGCGGTCCTCGAGCGTCAATTCATCCGGCCCGGTGAGGATGCTGTCCACCGCGCTGCTGGTCTGCGCCGTGCGGTCCAGGCGCGACGCATTGAACGCCAGCGCACCCCGGGTGCCGCTGTACACGGACGCCAGCCGCAGCGATTTTTGCAGGTAGTAGCGATGACTGAAGAAATTGACATTGCCGTCACTGCCCAGCAGTTGCGAAATCAGCAGGAAGGCCTTGACGCTTTGCAGGCGCTTTTGCGGATCGGGGATCTTGGTTTCCCACAGCTGGTACAAAAAATCGCCAAGGCCGGCGGGTGACACGCGGAAGAACTGCGCATGCATGGTGGTGATGTCTTCATCGTAGTTCAGCGTCCACAACATGCTGCGCATGCGGTAGGCGGCGTCGAGCTTGTAGGTCTTGCCGAAGTAGCGTCTGCCATAACTGGCTGCAACCCGGGTGCGCGGCGACGGCGTCCAGTTGGCGCCCGCCGACCAGTACTGGCCTTCGGGCTGGCTGCTGCTGGCGTGATAATCCTTCTTTTCGCGCCCGCCGGTGGCAAACACGCCCAGTTGGGGCTTGAGCGGGTAGCTGAGCGTGAGCGCCGCATTGGTCATGGTGACCGGCGCCAGCGCGCTGTCGTCGATATGGTGGCGGTCGAGATTGAGCTCCCAGTTCCAGCCGCGCCCGCCGTTATCGCCCACCAGTTGCAGGCGGGCCGCGTCGCTGCGCACGCTCAAGAGCCTGCCGCTGGCCACGCGCTGCATGTCGTAGCGCAGCGTGGCGGTGGCCAGGCCGCGAAAATAGTGATGCAGATAGGGGCTGGCGCTGTGGGCATGCACGGTATCGCTGTTGGCGGTCACCTGCACCGGATCCACCAGGCGCGGGCCGAAGCCGGAGATGTTTTGCCGGCTGATGCTGGCGCGGGCATCGAAGTACAGCCAGTCCGGCAGCACTTGCGCATGGCCGCTGGCATCGAGCTGGTGGTTGATACGCTCCGCGCGGCGCTGGTAGATGACCTTGTGCAGCCCATACGAGAGCGCCAGCTGCAAGCGCTGGCCGGCGTTGGCGGTAATGGCGATGCCGGGCGCGATTTCCGTACTCAGCTCGGACTGGGCCCGTTCTGCCGGCGCCAGGTTGACATTGTCGGTATAGCTCTCGCGCAGGCGCACGGTGGGCGTCACGGTCCAGTCGGCAGCGTGTGCCAGCGATGGCACCAACGGCAGACCCAGCACGACCGCCGAGAGTCTAATCATAGTAGCCATAGTATTTGGCATCGGCGGTAGCGCGGCTCTTGTTATAGATCAGGTTGACGTTCGGGCAATGCTGGATACGCTGCAATGCTTCCTTCACCGCATGTTGGGTGGTGTGCTCGGCTTCGACCACCATCACGACTTGCCCCATGTGGGCGGCCAGCACGCTGGCTTCCGTGGTCAGCAGCAATGGCGGTGAATCGAAGATGACGATGCGGTCCGCATAGCGTCCGGCAATATCGGCCAGCAGACGACTCATGCTGCGGCTGGCCAGCAATTCGGTGGCGTGCTTGTCCGCACGGCCGGCCGGCACCACGCTCAGGGTGCGGATATTGGTCTTGAGAATCACGTCCGACAAGTCCGCCTGTTCGCCCAGTAACACATCCATCAGGCCGGGCCCGGGCGGCAAGCCGAGCACCTTGAGCACCGACGGGCGAGCCACATCGGCATCGACCAGCAATACCGTGCTGTCCATTTCCATGGCGATGCTCATGGCCAGGTTGACGGCACAATATGTTTTGCCTTCGCCGGGGAGGGCGCTGGTGACCACGATCAGGTTGCTGTTGGCGATGGTTGCGGCCCGCGCAGTGCGCAGCAGCGGGCGCTTGATGGCGCGAAAGTCCTCGGCCACTGCCGTCCGGCCACCCTCCTGGGTGACCAGGCCCAGCCCGGCGAGCCGCTCCAGGTCCAGTGCCACTTGCCGTGAATTGCTCAGCTCCATGGCGGCTCCTAGCGCAGCGCGGTGCCGGCCAGCACCGCACCATAGGCCACCAACATGCTGGCCAGTGCCGAACCGAACGCAACATTGGCGCGCTTGCGTTTGACTTTCTCGCGCTCGGTCCAGTTCATCGACACCGTACCCAGCACGGACAAACCGGTGCGCGCACGTAGCTCGCCGGGCGTGAGGAAAGTCGGGCGCACCTGGCTGATCAGCAACGCTGCGGCGATTCCAGTCAGCAAAGCACCGCCGAGCACCAGGGTGGACAGCAAAGGCCGGTTGGGGCCGTTGGGTGTCAGCGGCACCGTGGGTGGGTCGATGATCTTGAAGGTCATCATGTCGGTAGTGGAGCTGAGATCGCCCGACAGCTTGGCCGCTTCGCGCCGGCCGATCAGTTTTTCGTAGTTTTCCTTGTTGATCAGGTAATCGCGGTTGAGCTGGGCCAGTTGCGATTCCACCTCCGGCACTGCGTGCACCTGGGCCAGCAGGCGCTGGTGACGCGCTTCGTACTCTTGCACGCGGGCGCCGATAGCGGCCACCCGGGCCTCGGCCTCGGTCTGCGCCACCTTGAGCTGCTGCAACATCGGGCTGTAGTTGCGGCCGGGATCGCTGGCAGCACGCAGCTTGCTTTCCTCAACCTTGCGCGCCTCCAGTTGCGCCACCAGGCGGCGGGCAGCGACGATGTCCGGGTGCAGCTCGGTAAATTGCAGCAGCATCGCATCGAGATTCTTGTTGAGCGCGGCGATCCGGCCGTCGAGCTCGGGATTGTCGATGCTGGCCGGATGGGGATCGACCGACAGGATGGGCTCGTCGCCGCTGATCTGGCCGGCGATGGCATTACGCGCCTGTTGTGCCTCCACCAGTTCGAGCCGGGCGGCGCTCAACTGGTCCGCAGCTTGCTGCAACTGGCTGCTGAAATCAGCGCCGCCGCGCGGCAGCAGGCCGGTGTGCTTGCGGCGAAATTCCATCACCGAATTTTCCGCCGCCACCAGTTTGTCTTCGTACGCCTTGATCTGGTCGTCGATGAATTGCACGGCCTTGCGGGTTTCGCTGGTTTTACCCTTGAGGCTGCCCTCGACAAAAATGGTTAGCAGCGACTGCACCACGTCGCGTACCAGGCGCGGATTGGAATTGCTGTAGGTAATCGTATAAATGTCGTAGTTGGCGGTGCCGCCGATGCGAATCTTGCCCATCAGTTCATCCAGCTGGCGCTGCTGTTCCCTGGGCGTGCGGGCATTGACGTCGAGATCGACCATGCGCATCACCCGTTCCACATTGGGCCGGCTAAGCAGGGTGCGGCTCATGATCGACACTTGCTGTTCCACGTTGGGCACGCTGGTCATGCCGGCCAGCAATGGTTTCAGGATGCTCTGGGTATCGACAAATACGCGCGCCGTGGTCTGGTAATCGTCGGGCAACAGGGCCACCTTGGTCCAGCCCAGTACGGCGACCAGCCACATCACCGACATCGCGGCCCAGCGGTACTTCCAGATCCCTTTGAGACTGGAGACGAGCTGGGTAATCAACTCCTCCATGATCGGATTCTCCAGTGGCTGCGGACAGGGAATTCGATTATAGGGGCCGGTTTCCAGTGATTTTTCCTAAGTCCGTCGCGCTTGAGGCACATCAAGCAGAGTTCGCCTGAATTCTCAATCATGGAAGCCGGACATCGACACGGGGGCGATCATGCTGGGCTATTTGAAGGTTGCGGGAGTATTCATATTGTTGGCGGCCCTGGCCGGCTGCGCCAACGCGCCATCGCTGTTGGAGCCGGAAGCGCCCGCCGCCCCGGTCGATTACCTGATCGGCGCCGGCGACGTGCTCAACATCAACGTCTGGCGCAACCCTGAAGTGTCGTTGAGCGTGCCGGTGCGGCCGGACGGCAAGATTACCACGCCGCTCGTGGAAGACTTGCAGGCCGCCGGCAAAACTTCCACCCAACTAGCCCGCGACATTGAAAAATCGCTGGAAAAATACATCCAGCAACCACTGGTGACAGTGATCGTCACCAGCTTCGTCGGCCCTTACGCCCAGCAGATCCGGGTGATCGGCCAGGCTGCGCGGCCCCAGGCATTGGCCTACCGGCAAGGCATGTCGCTGATGGACGTGCTGATCGCGGTCGGTGGCATTACCGATTTTGCGGCGGGAAACAAAGCCAACATCATCCGCACTGTCGATGGACAGCGGCTGGCGCTGCCGGTACGCCTGCATGATTTGCTGCGCAAAGGCGACATTTCAGCCAATGTCATGCTGTTGCCGGGCGACATATTGGTAATTCCGGAGGGCTGGTTCTAAAAAAGTTCCCACAATATTTTTTTTATTTGAGGGAACTTATTTGAAAGTAGCTCTGTCTGAATCCTGCATGAGCCCAGCGCCCCTGCCGGTGCTGGCCGGTAGACCAGACTGGAGCCCAAAGTGCACGATGACGACGCTATCATTTCTTTTGAAGCTGGAATGGACCTGCGCGACCTGGTGGTGGGAGAAGGCAAGGGCGAAGCCCTGCTCGACCATCAGCTGGACCAGCAAATATTTCATATTCGCATGGCCAACTCGGAAGGGCGGCGCGAAGCCGCCAGCTTGCTGCTGAAAAAAATGTATGGCTGGCGCGGTTACGCGGTGGAGCCCGGTACTACGCCGTCAGCGAACAAGATCACGCTATCTGCCGAAACCGGCGGTGAAACCGTGGGCACCATGTCTCTGTGCCTCGACAGCACCGAGATGGGCTTGCCTGCCGACGAAAACTACCGCGACAAGCTTGACGAACTGCGCGGCGAGCACCGGCGCCTGTGCGAACCGTCGCGGCTGGCCATTGACAAAGGCGTCTCCAAGCGCGTGTTCGCGGCGTTGATCCACATTTCCTACATCTATGCCCGCAACATCCACGGCTATACCGATTACGTGATCGAGGTTAATCCGCGCCACGTCATGTTTTACAAGCGCATGCTCGGTTTCCGCAACTTTGGCGGCCAGCGCGAATGCACCCGGGTGGGCGCGCCGGCAGTGCTGTTACGGCTCGAACTCGAATACATGGGCGAGCAAATCCGCAAATTCGGCGGCCAGATGGAAAAGCACGAGGCATCCGAGCGCTCGTTCTACCCCTATTTTTTCCCGCGCTGGGACGAGCCCGGCATCACCGGCCGCCTGATCGATGGAAAGACCTGACACGGCCGCAGCGACGCCGCCCCCACCACCAGCATGCACAGCAAGGCGATGCGTGGTACATCGACCAGGCTGTCGAACAAGCCCACGACCTGGAAGCCGGCCAGCGCTGCCAGCCAGGCCGCTGCCGCAAACTCGCGTTGCGCGAAAGCGCGAACCAGCAGTTCGGCGCCGGCGCCAAATGCCAGCACCAGGGCGGCCAGCAGCCCTGTCGCGCCCATCTCGAAATACAGGTTGAGCGCGAGATTCTTGATGTGCCAGGGAAGGTGGTGGCGATCGCTGGAAAAGAACCAGTAATCGTTAGCCTGGTTAAAGTCGCCATTGCGCAGCAGTTCGCGGTCATCGGGCAGCAGGCGCAAGCTGGCGCTGGTCACCTCGACCACCGCGTTTTGTCCCTCCACAGCCAACTCCAGCCGCACCGGCGCCGCGCGGCTGCCCAGCTTGCCGGCGTTGAAATTCATGGCCAGGCGCTGCCAGTCCGGGCCGGTGGCCCGCCGCTGCAGCGGCACGGCGATGCAATGGATCGGATACAGCAATTGCCGTTCGCACAGTCGCAGGTGCAGCAATGCCATCGGTGACGCGGTGCGCACGTCCGCCGACAGGTGGTACTCGCGCCCGGCGATGAGCGGCACGGTTTGCCAGATCCGCAGCAACTCGCCGTAGCCTGCCGCGTATCGGCCGGCGGAGAGCCGCAAGAAGCGGCTGCTGTGGAATCGGCTGTCATCAGGTTGGCCGCCATAAAAGCGATCGCAGTGGTAGCGGCCACCGCAACAGCCGCTAGCGTCGAGATGGTTGTTGTGAAACTGGTCTTCGAGAGTGCGCTCGTCGTGGATACGGCCACTCTTTGAGCAACCTCCGTCGATGTCGTTGCCGTAAGACCGACTTTGGCGAGTCGTCTCCTCGGGAAGCCCATCGTCCTCCTGTTTGACGTACCGGTAGCTTGGCGGGAGTTCCTGCCCGGGATTACGCCAGTAATAGGTCGCTGGAAATGTACCGAGTCCCATACCCAGCGCCGAGGTCGCGCCATCATCATCCATCATACCCAGCACATCGCGCCAGTGCTGACGGCGGTGGTCGAAGTCGGTGGCGGTAGTGGCAAAGCGCCGCTCGACGTAATAGCCGTCGTGAAAAGCCAGGGCCGCCGCCGTCACCAGCAAAACGGCGAGCGCAGCCGTAAGCCTGCGGGATCGGCCTGTCGCCGGTGCCGACGCCTGCCACCACCCGGCAGCCACCACCAGCAGCGATACCGCGTACGCCGCATACAAGCCGCGCGAAAACGTCGCCAGGCCCGCGTACAAGGCCAGACCCAGCAGCGCCAGGCCCGCCAGCGCCTGCCACCAGCACCGGGCCTGGTGCAGCCAGAGCGCCACCAGCGGCGCACACAGCGCCAGGTAGCCATCGAGCGCCGCGCCGCCGGTATGCATGGCGGAAAACGGCGCGGTGATGCGGTAATCGGTGGACAAATTGAACAAGCCGGGAAACAGCACCCGTTCCCGCACTGCTGCTGTCGCCACCAACAGCAGTCCGGCCAGCATGCCGGGCACGAAGTGGCTGGACAGGCGTTCCAGCTGCGAACCTGCCGTGCGGCGTAGCAGCGGCAGCAACAGCAGTGTCCACAACCATGCCTTGGCGATGCGCGCGGCATTGAACGGGCTGAAGTAATTGCTGAAAGCATTGGGATCAGCCAGCATCGCGAAGTCGAATCCAGAGCCGGACCACGTCTGCAAGCCGCGCCACAAGCCGATCATGCTGGCGATTGTCATCACCGCCACGCCGGTACGCAACAGCGGCGCCCAGGCGGGCAGGGCGGTCTTTTCGCACTGCAGGCGGCCGTAACAGCACGCCAGCGTGGCCAGCACGATCAGATCGATTTCTTCGAGGAAGAACCAGCCGGTCACCGGCGCCAGGTCCACGACCGGCAGCAGCGCCGGCAGCAGGAATAGCCACAGTGCCGGACGCCAGCACAGCAGGGCCACGTAGCACAGCAGCAGCGGCGCCAGCCAGTGTCCGCGCAGCGGATAGACGGAGAGCGCCGCCGCCAGCGCAGCCATCGCCAGCCCGGCGACCGCCCACCTGAACAACCGTTCGCCCGCGCTGCGCACTGTAAAAACGCGCGATCAGCGGCTGGCGACCGGGCCAGGCACGCCAGCTTTGGCCTGCGCGGCCTCCAGGTGGCGGCGGATATCGGCGTTGTCCGGCGCCAAATGTGCCGCGCGTTTCAGGTAGCCTATGGCGCGCGGCAACTGGCCTTGCCCGGCCAGGATGGCGCCCAGGGTGTCGAGCACTACCGGGTTGTCCGGCGCAATGGCATAGGCCTGCTCGGCGGTGGGCAAGGCGCGGCTGTCCTGGATTTGCTGGTACAACCAGGCCAGGTTGTTGAGCACAAGCACCTGGCCGGGCGACTGCTGGTGCAGGTGCTCGAACTGCGCGATGCTGGCCACGAAATCCTGCTCGGCCAGCAGGCTGTTGGCGTAATACAGGCGCGTGGTGCGGTCGTCTTTGTGACTGTCCAGCCATTGCCGCATGCGTTGCCGGGCCTGGTGGGGCTGACCGGCCTGCACCAGCGCGCTGTAAAGCGGGATCAGCATCGGCGCCCCCGGCTGCATGTCGAACGCCTTTTGGTACAGCTTTGCGGCCGCCAGGAATTGTGTGCGCGCCAGCAGGATGTCGGCCTCCAACCGGTAGCCGAAGGCATCGGCCGGCTGTGCCTTCTGCAAGCCGTGCACCACTTGCAACGCTTGCTCCCAGCCGCGTTGCCGGATCAGCAGCCGCACTTGCGCCACTTGCGCCTGGGCGCGTGCCGGTGATCCGGCCGCCAGGGCGCCCGGTGCCAGCACCTTGTTGAGCGCCTTGTGGGCGCCGTCGAAGTCGCCATTGACCGTGCGCAAATCGGCAATGCGCAGTTGTACATCTGCCGCATTCGGTTGAACGATGGACAGCCGCACCCAGTTGTCGAGCGCCTCGTCGGGCTTGCCGCTGCGCTCCTGCAACTGCGCCAGTTGGCCCAGCACTTGCGGGTGGGCGGGATGGGTGGCTGCCAGCTTTTCCAACAATAACAAAGCACGCGGCAAGGTGTTGCCGCGCGCCAGGAATCGTGCCAGCCGCAAGGTGGCATCGACATCGTCGGGATAGTCGCGTACCGCCCGTTCCAGCCAGGTCTGGGCCATCGCCGGCTGGCCGGTCGAAAGGGCCAGGTTGGTCAGCGACACCATCAAGTCCAGGTTACGCGGATCGCGCGCCAGCGCGTTTTCCAGCCGCTTGCGCGCGCGCTCCGGCTGCTTGTCGATCAGGTCGAGCCGGGTCAGGTTGTCGTGCGCCGGCAGAAATAGCGGGTCGGCCTCCAACGCCCGTTCGAAACTGGCGCGCGCGCCGGCATGGTTGCGCTTCATCAGCAGCACGCCGCCTTTCAGGTTTTGCACCATCGGATTGTCGGCATGCTGTTTTTCCATGCGCTGCACCGTGCCCAGTGCGCCGTCGTAGTCCTTGCTGCGCAGTTGCGCGAGCACCAGCAACACGCCGGTACGCGACGATTTTTCGTCGAGGCTGACCGCCTCTTCGAGCTGGGCGATGGCGCGCTCGCTGTCGCCCTGGCCCAGGTGGCTCATCGCCAGCGCCGTTCGCAGCATGGTGGTGTTCGGCGCCAGCGCGCTGGCCTTTTCGAAATGCGCGGCCGCCTGGTCGTAGCGCCGCAGCCGCAGCGACAATTCGCCGGCCAGCGCTTGCAGTTCGGGGTCCTTCCCGTGGTTCGAGAGCAGCGGTGCGATCACCGTCAGTGCCTGTTTGGCATCGCCGCCATGCATCAACACCGAGGCCAGCAGCTTGCTGGCGTAAGCCTGGCCTGGGTGGGCTTCGAGAAATTTGCGCAGGTGTTGTTCCGCCTGCGGGTAGGAACCCACGCCGCGCATCACCACGCCCATCAGCAAGTGGCTGGGCAAGTGTTCGGGCGCGGCGCGCAGCACCAGCTGCAATTGCTCGCGCGCCGATTGCAGCTTGCCCTGGCGGAAATCGAGCAGCGCCTGGGTATAGATCAGCATCAGGCTGTTGGGCGAGACGTTGCGGGCAATCGCCAGCTCCTTGCCCGCCTGCTCGAACTGGCCGGACTGGATATGCAGACTGGCGATATCGACGTGCGCCTGCACCAGCGCCGGATGCAACGCCAGGGCACGGCGATACGCGGCCAGCGCGCCGGGGTTGTCGCTGTTGAGGCGCAGCAGGTCGCCTTTCAGGCGCCAGGCATCGACGTCATCGGGAAAACGCGCCTGCGCCCGCTCGACCAGGGACAGCGCCAGCGCGTGGTCCGCCGTCTGCAGGGCGATGCGCGCCTGCCCGATCAGTGCCGCCGGATGCTCGGGATGGCGCACCAGTATCTGCGCGAACAGCCTGGCCGCCTCGTCGTTGCGTTGCAGGCCCAGCAGGGCGTGGCCGCGCAAGGCCAGCAGCTGCGGCTGCTGCAGATCGGCAGCGATCTGTTCGAGCATCTGGTCGAACTGCCCTTGCAGCAACAGTGCCTTGCCCAGCCACGGCCACACCTCGGTGGCCGGCACGCCCAAGTCCAGCGCGCGCCGCATTTCCTTTTCCGCCGGCAGGATGTCGCCCGTGTCCAGGTACAAGCGCCCGAGCGCCATCCTGGCACCGGCGTCTTTGGGCGCAGCGCGGACCAGGTTTTTCAGCTTGATGATGGCCGACCTGGTTTCCCCGCGCGCCTCGAGCTGGCGCGCCTCGGCCAGCAGTTGCTGGGGGCTGGACCTGGCGCCGCAGCCGGTCAGCAGCACGGACATCAACACCGTACACAACAATGGAGACAGCTTGGGCATGGCGCGCTCCTGGCGAACAAGACTTGTTAGGGTAAGGAGCTTGGTCGCACGCTTCGTTGATGTCCCGCAAGATCGCGCCCGATGTGGCGATCATCGCGCAGCAGGTTTCGAGGTTCCCGCAATGGACGGCCGTTTGTGCCACCTCAATGGTGGGGCGGCACCCCTCCGTAGAATCGGCCAGACACGGGTCGAAAACCCGCCTGGATTCAACGCTTTTCAGACGAGGTGCCAAATGGAAGTGGTTGCAGTAGTCGGATTGGGATACGTAGGGCTGTCGCTGGCGGTGGCGTTCGGCGCCAGCCGGCGCACCATCGGTGTCGATTTATCGGAGCGCAAGGTCGCCAGTTACCGGATGGGCATCGACCCCGCCGGCGAAGTCACCGCTGCGCAATTCCAGGCTTCGCGCTGGCTGGAAATGGGGTGCGATCCGGCAGCCCTGGGCGAGGCCGACGTCATCATCGTGGCCGTGCCCACGCCGGTGGACAGCGCCCACAACCCCGATTTTTCGGCGCTGGTCGGCGCCAGCGAGTCGGTGGGGCGCTACATGAAACCGGGCGCGATCGTCGTCTACGAATCGACCGTGTACCCGGGCGCCACCGAGGAAATCTGCATCCCGCTGCTTGAGCACCACTCGGGCCTGACCTGGAAGCGCGATTTTCACGTGGGCTTTTCGCCCGAACGCATCAATCCCGGCGACAAGGAACACACGCTGACCTCGATCCGCAAGGTAGTCTCGGGCGATGACGACGCCACCCTGCAGCGCGTGGCGCAGTTGTACGAGCAGGTGGTCGATGCCGGCGTGCACCGGGCGTCGAGCATCAAGGTGGCCGAAGCGGCCAAGATCATTGAAAATACCCAGCGCGACCTCAATATCGCGTTGATGAACGAGCTGGCCATCATCTTTGACCGGCTCGAGATCGACACGCTGGAAGTCTTGCAGGCCGCCGGCACCAAGTGGAATTTCCTGCCGTTCCGCCCGGGCCTGGTGGGCGGCCACTGCATCGGCGTCGATCCCTATTACCTGACCCACAAGGCCGAAATGCTCGGCTACCATCCGCACGTGATCCTGGCCGGGCGCCGCATCAACGACGGCATGGCCAAGTTCGTGGCCGAGAAGACCGTCAAGCAGATGGTGCAGGCCGGCTTCAAGCTCAAGGGTTGCCGGGTCAATGTGCTGGGCCTGACCTTCAAGGAAAACTGCCCCGACCTGCGCAACTCCAAGGTGGCCGATATGATCCGCGAACTCGAATCGTACGGCCTGCAAGTGCACGTGCACGATCCGGTGGCCGATGCCGCCGAAGCCATGCACGAATACGGCGTCAAGCTGTCGAGCTGGGACGAACTGCCGTGCGCGGAGGCGCTGATTTCCGCGGTGGCCCACCGCGAACTGTGCGAGCGCCCGCTGGCCCAGGTGCGCGACAAGATCGCCCCGGCCGGCTGCTTCATCGACCTCAAGTCGCAGTTCGACGAAGCAACGCTGCGCGAGAGCGGCCTGTCCGTGTGGAGGTTGTAATGCACGACTACGACAACGCCTACGAAAACGGCGCGCCCGCCACCGGCGCCTACCAGCGCGTGCGTGAGCAACTGGCGCAGCAACAGTACCGCTGGGTGGTGACCGGCGCGGCCGGCTTCATCGGCTCCAACCTGCTGCAAGCGCTGCTGGAACTGGGGCAGCGGGTAGTGGGGCTCGATAATTTCCTCACCGGCTACCGCCACAACCTGGAGCAGGTGCGCGAACAGGTCGGCCCTGCGATCTGGCGCAATTTCGAGCTGATCGAAGGCGATATTCGCGACGCCGTGGTATGCCGCCGCGTTTGCGAACGGGCCGACTTCGTGCTGCACCAGGCCGCGCTGGGTTCGGTGGCGCGTTCGCTCGAGGATCCGCTGCTCACCAACGACATCAATGTCGGCGGTTTCCTCAACGTGCTTGACGCTGCGCGGCTGGCGGGCGCACGGCGCGTGGTATATGCGGCGTCGAGCGCCACCTACGGCGACCACCCGGCGTTGCCCAAGCAGGAGCCGCATATCGGCCGGGCACTGTCGCCCTACGCGGTGAGCAAGCATGTCAACGAACTGTACGCAGCAGTGTATGCGCGCAGCTATGGCCAGCAATCGATCGGCTTGCGGTACTTTAATGTGTTCGGTCCGCGCCAGGACCCTTGCGGCGCGTATGCGGCCGTGATACCGCAATGGATTGCGGCCATGATCGGCCAGCGCCAGGTCGTCATCCATGGCGACGGCGACAGCAGCCGTGATTTTTGCTACGTGGCCAACGTGGTGCAAGCCAACCTGCTGGCGGCGCTGGGCGAGCAGCCGGCTGCCGCCAACCAGGTGTACAACGTAGCGCTCGGCAGTCGCACCAGCCTCAACGAGCTGTACCTGCTGTTGCAGGAGTTGCTGGTGGACCGCTACGGCCACCTGCGCGACTTCCAGCCGGTGTACGCCGGTTTCCGCGCTGGCGACGTGCGCCACTCACAGGCCGACATTACCAAGGCCGCTGACCTGCTCGGCTATGCACCCACCCACGACCTGCGGCGCGGCCTGCGCCAGGCCTTGCGCTGGTATATCGAACAACTGGACCACGGCCGGCGCGCATAAAAAAACCGCGCGGCCCTGGGGCGGCGCGGCGATTGGTCGGACCAGGCGACTCGACCGACTAGCGCTGCAAGTGGCCCGGGCCGGCGCGTACCAGGCCAACCAGGCCGGCCGCACGGGCATCGCCGCCATTGGCCGCACGCTGGAACAAGTCCATCGCTTCGTCGCGTTTATCAGGATCGGAGAGGTAACGCAGCGCCAGTTCGCGCTGGGCCACCGGGGAGCCGAGGTCGGCCCATTCCTGCAACCTGCGCTCGGCGGCGACGTGGCCGGCGTCGCCGATGCGCGTGGCCACGGCTTCAATCTTGGTCGGAGCGGGTATCGGGCTTTCCTGCGCCTGCCAGCCTATCGCGGTACCGACCATTACCAGTACCGACGCCACCAGCACTCCAGACTTGTTGAATAAATCCATATGCTCGACTATTCCCTTCGATGCAAGCCATTCGATTTCCCGATCTTACAATCGGGCGCACTACGGCGTCGCACGGCTTGCACAGCAAAAGAGGCTGCCATCCGTGACCAGCGATGGCGATAGTAGCATGCAGATTTCTCAACATTGACGATTTCAAGGATGGCTTAGGGTAACAATTGTAACCATTCGTTAAAGCCGTCAACCGCCTTCAGGCGAAAGTCACTGTTGCGCGAGCCAAGCATCGCCTGCTGCCAGTACGGCGTTATATTCAGCGTCGACGATGTCCAGCAGTGCAGGGATGCCAGCGGTATCGCGCGCGGAGAGGGCCTGTTCCAGCGCCAGCGAGGCGGCAACCAGGCGCTTGGCGCCCAGGCTGCCCACCGAGCCGCGCAGGCCGTGGAAGATTTTGCCCGCTTCGGCCAGGCGGCCGTCATCGATGGCTGCGCGGGCCTGGTCGAGCGGCATCTGGCGCGGAGCGCAGGCATCGCGGACGATCTTGCTGACTATGGCCAGCGCCTTGTCATCATTGCCCATGTATTTGAGCAGCGTGGCGACCGAGAATACGTCGTCGTCGGTAGGTGACCGGGGGGTATCAGGCATGCGTCACTCCAGAGGTTGAGTGCACATCATACCCGGGTCCGCCGAGGACGCACCGGGCGGCAGTGCACACATTGTTACAATTTAATGGGGATCCCTACTGCTGGCCGTCGCTGAACTGCTGCGCCAGTGTTTGCAGTGGCACCCTGAGTGCGGTGGCGACCGCTACGCCGGCAGGCGCCGGCACGCGCATCGGCTTGCCCGTCGCGGTGCTGGCATGCAGCACATTGTCGCGGGTGTCGGGCGCGGCGTCCCATACCGGCTTGTCGAGTCCCTCGAACACTTGCTTGAGCTGGTCGCCCCAGGTGTTGCGGATCATCTGGAAGTACTGGTTGCGCTGGTCGATGGTGACGAAGTGGGTAATGGCCAGCGCGCCTTGCTCATACACGAGCAAATCGAGCGGCAAGCCGACCGACACGTTCGAGCGCAAGGTGGAATCCATCGAAATCAGCGCGCACTTGGCAGCATCGTCGAGGCTGGTGGCAGGCGTGATCACGCGGTCGATGATCGGCTTGCCATACTTGGCCTCGCCGATCTGGAAATAGGTATTTTCATCGTGCGATTCGATGAAGTTGCCTGCAGAATAAATCTGGAACAGGCGGCAGCGCTCGGCCCCGATCTGGCCGCCAAGGATGATGCTGACATTGAAGTCGATGCCGAACTCGGCCAGCGCTTTCGCATCGCGCTCGTGCACCCGCCGCACCACATCGCCGAGGAGGCGCGCCGCTTCGAACATGCTGGTGACATTCCAGATGCTGCGGCCATCGGCGCTGACATAATCGGCCACCAGTTGCCGGATCGATTGCGAGATCGACAGGTTACCAGCGGTCATCATGACCATGGTGCGGTCGCCGGGGACGTCGAAGACGCTCATCTTGCGGAAAGTACCCACCTGGTCCACACCCGCGTTGGTCCGCGAATCCGATAAAAACACCAGGCCGGCATCGAGGCGCATGGCCACACAATAAGTCATGTTGGATCTTGATTAATGAAAACAGTTTAATTTTACACCGAGCAACCTTTCACGGACACTAGCGGGTAGAAATATCGACTGTCACTTCCATCGATTCAATGCCGCCGCCGCGCCGCACGCCGCGTATCGGCGCTGCGCCGTCATAGTCGCGCCCGATCGCCAGCCGGCAATACGCATCGGTCATCAGGCGCGCATGGGTAACGTCGATGCTGATCCAGCCGTGATAATCCTTGTCCTCCACCCAGGCGTCCACCCAGGCATGGCTGGCCGCGTGGTCGCTGTCTTCCGGATCGATGTAACCGGACACATAGCGCGCCGGAATGCCATGCGCATGGCAGCAGGCCAGGAACAGGTGAGCGTGATCCTGGCACACGCCCTGGCCCAGCGCCAGCGCGTCGCTGGCAGTGGTCGTGACCGCCGTTGCACCGCTTTGATACTTGACTGCACCAAAGATGTGCTCGGCTAAACTCATGAGGTCACGCGATTGCGCGCGGCCATCCGGCAGGCACGACGCGGCCAGCTCGAGAATGCCGGGCGTGGCTTCGGTCAGCCGGGTAGGCGCGGTAAACAACAGCGGCGACAGTGCATCGCCGTTCGGCACCCGGCCCTTGAGCGGGGCCGTGGTCTCGACAATGCCCGACGCGACGATGTCCAGCCCCCGGTGCTGGGTGTCCATCGTCATCATGTGCGACAGGTTGCCAAAAGCGTCGGTGTAAGCGTGCACATGACCAGGCACGTTCAGGTGCCAGGACTGCACCTGCTGCTGCGGCTCCTTGCGCGGCGTCATGTGCAGTTGCTGGATGGTATAGGCCAGCGGCGCCGTATAGATATAGCGCGTTTCGTGCCGTATGGTCAATTGCATCGATTACCTTTCGTTCATGCCGCCAGGGGAACCAGGAAATCGCGGCTGACGCGATTGCCAAGCTGATTGATGTCGGCCAGGAAGCGGGTGAGGGTGTCGTGCAGGCCAGCTTCGAGGATGTCATCGATCTTGGAAAACTGCAGCGCCGCGCGCAGGCGCCCGGCCAGGCGCTCGGTATCGGCCGACACATCGTTGCGCACTTCGCCCAGGTTGTGTACCACCTCGTCCATGCACGCCAGCAGCGAACGCGGCATGTCGGCACGCAGCATCAGCAGTTCGGCGATGCGCGCCGGGGTGATCACGTCGCGGTACACCTTGCGATAGATTTCGAAACCCGAGACCGAACGCAGCAGCGCGCCCCAGTAATAAAAATCGCGCTGGTTCATGGCGTCGCGCACGGCCGGCGCGGCGGTACCGCTGTGGAACTTGACGTCGAGGATGCGCGCCGTGTTGTCGGCCCGCTCCAGGAAGGTGCCCAGGCGGATGAAATGCACGGCCTCGTCGCGCAACATGGTGCCCAGCGTGACGCCGCGCGACAGGTGCGAGCGGTACTTGACCCATTCGAAAAACTTGCTCGGGTCGTCTTCCAGCATATTGGTCTTCAGCATTTTCTGCATGTCAAGCCAGGTCTGGTTCTGGGTTTCCCAGACCTCGGTGGTCAGCGTGCCACGCACGGCGCGGGCGTTTTCGCGCGCTTCGGTCAGGCACGAAACCACCGAAGACGGATTGGCGGGATCGCGCACCATGAAGTCGATGACTTCGCGTGCACCGAGTACATCGTAGTGCTCGGCAAAGCGGTGCTCCAGTTCGGAAATACCGAGCAGGGCGCGCCAGACCTGGGCGTTATCTTCATCGGACTGCGGCAACATGCAGGTTTGCACATTGACGTCCAACATGCGGGCGGTGTTCTCGGCGCGCTCGGTGTAGCGCGCCATCCAGAACAGGTGGTCGGCGGTGCGGCTTAACATGGGTGTCTCCTTAGCGTTCCAAAATCCAGGTATCCTTGGTGCCGCCGCCTTGCGACGAGTTCACCACCAGCGAGCCTTCCTGCAAGGCCACGCGCGTCAGGCCGCCGGGTACCATCGAAATGGTCTTGCCAGACAACACGAACGGCCGCAAGTCGATATGGCGCGGCGCGATGCCGTCCTCCACATACGTCGGGCAGGCCGACAGGGCCAGCGTGGGCTGGGCGATATAGCCGTTGGGGTTGGCCAGCAGGCGGGCCCGGAAGTCTTCGATCTGCTGCTTGGTCGAGGCCGGTCCTACCAGCATGCCGTAGCCGCCGGCGCCGTGCACTTCCTTGACCACCAGGTCGGGCAGGTTGGCCAGCGTGTACGCCAGATCCTCTTTCTTGCGACACTGGTACGTCGGTACGTTGTTGAGGATCGGTTCTTCCGACAGGTAAAACTTGATCATGTCGGGCACGAACGGGTAAATCGACTTGTCGTCGGCCACGCCGGTACCGATCGCATTGGCCAGGGTAACGCGGCCGGCGCGGTACACTGACAGCAAACCGGGCACGCCCAGCGAAGAATCGGGACGGAACGCCAGCGGATCGAGGAAATCGTCGTCCAGGCGGCGGTAAATCACATCGACCCGCTTGGGGCCGCGCGTGGTGCGCATGAAGACCGTGTTATCGCTGACAAACAAATCCTTGCCCTCGACCAGTTCCACGCCCATCTGCTGGGCCAGGAACGCGTGTTCGAAGTAGGCCGAGTTGTACATGCCGGGGGTCATTACCACCACCACCGGGTCGGTAATGCCCATCGGCGCGACCGAGCGCAAGTTGTCGAGCAGCATGTCTGGATAATGATCGACCGGTGCAATTTTGTTGCGCGCGAACAACTCCGGGAACAAGCGCATCATCATCTTGCGGTCTTCCAGCATGTACGACACGCCGGACGGCACCCGTAAATTGTCCTCCAACACGTAAAACTCGCCTTCGCCGGCGCGCACGATATCGACCCCGGCAATATGGGCGTAGATGTCGGAGGCGACATTGATGCCTTGCATTTCCGGTCGATACTGGGCGTTCTTGTAGATCTGCTCTGCCGGGATCAGGCCGGCCTTGACGATATTCTGGTCATGATAAATATCATGGATAAACATATTGAGCGCTTTAACGCGCTGCACCAGGCCGGCCTCCATCTGCTTCCATTCGGCAGCGGTGATGATGCGGGGGATGGTGTCGAACGGAATCAGCCGTTCGGTGCCGGCGTCGTCGCCGTAGACGGCAAAAGTAATACCCACCCGGCGGAAGGTCAGATCCGCCTCCGCCCGCTTGCGTTCGATGGTATCGGGCGACTGGCGTTGCAGCCAGCCACAAAACTCACGGTAATGCTCACGCACCTCGGCGCTGGCGTTGTGTGCCAGGCCATCTGCGGTCATTTCATTGAAAAATTTTCCCATAATATAACTTCCCCCTGTTGAGTGCAGTTATATCAAGAAACATGCCAGAAGACCCGCACGATTATGGTGCATAAAAAAAGCACGCGACCAGCGCGTGCTTTTTCGGTGGTAATTTTAAGACTTACAGGTTGCCAAGTCCCGAACCACGGCTGCTCGAATAGCCGGGATCGCTCTGCAGGCTGCCGTTGCCGGCGCTCATCACGCTGCCGCTGGCGGTACGGCCGCCGGGCATGGCTTGCTGGGTGCCATAGAAATCGTGAATCTGGGTGGAGAATTCGGAGCTGGCCATGTCGGGCCAATTGTCCTTGTCGAAGCCGGGAGCGTTCTTCAGGTGGTCTTTCGACACGTTGAGCAGGAAGCGCTTGTTGACGGTGTCGAGTTGCAGCGCTTCCCATGGCACCGCAAACAGCTTGTCGCCCATGCCCAGCCAGCCGCCGAACGACAACACGGCGTAGGCCACATTACCCTGGCGCATGTCGAGCATGATTTCCTTGATGTCGCCCAGGTCTTCTTCCTGCAGGTTGTACACGTCTTCGCCGATGAGGGTGTCGGCGCCCATCAGACGCGGGCCGGGGCCGTTGTCGATGTCTGCATAATCGGTGTTGTAAATGCCGTAGGTGTCGCGGTCGAGGTAGCTCATGGTGGTCTCCTGATGGTTGGGGGATACACGCTGGCTTCCGGCGCTTTCCGCCGGGTGTGTAGCGCAGCACAGGACCGATGATGCGGTGAGCTCGCCGAGACGGCTATAGGTGCACGCGCGGCACGACTGTAGGACCAGGATGAGTAACTGAGGCACATAGCAAGATGCTACACTCGTGCCTTTGCTCTCCCGTATTTTCATGTCCTTGCCCCCATACGCTCACAGCGCCGAACTGCGCACCCGCGCCTTGCACTGCCTGCTGCAATCGGACCCGTTCGAGAAAGTCGCCGCCGTCAACGCCCTGGCCGCAGCCGTTCGTGCCGGCAGCTGCGCGCCCGATCCCGCCGCGCAGCTTCAAGCGCCGGCCGACCGGCCGATACCAGGTCGCCCGGACTTGCCGGAACTGGTGCTGCCGTCAGCACTGGGCAAGCGTTCGATGAACACGGTGGAAGGGCGCGCCATGCTGATCCACGCGCTGGCCCACATCGAATTCAACGCCATCAACCTGGCGCTCGATGCGCTGTGGCGGTTCCCCGATCTGCCTGCTGCCTACTACACCGATTGGCTGAAAGTGGCGCAAGAGGAATCGCTGCACTTTTCGCTGGTGGCCGCGCACCTGGTGACGCTCGGCTATGCCTACGGCGACTTCACCGCCCACGGCAGCCTGTGGGAAATGGTGGCCAAGACCACCGGCGACGCGCTGGCGCGCATGGCCCTGGTGCCACGCGTGCTGGAAGCGCGGGGGCTGGACGCCAATCCGCCGATGCGCGCCAAGATCGCCCAGGCCGGCGACTTGCAGGCCGCTGCCATTCTCGACATTATCCTGGACGACGAAATCGGCCACGTCGAGATCGGCAACCGCTGGTACCGCCACCTGTGCCACCAGCGCGGGCTGGAGCCGCGCGCGACGTTCGCCGCGCTGTGCGAGGAATACTGGGCGCCGGTGCCGCGTGGCCCGTTCAATCTCGAAGCGCGCCGCCAGGCCGGTTTTACGGAAGAGGAAATCGCCGACCTTTGCGCCAATAAGTAGTATCACGTAAGCCGCACTAACCTGCAGTCAACAGTGCGGATGTCGTCCTGATAATGCGATTAAGATGCTTTGACTCATCCGGCCACAAGTCGTCGATGAATCATTACTCACAATCTAGCCACAGGACGAATCGATGATGAACGACCTTAGCGATGTAAAAATCACCCGGCGCGACCTGCTGATCGCAGGCGCCATTACCGCCACTACTGCCGCCGTTCCGTCGGTGACCGGCGCTCAAAACAACAGCAACTCCGGCGGCGGCAATGGCGGCGCGGCGCAAGCGGCTGCCGCCCCCGTGATCAACAAGGTCACGCTGGTGGTCAATGGCCAGTCGCGTGCGGTGGACGTCGATACCCGCACCACCTTGCTCGACGTACTGCGTGAAAACATGCACCTGACCGGCACCAAGAAGGGGTGCGACCATGGCCAGTGCGGCGCCTGCACCGTCATCGTCGAAGGACGGCGCATCAACTCCTGCCTGTCGCTGGCCGTGATGCACGACGGCGACAAGATCACCACCATCGAAGGCCTGGGCACGCCCGACAAATTGCACCCGATGCAAGCGGCGTTCGTCAAGCACGATGGCTACCAGTGCGGCTACTGTACCCCCGGCCAGATCTGTTCGGCCATCTCGGCCATCGAGGAAATCAAACAGGGCATCCCGAGCCACGTCACCGCCGACCTTAACACCAAGCCGCTACTCAGCAGCGAGGAACTGCGTGAGCGCATGAGCGGTAATATCTGTCGCTGTGGCGCGTACTCCAACATCATCGACGCCATCAACGACGTCGCCGGGAGCCGCGCATGAAAGCCTTTAGCTACGAACGCGCCAGGACCCCGGCTGAAGCAGCGGCCGCGATTGCCCGCCAACCGAATGCGAAATTCATCGCCGGCGGCACCAACTTGCTCGACCTGATGAAGCTCGAAATCGAGGCGCCCACGCACCTGGTGGACGTCAACGGCATCGGCTTCGACAAGATCGAAGCGACAAAAGAAGGCGGCCTGCGCATCGGCGCGCTGGTCCGTAACACTGATCTTGCCGCCGACCAGCGCGTGCGGCGTGACTACGCCGTGCTGTCGCGCGCCTTGCTGGCGGGTGCCTCGGCGCAGTTGCGCAACAAGGCCACCACGGCCGGCAACCTGCTGCAACGCACGCGCTGCCCATACTTCTACGACACCAACCAGGCGTGCAACAAGCGTCAACCGGGCAGTGGCTGCTCGGCCATCGGCGGCTTTTCGCGCCAGCACGCGGTCGTCGGCACCAGCGATGCCTGCATTGCCACCCACCCGAGCGACATGGCCGTGGCCATGCAATTGCTCGATGCGCGCGTGGAAACCGTGAAAGCCGACGGCGCCACCCGCACCATCGCCATGGCTGACTTCCACCGTCTGCCGGGCAACACGCCGCACATCGAGACCGCGCTTGAACCGGGCGAACTGATCACGGCGGTGACCTTGCCCAAGCCGCTGGGCGGCAAGCACTATTACCGCAAGGTGCGCGACCGCTCGTCGTACGCATTCGCGCTGATTTCGGTGGCGGCCGTGGTGCTGCCGGACGGCACCGGCCGCGTGGCCCTCGGCGGTGTCGCCCACAAGCCGTGGCGTTTGCCGGCGGCGGACTCCAGCGTGGCGCAAGGCGGCAAGGCCGTGGCCGACCAGTTGCTGGCCGGCGCCCGCACCACCGAAGACAACGCCTTCAAGATCACCCTGGTCCAGCGCACGATCTCCGCCGTGCTGGCGGAAGCGAAGAAAGCCTAAGCCATGAAATTTACCACTCCCGCTACCACCAATCCGATCGACCAGCTGAAGGTCGTCGGCAAGCCGCTCGACCGCATCGACGGCCCCATGAAAACTACCGGCACCGCGCCGTATGCCTACGAGCAGCACGCGGTGGCGCCGAATGCCGCCTACGGCTACGTGGTCGGTTCGTCTATCGCCAAGGGCAAGATTACGGCGATCGACCTGGCTGCTGCCCGCAAATCGCCGGGCGTGCTGGCCATCGTCACTTACGAAAATGCCGGCAAGCTGGGCAAGGGCAAGATGAACACCGCCCACCTGCTGGCCGGTCCAGACGTCGAACACTATCACCAGGCCGTCGCCGTGGTCGTGGCCGACACCTGGGAACAGGCGCGCGCCGCCGCCCAGCTGGTGCAAGTGAAATACGCCGAAAGCGCAGGCGCCTATGAGCTGGCCAAGGTGAAGGACACCGCCAAGCCGCACAAGGACAAGGAAAACGCCGATACCAAGGTTGGCGACTTCGACGGCGCCTTCAAAGCGGCGCCGGTCAAAATCGACCTTACCTACACCACGCCCGACCAGTCGCACGCGATGATGGAACCGCACGCGTCGATCGCCAAATGGGATGGCGACAAGGTCACCATCTGGACCTCGAACCAGATGATCGCCTGGGGCCAGGGCGATGTTGCCAAGACTCTCGGCCTGTCCAAGGACCAGGTGCGGCTGGTGTCGCCTTACATCGGCGGCGGCTTCGGCGGCAAGCTGTTCGTGCGCTGCGAGGCCGTGCTGGCGGCGCTCGGCGCCAAGGCGGCCGGCCGCCCGGTCAAGCTGACCCTGCCACGGCCGTTCATGTTCAACAACACCACGCACCGCCCGGCCACCATCCAGCGCCTGCGCATCGGCGCCAGCCGCGAGGGCAAGATCACCGCCATCGGCCACGAAAGCTGGTCCGGCGACCTGCCCGAAGGTCAACCGGAAACCGCCACCGCCCAGACCAAGCTGCTGTATGCCGGCGCCAACCGCATGACCAAAATGCGCTTAGCTGTTCTCAATCTCCCCGAAGGCAACGCCATGCGCGCCCCGGGCGAAGCGCCGGGCCTGATGGCGCTGGAAGTGGCGATCGACGAGCTGGCCGAAAAGCTGAAAATGGATCCGGTGCGCTTCCGTATCATCAACGACATCACCCATGATCCGGCCAAGCGCGAGCGCAAGTTCTCGCAACGCCGCTTTGTCGAGTGCATGCGCGTGGGTTCCGAGCGCTTCGGCTGGGACAAGCGCAACGCCCAGCCGGGCCAGGTGCGAGATGGCCGCTGGCTGATCGGCTACGGTGTCGCATCTGCTTTCCGCAATAACATCGTCATGAAGTCGGGCGCGCGCGTCAAACTCGACAGCAAGGGCATCATCACGGTCGAAACCGACATGACCGACATCGGCACCGGGAGCTACACCATCATCGCCCAGACCGCCGCTGAAATGATGGGCGTTACCATCGACAAGGTCGTGGTCAAGCTTGGCGACTCCGATTTCCCGGTCTCGGCCGGCTCGGGCGGGCAGTGGGGCGGCAACAGCTCCACCGCCGGCGTGTACGCCGCCTGCGTCAAGCTGCGCGAGGCCGTGGCGCAAAAACTGGGCCTGCCGGCAGACGCGGAATTTGCCGATGGCTCGGTGCGCGGCGGCGGCAAGACGGCCACCCTGGCCAAGGCCGCCGAAAGTGGCGATATCATGGCCGAGGACAGCATCGAGTTTGGCGACCTGGACAAGAAATTCCAGCAATCGACGTTCGGCGCGCACTTCGTCGAAGTGGGAGTCGATGCCGACACCGGCGAAACCCGCATCCGCCGCATGCTGGCCGTCTGCGCAGCCGGCCGCATCCTCAACCCCAAGTCGGCCCGCAGCCAGGTCATCGGCGCCATGACCATGGGCGCGGGTGCTGCCTTGATGGAAGACCTGGTGGTGGACCACCGCCGTGGCTTCTTCGTCAACCACGACCTGGCCGGCTACGAAGTACCGGTCCATGCCGACATTCCGCACCAGGACGTGATCTTCCTTAACGAAACCGACCCGATGTCGTCGCCGATGAAGGCCAAGGGTGTCGGCGAACTCGGTATTTGCGGGGTAGGGGCGGCGATCGCCAACGCCATCTATAACGCTACCGGTGTGCGCGTGCGAGAATATCCGATCACGCTCGACAAGCTGATCGACAAGTTGCCGCAGCAGGCGTGACCAGCGACCGCTAGCCGCCCATCCGTCATTCCCGCTTTTGCGGGAATGACGGGCTATGCTGGTCGTCAAAACCAACGAGCGGCGTGGCGGCTACGTGCGCAATATCCACGTCAACAATGTCACTTTGAACAAGATTCAAGTCAGAAAGGTGGGCGATACACCCATCTTGACCGAAAATGTCCACGGTTTCATACACCAGGGATAAGTAGTCTTATCGAGATAATCGATTACAATGGCCTCCTCTTAACTCTGGAAGGCAAGGCATGGAATGGCTATTCGACCCAAACATTTGGGTCGGCTTGTTCGCACTTATCGTACTCGAAATCGTTCTCGGTATTGATAACCTGATATTCATAGCAATTCTCGCGGACAAACTCGCGCCCGAGCAGCGCGACAAGGCAAGGCTGATCGGTTTGAGCCTGGCGATGGTCATGCGCCTCGGCTTGCTGTCTGTCATGTCCTGGCTGGTCACCCTGACCGAGCCGCTGTTCCACATAGCCTCGCAACCGTTCTCCGGCCGTGACCTGATCCTGCTGTTGGGTGGCCTGTTCCTGCTGTTCAAGGCTACTACCGAGCTGCACGAGCGGGTCGAGGGGAAGGTCCACGTTCACACCGGCAACCGCGAATACGCGAGCTTTGGCGCGGTCGTGGCGCAAATCGTCGTGCTCGACGCCGTGTTCTCCCTCGACGCCGTGATCACGGCTGTCGGCATGGTCGAGCAACTGGGCGTGATGATGGCCGCCGTGGTGATCTCGATGGCCGTGATGGTGCTGGCGTCGAAACCGCTGACGCGTTTCGTCAACGCCCACCCGACCGTGGTGGTGTTGTGCCTGAGCTTCCTGCTGATGGTGGGCTTGAGCCTGATCGCCGAAGGCCTGGGCTTCCACATCCCCAAAGGTTATCTGTACGCAGCGATCGGTTTCTCGGTCGTGATCGAGTTCCTCAACCAGCTGGCGCGCCGCAACTTTCTGCGCAAGGACGCGCATATCGCGCTGCGCGACCGTACGGCCGACGCTGTATTGCGCCTGCTGGGCGGCAAGAAGCGTGCAGCAGCAGGTGTTGAGCCTGAGGAGCCCAGCGACACCGTCGAATTGCCTGCATTTGAAGAACAGGAACGCAATATGGTCAGCGGTGTGCTGAGCCTGTCGCAGCGCTCGATCCGGTCCATCATGACCAACCGTTCCGACATTTCGTGGATCGACCTGGACCAGGACAGCGCCACCATCCAGGGCCAGTTGCTGGAAACGCCGCACAGCTTCTTCCCGGTCAGCCGGGGCCAGCTCGACAACGTGGTGGGCATCGTGCGCGCCAAGGACCTGGTGGCCTGCCTGGCCGCCGGCCAGGAAATCACCGACGAATACGTGCGCGCACCGATCATCATGCCCGAAGCAGGTGGCGTGCTGAAAGTGATGGAAACCCTCAAGCGCTCGCGCCAACTGGTGCTGATCGCCGACGAGTACGGCACCATCGTGGGCCTGGTCACGCCGATCGACATCCTGGAAGCGATCGCCGGCGAGTTCCCGGACGAGGACGAGCAACCGGAAGTGCAAGTGGAAGGCCCGGGCCGCTGGCGCGTAGCCGGCAGCGCCGACCTGCACCACTTGCAGCAAGTGCTGGAGACCGATGCGCTGGTCAGCGAGACCGACGACTACGCGTCACTGGGTGGCTTCATGCTGGAACAATTCGGCGCCTTGCCGGAGCTGGGCCAGGCCATCGAGGTCGATGGATTGCGCTTCGAGGTGGCGGAACTGCTGGAGCGCAGGATTGCCACGGTGCTGATCAGCCGGGTAGAACCGCAGGCCGATAACGCGTAAAAAAAATCCCCGCAATTGCGGGGATCGCGTATTTCTTACTTCGCCGGGGCGTTCGACCCCGGCACTATTTCCAGCTTTACCCCACCGCGTACCGTCCGCAGATTCACCAGTTTCACAGGCTCCAGTGCGTTGGTCGCCTTGCCATCGGTGGTGACCGCCAGCGCAATCGTGTTCTGACCGTTGGGATTCAGAATGCCCGGCGGCAGCACGAACACCCGTTGCGGACCGATGTGGGCGATGAACTGGCCCATATTCCAGCCATTCACAAAGATCAGCACGCGGTTCTCGCGCTCCGAACGCGGCGTGGTCGTGTCGCCGAATGCCAGTCCCAGTTGCACATCGTGGTCTTTCGGCAGGTCGAGGTCGAACGACGTGCGCAGCCAGTAGGTGCCGGCTGCCGGTGGCGCAGCGGTGGGCTTGGCGGCGGCCCAACCGGTTTTGCTGTCCTGCTGCTCCCACAACGGGCGATACCAGCCGGCGCGCTCGCCGTACAGGCCGCCATTGTTCATCGGACCGCGCACCACGTCGGCAATCTGCTCGCCGCCGAGGTTGCCCTGAATGCGCCAGGTGATCGGCACGCCGAAGCGCTGGCCCCCACGCTTGGTCAACGAGGCGGCGATCAGGCCGCGCGCTTCGCGGTGGTAATCGTCGGCCATCAGGTTCCAGTTGTGCGAATTATTGCGCACCATGACCGCGATGACGTGCTCGCCCTTCGTCAATTTATCGCCGAAAAACAGCTTGACGCTGTCGGTGGTCTCGGGGAACGAACGACCGACGTCCATCTCGTCCTGGCCAATGAACTTGCCATCGACCCACACCTGCACCATGCCCGCGCCGCCGGCGCCGTAGAACAGTTCCAGCTGGTTGGTTTTGGGGTCAACAATGTTGACGCGGCCGCGATACCAGACATCGCCGTGGTGGAAGCCATAGTCGCTCATCGCCAGCGTCGGCTGGCCGCGCTCGGGCATGGTCCAGGTTTGCGCTGCCGAGGCGCGATTATCAACCTTTGTCCACTTGCTGTCGTCGAAGCCGGGCTGGGCTTCCAGGCTGTCCATGCGGCGCGACCAGGGCAGGGTGGCCAGGTCGGGCAGTTTGACGGCGGCAGGACCGGCCAGCGTGCCGGCCTTGATGCTGCCATCGGGCTGCGGCACCAGCGCCAGGTTGTCGCCGTTGAAGCTGGCCGAGGTAAAGGCCGGGCCCCACACGGTCAGCTCGCTGGCGGCGGCGGTGTCGCCGGTCAGGGCCAGTTTGCCGTCAGCCAGGGTGGCGGTGCGCACCATGGCTGGCGTCAGTTGCAATACCTGGCCGGCCGCAGTGTTCTGGCTCCAGAACTGCAGGCTGTGCTTGTTATCGGCCAGCAGCAGCAACAGCGGCGCGCGGCCACCGCCGGTGATGCGCACGCGGGCCAGGCCATCGTGGGTGTAGGTCAGCTTGAGGTCGCCCGTAGCGGCATCGAAACGCGCTGCCACCTGGCCGGCCAGCACTTCCACCTTCGGTTCGCCCTTGAAGCGCAGCACGGTTTCGCCGGCCTCGCCATCGCGGCCGTGCAGCAGCGCGATGTCGCGCTCGCCGTTGGCGAAATGGGTCTGGATTTCCGAGGTTGAATACACCAGGTGCTGGCGCTCGAGCTTGTAGTTCGCCAGCAGCATCTTGGCGTCCTGGCCGTTCAGGCGCAGCGGCACCTGGTACTTGCCGTCGGCCGTGGCCAGGTCGAACGTAAAGCTGTCGTCGGTGGTCAGGTCGGACGGGCTGTGCACGGCAAACAGCACGTGGGTGCCCAGGTCCGGATTGATGTTGTGATAGACCTTGGCTTTCGGCGACGAGGTGGTGATTTCCGGGCCCTTGTCCATCTTGGCCAGCGCCTGTTCGGCAGCCTGCACGAACATGCCTTGCTGCTTGAGCGACAGCGCCTTGGCGCGCAAGCCGCGATCTTCCGAGATCGGCGCGCCGTAATCGTACGACGTGTACACCACCGGACCGGCCAGCCAGCCCCACGACGTGCCGCCAAAAGTCATGTACACATTGTGGATGGTGATGCGGTTGATCAGGTTGGTGCCATAGAACACGCGCTGGTAGCCGGTGCCTTGGCGTTCGGCGGTGCAATTATAGGTGCCGTTGGAGCCCCAGTAATCAAACCAGCCGCCACCGAGCTCGGCCGCAAAACCGGGCGTCTTCGGCGACGACAGCGAGCCGATCTTGGGCGAGTTCTTGCCATAGATGCCCCAGTCGGGCGCGCGGTTGGGGCCGGCCGGGCTGGCAAACACGTTGCAGGTGCCGCCCGGGTAGCCGTCGAACGCGTACATGTCGGTGGGGCCGGGATTGGCCCATGGCGCGGTGGAGTTCTTTGGCGTCCAGTCTGGCAGGCGGCCGGCCGAGTTGTGGAAGAACGGCACGGTCAGGCCATCGGCGCGGGCCTTTTTTGCCAGGTGTTCCATCTGGCGCACGTGTTTCGGCTCAACCTTGCCCAGTTCGTTTTCGAGCTGGTAGGCGATCACGTTGCCGCCGCCCGTCGTGGCCTGGTGGCGGGCGATGATGGCGTTAATCTGCGTCATCCATTCATCGACGGCCGCCAGGTACACAGGGTCGTCGGTACGCGCCTCGGCGCGGTTGCGGAACATCCAGCCCGGGTAGCCGCCACCGGTCAGTTCCGCGTTGACGTACGGACCGGTACGGGCAATCACGTACATGCCTTCTTCTTCGGCGATCTCGAGCGCGCGCTCGACATTGCGGACATTGGAAAAATCGTACACGCCGGGCGCTGACGAGTGATAGCCCCAGTCGAAATAAAAGGCCACGCCGTTGAAGCCGAGCGCTTTCATCTTCTGGATCACGTCGCGCCACAGCGACGGGTTGGGCAGGCGGAACGGGTGGATTTCACCGGACCACACCACGATGCGCTTGCCATCGACCAGCATCGAATGCTCGTCCCAGCTGATTTTTTTTGGTTGGCCTTTCGGCCTGGTGGCGGCAGCGAACTGCTTGCCGTCTTCCGCCAGCACGGCGGTCTTGCCCAGCAGGCCGGACACGCCGCCCAGTTCCTGTTTCGCGGTCCAGGTGCGCAGACCGTCGCTGCTGTCGGCGTACCACAGCTTGCCCAGAACGGCATCGCTAAAGTACGCGCGCCAGTGGCCGTTGGCCAGCTTGACCAGCGACTGGCCGCCGGCCGTGCGGCCCCAGCTCTCGCGGTCGCCACGGGGGGCAACCGTCCACGGCCCGGCCAGCGCGGTGGCGGTGGCCAGTTCCAGCAAGCCGGTCTTGTCATCGCGCACCAGCGCGGCATAGCCGTCATCGGTCGCCACCACCACGGCATCGCTGGCGGCGGGCAGGCCGACGAGCGTGACAGGCGCCGACCATTGCGACAGGTCGGCATTGGCCGTCAGCAGTTGCACGTTGCCTGTGCTGGAAGCGACCACAAGCTTCAGTGCGCCATCCTTGTCGCGCAGCCAGCGCGGCGTGCCGGCGATGCCGGGCAAGTCGCGCACGAACTGCCAGCGTTTCAGATCCTGCGAGCGGGTGAGGGCCAGTGCGCTGCCGGTGGCATACACCACGTAGTAATAGCCGTCGCTGTGCCGCACGATGGCCGGATCGCGCAGCGTGGCGCTGCCAGTTGCCTGATCGGGCTGGAACGCTTCCGAGGCCAGCGATGTGAAGGTCACGCCATCGGTGGACGAAAACACGCTCAGCGCATTATTCGACGCCAGGTTGACACTGGTCAGCACGAACGCCTGGACGTTGGCGGCCGGGTTGTTGGCGCTGGCGGCAGAGGTGGTGGTCGACGCGGGGCGGTTGGCATCGGAGGCCTGGGGAATACCGAGTTCCTGCGCCATGCAGCTGAGCGCAAGCGACATGCCGCCAAGGGCGGTCAGGCCGGTATGGAGCAACTTCAGGCGGGGGCGGGAAGCGGGGGCGCGACGTCCGGGAAAGCGTGGTGGAATAGTGAGCATGGACCCTGTATCTGATGGTTAAAGATTCCGAGCGCTCATGATAAATGGTTACACAGCACGAAAAATCTGTCATCCGATCAATTCCTTGAGAGATTCGTCCTGTTTTGAGTGCCAGTCACTATCATATAGATAGCCAAAATTCACCGAAAAACGTATTTCCTTTGGCCCCGAAAACGCCCGCCGTTGCCAAAAAACTCGCATGGAAACGTGCTTGGTTAATCGTTTTCCAATTTAGTGATGCATTTCCACAACATCGATGCAAAGACTAATGACCGATTGGGCAACTACGTGCATACTAAAAAAACTGGTCCGACCAATTCTAAGATTGGTTTACCAGAAGATTAAACCGATCCAACCAATTTATAAAATCCAGGACGGAGGAGACACATGCAGTATCAATCCACCCCACCGCTGCGTCGGGCGACGATGGCAGTTTGCATTTCAGTAGCACTGCTTCAAATGAGCGGCCAGGCTTACGCCCAGACCGCACCGGCCGAAGCCCCTGCACAGGAAGTTCAGGCAGTCGTTGTTACCGGTTCGCTGATCCGCCGCGTCGCGGACGAAGGCGCCACCCCGCTGACCACCATCAAATCGGCCGAAATGGAAGCACGCGGCCACACCGAACTGAAAGACCTGGTCCTCGAACAGCCGCAATCGCTGTCGCTGGGCACCAATACCGGCGCCGCCGGTCCGGTGACCAACTTGCGCGGCCTGGGCCCGATGCGTACCCTGACCCTGCTCAACGGCCGCCGCCTGGCCAACGAGCCGCTGCAGGACCAGTACGTGTCCGTGAACGTAATCCCGCGCATGGCGCTCGATCGCGTGGAAACCCTGTCCGGCGGCGCTGCGTCGATCTACGGCGCCGACGCCATCGGCGGCGTGCAGAACTTCTGGACCAAGCGCGGTTACAAGGGCCTGACCCTGAAAGGTGAATTCGCCGCACCGCAAATGCACGGCGGCGGCACCACCAAGTCGTTCGGCGCCATCGGCGGCTTCGGCGACTTGGGCAAGGATGGCTTCAATGCCTACTTCGCCATCGACCACCAGGAAAAATCGGCGCTGATGCAGGGCGACCGTCCCGAACAGCACGACCCCGACACCCTGCGTTCGCTGGGCCTGGGCCTGCTGCCGGAAGGCCGCAACTCGAACCCGCTGGCCAACTTCGGTTTCACCCGCGCCTCGAACTCGAACTACAATCCGAACTACGCCACCGGCTGTAATTCGCCGGCCTCGCTGCCGACCCTCGGTGCGCAAAGTACCGCTGCCACCCCGACCTATGCGCCTGGTTGCTACCGCAATCCGCTGTACTTCAACGCGGTCACTGACGGCAGCAAGATCACCACCATGTCCGGTCGCCTGAGCTTCAACCTGTCCGGCGGTCACAAGATCGACATGGACGTGCTGAACTCCGAGTTCACAGTACAGAAATTCCGCGGCATGCAGACCCCGGCCGCGACCAATCCGTTCACCACGTACTCGATGCCATCGACCAGCCGCTTCTACCCGGGCAACGGCATCACGCCGGCGGTGCGGGTAGTGGGCACCAATGGCGCGACCAGCACGCCAACCATGTACATCGACGCGACCAAGACCCCTGGCACGCCGGTCAACCTGAACATGGCCAACCGTCCGATCTACTTCCAGTGGGGTCCGGCGGAACTCGGTTCGGCCTACCGCAACGACAAGCAGACCAACAAGCGCCTGGTGCTCACCGCCGAAGGCGAAGTGCTGGGCTGGGACTACCGCGCGGGCGCCAACTACGGCGTGGCAGAGCGTAACACCATGGTCGGCGACGGCTACATCCTGTACTCGAAGGCGCAGGACGGCATCAACCGCGGCATCCTCAATCCGTTCGGCGCCCAGGACGAAGCTGGTACCGCTTATCTGAAAAGCATCGTCGCCAAGGATTACACGTACCGCCTGAACAAGGCCTACAACAAGAGCATCGACCTGACCCTGTCCAAGGGCCTGTTCAAGCTCGGTGGCGGCGACCTGACGCTGGCCGTTTCCGGCGAACTGCGCCAGGACAGCGCGCGCACGTTCGATGCGCCGCTCGACTACGTCTATCGCAAGGCCGATGGCAGCTACAACATTGATGCGGCCGGCAACGTGCTGCAGCACGACCTGGTCGGTGAAGTGCCGCAAGGCGTGGCGAAAAAACTCAAGCGCAAGATCTCGTCGATCCTGGCCGAAGTCGATGCGCCGATCACCGAGACGTTCCTGCTGAACGCCGCCGTCCGGGCCGACAAGTACGACGACCTCGATCAGACCACCGTCAATCCGAAACTGGCCGCGCGCTGGCAGCCATACCAGCCGCTGGTACTGCGTGGTTCGGTCTCGACCGGCTTCCGGGCGCCGTCGATCATGGACATCCAGAACCCGACCGCCGAAGTGCGTACCCAGCAGATGGACGATCCGGTCCTGTGCCCGAGCGCGCAACCGACCGTGGCGGGTACCGGCACTCCGGTGGCCGGCCGTACCGCCGACCAGGTGTGTAACGTGCTGACCAGCTACTGGACCAAGTCGCCGAACAACAGCTTCCTGAAGCCGGAAAAATCGCGCGGCTTCTCGTACGGCTTCGCGCTGGAACCGATCAAGAACCTGTCGATCACGGTCGATTACTGGGGTCTGAAAATGCGTGACGTGCTGGGCGCCGTGTCGATCGCGGAAATCCAGCAAAATCCGGGCAAGTACAGCGACCAGATCATCCGTGGCGCAGACGGCCTGATCGACCATATCGTCGCCAGCCAGGCCAACCGTGGCATGGCCCGCATCCGCGGCGCCGACCTGTCGGCCAACTACCGCTTCCCGAAAACCTCGTTCGGCACGTTCGACACCAAGCTCGATGGCACCTGGTACCAGAAGAACGAGTTCCAGGGCGAGAAGGACGGCGTCTGGCTGCAGAACGTGGGCGTGATCACCAACGATGGCCGTTACGGCAGCGCTGGTCCCAACGCCGGTCTGGCAGGCCTGCCACAGATCAATCCACGCTGGAAGCACACGGCGTCGATCGGCTGGGGTTATGGCGACTTCCGCACCACGTTGTCGCACCGCTATAACACCAGCGTGCGCGACCTGACGCCACGTACCGGTTCGACCCTGACCAAGGTCGATGCGTACAGCCAGTTCAACATGAACGTGCGCTACACCGGCATTCCCAAAGCGACCGTCACCTTCGGTGTGAACAACATCACCAAGGAATTCCCGCCACTGACCGCCAACAGCACTTATAGCGGCGGCTACGTGACGAGTATGGCGGACATGCTGGGCCGTGTTTACCGCCTGTCGGTGGAATACAAGTTCTAAGTCACATGAACCAACCGTCTCCGCACCAGGGACGGCGCCGTTTGCTGAAGGGGGCGGCCGCCATGGCCGCCGCCTCGGTGGCGGGCGCGCCGTCAGCGGCCAGGTCGGCCCCCGCCGATCCCTGGGCTTATGCCCAGGGCATCATCGATCAATTTTCCAAACCGCTCGATTTCTCGCAGCGCGAAGTGTCCATCACCAGCCATGGCGCCAGGCCGTGCCAGCTGCATGCCGTCGATGGCTTTCCGACCATCGACGCCAAAGGTAAAGTCCTCACGCCCGTTCCCGGTTCTCACGATTGCTATCCCGCGCTGCGCGCTGCGATTGCCGCCGTCCACCAGGCCGGCGGCGGCACCGTGCTGGTGCCCGCCGGCGACTGGTACTGCAAGGGTCCGATCGTGCTGCGCTCGAACGTGCGCGTGCACCTGGCGGCCAGGGCGCGGATACGCTTTTCCGCCGATCCGCGCGATTACGCGCGCGACGGCGACTACGATTGCGGCGCCAACGGCAAGCTGGTGCTCTCGCGCTGGCAGGGCAACGACTGCCTGAATTTCTCGCCGCTCGTGTATGCGCGCGGCCAACGCAATATCGCCATCACCGGCGCCGACTGGACCAGCGAGCTCGATGGCCAGGCCGGCGTGCCGTTCGAGGACGGCAGCGGCAACGGCTGGTGGGGCATGAACCCCAAGGGCGCGCGCCAGGGACCGAATCCGGACGCCATGCACCAGGGCCGCAACAATCCGCTCAACCCCGCGTCGCTGGCCGCATTGGCGCCGGGGCTCGATGCGGCCGTGCTGGCGCGGATCCAGGGTGATGCGCCCGACTGGCGCAGCGACGAAAAATTCCTGCCGGCGCTATCCGAAGCCGGTGTGCCCGTCGAAAAACGCATCTTTGGCCTCGGCCACTACCTGCGCCCGTGCATGGTCGAATTCATCGACTGCGACCATGTGCTGATGCAGGGCTACCAGGTGATCAACACGCCGTTCTGGATCCACCACCCGGTCGATTGCCGCCGCGTGCATTTTTCCAAGGTGCGCATGGAGAGCATCGGCCCGAATTCCGACGGTTTCGATCCGGAATCGTGCGACACCGTGCTGGTGGACGGCTGCTGGTTCAACACCGGCGACGACTGCATCGCCATCAAGGCCGGCAAGAACCTCGATACCAATTATGGTCCCACCCGCAACGTCGTGATCCAGAATTCGGTGATGAACAGCGGTCACGGCGCCGTGACCCTGGGCAGCGAAATGTCGGCCGGGATCGAGCACGTGTACGCCCAGCACCTGGACGTGCGCAACCAGCACTGGCAGACCGACCCGCTCAATACCGTGGTGCGCCTGAAAACCAATATGAATCGGGGCGGTTTCCTGCGCCATTTTTATGTGCGCGATGTCAAACTGCCCAACGGCGTGCGTTTGAAGCCCGGCTTCTACAAGCCGATCCCGGGCGGCCCGGTCAAGGCCGGTACCGTGCCAACGGGCGGCGGCGCCGTGATCACCTTCGATTGCGACTACGCGCCCGCGTTCGACCTGATCCGCAGCCGCCCGCCCGAAGTCTCGCACGTGCATATCTCGGATATCCGGGTGGCGGACGTGAAGACTGCCGAAGGCACGTTCGGCTGCTACCAGGCATTCATCGTGCTCGGTCCCGTGGGCCACAGCTACAACGGCCCGGCCGGCAAGCCGGTCCTGCCGGTCACGGACGTGACCATCAGCGATTGCGACTTCGGCACGCCGGTCAACGCCGCGCAGCCCTGGTTCATCCACAACGCAAAAAATATCGCGCTGCGCAACGTCGTCATTGGCGGCAAGCGGTACGACGAGAACCTGTCGGGGTAAAAATGAAACGACGTGTTTGCATGATGTTGTTGGCCGGCGTGGTCGTTCTTGGCCATGCCGGCCATGCTGCTGCCCAGCCAGCAGTGAACCAGTTTGGCGTGACGCGAGCTGCCGGGCCGGTGGAGCGGTGGGGTACGCTCGAACTGTCGTTTACGGGACCCGCCACCGGCAACCCGTTCGTGGACGTGGAACTGTCGGCCGTGTTCCGCCAGGGCGGGCGCGAACAGCTGGTGCCAGGCTTTTACGATGGCGACGGCGTCTATAAAATCCGCTTCATGCCCGATTCCGTGGGCGACTGGACGTACGAAACCCGTTCCGGCGCGCCCGCGCTGCACGGCAAGCGCGGCGCCTTCACGGCGGTGCAGCCGGCGCCCGGCAACCACGGCCCGGTCGCGGTACGCAACACGTACCACTTCGGCTACGGCGACGGCACGCCGTTCTGGCAGGTAGGCACCACCAGCTATGCCTGGACCCACCAGAGCGCGGCGCTGCAGGAGCAAACGCTCAAGACCCTGGCCGGCGCGCCGTTCAACAAGATCCGCATGGCGATCTTCCCGAACAACGACGATCAGGTGGCGGGCCAGCATTTTCCGTTCGCCGGCAAGCCGCCGCACGGCTGGGACTTTACCCGCTTCGACCCGGTCTTCTTTCGCAACCTCGACCAGCGCGTGGCGCAGTTGCGCGCGCTCGGCATCGAGGCCGATTTGATCCTGTTCCACCCGTACGACAAGGGCCGCTGGGGCTTCGACCGCATGCCCGCTGCGGTTGATGATCGCTACCTGCGCTACGTGGTGGCGCGCCTGTCCGCGTACCGCAACGTGTGGTGGTCGATGGCCAACGAGTACGACTTCCTCACCGAGAAGAGGACCGACGACTGGGACCGCTACTTCCGCATCGTCCAGGCCGCCGATCCGTACAACCACCTGCGCTCGATCCACAACGCGTTCCGCTTCTATGACCACAGCAAGCCGTGGGTCACGCACGTGAGCATCCAGCACGGCGCGGCAACGGAAGACCCGGAGCGCGCGGTACTGTTCCGCGACGTTTATAACAAGCCGGTGGTGTTCGATGAAGTGAAATACGAAGGCAACTGGACCAAGCGCTGGGGACAACTGACACCCGAAGAAATGGTGCTGCGCTTCTGGAACGGCGCGGTGGCCGGCACCTACGTGGGCCACAGCGAGATCTACACCGACACCAGCGGCAAGGGCGAAATCTGGCTGGGCAAGGGCGGCGTGTTGCGTGGTCAGAGCGCGCCCCGGCTGGCGTTCTTCCGCAAGATACTGGCCGACAGCCCGGCCGGGGGCCTGGAACCGATCGACAAATGGCAGGAGCATCCGTTCGCCGGCAAGCATGGCGAGTATTATCTCGGTTACTTCAACCGCGCGCAGCCGACCACCTGGCCGTTCGCCTTGTTCAAGACGGGCCTGAAAGACGGCATGCGCTTCAAGGTCGAAGTGATCGATACGTGGAACATGACGGTCACGCCGATCGAAGGCGTGTTCGAGATCAAGAAGCGCGACGACTATATGTTTGCCGACAAGGATGGCCGCAGCATCGCGCTGCCGGGCCGTCCGTACATGGCGCTGCGCATCGTGCGCGTGCCTTAGGAGTGTTGTTAATGAAACGACGTATCGTGGCTGCGGCCATTTCGCTGGTGCTGGCGGCGGGTGCCACCCACGCCGAAGTGATTGGCAAGATGGAGACCCCGCAAGCGTTGAGCGAAGCGCGGCTCAACGTGTTGTCCGTGCCGGAGCGCGCCACGTGGCAGGCGTACCTGCAGCGCTCGCGCAGCCTGATGGCGGCCGACAAGGCGGCGCTGGCCGCCGAACGCGCATCGGTTCAGATGTGGCAGCTTGCAGCAGCGACGCACCCGCCGCCGGGCAACGGCATGCCGCTCAAGAATCCGGGGGCCTGGTATGGTTCTGCCGAAGCGCTGCGCGTGGCCGACAACATCGTCAGCTACCAGACCCCGGCTGGCGGGTGGGGCAAAAATGTCAACCGCAGCGAACCGCCGCGCCAGAAGGGTGAAGCCTATGTCCACAGCGACGGCGGCAAGCTGGAAGGGTGGTCGTACGTCGGCACCATCGACAACGACGCCACCATCACCGAACTGCGCTTCCTGGCGCGGGTAATCGCCAGCGGAGGTGGTGCCGGCAAACCTGAATATACCGCAGCCTTCGTGCGCGGCATGGAATACCTGTTTACTGCCCAGTATCCGAACGGCGGCTTCCCGCAGGTGTATCCGCTGGCCGGCGGCTACCACGACGCCATCACCTACAACGACAACGCGCTGGCCAACGTTACCGACCTGCTGGAAGAGGTGGCACTGCGCAAGGGCGACTACAGTTTTGTCCCGCCGGAGCTGGCCGCGCGCGCGGCGCAGTCGCGCGACAAGGCCGAGCAGGTGATCATCGCCAGCCAGATCCGGGTCGATGGCGTGCTCACCGCCTGGTGCCAGCAGCACGACGCGGTGACGCTCGCCCCGGTCGGCGCCCGCAACTTCGAGCCGACCGCGCTCACCAGCGTGGAAAGCGCGCGGCTGCTCAACGTGCTGATGCGCGACCCGGCGCCCAGTCCGGACATCGTCAACGCGGTAGATGCCGGTGCGGCGTGGCTCAAGCGCGCCGCCATCCACGACCAGGAATGGGTGCGCAGCAAGGACAGTGCCGGCCTCACGCCCAAAGCCGGCGCCGGCCCTTTATGGGCGCGCCTGTACGACATCGCCACCATGCGCCCGATCTTCGGTGACCGCGACCGCACCATCCACACCGACGTCAACGAACTTTCACCCGAACGCCGTGCCGGTTACGCGTGGTACGTGAACAATCCGGCATCGACGCTGGACAAGTACGCGAAGTGGGCGCGCAAGTATTCGGCGGCGGGCCGGTAGGTCGCCTGGCTTGTCAACGGCGGTGGAACCGGACACAATCGGCGGTATTACATAACCACCACCTTGCACCCATGTCCAGCCATACCGCCGAAATTCTCTGGGAACGACACGACGGTCGTTTCACCGACAACCGCTACAGCCGCGTGCACCGCTGGGGCTTCGACGGCGGTGCCGTGGTTGCTGCCTCCAGCTCACCCCACGTGGTGCGCGTGCCTTTTTCCGATCCCTCGTGCGTCGATCCCGAAGAGGCGTTCGTGGCGTCGCTGTCGAGCTGCCACATGCTGTGGTTCCTCGGCTTTGCCGCGCGCGACGGTTACCTGGTCGATCGTTATGCTGATGCCGCCGTGGGCGAGATGGCGAAGAACGCCGAGGGCAGGGAAGCCGTTACCCGCGTGACCTTGCGGCCGGCGGTGACGTTCTCCGGCACGCTGGTGCCCGATGATGACGCCCTCGAGCGGCTGCACCACGAGGCACACGAAAGCTGCTTCCTGGCCAACTCGGTCAAGACCGTCATCGAGATCGCAGGCAGTTGGAGTCACCAATGAATGGCAAGCGCTTGCCTCGAGTCTATTCGTATTACATAATACATGGTATGTAATACGTTATTATATTGGGAGTGGAGAATGGCACGTACCGGATTATCAAAAGAAGAGGTGGCACAGGCGCGCGCCGGTTTGCTAGCACAAGGCCAGTACCCGTCGGTGGATGCGGTACGCGTGGCGTTGGGCAACACCGGCTCCAAGACCACGATCCACAAGTATTTGAAAGAGCTCGATGAAGGGCAGGGCGGCGCCAGCCCGGCTGGCGTGCGCCCATCGACTATCAGCGATGCCCTGCACGACCTGGTGGAACGGCTGGCGGCGCGGCTGCGCCAGGAGTCGGACGACCAGCTCGATCTCGCGCGCGCGGAACTGGCGGAGAAAGAGCAGCAGCTGGCGCAAGCCAATCGGCAGCTGGAAAGCGAATTGCGCAGCACGCGCGAACAGGAAGCGCGGCTGCAAACCGAGTTGCGCCAGCAGCGGCTGGCCTTCAATATCAAGCAGGACGAACTGGCGCAACTGAGCAAGGAAAGCAGCCGCATCGCGACCGAGCTGGCGCACACCCAGCAGTCGCTGTACGAACAGCTGACCAACGCCCGCAAGCTCGAACAGAAAGTCGAGCAACTGCAGGCGCAGCAACGCCACACGGGCGACCTCGAACGGCAGCTGGCCACCAGCATCGCCCACAACGAGCGCCTGGGCGAGCAGGTGGCGGCGATGGAATCGGCCCTGGCGCCAGCGCAGGCGCGAGCCCGCGAACTGGAACTGCTGCTGGTGCAGGCCGAGGCACGTGCGCAGATCCAGGAGCAGGTGGGGGAGCAGTTGCGAGCCTACCTGGACCGGATGGCGGCGCGGGATTAGTCATCACCTCTGGCAACCAGCCGCGCAATATCCTCAAACCGCATCCCCTCGCAACTGACCGCCATCCCACCGTCAAACACCGGCTGCGCCAGCTTGGTCAGCACGCTGCCGCTCGGCATTTCCACCACCAGCCGCACGCCGCGTTCCCACGCGTGGCGCATGCTGTCGTGCCACTGCACGGGCCGCGCCATGTTGCGGGCCAGATCGTCGCCGATGGCGGCGCCGTCGAACAGCGCCCGCGCCGCGCTGCCGCTAATGTACGTCATGCGCGGACGGCGCAACGGCACGCCAGCCATCGCCGCTGCCAGTTCAAGGGCCTGCTGGTTGAACAATTCGCAATGCGATGGCACGCTCACCGCCAGCCGCTCGGCCTTGGTGCCCGAGCTGCCAGCCTGCACCAGCGCAACCACCGCCGCCATGGCCTGGTCGGAACCGGCGATGACCAGCTGGCGCGGGCCGTTCAGGTTGGCGAGGTACACGGGCGTCTCCATGCTGTGCACTTGCGCCACCAGCGGCGTGAGTTGGGCTGCCAGCAGGCCCGATACCGCTGTCATGCCAAAGCCGGCCGGATAGGCATCTTCCATCGACTGTGCACGCAGACGTACCAGCCGCACGGCGTGGGCAAAGTCCAGCACACCGGCGGTGACGGCGGCCGGATAGGCGCCGATCGACAGGCCTGCCACCATTGCCGGCTGTGCACCGTGCACAGCCAGGTAGCGCGCGGCAGCCACGCCGGCCACCAGCAGGCACAGTTGCACGGCAACGGTGGAGCGCTGCGCTTCCACGGTGTCGAGCGACAGCACGTCGCTGCCCAGCGCCGCCGATGCTTCGGCCAGGGTGTCACCCACCGCCGCGTGCGGGGGCAGGGCGTGCAGCATCCCCGGCTTTTGCGCGCCCTGGCCGGGGAAAGTGAACAGCACGCTCATGCTGCCTCGCGCTGTGCGTCCGTCACGCGCCACGGATCGGCCGCCAGCACCGGCCCGTGCGCAGTCTTGACCATCACCCGGCCACCGCGCGCGTATTCGTTGAGGGCGAAACCGCCCAGTCCCGTATCGACCTGGATGTCGACTCGGCATGGCTGCTCCTGCAACCGC
Organism: Duganella sp. Leaf61; assembly: GCF_001421905.1. Classification (NCBI taxonomy): domain Bacteria; kingdom Pseudomonadati; phylum Pseudomonadota; class Betaproteobacteria; order Burkholderiales; family Oxalobacteraceae; genus Duganella; species Duganella sp. Leaf61. Next base: position 323,860 of record NZ_LMLM01000029.1, read on the forward strand.
AGCAGGCGGTCGATGATCCAGACTGGCAGCGGTTCCGGTGCGCGCACCAGCAGATCGAGGTCGCTGTCTGCGCGCAACACCGGCAGGCCGGAGGCCAGGTAAAAGCCGGCGCCGCCGGTGGGGCCCCACGCCAGGCCCAGGTCTTTCAGGCGCGGCGCCATGGCGGCCAGCGCGCGCAGTGGCGGCAGGTCCGACTGGCACTCGCCCGAACGCACTGCGCGCGGATGCAGGCGCGCCAGCATCTCGGGCGTGACGCAGCGGGCCACGGCATCGCGCTGCACATATCCCTTGCAGCGCTGGCTGCGCGTCAGGCCGCGGGCACCCACCGGCAGCAGGCTGCCAGGCGCCGCCTCGCGCCGCACCACCAGCGGCGCTTGCGTGAGCCACGCTGCGTCGAGCCACTTGGGCCAGGCTTCGCCACCGCCGGTGGTAAAACGGTCGGGCAGGCGCAGGAACAGCAGGTCGTGCGGACGGCAGGGCGGGTTCTTCATGATGTTATCCAACGATGGCGCGGGTGGCAAAGAATAACAGCGATGGTCCGAGCAGGCAGCCCAGTCCCGTGTGGAACGTGGCCACCAGCGCGCCATACGGCACCAGCCTGCGGTCGGTGGCCGCCAGACCGGCCGAGACGCCGGACACGGTGCCGGCCAGGCCGCCGAACACCATCGCCGAACGCGGCGTGCGCAAGCCGAGGAATTTGGCGGCGGCCGGCGTGGCCACCATCACCAGGATGGCCTTGATCAGACCAGCGGCAATACTCAGCGCCATCACGTCCGACGTGGCGCCGATGGCCGCCCCGGTGACCGGACCGACGATATACGTGACCGCGCCGGCGCCGATGGTGGTGATGCTGACCGCATCGCGATAACCGAACGCGTAGGCCACACAAGCGCCGACGATAAACGGCAGGAAGGTGCCCAGCAACAGCGCCACCACGCCGACCATGCCGGCCTTTTTCGCTTCCACCACCTGCACTTCGAACGCGGTGGCGACAATTGCGAAGTCGCGCAGCATGGCGCCGCCCATCAGGCCCACGCCGGCAAACAGCGAGACGTCGGCCAGGCCCTTGGTGCCGCCGGTCTGCACGCCGCCCCAGTAGGCGAGCCCGAGGCCGATCACGATGGCGATGGCGGAGCCGTGCACGCGCCCCATGGTCAAGTGGCGCGAGAGTTTCATGGAGATCAGCATCACCAGGCCCACCAGTGCAAATGCGGTGACCAGGCCATTGTGGCGGACAGTTCCTTCGAGTAGTTCGAGCATGACGATCTCCTTAGCGCACGGTGGCAGGGGTTGGCACTTCCAGCGGCGGCAACGCCGATTCCTCGACCTTTTCGCCGCGGTTGATCAGCGCGATCACGCAGGCGCACACCACCACGCTGCCCACCGCCGCCAGCAGCGCGACCGGACCGCCGCGCAGCGCGGTCAGCACGTTCTGTTGCGCGGCCATGGCGACCACCACCGGGATGTACATCGCGCCCCAGAACGCCACGCCCATTTCGGTCTGCTCGGGCATCCAGCCCTTCTTGTGCATCCACAGCCGGGCGCAGATAAGCAATATCATCGCAATGCCCACGCCGCCGACATTGGTCTTGGCGCCGATCAGGGTGCCCAGCAGGTCGCCGAGGAAGATCCCCAGCAGGTGGCAGATCGCCAGTAAAGCTGTTCCGTAGATAATCATGATTGTGTCTCCAACTAGTTTCAACTCGTTCCAGGGATCGGCCGCCCCGGTTTATATAGTGGTTTCATGGGCGGCCGTCATAGTGGGTCAGGCGCTGGTCTCTCCTTTCCACTGCTCGCGCAGCAGTTGCCGGACGCGCCGCGAGGCGGCCCGGTGTTCGCCATCGAAACGGGCGGCGAGGTCTTTGCGGGTGTCGTTGGCGATATCGGCCAGCGCCGCTTCCAGCGTGGCCGTCACCAGCGCCACGTCGTCCGCTGACGGCGCCGATGCACTCGAAGGCTGCAGCACTTTCCACAACAAACCGAGCGACGCATAGCTATGGATGTCGTACGCCATGGGCGGCACGCTCTGCGCCAGCGCTTCCAGCGCTTCCACCGACCGCAGCGTGATGCGCGCAGCGGACGCCTTGCCCATCGCATGCACCATCACGCCGGGATCGTCGAACGCGATCAGGCGGTTGGCCTGGTAGCCGTGCGCCAGGAATGCACCCGACATCGCCAGCCCGACGATCAGGCCGATCACCGGGTGGCCGGCCAGCCGCGCCTGGGCATATGCTCCGGCCGCGCCGGCCAGCGCCTGGTGGATGCCGAAGGCTTCCTCGCGGCGGCCGTATGCCTGGCTGGTGACGTCGATCACGGCGACGATGGCGCGCTTGCTGCTGGCCGCGCGGTCGGCGGCAATGACCTCGTGCACGGCCTGCGCCAGCTGCCAGCCTTCGACCAGGCCCACTTCGCCGGTGCGGGCGCGCGGGAAGCGGTTATCGGCATCGGGCACCACGGCGATGAAGCGCGTCGGCGCGCCGGCCAGGTTGCCATCGCGCACGCGCACTGCCGGCCAGTCATAAACATCGGCGCCGCCAGCGAGCAGGTCGAGCCAGGTGCCACCGTTGGAGGTGTGGTTTGCGGTATTCATCAGAGATCCTTTCCGTACAGGGCGCGGACATCGGCCGCCTCGGGCTGGTTGGCGGTATCGAAACGCGCCAGGCGTTCGAGGTAGTGGGCGTAACGGTCGCTGCGATGGTCGGCTGGCACGCCGGCGCGGAACAGTTCCACCACCAGGCTGCGCACCTGCGCCGTATCGTCGTCCACCAGCGCATCGGCCAGGCCGGTCGCTGCGCGCTGCTGGCCGCCGGTCAGGCCCCAGATCAGGGCGCGGTTGCGGGCATCGAATTCGGCGATCCCCGCTTCCTGCTCGATCACCTGCGGGCCGTTCAGCCCCAGGCGCGCCTCGCGGGTGAGCACCAGGTACGAGCACAGGCCGGCAGCGATCGACATGCCGCCGTAGCAGCCCACGGTGCCGGCACTGACGCCGATCACGGGCCGGTAGCGGCGCAGATCGACGATGGCCGACTGGATTTCGGCAATCGCCGCCAGCCCCAGGTTGGCTTCCTGCAGCCGCACGCCGCCCGTTTCAAACACGATCACGGCCTGGGTGGGAATGCCGGCACGGTTGTCATCGGCCGCCAGTTCGAGCGCGCCGGCGATTTTTGCGCCGCCCACTTCGCCCATGCTGCCGCCCTGGAACGCGCCTTCGATGGCCAGCACCACGGTGGCGACGCCATCGACCGTGCCCTTGGCCACGACCACGCCGTCATCGGACTGGGTGACCAGTTTTTGCTGCGCCAGCCACGGCGACGTGACGCGATCGAAAGGGCCGATCAGTTCGCGCATCGAGCCGGTGTCGAGCAGCGCGTGGGCGCGGTTGCGGGCGCTGCGCTCGATAAAGCTGTCGCGGTTCAGCAGTTGTTCGATATTCATGGTTGACCTCCTGCCGCTTGCGCTTCTTCGAACGCCTGCTCGATGCGCATGCGTACCACGCCCGGCGTGGCGCCGTTGTCGTTGATCTCGATGCTGGCCGCCGGCAGCGTGGCGCCGGCAAACACGCGTTCGAGCAGGGCTTTCCAGGTGCCGCCGTAGCCGTCCACCGAGGTTTGCACCGCGATGGTGGTCAGCGCGCCGCCTTGCGGGGCCAAGAGCACCTCCAGGTCGCCCGATGCCACCACGCCGGTGACCACGCGGGCAACGATAGTGGGCGCAGCGGGCTGGCCGGCGGGGAATTCAAAATGCAGTCGTTCCATGTTGGGCCTCCGTAGCTTGTAATTGTGGGGTGATGCGGTGGTTCGGATGCGCGAGGCGGTCGAGCAGCAGCGTGGCCGCCAGCAGGTCCGCCGCGCCGCCGGGCGAGACGCCACGCGCCAGCAGGGCGGCATCGAGTTTGCGCAAGGCCGCACGGCCGGTGTCCGTGCCGGCGCCACCGGCGTAAAGCACCGCCTTGGCGCCGTTCTGCGCCGCTGCCAGTGCCGCCGGGCCACCGCGCGCCAGCAGGCAGGTGTCGTCCAGGTCGGCCATCACGGCCAGCAGCGCGTTCAGTTGCGCGGCGATTTCGCTGTCACCACGGGCGCGCGAGGCGTGCAGCATCGGCAGCGCCACGTCGGTCACGTGCGGGAACGCCGCCTCGGCCTGGCCGCGCGCGCCGTCCACGCCATAGATGCGGCGCACGGTCTCGCCCTTGTTGCCGGTGCTGGCCGGGGCGGCGGGATCGTGCAGCCGCGCCAGGGCGCCGGCCCGGGCCGCGATGGTGCGTGCATCGACGTCGCCACTGGCTGCCGCAGTGACCAGCAACCCGAGCGCCCAGATCGCGCCCCGGTGGGTGTTGACGCCGCCGGTGGCGTTCATCATCAGCGTTTCGCCGGCGCGGCCGATGGCGCCGATGCGCCGGCGCAGCGCAGGCAAGTCGTCCATCGTGGCGCCTGCATGGGCCATGGCTTCGAAGGCGGGGCGCAGCGCGTGGGCCGAGCGGCACATCAGCAGCCAGCTCAAGTCGGTGTGGGCGCCGCTGCCGCGCATGTCCACCAGGCCCGGTTTCGGTGTCAGCATGGCTTCGTCCACCAGTGCGGTGACGGCAATGTCGGCCAGCATGGTGCCATTCAATGCCATCGGCACGGCGCGGAAAAGTTCGGTCAGCATCGTCATTACCAGCTCCTGAATTTGGCAGGTGGGTCGTACAAGCCATCGGACCAGTCAACCAGGTCGGCGATGCTCTTGGCGGCCAGCAGCGAGCGCGTGGCCTGCGCGCGCTGCACGCCCAGGTCTTCCGGCAGCGCGATCAGTCCCTCCTGGCGCATACGCGCGGTCTGTTTCGTATCGTGGCGCAGGCCGACGGGCGTGACGCCCGCCACCGCCGCCAGCATGGCCTTGCGCTCTTCCAGGTTGCGCGCCTTGTACAGGTAGGCGATGCCTTCCTCGGTCAGCACGTGGCTGACATCGTCCCCGTAAATCATCACCGGCGCCAACGGCATGCCCGACGCCTTGCCGACGGCGACGGCGTCGAGCGATTCGACGATGGTGGGCTGGGTGCCGTCCTGGAAGGTTTCCACCATCTGCACCACCAGCTTGCGGCCGCGCGAGAGCGGGTCGTCGCCTTCGAACAGGTCCAGCCATGCCGGCGTGGCGTGGCGGCGGCCGTGCGGGTCGTGGCCCATGTTCGGCGCGCCGCCAAAACCGGTGAGCCGGCCGTGCGTGACGGTCGAAGAATTGCCCAGGCCATCCATTTGCAGGGTGGCGCCGATGAACAGGTCCACCGCGTACTGGCCGGCCATCTGGCACAGCAGGCGGTTCGAGCGCATGGAGCCGTCGCGACCGGTGAAGAACACGTCGGGGCGGGCGGCCGTGTAGGCTTCCATGCCCAGTTCAGCGCCGAAGCAATGCACGCTGTCCACCCAGCCGCTTTCGATGGCAGGGATCAGCGTGGGGTGCGGATTCAGGGTCCAGTGGCGGCAGATCTTGCCCTTCAAGCCCAGTTGTTCACCGTAGGTAGGCAGCAGCAGCTCGATGGCGGCGGTATTAAAGCCGATGCCGTGGTTGAGCGACTGCACGTTGTGGCGCTCATAGACGCCACGGATCGCCATCATCCCCATCAGCACGTGCACCGGTTTGATCAGGCGCGGGTCGCGGGTAAACAGGGGCTCGATATAAAACGGCTTGTCGGCCTGCACCACGAAGTCGATCCATGAGCCGGGAATGTCCACGCGCGGCAGGTCGCCCGGATCGTCGACGATCTGGTTCACCTGGGCGATCACGATGCCATCGTGGAAGGCGGCCGCTTCCACCAGCGCCGGCGTGTCCTCGGTGCTGGGACCCGTGTACAGGTTGCCCTGGCGGTCGGCCATGTAGCCGGCCACCAGCACCACGTTGGGCGCCAGGTCCACGTACAGCCGCGCATACAGTTCCACGTAGGTGTGCAGCGCGCCCACTTGGAGCACGCCGTCCTGCAGCAACTGCGAGATGCGCAGGCTCTGGGCGCCGGCAAAGGCGAAGTCGAGCTTGTTGGCGATGCCGCGCTCGAACAGGTCCAGGTGCTGCGGCAGACTCACGCTCGGCATGATCATGTGCAGCTTGTTGACCTTGTCGGCATTCATTTGCACCATGGCGCGGGCCAGGAAATCGGCCTGCTTCTGGTTGTTCCCTTCGAGGACCACGCGGTCGCCGCTGGCGATCAGCAGCGAGAGGGCATCGACGATGGCGTCGGTGCCGATGATGGGGCCGTCGCTGAGGTGGCGGACGGAGTCGAGGCGGCGGCGCTTTTCCTGGCGCCGCGTGTCCCACTGGCGCGGCGGCTTGCTGCTGTTGTTCATATTGTCTCCTGTCATTACGTTCTCTACATAAGCTGGATGTCTGACAGCACCCAGCATAGGCTGCAATACGGTCCGGTTCAATCAACCGCAGCGCCTCAACGTTTACCTTCAGGTTAACTATCGCTATACTCGATGAGAGGAGAATCCCTATGATCGACGAAGAAATCACGCTCAAGAAACTGGAAATCTTCCTGGCTTTCATGCGGCTGGGCAGCCTGGCGCGGGTGTCGGACGAGGTAGGGCAAAGCGTGGTCAGCGTGCACCGGGCGCTGCATTCGCTGGAAGAGGGCCTGCGCTGCCAGCTGTTTGCGCGCGAAGGCCGCAAGCTGACTGCCCAGCCGGCCGCGTTCGCCCTGGCCACGCATGCGCAGCGGGCTATCAACGAGGCGGAAGAGGGCATCCGCAAGGTGCGCGAAATCGCCGGTTTCAACAGTGGCCGGCTGCGCATCGGTTCGCTCTACTCGCTGACCTTGCGCTGTATCCCGCACCTGCTGATGGGCCTGAAATTACGCCGTCCCGAGCTGCACGTCGATCTCACGCTCGGCTCCAACAAGGATTTGCTGCAAGGCCTGGCCGACGGCCGTCTCGACGCCGTGGTGATCGGCCTGCAAGCACCGAGCGATGACGCCCGCCTGATTGCCATTCCCATGTTCGAGGACGAGGTGCGGCTGGCCGCGCCGCTCGGGTCTCCCTACGCGGGCGCCGCCCAGGTGGACTTGCGCCAGCTGCGCCACGAGCAATGGATCACGCTAGGCGCCGGTTTCGTGACGGCCGACAGTTTCAACCACGCGTTCCGCCAGGCCGGCTTCGAGCCGGAAACCGCAATGCAGGTCAGCGACATTTTCTCGCTGATCAACCTGGTGGGCAGCGGCATGGGCTACAGCCTGCTGCCGGCGCGCGTGGCCGAGTACAGCGCGCGCATCGAGCTGATCGCACTGGCGGCGCCGTATGCGTCGCACCAGGTGATTTCACTGCTGATGCTCAAATCGCGCGAGCGCGATCCGAACTTGCTGGCCCTGGCGGCCGAGTCGCGCATGTTCGACAACGGCAAGCGACGACACAGTTGATAAGCTAGTTCTTTACGCAACATGGATTAACTTCTACCTGATTCACCTAAAAAGCCACAAATCGGCCGCCAATCGTCAAAGCCGTGCCGGTTTGATCGACTTTTAAAAAGCCGGTCGCTATGATTATGTTTCTAAAAGGAAAATAATCCGGAGGCGACATGCAGTGGTTTTATGATTTGAAGATCGGCAAAAAGCTGATCATTTCGTTCGCTATCCTCACCATTTTCACCTGCGCACTGGGCCTGTTCTCGATCGCCCAAATGACCAAGGTCAGCCAGGCGTCCAGCGATATCGCCACCAACTGGCTGCCAGCAGTGCGCTACCTGGGACAGATGCAGAATTCGCTCTCGCGCTACCGCATTTCCGAAGCTACCCACATCCTGCTCACCACCGAAGAAGACATGGTGGCCACCGACAAGTCGATGGCCACCCGGCTCGACACCTTCGCCAAGCAGCAGGCCTCGTACGCCACGCTGGTGTCCGAACCCGCGGAAAAGCGCATTTACGCCGAGCTGCAAAAGTCGCTGGCCGACTACATGGCGCAAAGCAAAAAACTCACCGGCCTGTCGCACGCGGGCAGCAAGGAAGATGCACGCACGCTGTTCCGGGGCGCGTCCAACAAACTGTTCCGCCAGGTAAACGAACAGCTCGAAGCGCTGGTCAAGATTAACGATGACGGCAGCGCAGCATCCGACGAGCAGGCGTCCGCCACGTTCGCCCTGTCACGCAACCTGATCCTCGGTGTGCTCGGGGTGCTGATCGTAGTCGGCATGGCGCTGGCCGTGTGGGTGGCGCGCATCGTGTCGCGGCCGTTGCAGGAGGCGGTGGAAGTGGCCCAGCGCGTGGCCAATGGCGATCTGACCGCCAACATCGCTCGCGGCGGCGCCGACGAAACCGGCCAGTTGATGGCGGCGCTGAGCCTGATGAACGCCAGCTTGCTGCGCGTGGTCGGCGAAGTACGCAGCGGCACCGACACCATCGCCACGGCCTCGGCCGAGATCGCCAGCGGCAACCTCGACCTGTCGAGCCGCACCGAGGAGCAGGCCAGTTCGCTGGAAGAAACCGCCTCGGCCATGGAAGAGCTGACGTCCACCGTCAAGCAGAATGCCGACAACTCGCGCCACGCCAAGAAACTGGCGCAATCGGCTTCGACCATCGCCGGCGATTGCGGCAAGGTCGTGGGCGAGGTGATCACCACCATGGAATCGATCAGCGCGTCGTCACGCAAGATCGTCGACATCATCAGCGTGATCGATGGCATCGCGTTCCAGACCAATATCCTGGCCCTGAACGCTGCCGTCGAAGCGGCGCGGGCAGGCGAGCAGGGCAGGGGCTTTGCCGTGGTCGCCACCGAAGTGCGCAACCTGGCCCACCGCAGCGCGGCAGCCGCCAAGGAAATCAAGGTGCTGATCGACGACTCGGTGGTGCAGGTAGGTTCCGGCACGTCACAAGTGCAGCAGGCCGGCAAGTCGATGAATGACATGCTCGAGAGCGTACGACGGGTGAGCGACGTGGTGACCGAGATCACCGCCGCCAGCGAAGAACAGAGCGTGGGCATCGAAGAAGTGAACCGCGCGGTGATCCAGATGGACCAGGTAACGCAACAGAATGCCGCGCTGGTGGAAGAAGCCGCCGCAGCGGCAGCGGCATTGCAGGAACAGTCGGCCAACCTGGCGGCAGTCGTCAGCGTTTTCCGCCTGGCATAGACAACCAACATCACAATAATTAACCATCCAGGAGATTTTCATGCAAAAAACCACCGTTATTGCCGGCGCCGTGCTGGCCGCCATCAGCGCAGCTGTTCCGGCCGCCGCCCAGTCGAACGTCACGCTGTACGGCCTGCTCGACACGGGCGTGGAAAACCTGACCCATGCGGGACCGGGCGGCAGCGCCACGCGCGTGAGCTCGGGCGGCATGAACAACTCGCGCTTCGGTTTTCGGGGCACCGAGGACCTGGGCGGCGGCCTGAAAGCCGTGTTCAACCTTGAAGGCGGCCTGCTGACCGACATCGGCGGCTCCGACGGCGGCGGTTTGTTCCGGCGCCAGGCCAACGTGGGCCTGGAAGGGTCGTTCGGCCGGGTGGTCCTGGGCCGTTCGTTTACCACCGTGTACGATTTCATCGTGCCGTTCGACCCGATGGCATACGCGCCATATTATTCGTGGGCATCGAGCGGGTCGGCCTCGAACGTCAACAGCTACGGCATGATCACGTCGGCCGACAACATCGTCAAATATTCGCTGGAAACCGGGCCACTCAAATTCGGCGCCACGTATGCCTTCGGCGAACAGAGCACCGGTACCGCCGACGGCGCGAGAATGCAGGTGGCCGCCACCTACACGGCCGGCATGTTCTCGGTAATCGGCTCGGCCGAACAAGGCAACGGCAACAATGTTGCTGCCACCAATCGCCACGACACCAGCAATATCTACCACCTGGGCGGCATGGTCACTGCCGGCGACTTCAAGGTGCAACTGGTAGGCCGCAGCTACAAGAACGAATCGAACAACCGCGCCTTGCCCGATGTGCGCGCCAACACCTACTGGGCCGGCCTGACCTACAAGGCCGGCCCGGCGCTGACGCTGGTTGGCGCCATCTACTATACCGACGTGCGCAACGTGGCGGCCCGCACCGATGCCGATCCGAAGATGTACGTGACCCGCGCCCGCTACGCGCTGTCCAAGCGCACCGACGTGTACGTGACGGCAGCGTACGCCAAGGCCAAGAACGGCAAGCTGATCAGCCTGTCGCGTGCCGATGCGGGGTTTGCCGATAGCCAGCGGGGCTTGATGGCTGGCGTGCAGCATCGGTTCTAAAGTGTAATGATGCCGCGTCAGTCGAGGTGGTCCGGTTTGCCCGCCGTTGTTGCGAGGGTTACTTCGGCGCGGCGGCTTTGGCGCGGAGGGTTTGCAGTTCAGTGGTCAGCCAGGTCTGGCTGGCCACGGGCTGGCTGTCACCGCACCGCACCTGGTAAGGCTTGCCCGACATGCTGCTCGAGCTCGCTGCCAGCTTGATGAACTGGGGACGCGGCCAGCGTAACGAGTATGACGGCGAGAATATTTGTTGTGCGCATAGGGGAGTGATACTGCCTTTTTACGTGATATATTTATTGCTCATGAGCCACTTTTTACTTTGAACATGACATCTGCTTACGTAACCCCGGGCGTGTACATCCAGGAACTCAACGCCTTTCCCAACTCGGTGGTGGCGGTGCCATCCGCTGTTCCCGCATTTATTGGTTACACCCCGGTCGCTGCGTACCAGGGCAGGTCATATGCCAATGTCCCGGTAAAAATCACCAGCTTCGCGGACTTCCAGGCATATTTCATGTTGCCCGATCCGCCGGCGCCGCTCGATCCGGTGGCGCAGTATGCTCCGCAGTATCACCTGGTGGCGCAAAAAGATAAGCCGGCTTCGGGCGAATACATCTTACTCGATGGCGTGTATTACGCGGTCCTGCCCGACCCGAGCACGATTTACTATCTGTATAACAGCGTGCGCCTGTTCTACCAGAATGGCGGCGGCGACGCGTATATCGTTTCGGTGGGCACCTATGGCGCGGCCAGTGGCAAACCAAACACCGATCCGGCAGCGCAGATCGTCAATCCCAACGTAAAACTGGCCGATTTGCAACGTGGTCTGGCGCTGCTGAAGAATGAGCAGGAGCCGACCATGTATCTGTGTCCCGATGCCACGCTGATGTCATTGGCCGATAACGCCATTTTGAATCCGGCGATGTTGCAGCAAGCAGCAGCAATGGGGACAGCGGTATGCCTGCTCGATATCATTGGCGGCGCCCGACCCGATCCGATCCAGTACACCGACGACATCGCCAATTTCCGCAACAGTACCGGCATTAACGGACTGCATTACGGCATCAGCTACTACCCGTTTCTCGGCACCAACATCATGCAAACGGGCGAACTCAATTTCACCAATTTGTTCGGTGGCGATACGACCAGGCTCAATTCTTTGCTGAGCCCGGCATCGGCGCCGAATCCGCAAGCAGTACAAATCCTCACCCAGATCCAGCATCCACCGGCAAAGCCGATGACCAACAGGCAGTTGCAGGCGGCGCTGGTGGCGGCCAGCCCTGTCTATGCCCGGATCATGGCGTCGGTGACCGAGTTGGCCAATGTCCTGCCGCCAAGTGGCGCGATGGCGGGCGTGTACACGGCCACCGACAACATGGACGGCCCCTGGCGCTCGCCAGCGAATTGCCCCATCACCGGCGCAGTCAGCCTGCCGATCCGGCTGTCGGACAGCCAGCAGGCCGCGCTGAATATTGATGAGGCCACCGGTAAATCGATCAATGCCATCCGCATGTTCAATGGCCAGGGCATCCTGGTGTGGGGCGCGCGCACCCTCGATGGCAATAGCCAGGACTGGCGTTATATCGCGGTGCGCCGGACCATGATTTACCTCGAGCAGTCGATCAGGGAGGCGGCGCGTGCCTTTGTTTTCCAGCCCAACGATGCCAATACCTGGGCTGCCGTCAAAAGCATGATCGGCAGCTTCCTCACCGATGTGTGGAAACAGGGAGGGTTGCAGGGCGCATCGCCGGGCGATACCTACCAGGTCGATATCGGCCTGGGTATCACGATGACCCCCGAAGATATCCAGAACGGCATCATGCGGGTATCGGTGAAGGTGGCCGTGCAGCGGCCGGCGGAATTCATCGTGATCACGTTCGAGCAGCAACAGGCAACATCGGACTGATCTGTAGATGTTGTTGCGTGCAGACAGTTCAAAAAATATATGTTGGTTATCCGATATATATTATTTTAAAAGTAATATGATCGGGTGACATCCATGGAAGAGGTAATCATATGGCATCCCGATCGCGCAACACGGCAACCGATATTCAACGCTACCTGCTGTTACCTAAACGGGGTCTGCACTCCGAGGCGCTACGGGAGCCGCTTGCATCCCCCCAGCTTTTTTCCTCTGTAATGTCAGCCAGGTTGGACTTGCAGGGTGCCGCCAGAACGGCTGTCCAGCCGGCTGCGGCCGTCAAGATCGTGCATTCCAGCGCAGACAGCGGCCCCAAACTGGTAGAGCTGAGCGATGTCGCAGCCACTGCCTTGAAGGCCAGCAATGCCGGCATCAGGCTGGTGCCGCTGGTGCGCTACGAGATCGCCCGCAGCCCCCGGTGGCAGATCCTGCAGCCAGCGGCCGTTCGCAGCAAGGCGGCTGCGGCAGCGGCGCCGGGCTTGAAGATCAAGGTGGTCGATACCGTCAGTGGCAAGCCCGTCAGGGGCGCCATGGTGGTCGCGTTTACGAATTTCGCCGGCCAGCAAGGCGCGCAGGGCACCAGCAATGCGAAAGGCGAGGTCACCTTGCAGTTTTCCACTGCCAGCAAGACGCTGGACTTGTTGCTGATCTACGGTCCGGCCGGCTACTGGGGACTGTGCGAGCGCACCCGCAAGATCAAGAACGGCGACAGTGTCGGTATTGCCCCCATTGACCTGGCGGTGCCGGATTTCCTTGCCACCGTCTATGGCGAACATCCCGCCGAGGCTGGCCACGGCGTGCGGGTGGGCGTGATCGACACCGGTGTCGATGGCAAGCATCCTGATTTAAAAGTGCTGGGCGGCGCCGCGTTTGTCGCCGATGAGAATGATGCCGGTGGCTGGGGACCGGCCAAGGAGCAAGGCGAGCACGGCACCCATGTGGCGGGCATCATCGCCTCCCGAGGCCAGCAGCCGGCCGGCAAACCGGGCGTGGCGCCCGGCGTGGCGCTGTACAGTTACCGGGTATTTCCCAACGCCGGCGGCGGCGCCACCAACTACGACATCTTGCGCGCGATCGAGCAGGGGGTCGAAGACCAGTGCGACTTGCTGAACCTGAGCCTGGGCGGGGCTTCGCCCGATGAGGCCGTGCACGACGCCATCAAGGAGGCATATGACAAGGGCACTCTATGCATTGTCGCGGCCGGCAATGACGGCCGCCAGCCGGTTTCTTACCCGGCCGCATGGACCGAGTCCGTTGCGGTGTCAGCCGCTGGCAGGCAGGGTACTTTTCCCGCCAACTCGTCCGAGCTACTGGACGTGGCGCCGCCGGCAGCCACCACCGATGAACAGCTTTTCATTGCGCAGTTTTCCAACGTGGGGCCGGAAATCGACCTGACCGGTCCTGGCGTCGGCATCGTTTCGACGCTGCCCGGTGGCGGCTATGGTGTGATGAGCGGCACCTCGATGGCGTGTCCGGCCGCAGCCGGCGCCGCAGCCGCGTTGCTGGCCGCCCAGCCCAAGGTGCTCAAGATGAAGCGCAACCGCGACCGGTCCACGGCCATGCTGGCCGTGATCAATGCCGCAGCAAAGCCGCTCGGCTTCCCCAAGGACCTGGAGGGACTGGGGATGTTGCCTTGAGCGGGCCGGTGATCATGCTATATTGGGTATATGAGCCAAGTTATCCTGCGACGTACCGCTGACGCCACCGTCTCCACCGAGGAAGCGCTTTCCCTGGTGGGCGCGACCGTTGACGGGCGCGTCATTCATCACAGCGGCGACAATTTGCTGGTCGATATCGCGGCCGGCGAACTGGATGCGCTCAAGAGCAAATTGACGGGCTGGGTTGTGTCGCCGCAGCAGGAACGGATAGCCGTTCCGGACACACGGCGGCGCATCGCTTAACCTTGGCTATTTTCCGGCGGTGGTGATTTTGGCGCCTGCGCCGCCTTCACCGCATCGTCCAGGTTCTTGACGGCCGAAATCATCCCCAGCACGTTTCCGGTAGGGATGGTAGCAGCCAAGCCGATCAGGGCGGTGGTAATGCCGATCATGGCTTTCGCGTCTATGATGTGCTTCAGCGCTTCCCTGCCAGATTCGGTGGCACGGTCCAGTGCTGCCAGGCTGATCTTGCCATCGTCGAGAGCGATGCCAACGGCCTGGGTGGTGAGGTCGGTCGCCAGGTTGAGCAGCGTTACTTCCAGTGATTGCAGTTGGGCCCTGTCTTTTTTTGGAATGGCGTCCCATTCGCTAAACACACGGTCGCCCACCGCCACCGCTGCGAGCCGAAATTGCCTGGCCAGTTGCAACGCCTGTTTTGCAGCCAAGATATTGTCGTTCATGGTTACCCCCATCTAGTTTTACTCGGCTGCACGCACGGCAACGTAAGCGGCGCGAATCTGCCGGGTCTGCTTTGCGAGTTGCGATAGAACTTCCTTGTCCGATATCCGGTTACGGTTGTCGTACAGCGACTGATGCGCAGCGGCTATCTTCTGCAAGGTCTCGATATATTTGGGAACGGCGCGGGCGCGCGCCGCGTAAGCAGGCTTGCCGAGCTCGAGATTTGCGTACGCCATTTGCGCGGCGACCGGTTCGCGCATGGTGCCGTCCTTGCCTTTTTCCTCGGCCATGCCGATCAGGGTCTGATGGTAGCTGACGAAAGCCGTGTGCTCGGTGTGCAGGGACTCAGCGAAGCCTTCCATCATCACGGTCATGGAACCGATCACTTTTTGTAGGGGCGCATTGGCGTTCTCGATCACCTGCTTCAATTCCCGTTGCTGATAGGCGCTGGCCAGCGCATTGGTCAATGCCTTGCCGAGTGCTCTGACAGCCTCTGCTTTTTCCTCGGTGAGGTAGCGGGCTTCTGCTGCTGCGTCGACCATTGCGTCAAGCTCGGGATCGAAACTTGGCGTCTCGTCCCCGGCCAGGGCGGCCAGGGCGCTCATGTAGGCGGAAATGGATTTGTGATAGATCGCCAGTTCCGCACTTTGTTTCTTGCGCTCTTCTGCAACCCGGGTCAGGTGATCGCGCTGTGCAGTATCGGCCCTGAACGTGTAGGCTTTTCTGACTTCCGGGCTCTGCACGTAGTCATCGCTCAGCCTGGTATAGCTGGCGCCGTCGGCCGACAACTTGCCGAATTCCTGGATCGCACCGAGGTTGGCGCATCCGGTGAGAATCAGCGCGATTGCCAGCACGGCTGGCCTGGTCATTGAGTTGAACAATTTATCCCCCCATGGTTTAACCAATTGGCAAGCCACAAACCGATGGCCCCGCAACCGATAACAGTACTATTATTTAAATAATAAGGGGGAGAATTTTTGATGTATTTTTGCCACTCCAGCTATCAGGCTGACAGCTCTCTGCGGATAATCTCCGTGCCGGCACTGAGCGCATTGAGTTTTCCTCGGGCGACATGGCGCGGCAATGGCGCCATGCCGCAGTTGGTGCAAGGATAGAGCTTGTCGGCATCGACGAATTGCAGTGCCTTGCGCAAGGTGTTGGCAACTTCCTCCGGCGTTTCAACCACATGGCTGGCCACGTCGATGGCCCCGACCATCACCTTTTTGCCACGGATGAGTTCGATCAGGTCGATGGGCACATGCGAGTTGTGGCATTCCAGCGAGATGATATCGATACTGGACTTCTGCAACTTGGGAAACGATTCTTCGTATTGGCGCCACTCGGACCCCAGCGTATTTTTCCAGTCGGTATTGGCTTTGATACCGTAGCCATAGCAGATATGGACGGCAGTTTCGCACTTGAGCCCTTCGATCGCCCGCTCCAGCGTGGCAACGCCCCAATCGTTCACTTCATCGAAAAACACATTGAATGCCGGTTCGTCGAACTGGATGATATCGACACCGGCAGCTTCCAGCTCCCGCGCTTCCTGGTTGAGGATCCTGGCGAATTCCCAGGCCAGTTTTTCGCGGCTCTTGTAGTGGCTGTCGTAGAGCGTGTCGATCATCGTCATCGGGCCTGGCAAGGCCCATTTGATCGGCTGGTCGGTCTGCCGGCGCAAGAATTTGGCGTCTTCCACGAACACCGGTTTCTGGCGGCTCACCGCGCCGACGACGGTCGGCACACTGGCATCGTAGCGATCGCGTATCCTGACGGTCTCGCGCTTTTCAAAATCGACGCCGCTCAGGTGCTCGATAAACGTGGTGACAAAATGCTGGCGGGTTTGCTCGCCATCGCTGACGATGTCGATGCCGGCTTGCTGCTGCTCCTGCAGCGCAAGCAGCAACGCATCCTGTTTGCCCTCCGCCAGTTCCTCGCCTTGCAATTTCCAGGGCGACCAGAGTTTTTCAGGCTGTGCCAGCCAGGATGGTTTGGGCAAGCTGCCGGCGGTTGAAGTCGGTAATAATTTTTTCATGATGAAGTCTTTGTGCAGGTCGGTCGATCAGCGCGCGTAATTCGCCGCCCATTGTTCAAGAATATTTTTGTACGGCTTGATGAAATGCTCTTCCGTATATTTGCCCTGCTTGACCGCCAACTGGCTGCGCTCATCGCGGTCATAGACAATTTGCGTCAACGAGTAATCCTGGTTTTTCAGGCTGGGCTGATACAGTTTTCCCGCTGCGGAATTGGCGTTATAGATCTCGGGCCGGTAAATCTTCTGGAAGGTCTCCATCGTGCTGATGGTGCCGATCAGTTCGAGGTTGGTATAGTCGGCCAGCAGGTCGCCGATAAAATAAAACGCCAGCGGCGCAAAACTATTGGGCGGCATGAAGTAGCGAACCTTCATCCCCATTTTGTCGAAATACCGATCGGTCGGCGACAACTCGTTTTGCTGGTACTCGACGCCCAGTATCGGGTGCACATTCTCGGTGCGGTGATAGACCTTGCTGCTCGAGGCGCTGATGCAAATGACCGGCGGCTTGCTGAAATGCTGTTTGTAGGCGTCGGAATTGACAAAGTGCTTGAACAGCTTGCCGTGAAAATCGCCGAAATTATCGGGCGTGCCAAACGTGGCTTTGTCGGCGTTATGTTCTGGCAGCAGGACGCTGAAGTCATAATCGCGCACGTAAGACGAGAAGTTGTTGCCGGCGATGCCATCGGTGCGCTCGCCGGTTTTTCTGTCGATGATATTCGGCTTCAATATCTCGATCAGCGGCAGTGCCTCATTGCCGCCTGCGGCGCCGATCGACATTTCTACCGAAATGATGTCGAGTTCGACCGTGTAGCGGTCGCTATTGGGGTTGTCCCAGTGCGCCAGGTTGTTGAAGCGGTTGTCGATCATCCGCAGGGTATTGCGCAGATTCTCCTGGCGGCTTTTGCCCCTCGCCAAATTGGCGAAGTTCGTGGTCAGCCGGGTATTATCGGACGGATGATAGTTTTCATCGAAAACTATGCTCTTGATGTTGAAAGTAAAATCGTTGCTCATGGTGTTCTGGCGTCCTGATTTCTGCAAGAAATGATGGAGCGATGATAACCATGGGGATCGTTGAAGTAAAATGGTCTTATTTCATACTTCCATGAGCGCGGCTCATGTTACGTCGAATAGCTTTCGGCTTTGCGCGCCATGGCGATGAACGATTGCAGGTAGTCGGTGTCGTAATCGACTTCGCGGGCGCCGAGGTAGATATGTTTCTGGATGCCGTTTGGCCCCAGGCGCAGCGTGCGCAGTTGCAGGTGCGGCGCATAGTCGGTCACCAGCCACTTGGGCAGGGCGGTCACGCCGCGGCCGCTGGCCACCATCTGCAACATGATATCGGTGGTTTCGATGGTCTTGTGCTTGCGCGGCCCAACCTTGGCGGGTAGCAGGAACATATTGTAGATGTCCAGTCGTTCGAGCGGGACCGGGTAGGTGATCAGCGTTTCTTCGTTCAACTGTTCCGGGCGCACTTCCTGCTGATCGGCCCAGGGATGGTCCTTGTGCACCACCAGCACCTGTTCATAGTCGAACACGGGTTCGAACCGCAGGCCCGGTTTGAGCAGCGGATCGGGCGTGACCAGCAAGTCGATCTCGAAACCGAACAGGGCGCCGATGCCGCCGAACTGGAATTTTTGTTTGACGTCCACATCCACGTGCGGCCACGCCGCCAGGTAGCCGCTGACGATTTTAAGCAGCCACTGGTAGCACGGATGACACTCCATGCCGATGCGCAACGTGCCGCGCTCGCCCTGGGCAAACTGGCGCAGACGTTCTTCGGCCAGGTCCAGTTGCGGAATCACGCGCTGGGCGACCGCATGCAGGTACTGGCCCGCCTGGGTGAGCCGCAACGTGCGTCCTTCCCGCAGCCAGATGTCGGTGCCCAGTTGCTGCTCGAGCTTTTTCATGCTGTGGCTCAGCGCAGACTGGGTCAGGTGCAGAACTTCGGCGGCTGCCGTCAGGGAGCCTTGTTTTTCAACTTCCAGCAGGGTGGCGAGATGGATACGTTCCAGCATGGTTTCAGCTGCCTTCGGACGTCGTTTTGCGAAAAACGCAGAACATGATGTCGCTTGGGAAGGCTGACAAGACGGGAATCGAACACAACACAGCAAAATACTGCAGGTATAAAGAGAAGCCCGAAATATCGCCAGTACAGCGAATCCGCTCGAACAGACCTTTCTTGCGCAAGGAAGGCAACTGTCCGGAATACACGTTCACGAAGCCATGCTGGGCCACGAGCAAGTCCAGATTGCGGGGATTGAAATAGTGAACGTGGGGGGAGGGCAGATCCTTTTGCCACAGCCGGTTGAACGGATTGCGCCAACCCAGTCGGGCAAATATTCTTGATAAGCGGTAGAAAAATCCCCGGCTGTTCGGAAGATTAAGAACCAGCAGGCCGTTTTCGCTCAAGCGCGCATTGCATGCATCCAGGGCCGAGGCGATATCAGGAATATGCTCGATAACGTCGTTAAACACGATGACATCGAATGATTCACCGGGTGTGAGCGCATCAGGAAAATAACCAGGTCGTACCGGCAGGCCGCGCGAGGCGGTGCGGTTGCCAACCACCGAATCGGGCTCGACGCCCAGCACATCGAAATGCGCGCGCGCGGTTTCGAGAAACCATCCGTGGGCACAACCGACATCGAGCAGACGCCGCGCCCCTGGCTTCACATGCTTGAGCACCACGCTTAAAATGTCGCGAAAATTCTCCTGCCGCAGCGATTTCAAACCCACCTCACGCTCAACCTCGTCAACCGGCGCGCCTTCCTGTGGCGCGTTGATTTTCACCGTCAGCGCTGCGCCCTCGTATCCACATGCGGAACATGAAGTATGCCAATCAGTTAAACCTTGCGACTGCGGGGTGCTGCAAACAACACATTGCATGATCATCCTCGGGGACAGCGGTATAGATCAGCAAGCTTAACTTATTAGCGATGTTTTTGAAATACCAACAGGCTTCACAGCGGGGCCCGGTGAACGAAATATGCTAACTCCCGGCCAGAGGAACCTTTCTTGGTGTCAGCGCATCGATAATGCGGCAATCCGCCACCGTGCCGCCATGGCACGACACCAGCAATTGCGACAAGTGGTGCTTGAGCGCGCTCAGGTCGGCGATTTTCTGCTCGATTGTCGCCAAGTGTGCCTGCGTCAATTGATCGACCGTGCAGCAATCGTGTTCGCGCTGGTCCGACAGGTCCAGCAAATTGCGTACTTGATCGATCGAAAATCCCAGATCGCGGGCGCGGCAAACAAAACTCAGGCGCGCCAGGGCATGGCCGTCATAGCGGCGGTAGTTGCTGCCGGTACGGGCCGGTGCAGGTAGCAAGCCGATCTTTTCGTAATACCTGATGGTTGCCGCCGGCGTTTGCGCTGCCGTTGCCAGCTGCCCGATATTGAATGTATCCATGGATTGCGCTTGACCTTGAAGTGACTTTAACGTTTATAAAGCGGAAGTACGCATCAAGTCAAGTTCGATAAACCTGGGAGGTTCCATGGATGAATGCTGTTCAAACAAGGGGAAGGAAATCGCCGAACTGTCACTGAAAGCAGGCCAGCGCCGCGTGCTGCTGTGGGTGTTGGCGATTAACGCGGTGATGTTCGTGATTGAATTTTCTGCCGGCTACATCGCCAATTCGTCGGCGCTGATGGCCGATGCAGTGGACATGCTGGGCGATGCCATCGTCTATGTGCTGAGCTTGTTTGCTTTACACCGGGGAGCGCGCTGGGAGGCAGGCGCTGCGCTCGCCAAAGGCGGCATCATTTTCCTGTTCTTCATCGGTATCGTGGTGGAGATCGCCTACAAACTGCGCCATGGCGTGCCGCCATCGAGCGACCTGATGTTGATATTCGGCTTCCTGGCGCTGCTGGCCAACGTGACGTGCCTCGGACTATTGTGGCGCTTCCGCAAAACCAACGTCAACATGAGCAGCACGTTCGAATGCTCGCGGAACGACGTGGTCGCCAACGTGGGCGTGGTGTGCGCGGGCGGGGCGGTGGCGATATTCCATTCGACCTGGCCCGACATCGTTATCGGTGGGTTGATTGCGCTGGTATTTCTTCGCTCGGCCATTCGTGTGACCAGGGAAGCCTGGCCGCAATTCAGGCTGAGGTCGGCGTAATTTGCGGGAGGGTAGCCAAGCCGAGTCCGCTGGCTACGTGAAGAGGCCCGCGGTGGGAGAGTTTAGGTTTCATTTCCCCGAACACGATTTTACATAATATAAATTATGCGTAGTTATGTATCCGACACAGCCCGCACCCCAGCCGACGCCAGAATCTCATCGTGCCGCTCATTATCGGTCTTGTGCAAATACGCTGCCGTCGTCGCAATGCTGGCGTGACCAGCCGTCTCCTGCAGCGTTTTCAGCTGCACGCCGTTATTGGCATGATTGGTGAGCATGCTGTGGCGCAGCCAGTGCGCCGATGCCTGGCGCAATGTCGCTGCCATGTCCGCATCGCCGAACGCGTCGGCAGCGCTGGCGGCGGCGGCGAAGATGGCTTTGAGTGCGTCGGACGCGGCTTCGTCGGTGATGCGCACCAGCGCGTCGCCCCGGCTCGAGAGGACCAGCGGCGTGGTGTCGGTTCGGATGGTGTGCGGCAGCAAGCCGAAGGCGGCGCGGTATTGTCGGTAAGCGGACAGCATCTCGGGCGGCACCGGCAGCCGGCGCGGCTTGTTGCCTTTACCGAGCACGTCTAGCCACCAGCGGCCGTTGCCTTCGGTGTAGAACGCGCCCATGTTGGCGCTGACGATTTCGTTGAGGCGCGCGCCGGTGTGGATGTAAGCCGTCAGCAGGAAGCGATCGCGTTCGCGGCGGCGCATGGCGGCTGGCGTCGGCGCCTCGCGCGTGGCGACTGTATGCAGCGCCAGGGCCAGCGCGTCGTGCGTGAGGTAGCGCGTGATGCGGCTGGCACTGACCGTCTTGACGTGCTTGACCAGCGCCGCCGGATCGCGCCGCAGATAGCCGGTCTGCGTGGCGTACGCGAACAATCCCTTGACGGCGATCATGGCCTGGCGCCGGCTGGCGTCCGATAACGGCCCGCTGAACGGCCGGTAGCGCTCATCGCTGCGCGGCCACTTGGTGGTGGAAATCCACGAGGCCGGCGGCGCCTTGAGGAAGTCCTTGTAGCTATTGAGCTCGGCGACGCTGAGCTGGCGCAGCGTCTTGCCCGCCTCTTCCCGGCACCAGGTGAGGAAGCGGAACAGCTCTTTTTGGGTGTTGGCGATCGATTTGGGGCCCAGTTCGCCGTGGCTGATGAATTCGCGGGCGATTTCGCTGTCGGTCTGGGCGTCGGTGATCGCGTCCTCGGCAATGGTACGCAGGGCGTCCCGGTTGCGCTGGCGCCGCTGCGCCGCGCCGTCGCTGTGCGCGGGAAACGGCTCGAGGTTGATGACGGCGAACTTCTTCTCTGGCGTTGGCTGCTGCATGGTCGATACCGGGCTAAAAGACTGTGTGAATATACAGCCAATTATACAGTATTGCATACAGTAATATTAATCGACAATATAGGTAGTAATGTCGAGTTAAATGAGTTAAGGAACTGCGTGCTGCGGACATGTTTCCCGTCGTCCGCAGCATGAATTACTTAGAACCTATCCCGGTAGGGAGGAGGCGGCGGATTGCGATGCCTCGGTAGCGGGGTCAAGGCGCGAGGAAGAAACATGGCAGGCCATGCGATGACGAGCAACGCTGGCCCCGCTGCCGAGGCGCGCAAGCAGCGCCTCATTCCCTACCGGGATAGGTTCTTAGTCCAGGTCAGCCTTGTCATGTCGCTCCGCCAGCTGCTCGGCCGGCTCGCCGAACACCCGGTTCACCCGGCGGCCGCGCTGCACGGCCGGCCGCGCGGCAATCTCTTCGGCCCAGCGCTTGACATGCTGGTACTCGTGCACCGACAGGAACTCGGCCGCATTGTAGAGCTGCCCCAGCACCATCCAGCCGTACCACGGCCAGATTGCCATATCGGCAATCGTGTACTCGTCCCCTGCCACGTAGCGATGCTGGGCCAGTTGACGGTCCAGCACGTCGAGCTGTCGCTTGGTTTCCATTGCATAGCGGTTGATCGGGTATTCGAGCTTTTCCGGCGCATACGCATAGAAATGACCGAAGCCGCCGCCCATGAACGGCGCCGAACCCATCTGCCAGAACAGCCAGTTCAGGGTTTCTGTGCGGGCACTGCCCTCTTTCGGCAGGAAGGCGCCAAATTTTTCGGCCAGGTGCACCAGGATCGAACCCGATTCGAACACGCGCTGCGGTGCTGCTCCGCTGCGGTCCACCAGCGCGGGAATCTTGGAGTTGGGATTGACATCGACAAAGCCGCTGCCGAACTGGTCGCCTTCGTTAATGCGAATCAGCCAGGCGTCGTACTCGGCGCCGGTGTGCCCTGCCGCCAGCAATTCCTCAAGCAGGATGGTGACCTTCACGCCATTGGGCGTGCCCAGCGAATACAGCTGCAACGGGTGCTTGCCGACTGGAAGTTCCTTGTCGTGCGTGGGGCCCGCTACCGGCCGGTTGATGCTGGCAAAGGTGCCGCCTGCCGTGGTGGGCACGGTCCAGACTGCGGGCGGGACGTAATTGGTCGGTTCGGTCATACAAATCTCCTAGGGACGCGCGCACGGGTGTCGGCGCGCGGATCGGTCATTCTAGCGGATGAATAAAGGCTTTGCTGGCGCCCGATCCTTTTGTGGGTTCCCCGTCCCAACCCCGCTATAATGTCGCCCTTCACAGAAGGAATCCGCCATGTCTCTGCTAGCCCACCAGCTCGAACTGCTGTCGCCCGCCAAAACCGCCGAAATCGGCCGGGAGGCCATCCTCCACGGCGCCGACGCTGTCTATATCGGCGGCCCCGCCTTCGGCGCCCGCCATAACGCCAGCAACCCGATCGAGGATATCGCAGCGCTGGTGCAGTTCGCGCACCGCTACCATGCGCGCATTTTCGTTACGCTCAACACCATCCTGCACGACTCGGAACTGGAAGGCGCGCGCAAGCAGATCTGGCAGTTGTACGAGGCCGGCGTCGATGCGCTGATCGTGCAGGACCTGGGCCTGATGGAAATGGACCTGCCGCCGATCCAGCTGCACGCCAGTACCCAGTGCGACATCCGCACGAAAGAGAAGGCGAAGTTCCTCGGCGACGCCGGCTTCTCGCAACTGGTGCTTGCGCGCGAACTGACCATCAATCAAATCCGCGACATCCACGCCGCCACCGACACCCCGCTCGAATATTTCGTGCACGGCGCGCTGTGCGTGGCGTTTTCCGGCCAGTGCTACATTTCGCACGCGGATACGGGCCGCAGCGCCAATCGCGGCGACTGCTCGCAGGCGTGCCGCCTGCCATACACGCTCTCGGACAACGCCGGCCGCGTGGTCGCCTACGACAAGCACCTGCTGTCGATGAAGGACAACGACCAGAGCCGCAACCTGGAGGCACTGATCGATGCCGGCATCCGCTCGCTCAAGATCGAAGGCCGCTACAAGGACATGGGCTACGTGAAGAACATCACCGCGCACTACCGCCTGCTGCTCGACGAGATTCTCGAGCGCCGCACCGAATTCAAGCGCGCTGCCAGCGGCACCACCAGCATTCACTTCACGCCGGACGTGGAGAAGAACTTCAATCGCGGCCACACCGATTACTTCGCCAACGGCCGCACGGACGAAATCGGCGCCTTCGACAGCCCGAAATACCTGGGCCTGGAACTGGGCACCGTCACCCGCGTGGCCACCGACCACTTCGACATGGTGTCGAACGCCCCGCTGGCCAACGGCGACGGCTTGAACTACATGAACAAGCGCGAAACCGTGGGCGTGCAGGCCAACGTCGCCAAGAAACTCGGCGACAGCAAGGACGGCGAATTGTGGCGCGTATTCCCCAACGAAGCCTTCCTCGCCCTGCCCGGCTTCAAGCCCGGCATCGCCATCCACCGCAACCGCGACCACCAGTGGGAAGCGATCCTGAACAAGAAATCGGCAGACCGCAAGGTGTCGGTGCACGCCACCCTGTCCGAACTCGACGGCGGCGCCGGCCTGCGCCTGTCGCTGCTCGACGAAGACGGCTGCCTGAGCGTGACCGATGCGCCGATGGCGCTGCAACCGGCGCAGCAGGCCTACCAGGCTGCAGCCGGCCTGCGCGCCAGCCTGTCCAAGCTGGGCGCCACCATGTTTACGGCGTCGGACGTGGAACTCAATCTCTCGCAACCATGGTTCGTGCCGTCGGCCGCCATCAACGCGCTGCGCCGCGATGCGGTGGCAGCGCACGAAGCGGTGCGTCTCGCAGCCTGGGAGCGACCGCTGCGCAAGGCGTCGATCGAACCGCCGCCGGTGTACCCGGAAACGCAACTGAGCTACCTGGCCAACGTGTACAACGAAAAGGCGCGCGCGTTCTACCAGAAGCACGGCGTGCAGCTGATCGCCGCCGCCTACGAGGCTCACGAGGAAGCCGGCGAAGTACCGCTGATGATCACCAAGCACTGCCTGCGCTTCTCGTTCAACCTGTGCCCCAAGCAAGCCAAGGGCGTGCAAGGCGTGCAAGGACAGGTAAAAGCCGAGCCGATGACCCTGGTCAGCGGCAAGGAAACCTACACCCTGCGCTTCGACTGCAAACCGTGCGAGATGCACGTGGTGGGCGCGATGAAGACCAACATCCTGAAGTCCGCCCCGCCATCCAACGTGGCGTACACGCCGATCAAATTCCACCGCCAGCGCCCGGGCGCTTGAGGAAATACCGGCGCCGTGCCCTGAAGGCCCGGGCAGGCGCCATCAGTATGACTTGCGGGCCGGCACATGCAGCTTTACCTGTGTGCCGGCGCCCGGTGCGCTATCGATGTCCAGCGTGCCGCCCAGGTTGCGGGCGCGCTCGCGCATGCCCACCATGCCCCAGTGCCCGGGGCGGTGGCCGGCTGCAGCCACGGCGTCATCGAGGCCCCGACCGTCATCGTCCACCCGCAGCGTCAGGCCGCCGGCCCCGTACTCCAGGACCAGGGTGATCTTTCCCGCATCCGCATAGCGCGACGCATTGAACAGCGCTTCGCGGGCAATCGCGTAAATCTCATCCTGTACACCGGGCTGCAGGCGGTGCGGCGCGCCGCGCACCCGCATCTCGAACTGGTGGGCGCGGTGCTCCGCCAGCCCCTTGCCGAACTGCTCGAGCGCCAGCCCCAGTTCCTCGGGCGACGCCGAGGCCCGCAAGTCCATGATCTGGTCGCGCCCTTCCACCAGCAGTTGCTCGGCCAAATTCAGGGTCTGGTCCAGACGCGTGCGTTCCTGCGTACCTTCCTTGAGCAGCCGGCTGTGGGCGTCGAACGACAGCAACAGCGACTGCACGCTTTGCAGCAAGGTATCGTGCAGCGCGCGGGCGATCCGGGTACGTTCGGCCAGCCGTTCCTGCAGGCGCTCCTGCATGCGCCGGGTAAGGCTGCGGATGCGCAGCGCGTACGCGATATAGAGCAGCAGCAGCGCCAATCCCGCCAGCAGCAGCTTGAACCAGCCGGTTTGCACGAACGTCGGCGGGATCTCGATGTCGAGCGCGGCGCCGGCGGTGTTCCACAAGTTGTCCTCGTTGGAGGCGATCACCTCGAAGCGGTATTTACCGGGCGCCAGGTTGGTGTAATACGCTGCGCGCCGCCCCACCGGCTCCTGCCAGTCGCGGTCCAGGCCCGCCAGCCGGTAACGCATCCGCACCCGCTCCGGGATCGAGAGGCTGAGCGCCGTAAAATCGATCTGCATGTCACGTGTGCCCTGCGGCAGCGCCAATGAGTGCGGTCCGGCTTCACTGACCGGATGGCGTGCGCCTTCCGCCACCACCGCGACGATGCGCACGGGCGGCGGCAGGCGATTGCGCAGGATGTTGGCCGGATCGATGGTGCCGACCGAACTGGTTGTGGCGTACCACAGCTTGCCGTCGCGGGCGCGCAGCAGCGACGGCACCGGCCGCAGTTGCGGTGCGTGGCCCTGCATGCCGTCGCGGGCGTCGAAGCGCTCGAACGCCAGCAGCGCGCGCGGATTGTTCGACCATGCATCGAGGCTGGCAGCGGCGATGCGGTACAGGCCTTCCGCACCGTGCAGCCACAGGTCGCCGTCCGGCATGCGCACGATGCCCGAAACGCCGCGAAAGCGCTCGCCACGCTCACCCGCCAGTGCGACGAAGCCGCCATCGCGATACAGTGCCACGCCGTTCTCGGCGCCCACCCACATGCGCTGGCCGTCCGCATGCAGGGCCAGCACGGTGCCCAGTTCCAGCCCATGTGCTGCACCGAGGCGGCGCACGCCGCCGTCGCCCACCACGCTGATCTCGCTGCGCAAATGCCCGAGCCACAGATCGCCTTGACCATCAAGCGCCATGGCGGTGGTGAGCAGCTCGGAGATGCCGCGCAGGCCGCCGGACTTTACCCAGCGGCCATGCTCCAGCCGGTACACGCCCTTGCCGGCCGAGAACGAGGCCCACAGCGCGCCGTGGCGGTCCTGTTGCAACGCGTGCACGCGCAGGCCCTTGACGTCGTCGGGAAAGCCGAACGTGGTCACCGCGCCATCGGGCGCGCGGCGCTTGACGCCGGCGGTGCCGCCCAGCCACAGCACGCCATCCTGCGCCGTGTGCGCGGCCGTGATTTCGCCGGCCACTTCGCGCTGGCGCGGTCCATCGGCGTCGTAGCGCCACACGTCGCCAGCATAGTCGCCCACCCAGATATCGCCTTCGGGGCCGGTCATCAGCGCGGGAAACTGCAGGCGCACCTTGCCCGGCATGGTAGTCAGGCGGTTGGGACGCAGCCGGTCGATGCCCTGCGACGTGCTGATCCACAGGTTGCCCTCGCGGTCCTGGAAACTGGTTGACAGCATCGGGCCACTGATACCGTTCAATTGCGACAGGCGCTGGTCCGGTGCGGCGGGACCGGCGCCCTTGACGCGGCGTTCCAGCGCATCGGCGTGCAGCACCCACTGCGTGCCCCGCCGGTCGTAGCGGAGCGACGATCCGTCCACGTCCGGCTTGATCACGGTGCCGGCCGGCGGCGCGGTACGCCGCACCTTGTAATAGCTATGCTGAAAATCCTGGGCCCAGATCGCGCCATCGGGCGCCTCTGCCAGCGCCACCCGCCCCTCGCGCGGCCATGACGGGCGAAAGCGCGACTCGCCCCTGGGCCTGAAATATGCGCCGATATTGGTGCCGATCCAGGTGGTGCCGTCGCGCGCGAACAGGATCTGGAACACACCCAGAGCCGGCAAGCCGGCGGTTGGCGGCAGATACTCGAAGCGCCGCGCGCCCGGCGCCAGCACCGCCACGCCGTCGCGCATCGCCGCCCAGACAGCACCGTCGGGTGCCACCTCGATATGCATCACGCCCACCGGTTGCAGGCCGCCTGCTTCGGTATAGGTTTGCGCGCCATCCTTGCGAAATACCGACACGCCGCCCACACGGTCGCCCACCCACAGCGCGCCGTCGGGCGCCGTGGTCAGCGCCATGATGTTGCTGGTGGCAAGCGCATGGCCGTACACCTGCGTCACGCGCTCGAAATGGACGCCATCGAAGCGGAACAATCCGGTAGGCGTGGCGACCCACAGCCAGCCATCGTCGCCCTGGGCGAACTTGGTGGCGCCGGTGGGCGCGCCATCGACTGCCGTCCACGCCGTGTGCGTATACTCGGACAGCAGCGGCCGGGGCGCGGCCGCCCAGCAGCCGTGCGCCACGACCAACAGTAGATACAACAACGCTTTGGGCAGGGACAAGGTCATGAACTGAAAACACCGTAACTGGGGCCGGAGAAGGATGCAGAATATAGCGGATAAATGGCTTCTTCGCAGCGGCAATATGACAAGCGCCGTCGATCGCCCCGGCGCTGCCAAATTATCAGGCGATTGACGCGAAGCGCCCGGTTCATCGCCGTATCATCGACCGCTCAACCACCACCAAAGTACAGCCATGCGCCCGACACTCCATCGACTCGCGGTCACCAGCCTCCTGACGCTGCTTGCCATGTCCGTCCACGCGAAACCGTCGACACCCGACCTCACCCTGCACTACGACCGCCCGGCCGCCGCCTGGACCGAGGCGCTCCCGGTCGGCAACGGCCGCCTGGGCGCGATGGTGTTCGGCCGCCCCGGCGACGAATTGCTGCAACTGAACGAGGCCACCCTGTGGAGCGGCGGCCCGGTGGACAAGAACCTCAATCCCGGCGCCTTTGCCGCGCTGGGCGAAGTGCGCCAGGCCCTGGCCCGCGACGACTACGCGGCAGCCTACGCGCTGTCGCGCAAGCTGCAAGGCCGCTACACGGAAGGCTTCCTGCCGCTGGGCGACCTGCACCTGCGCCACGATTTGGCCGGCGCCCCGGCCACCGGCTACCGGCGCAGCCTCGATCTGCGCGACGGCATCCAGTCCACAGCCTTTACGGCAAATGGCGTGGCGTACCGGCGCGAGGTGTTCGCCTCGGTACCCGACCAGGTGATCGTGGTGCGGCTCACGGCCGACCAGCCGCGCAGCCTGAACCTGGAACTGGAAACGGCCAGTCTGCTCAAATCGACCAGCATGGCCACGGCAGACGGCCTGCGGCTGGCCGGCAAGGCGCCTGCCCACGTGGACCCCAGCTACGTCAAGCACAATCCCGAGCCGATCGTGGAAATCGATCCGGCCGGCTGCAAGGGCATGCGCTACGAGCTGCTGGTCAAGCCGGTGCTCGATGATGGCGACGGCACCGTGGAAAATGACGGCGCCCGCCTGCGCATCCGCGCCGCGACCTCGGTCACGCTGCTACTGTCGGCCGCCACCAGCTTTGCCGGCTACGACCGGTGCCCCGACAGCGCGGGACGCGACCAGCACGCGCTGGCGCAGGGCTACCTGGACGCCGCTGCCAAACGAAGCTACGCCGCGCTGCGCGCCGCCCACGTGGACAACTTCCGCAGCATGTTCGACCGCGTCTCGCTCACACTGGACAGCAACGCGCCCGACCGCAGCGCCATCCCGACCGACCGCCGCCTGGCCGAGCACACGGCCGGCGCCGCCGATCCCGGACTGGAAGCGCTATACGTCCAGTACGGCCGCTATCTGCTGATGTCGTCCTCGCGCACCCGCAACACGCCGGCCAACCTGCAGGGCATCTGGAATCCGATCGTGCGCGCGCCATGGAGCAGCAACTACACCACCAACATCAACGTCCAGATGAATTACTGGCTGGTTGACAGCGCCAACCTGGGCGAACTGTTCACGCCAATGGACGACCTGATACGCAACCTGGCCGTCACCGGCGCCGAGACGGCCGCCTCGTACTACCACGCGCCCGGCTGGGCGGTGCACCACAATTCCGACATCTGGGCCAGCAGCAATCCGGTTGGCGACTTCGGCAAGGGCGATCCCAAGTGGGCCAACTGGAGCATGGGCAGCGCCTGGCTCACCCGTCACCTGTGGGAACACTACCAGTTCACCGGCGACCGCGATTACCTGCGCAGCGCCTACCCGGTCATGAAAGGCGCGGCGCAGTTCATGCTGGCCTGGCTGCAGCCCAACGCCCAGGCGCAACTGGTGACCTCTCCCTCCACCTCACCGGAAAACGCCTTTTATTATGGCGACCGCCAGACCGGCGTGGTCAGCGTGGCGTCCACCATGGACATCGCCATCGCCCGTGACCTGTTCCGCAACCTCGAAGCGGCTGGCAAGGTATTGAAGATCGATGCGCCGTTTCGCCGCCAGGTGCGCGCCGCCCACGACAAGCTGCTGCCGTTCCAGGTGGGCGCGCGCGGCCAGTTGCAGGAATGGTCGAAAGACTTCGAGGAAGTCGAACCGCACCATCGCCACGTGTCGCACCTGTACGCGCTGTATCCGGCACGCGACATCTCGCCGCTTGCCACACCCAGGCTGGCCGACGCCGCGCGCCGCACGCTGGAACTGCGCGGCGACGACGGCACCGGCTGGGCGCTGGCGTGGAAGGTCAATATGTGGGCGCGCCTGCTCGATGGCGACCACGCCTACAAGCTGTTTCGCAACTTGCTGCGCCTGACCAAACCGGGCGACAAGCACGGCGGCGCCTACGCCAACCTGTTCGACGCCCACCCGCCATTCCAGATCGACGGCAATTTCGCCGGTACCGCCGGCGTGATCGAGATGCTGTTGCAAAGCCAGAATGGCGAGCTGCACCTGCTGCCGGCGCTGCCGACCGCGTGGCGCGACGGTGAGGTCAAGGGACTGGTCGGGCGCGGCAACTTCGTCGTCGATATCGACTGGGGTCAGGGGCAATTGAAATCGGCGCGCATCACCGCGCGGCGCGATGGCCGCTGCGTGCTGCGCACCGCCGTGCCGGTGCAGGTGGCCGGCGTAAAAGCCGCCAGCCGGCGCGATGCCCTCGGCTATACCACCAACTTCAACGCGGTGCGGGGCAAGGCTTATGCCGTAACTCCTGCGCGTTGAAAATGGCGGCCGGTGTGGCCGCGCGCCGGTTGCTGTGGCTTATCTACCAAAAGACATGGTTTGGTCATTTTTCGCGGGTACACATGTGATAGCATTAATGTTTCCATGTGGCACTATTATGCCGCCGTCAAATGCCGAGGGGCCTGTCTTGATCGCACTACACACCATCACCACCCGCATGCTGCCAATCGGCATAGCATTGGCCCTGGCAGCATGCGGCGGGGGCGGCGGCGGGGGGGGCGAAAAATCATCAACCTCCACGCCCGATCCGGTGCAAGTGCAACCGCCCCCGGTGGTGGCCGTCCCAGCGCCGATCGTCAGCGATCCCGGCCAACCGGGCGTGGTCGTCAAGCCGGCGGGCGCCACGTCGTCGGCCGTGGAAAATCCGGCCATGTCGGCCCTTCAAGCCATCGACGGCAGTGCGACCACGCGCTGGTCCAGCACCGCCGTCGATAACGCGTATATCCAGTTCGATTTCGGCGCCAGCACCGCCATCGGCTACATGAAACTGCTGTGGGAAGACTCGTACGCAAAACAGTACGCGGTGCAGGTGTCCAACGATGGCCAGAACTGGTCGCAGCTGCGCTACGTGACCGACGGCCGCGGCGGCGCCGAGGAGTTCTTCAACCTGGGCGCACGGGCGCGCTATCTGCGCGTGCAGGGCGTGGAACGCGCCACGCAGTACGGTTACTCGCTGTTCGAGGTGGAGTTCAAGTCGCCCGGCAATGACAACACCCTGCCCACGGCCACGACTTCTGCGCTGCGCTATCCCGCCAGCGGCGCCGGCTGGACGCCGCTGCCCGCGAGCGCCGAACCGCTCGAGACGCTGCAGTTCACCCTGGCCGACGGCACGCTGGTCACGCGTTTCGGCGCGCGCGGGCTGGCGCGCCACGGGCGCGAACGGGGCGAGGACTGGAACGAAATCGGCTACGGCCCCAATGACACCGTGGATCCGGCCACCGGCCTGCCGGTGGACAAGGGCCCAGGCAACTACCTCACCTTCGTGCCGCAGTATTTCAAGAACCGCACCTGGGGCGTGGAGATCATCGACAACAGCCGCGTGGCCGGCGTGGCCAAGCCTACTTTGATCGTCAACCAGTACACCACCGTCGATTTCCTGCCCGGCGGCGTGGCCTTTTTTCGCGGCTTCGATCGTCCCGGCGTGACCGGCTACGGCTGGATGGCGCCCGGCGAACTGGTGGACCGCGATGTCGCCGTCTGCAAACCCACGCCCTACCCCGCCAACGGCAAGCTGGCTACCGCCACCGGCATCAACGGCGCCTGCACCTTGCAGGTCAAGGAATATCCGGGCCACGGCGGCCTCGATGCCGCCGGCATGCCGAACAACGTCCATGTGCCGGCACGGGCGCTGGCCGTGGGCGATGCCATCGAGGTGTCGCCGTCGATGTTTTCCACCACCGCCGCCATGGGCGCCATTGGCGACACCGGCGGCATCCGCTACTACTCGGCGGAGTGGATCTACGTGGTGGGCGCCGGTTTGCGGCCGTGGTATGGCGTGCAGCCCCGTTTGAACTCGGTGCCGCTGCCGGCAGCCACGCTGGCCGGCGGCCTCGGTTCGGTGTCCTACAACTACAGCGACAACGGCCTGTTCATGTTCCAGCAACCGCATAACCACATCGGCATGCAGAACATGCAGCGCTTCGTGGAGGGCCGGCGCCTGGTGCACAGCAGTTTTACCACCGGTGAGCACAACGAGCCTGGCAACGACCGCTATGCAGCGGCGGTGGGGCTGCAAGGCCAGCGCTTCAACCAGTCGGCCTGCATCGCGTGCCACGTCAACAACGGCCGCAGCCCGGCACCCGCCGCCATCAACCAGCGCCTGGACACGATGTCGGTGCGGGTGGCTGCCATCGACGCCAACGGCGTGCAGTCGCCGCATCCGCAGTACGGCGCGGCGGTGCAGATGAACGGCGTGTCCGCTACCGGCGCGCGCCAGAACTGGGGCAGCGGCGTGCGCGTGGCGGCGTTCGATACGCGCCAGGTCACGCTGGCCGACGGCACCGTGGTCGAGCTGCGCAAGCCCGCCATCGCCTTCGACGGCGCCACCCCGGCGGCGGTATCGCTGCGCGCAGCCCAGCCGATGATGGGCACCGGCCTGCTCGAGGCGATCCCGGAAGCGGAGATCCTGTCGCACGTGCGATCTTCCCCGGACGCCGACGGTGTCATCGGCGTGGCCAACTTCGTGTTCGATCCGGAGTCGAGCGCGGTGCGCCTGGGCCGCTTCGGCTGGAAGGCGTCGAAGGCCAGCCTGCGTCATCAGACCGCGTCGGCGCTGCTGGCCGACATGGCGGTCACGTCGCCTGTCTATCGCAACCGGTCGTGCCATACCGATCCCGCCGGCTGCGGCGCGGCGGCCGCGCAGCCGGGCATCACCGAAGCCGACCTGCAACTGATCACCCAGTACCTGGCGCTGGTGGCGGTGCCGGCCCAGCGCAGCATGCCGAGCGGCTTCCCCAGGGGTGTGGCGCCGCTGGACGAGCACCGCGTGGATGCCGCCGAGGTGGCGGCCGGCGCGCGGCTGTTCGACGGCATGCGCTGCGTGGCCTGCCACACGGCGCAAATGACCACCGGCAGCGGCCACCTGTTCGCGGAACTGCGCAACCAGGCCATCGCGCCATATTCCGACCTGCTGCTGCACGACATGGGCCCCGGCCTGGCCGACAACCTGGTGGAAGGACAAGCGAAAGGCAATATGTGGCGCACCGCGCCGCTGTGGGGCATTGGCTATACCGACAAGGTGATGGGCAGCGCCGGCAGCGTCGGCTACCTGCATGACGGTCGCGCACGTAACCTGACCGAGGCGATCCTGTGGCACGACGGCGAAGCGGCGCGGGCGCGGCAGCGCTTCGAACAGCTGTCCAGGACCGACCGCGACGCCGTGCTGGCGTTTTTGAAGTCGCTGTAAGCTGGGCTGCGGCACTGCGCACTTATGAGCGCAGCCGCACAGTGGCGCATCGCGGTCCGCAGTATGGTGCTCCTAAAAACAGGAGGAGCACATCATGATTTTCTGGACCATAGTGGTATTGCTGATCGGCGTACCAGCCGTGATCCTCGGCGTGCCGGCACTGCGCCGCAGCCTGGTCACGCCGCATATCTTCGCGCTGTTCAAGCGCATCCTGCCCGCCATGTCCGACACCGAACGCGACGCACTCGAAGCCGGCACCACATGGTGGGACGCCGACCTGTTCTCGGGCCGGCCCGACTGGGACAAGCTGATGAAATTGCCCAAGCCCACGCTCACCGCCGAAGAACAGTCGTTCCTCGACGTGGAAGTGCGCCACCTGTGCGAACTGGTGGACGACTGGGAATCGACCCAAGTGTGGCAAGGCATTCCCGCGCCGGCCTGGCAGTATGCGCGCGACAAGGGGTTTCTCGGCATGATCATCCCCAGGGAGTACGGCGGCAAGGCCTTCTCCGCGTACATGCACTCGCAGGTGGTGATGCAGCTGTCCACCCGCTCGTCGGCACTGGCCGTGCAGGTGATGGTGCCCAACTCGCTGGGACCGGCCGAACTGCTGCTCCACTATGGCACCGAAGAACAGAAAAACTACTATCTGCCACGCCTGGCCGCCGGCAAGGAAATCCCATGCTTCGCGCTCACCAGCCCCTACGCGGGGTCCGATGCCGCCGCCATTCCCGACACCGGCGTGGTCTGCATGGGCACCCACGAAGGCCGCGAGACGCTGGGCTTGCGCATCACCTGGAACAAGCGATACATCACGCTGGGCCCCATCGCCACCCTGCTTGGCCTGGCATTCCGCGTGGTCGATCCAGACCGGCTGCTGCCTCCCGGGACCGATACCGGCATCACCTGCGCGCTGATACCCACCACCCACGAGGGCGTGGTGATCGGCCGCCGCCACTGGCCGCTGGGCGCCGTGTTCCAGAACGGCCCTACCAGCGGCAAGGACGTGTTCATTCCGATGAACTGGATCATCGGCGGGCCGCAGCAGATCGGCAAGGGCTGGCGCATGCTGATGGAGTGCCTGGCTGCCGGTCGCGCGATATCCCTGCCATCGACCAGCGTGGGCACCGCCAAGCTCGCCGTGCGCGGCACCAGCGCCTATTGCGCGATCCGGCGCCAGTTCAAAACGCCGATCGGCAAGTTCGAAGGCGTGCAGGAAGCGCTGGCCCGCATGGGCGGCAACCTGTACATGATGGACGCCACCCGCAAGCTGTCCGCGCTGGCCGTGGACCTCGGCGAGAAGCCGGCCGTGATCTCGGCCATCGCCAAGTACCACGTCACCGAACGAGGACGCGCGGTGGTCAACGACGGCATGGACATCCTGGGCGGCAAGGGCATCTGCATGGGGCCCAGCAATTTCCTCGGCCGCGCCTACCAGCAGATCCCGATCGCCATTACGGTGGAGGGCGCCAACATCCTCACGCGCTGCCTGATCATCTTCGGCCAGGGCGCCATTCGCGCCCATCCCTACGTGCTGCGCGAAATGCACGCCACGGCCGACAAGGACCAGCGCCGCGCCGAGCTGGAATTCGACGACGCCTTCTTCGGCCACGTGCGCTTCGTGTGCGCCAATGCCGCGCGCGGCCTGTGGTACGCGCTCACCGGCGCCAGTTCCGCGCCCGTGCCGCAGCAGGCCGATCCCGCCATGGCCGGCTATTACCGCGCCGTCGGCCGCATGTCCACCGCCTTTGCGCTGCTGACCGACACCTCGATGTTCGTGCTGGGCGGAGAACTCAAGCGCCGCGAACGCATCTCCGCCCGCCTGGGCGATGCGCTGTCGATGCTGTACTTGGTGAGCGCCACGCTCAAGCGATTCGAAGACGACGGTCGCCAGGCCGACGATGCGCCGTACGTGCACTGGTCGGTGCAGGACGCGCTGCACAAGGCGCAACTGGCGCTCGCCGGGGTGCTCGACAACTTCCCCAACCGCTTCATCGCCGGCGCCGTGCGCGTGCTGCTGTTCCCGTTCGGGATGCCGTACGCGGAACCGAACGACGACCTGGGCGGCGACGTGGCGCGCGCCATGCAGACGGCCGGCCCGAGCCGCGAACGCCTGCTGGCCGACGGCTTCCTGGCCGACGATCTGCGCGACCCGGTGGCCTGCGGCGAACTGGCTTTCGCCCTGCTGCCGCAGGTGGACGCCATCGAGCATCGCCTGAAACCCGCCGTACGCGCCGGCCAGCTCGGAGCGATGCCGCAAACCCTGCCGCTGCTGGACCAGTGGAGCGCGCACGCGGTGTCGCTTGGCCTGCTCACGCCGGAGGAGCGCCGCACGCTGGCCGACTTCGCGCGCTTTACCGACCTGTCGGTGCATGTCGATGACTTCTCGCCCGACCTCAACGCGGCCGTCGATGCCGAACAGCGCCGCCGCATGACGGCGCCGGCCATCGTCCTGGAGGTGTGACTCTGCGGTGTGAACCTGGTTTTACGCCATCTACTCACGAAAGTGATTAGATGGCGCGAAGCGTTGACACTCTCAATCAGACTATCGATACTCCAACGATCATGGCGTGCTTTGCCAGGCTAACCGATTGCGGTACAGTCTACGCGTTGCGCCTCTGCGCGATACTCCCTATCGTTGTATCACTTGCCTCACTCGTATCGAAGGACTGGTAAATACATGAAACTACGTCAGCAGCTGTTCGTCCCCGCAATCCTGTTCTCCGCCCTGGCCAGCGCCGGCATTGTCAACGCCGCCGAGCGCCTGACTGTCACCGTCACCCACACGCTGGACCAGGCCCGCCCATCGGAAACCATCACCATCCCCTGGACCGAAGTCAATCGCGCCCTGCCTGGTGCGCTGCTGCAGAAGATCGCCGTCAAGGATGCTGCGGGCAAGGTGCTGCCGTACCAGGTGACCAATGTGGCGCCGCAGGCCAAGGATCCGAAGAACGAAGGCATCGCCTACGGCGAGCTGATTTTCCAGCATGACTTCGCACCGGGCGAAAAGAAGGCCACCTTCACGGTCGAGAAAATCGACACCGTGGCGCCGGTCTTCCCGAGCAAGGTGTCGGCCCGCTACATCCAGGAACGCCTCGACGATTTCGCCTGGGAGAACGACAAGGTCGCGCACCGCACCTACGGTCCCGCGTTGGCGGCGCCTGCCGCCGAAGGCAGCGGCAAAGAGGTACTGGTCACCAGCGGCATGGACATCTGGTTCAAGCGCGTACCGTACCCCATCGTCGATCGCTGGTACAACAAGGGCCACGACCATTACCATGACGACGAAGGCGAAGGCATGGACATGTACAACGTCGGCAAGTCGCGCGGCGCCGGCGGCGCCGGCATCTGGGACGGCAAGACCCTGTACACGGGCGTGAACTACGCCGGCTGGAAAGTGATCGCCAATGGCCCGATCCGCGCCATCTTCGAGCTGTCGTACGACGCCTGGGATGCCGGCGGCGCCAAGGTCTCGGAAGTGAAGCGCTTCACCGTCGATGCCGGCCACTACTTCGACCAGATCGACAGCACCTTCAACTTCACCGGTCCGCAGCAGCTCACCGCCGCCATCGGCCTGAACAAAACCCCGGCCGACAAGGGCCAGGACGCCAAGGTGCAGCCGATCACGCAACCGGCCGACCGCGCGCTGCTGCAATGGGTGGAACAGAAATCGAACGGCGCCTTCGGCACCGCCATCATCGTGCCGACCGCCGGCGAAAAGGACTACGCCGAAGACAAGCTCAATGCGCTGATCACCGCGAAAATCGTTTCCGGCCAGCCGCTGCGCTACTACGTGGGCGCCGGCTGGACCCGCGCCGGCGACTTCGCCAAGCGCGAAGACTGGACCAAGTACGTCTCGGCCCAGGCCGCGCGCGTGCGCGCACCGGTCACGGTCGCGCTGGCAGCCACCAAGTAATATGAAACTTCACCGACAGGGCACTCCTTCCCTGCCGGTGGCGCGCCGGGTCTCCTCGGCGCTGCTGCTGGCAGGGTTTTCTACACTCGCCATCCTCGGCCCGGGCCAAGCCCATTCAGCAGAGGCCTGGCACTTCAGCTTTGGCGCGGCCAGGGACGGCTACACCACGGTGGATGCCGGCATGGCGTACGATGCGAAACGCGGCTTCGGCTTCGAACCGGGCGCGGAGGTGCGCACCGCCGGGTACCTGGTCGCGACCAAACCGTCCTATTTCACCGCCGACGTCCCCGAGGGGAACTACAACGTTACCGTCAAACTGGGCGCGGACGGTACGGCTTCCAACACCACCATCAAGTCCGAACTGCGGCGCCTGATGCTCGAGAATGTGAGCACGGCCAGCGGCGCGACGGAAACCCGCACCTTCACCGTCAACGTGCGCACGCCGCGCATCAAGGCCGTGGCGGGCGTGGCGGCCGGCGTGGTGGACCTCAAGGTGCCGCGCGAAACAGTATCCGAAGCGCGCGCCTGGGACCAGCGCCTCACGCTCGAGATCAACGGCAGCAACCCGGTGATCCAGTCGATCGACATCGTGCCGGTGACCGCGCCAACCATCTTCCTGCTGGGCGACTCCACCGTGTCCGACCAGCCGGGCGAACCGTTCAACAGCTGGGGCCAGATGCTGCCGCGCTTTTTCAAGCCCGGCATCGCGGTGGCCAACCTCGCACAGTCGGGCGAAACCTACCGCGACTCGCTGTCGCGCCGGCGCCTGGACAAGGTCCTGAGCATGATGCGCCCCGGCGACACGGTCCTGATGCAGTTCGGCCATAACGACCAGAAGCAGATCAAGGACAACAAGGGCGGCCCCTTCACCACGTACAAGGACGAAATCCGCCAGCACGTGGAAGCCATCCGCAAGCACGGCGGCATCCCGGTCATCATGTCGTCGATGGAGCGCCGCCGTTTCGACGACGCCGGCAAGCCGCAGGAAACCCTGACCGACTACGCCACCGCCGCGCGCCAGTCGGCCAAAGAACTGGGCACCGCCTTCATCGACCTGCACGCCATGAGTTTGCCGCTGTACGCGGCGCTGGGCGTGGAAGGTTCCAAGCTGGCGTTCGCCGAACCGCAGCCGGGCAAGCTCGATAACACCCACCACAATCCCTACGGCAGCTACGAGCTGGCGCAGGCGGTGGCCACCGGCTTGCGCCAGGCCGGCGTGCCGGCGGCGCAGTGGATCGCTGACGGCTACGGCAATTTCGATCCGTCGCATCCCGATCCGGTAGCGAAATTCGCGGTGCCGGTCAGCCCCACTTTCACCAATGAGCGTCCGCTGGGCGACGAGGGCAACCGCTGATGATGGGAATTCCGAAGAGCCGCAATTTCCTGTTCAACGTGCGCCAGCTGGCCGCTGGTGCGATGCTGGCTGCGGCCAGCGTCGCCGCCCAGGCGGCGGACAGTTACCTGTTCGCCTACTTCACTGAAAACGGCCAGGACGGCCTGCATTTCGCCCGCAGCACTGACGGCTACAAGTGGGACAAGGTGGCCGGTGGCCGCAGCTTCCTCACGCCCGTCGTTGGCAATTCAAAGCTGATGCGCGACCCGTGCATCGTGCGCGGCCCCGACGGCACTTTCCACATGGTGTGGACGTCGGGCTGGAACGAGAACAATATCGGCTATGCGTCGTCGAAAGACCTGGTCAACTGGTCGCCGCAGCAGCAGGTACCGGTGATGGCGCACGAACCAGGTTCGCTCAACGCCTGGGCGCCGGAAATCGTCTACGACGACAAGCGCGGCGAGTTTCTGATCTTCTGGGCCTCCACCATCCCCGGCCGCTTCCCGGCCACCGACGGCTCGTCGGAAGACAAGTACAACCACCGCATGTACGCAACCACCACGCGCGATTTTAAAACGTACACGCCAACCAGACTGTTTTACGATCCCGGCTTCTCGGTGATCGACGCCACCTTCGTCAACTTCAAAGGCAAGAACCACCTGCTGGTGAAGGACGAAACCCGCAACCCGCCGAAAAAACACCTGCAAGTGGCCGACGCGCCCGACCTGCAAGGCCCGTTCGGCGAGCTGGGCGCGCCGATCACGCCGCCCAAGCTGTGGGTGGAAGGCCCGACTGCGCTGCAGATCGGCGACGACGTGGTGCTGTACTACGACGCCTACATCACCAAGCACTACGGCGCCATGCGCTCGCGCGACCTGGTGCACTGGGAAGACGTGTCGGACAAGATGCAGTTCCCTGACGAAGGCACGAAAAAGCGCATGCGGCACGGTACCGTGATTGCCGTGCCCGAGGAAGTCGTGGCAGGGCTGGAGAAGTAACCACGGGTAATCCCCGCGCAAGCGGGGAATCCCACTGGCACCAGAGATTACTTCAAATACTTCGCCAGCGGCTTGCCTGGCAAACCATTAAACGCATCGATCACGCGCGCCGCATTGAACTGGGCGCCGGCTTCGTTGGTATGCGTACGCGCGTCCGAAAAATAGGTATCGACCGCTTGCGCGCCCTGCTTGCGGTAGGCGTCGCTCACCACCATCGTCAAATCCGCGTACAGCGCGCCACCCTTGGCAGCCACTTCCTGGTCCCACTGGGCGAAGCTGGCGAAGTCGCGGGCGTTTTCCCACACGTCGCGGTGCGGCACCGGCGACAGCAGGATCACGGTTGCGCCCTTGGCTTTGGCATCGGCCACGTAGCGCGCCATGTACCAGCCGAAGGTGTGGACCTGTTCCTTTCTGCCATCGGGCCTGGTGTCTTCCACGGTCTCGGGGCCGGTGCCCGCCACCGAAGCGCGGTT
This sequence comes from Duganella sp. Leaf61, assembly GCF_001421905.1. Taxonomy (NCBI): domain Bacteria; kingdom Pseudomonadati; phylum Pseudomonadota; class Betaproteobacteria; order Burkholderiales; family Oxalobacteraceae; genus Duganella; species Duganella sp. Leaf61. The sequence continues at coordinate 364,363 of NZ_LMLM01000029.1, forward strand.
CTTGTTGGCGGGGTCGCCGATGCGGCCGCCGTCGTTGTGGCCGAACTGGATCGCGACGAAATCGCCCGGCTTCATTTGCTCGAGCACCCGGGTCCAGCGGCCTTCGGTGAAGAAGGTACGGCTGCTGCGGCCACCGATGGCGTGGTTGACGACATTGATCTTGCTGGTGTCGAAGTGGGTGGCGATACGCTCGCCCCAGCCGATGGCGCCGCCGGCGCCGCCGCTCTTGACGGTAGAGTCGCCGACCAGGAACAGGTTGGGCAGCGCCGGATCGCGCGGCTGCACGCCGGCGACCTTGGCGCCGTCCACCACGGGGCGGTCATCTTCAGTTGCCGGGATGGCGCGGCCGGCGTCGTTCAACGCGTTCAAGGCATCCCCGGCCAGCGGCGGCCGCAGCGCCTTCAGGCCCGCCACTACTACCCTGGCATTGAATTCGGCGCCCGCCATATTGGTGTGCGTGCGTTCGTCAGGCGGGAACATCAGGTTGGCCTTGTCGCGGCCCATGGCGTCGTACTGCTTCGCGATGGTCTCGTTCAGATCGATGAAGCCGACCTTTTCCTGGGCGGCCACCTGCTTGGCCCAGCTGCCGTAGCTGTCGGCTGCACGCGCAACCTTGTCATCCGTACCCCAATTGTTGCGCGGGATCGGCGAGCAGATGACCGGCGTGGCGCCGCGCGCCTTGATCTGCGCGACATAGCTGCGCAGGTACCAGCCATAGGTGTGCACCACTTCATCCTGCTTGGTGATCAGGTTGTTGATCGCTTCCGATTCTTCGCCCGTGCCCTTGATGGTGCCGCGCGCACGCACGGTGTCGTTGACCGGGCCGCTGTCGTTGTGGCCGAACTGGATCAGCACCACGTCGCCGGCCTTGATCAGCGGCAGCGTGCGTTCCCAGTGGCCGGAACTCATGTAGGTGCGGCTGCTCAAGCCGCCCACGGCGCGATTGACGACGTTGATTTTTGCGGGATCGAAGTACGCGGCGATCGGGTTACCCCAGCCCCACTGGCCGGCCGCGCCCTTGCCCTGGCCGTCGTCGTGACCATTGCGCACGGTGGAATCGCCGATCATGATCAGCGACGGCAGCTTGGGGTTGGCGGGATCGGGCAGCGTGACCTTGGCATTGCGCGGGTCGGTGTTGGCCGGGGCTTGTGCGATGGCGCTGGAATTGACTCCAGCGGCGCAGCACAGCATGAGGAAAAAGGAGGCGAGATATTTGTTCATGGTGCCAATTCTATGCGAGGATTTTTATGCCCCTGTTCTTGACGTTTAAAGAATCAGGAACATGAGCAATACGCACCCGCGTATCGGCCCACAATCGTACCCTCTCCATCCTTTTTCGGCCAATGATGATTTCCAAATTACTTATTTGCGCAGCGTTGATCGCGTCGAGCGCCGCCCAGGCGCAAATCGGCACCCGCTTCCCGTCCGAGCGCAAGGTGGTCAAGGACCCGGTCACCGGCACCATGCTGACCTTTTTGACCAGTACCCCGCGCGGCGACTCCAAGATCTATCCCACCCACCCGCAGTGGACCTCCGATGGCAAGTGGCTGGTGTTCCGCTCCAACCGCGTCAAGGGCGAGGCGATGGCCGTCAACGAAGCCACCGGCACCCTGGTGCAGGTGACCGAGGGCGGCTACATGGGCATGCTGAACCTGGCCCAGAAATCGATGAAGCTGTACTTCATGCGCGCCGATGGCGACAGCAAGCGCGTGCAGATCGTCGAGGTGGACCTGGCCAGGCTGTTTGCCGACAGCGCCGCCGGCACCCTGAAAAAGGCCGACGCCTACCAGCGCATTTGCGGCACCACGGACGCCGAGCTGGAAGCGGGCGGCGACATGGCGCTCGACGCCGACGAGGAATGGGCCTATTTCCGCACCGGTCCCACCTGGTCTGGCCAGCACCTGGCGGCAGGCACCAAGATCGAACCGGCATTCGGCCCGCGCAAGATGGGCGCCGGCCCGAATGGCATCGCGCGCCTGAACGTGCGCACCGGTGAAGTCAAGCACGTGGTGTCGGTGCCGTTCCAGATCGGACATATCCAGGCCAACCTGTACAACCCGGGCGAGATCGTGTTCTGCTGGGAGACCGGCGGCAAGTCGCCGCAACGCACCTGGACCGTCAAGGCCGACGGCACCGGCCTGCGCCCGCTGTACCCGGAAGCGCCGTACGAGTGGGTCACCCACGAAGCGGTAATCTCGAAAGATGAAGTAGCGATGGCGATCATGGGCCACCGCCCGATTCCCGGCGCCGAAGGCCCGAGCGGCGTGGCCGCGTCAGCCACCGGCGTCTATGGCGCCAACCCGGGCCAGGACGACGGCTGGGGCGCAACCGGCACCCGCGAAAAACCGACCGGCCTGGCGATCGTCAACCTGCGCACGCGCGAGATGACCATCGCTGGCCAGACGCCATCGGGCAGCGGCTTGTGGCACGTGCATGGCTCGTCGGACGGCAAGTGGGCTGTGGGCGACGATTTCAGCCGCAGCGTGTACCTGATCGACCGCAAAACGCGCGAGATGATCATGCTCACCACCGGCCACAAGACCACGGCAGCCGATCATCCCCACCCGACCTTCAACAAGGAAGGCACCAAGATCCAGATCCAGTCGGCCATGCTGTCCGAGGACAACCGCTCGATGAATATCGTGGTTGTCCCCGTACCACAGACCTGGTTGAAACGTTAGGGCTGCTCCACCAGCTCGATATTGCGCAACTCGTACGGCGCACCTTCGAGCTGGAAGCCGATGCGGCCGGCGGCCGGTTTAACGGCCGTCACGCGGTTTTGCACCACGCCGTTGATCGACACTTCCACCGTGCCGTCGCGGGCGACGATGTCGGCCACGTTCCACTGGCCGAGCGCCAGTTCGCTGTCGGCGGCGATCTTGCCCTTGATGCGCGGCTCGGCGCCGGGCGCGCTGGTCAGCGGTTCGGCGAACGCCGCGCCGGCCATCGGCAGCAGGTCGCCGGCGCTGCCATGCTTGGTTTGTACCTGCAGGCTCAATGGCCACACGCGGTCCATCGGACCGTCGCTGATGTGCAGCAGCACGCCGCCGTTACCGGGCTTGCCGCTCCAGCGCCATTCGACGTGGAGCTTGAAATTGGCATAGCTTTTGGTCGTGGCCAGGAAGCCGCCCGGCTGGCCGGTGGATGCGATCACGCCTTGCGGCAGCACGCTGAACACCTGGTCCATGGTGGCAGCTGGCGTGGTCTTGAGTTCCCAGCCGTCGAAATTGCGGCCATTGAACAATGGCGCGGCGCTGGTAGACTGCATGGTCACCAGTACTGCCGTCGCCCATAAAATCTTCTTGATCATTTGATTGTCTCCCCATGAAAAAAACTCTGATAGCTCTGCTTCTCACCCTCGGCGCCGGCATGGCCAACGCCGACAGCAATGTCATCACCTTGTGGCCCGAAGGCGTGCCGGGCGCAAAGGCGATCGGCCCTGAAAAAATCGGCGGCGGCTACAACTCCAATGTCACCGACGCCTCGCTCACCCGCATCGGCCCTGCCGTGGACCGGCCCAACGGCACCGCCGTCATCATCTGCCCCGGCGGCGGCTATGTGCGCATGTCCACCGCGCGCGAGGGCGAACAATACGGCAACTGGCTCAGCACCCTGGGCGTGACCGCCTATGTGCTCAAGTACCGGATGCAGGAATACGGCCACCCTGCCCCGCTGCAGGACGTGCTGCGCGCGGTGCGCACCTTGCGCTCGCGCGCGGCGGAATTGGGCATCGATCCGGCGCGCATCGGCGTGATGGGCAGCTCGGCCGGCGGCCACCTGGCGGCCAGCGCCGGCACCCTGTTCGACCACCCGCTGGGCCGCACCGGCGCGGCGCTCGACGCCACCAGCGCCCGTCCCGACTTCCTGATGCTGATGTACCCGGTCATTACCATGAAAGACCCGGCTGCCCACGCTGGCTCGCGCAAGGCGCTGCTGGGCGCGAATCCATCGCCGGCAGCGATCGAGCTGATGTCGCTGGAAAACCAGGTGACGTCCGCCACGCCGCCCACCCTGCTGATCCACACCCAGGAAGACCAGGCCGTGCCGGTCGAGAACAGCATCGTGTTCTATCAGGCGCTCACGCGCGCCAAGGTACCTGCCGAAATGTACCTGTTCGAGCATGGCAGCCATGGCATGGGCATGCGCGACGGCCTGGGTACCACGTCGCTGTGGCCGCACCGCGCCGAAGAATGGCTGCGTGAGCGCGGTCTGCTCACGCCGTCGAAGGCGGTGGCGAAACTTCAGGCGAAGTAAAACACCTGCTGCAACGGCCATTCGGTTGGCCGGTTGCCTGGTTCCACTTCCATCAGCTCGGCCATGTAGTCCCACCAGCGCTTCATCACCGGCTGCTGCGGCAGGTCGGCGGTGGTGTGGTCGGGCGCAAGCTTCAGGACCGCGAACAGGTGCAGGGTTTCCTCGTCGAGGAATATCGAATAATCGTAGATGCCGGCCTGCTTGAGCGCGGCGGCCAGGTCGGGCCACAGCTCGTCGTGGCGGCGCTTGTATTCTTCCACCGTGCCGGGTTTGAGCTTCATGCGGAAAGCGCGGGTGATCGGTACAGTTCCAGTCATTTGTCGTCCTTGGTCATGGTTTTCAGTTCGGCGGCGGCCAGCAGGAAGCCGCCGACGCCATAGTTGTAGCTCGACGCCGGCAAATAGAATGCCGGTTCGGCGCCCGTTTGCTGGATGCCGCCCAGGCGGCCGTCTGCATAAATGTTCTTCAGTATGCCCGCCCACGCCTTTTCGATCACGGGCCGATACGTTGCTGCATCGAGGTAGCCGCGATTGACGCCGTACGCCATGCCGTACACGAACAGCGCCGAGCCCGAGATTTCCGGCAGCGGATAGCTGGCCGGGTCGAGCAGGCCCGCGTGCCACAGGCCGTCCTTGCCCTGCAACTGCGCCAGGCGCGCCGACATCTGCTGCAGCTGCGTCACGTAGAACGGCTTTTTCGGATCGTTGTCCGGAATGAAGTCGATGGTACGCGCCAGGCCGCCCAGCACCCAGCCCTCGCCGCGCGACCAGAACACTTTTTTGCCATTGGACTCGCGCTTGTCCTTGTAGCTGGCGTCGCGCGCGTACAGGTGTTCCTCCTGGTCATACAGCTGGTCGTAGGTAGCTTGCCACTGGGTGTGGATGTAGTCGAGGTACCGGCGCTCGCCTGTGATCCGGTACATCTTGGCCCATACCGGCGGCGCCATGAACAGCGCGTCGCACCACCACCATGGCAGGCGTGCGTCGCCGGGCCGCATGGTTTTCAGATCGATCAGGGTCTCGAGTTCCGCGCGGGTGGAGGCGATGCGTTCCGGTGAAGGGTCACGCTGATACAGCTCCAGGTAAGTCTGCGCCACGCTGATGTTGTCGGCGTCCGGGTACGGCGTGCGCAGCTTCCACTCGAACTTCTCGCTCATGGCCAGCATGGCGTCGCGGTATTTGGCGTCGCCGGTAGCGCTTGATGCTGCCATGAAGCCCGAGTACAGCACGCTGGAGGTCCAGATGCGGTCGAAATGCGGCGTGGTGCGCGCCAGCTGCCAGTCCGCCACCTTGCGCAGCGCCTTGTCGATATCGGCCGGCCGCAACGCCGGCGACAGATCGGTGGCCAGCGGGCCGCCATCCACCGGGGCGTCGCCGAAGTGGCGGCTGATGTCCTTGTCCACGATGGCCTGCATGGCCGGCGTGGGCAGCGGATACGACGGAGTTTGGGAGACACTGGCGCAGCCACCCAAGGCGCACATTACAGCCGCCAGCACGGATAATTTGTTCACGATTTATCCTGCTCTTCAAAGCTCTTTTCTTTGAGCGGCACTTCCAGTGGACGCGGCTTGACGACCGTGCTGGCGACCGGCAGACCGCGCACGTCATTGTTGTTCAGCAGGTGCACCGGCTGCTTGATGGCCAGCTTGACATCCCTGAACTGCCAGTTGCTGGCATCGAAAATGAAGCCGCCATTTTGCGCTTCGATGTCGATGTTCTCAAAGCTGAAACGGTTCAACGGCGCTTCCGGATAGCCGCTCACCTCGAACGCCGTGGTGGCGCCGGTGGCCTTGATGTTCCAGATTTTGACGTCGTGGAAATGGGCGATGCCCTTCTCGCGCGGCACCGGCGTGGCCAGCACTTTCCAGTAATCCGGATGCTCCTTGACGTCGTCCGGGATCTTGGCATAGCTGTAGCTCGGATTCCAGTTCATGGTGATGCGGATCGCCACCGGCGTGCCCTTCATGGTGATGTCGTGCAGGCGCAAATTGTCGCCGAAGCCGCCGCGCGTGTGTGCCGACTTGAACAGGATTCCGACCGGCACCTTGTCCAGCACCGTGATGCCGTAGGCCTCGACGTTGCGGAAGCCGCCCGCCGTCTCGCTGCCGAAGGTAACGCCAGCGGCGCCCTCGCGGATGATGGAATTGCGGATCACGACATTCTCGGTCGGACGCGCCACGCGCTGGCCGTCCGAATCGCGGCCGGCCTTGAGGCACAGCGCATCGTCGTTGACCGAGATGTCGGCATTTTGCACCAGGATGTTCTTCGACGAGTCGATATCGATACCGTCGGTCGATGGTCCGTGGCCGCCCTCGTTGTTGCGGATGATGACACCATCCACCGTCACATCGGTCGAGTAGCAGATATGCAGGGTCCAGAAGCCGGAACGGCGCAGCAGCAGCCCGCCGCCCACTTTTACCTGCGACGAATTGAACACCTGGATCAGGCGCGGACGCTGGGCGTCGTAGTCCGAGGCCCAGCGCAGGCCGCGCGGTTCGTAGGTTTTGCGCAGAGTCCAGTAGCTGTCCCAGAAGATCTTGCCGTCGCCGTCGATGGTGCCTTCGCCGACGATGGACGCATTCTTCTGTTCATAGATGTTGATCAGCGCGGCCGGCCAGCGCATCTCGATGCCGGCGATGCGGGTGGGCAGCACCGTGTAGTCGGCGATCTTCTGCGAACCGAGGATGGTCACGCCCTTGTCCACTTGCAGCGTGACGCCGCTTTTTACAAAGATGGAGCCGCTCAGATACGTGCCCGGCTTGAACGCCACCGTGCCGCCGTCTTTGGCGGCAGCATCGATGGCGGCCTGGATCGCCCTGGTGTCGAGCGTGACGCCGTCGCCCTTGGCGCCGTAGCTCGACGGATCGAAGGTTTTAGCACTGACGGATGCTGCGCACAGTGCCAGCAGCGAGAGCGCTGCCGCATGTAACCACTTCTTGAAAATCATGATGTCCTCACTTTGCTGGTTGGGCCAGCAGGCGCACGGCGCCCAGCATGCCCGATGGCTGTGGTGTGATCAGCTGCGTATCCTGCGGCACGAAGCGCTGGGTGTAACGGCTTGACAGCAGCCGGTAGTCGGGCCGCTCCTGCCCCGCCAGTGCATTCAGTGCCAGGTTGGCCACCTTCACCTCGATGCGGTTGACGCCCGGTTTCAGGGTGCTGGTCACGTCCACCGTGTACGGCGGGCGCCAGACCGACCCGGCGCGGCGGCCGTTGACGAATACTTCGGCCGCTTCGCGCACTGGGCTCTCGAGCATGGCGCGCATGCCGGCGGGAACCTTCGGTGCGGTCGCCAACGGCGTGCCCTGGCCGAAATCGAGCTTGACCGCCGCATTGTTCAGCTGCGCGGCCGTGAGCGTGACGTCGCGCGTGTAGGTCGCAATGCCGGAAAAATAGCGGCGCGCCGGATCGTCGGTCCACGATTGCAACTGCGGCATGGCTTGCGCCGCGCCGTCCGGGTAGCGCAACTGCCAGTCGCGTGCCAGGTCGGCCAGCACCACCGGTGCCGCATTCGAATGTGCCGGGCCGGCCTGCGAGTTGGCTTGCTGAGCGGCCGGCGCATCGCTGAGGATCAGCACCCGCGATTCGTACGGCGCCAGGTCCAGGTCCACCGCCGGGAACACCGTCGCGGCGCGCGTGGTGCCGTCGTGAGGATTCCACCAGGACGCCGATTTGCGCAGGCTGGCCAGTGTAGCCGTGGTGCGCACCGGCTGGTTGCCGGTGTTGGCGATGAAGTAGATATCGGCATCGGCGAGCTTGCGCCGCACGAAGCCGATATCGGCCGCATTGGACGCCACCTTGAAGTCGGGCGTCAGCACCCTGCTCAAGACCGCACCGACGTCGCCATCCTGCGCGACCACGGTGACGGCAGGTTTAGCGGCCAATGCTTTCGACGCCGCCTGCACCTGCGCCGTGATGCGCGCGGCATCGCGGTAGCCGGGCGCTTTCGACGGTAGTGCGCCGACGGCAATGATCTTGCCGCCCTGGCGCACGTAGTCGTCCAGTTTTGCCAGCACTTCGGGCGCCAGCCGCGTGACATGCGGCAGCACCAGTACCGGGTGGTTCACGCCCAGCGACAGCACCGAGTCCGCATCGACGTAATCGAGATTGTGGCCGGCGTCGAGGATTTGCGTGGTCAGTGCCGGTGTGACGTAGTGCTGCATTTTCTCCGACAGCGACACCTTACCAGGCGTCATCGACGCATACGCATCGTCGTTGGGCAGCAGCACTGCCACCGTGTTGGCCGGCTGACCCTGGCGCATCAGGTAGCTGGTGCGGGTCAGGTAGGCATTCACGTCCGGCATCACGTTCCACCACGGCTGGTGGTTGTTGAACACGGCCGCCGCGTAGAACGAATAGCCCGGTTCCGTTGCGCCGGGCGGCGTGTACGGCCAGCCGTGGCCGACGAACAGGTTCACGCCCTGCAGCAGCATGAGGTCCGCTTCCACCTTCATGTCCAGCGGGGTGGCGGCAAATGCCGGTGAATGCAGCCAGGTCCAGGTCTCGGCCGAGATCACCGGGCGCTGGTACAGGTGCCCGGCCGACGTGGCCAGGCGGGTAAATGAAAACTCGCGGAACTGCGGGCCTTCGCCCTCGGGCAGTCCCACCAGCCGGTAGCTCGACAGCGATACCGCCGGTTCGCCATACGTCTGCGAGCGGAACTGCGTCTTGTGCTTGACGGCCCAGTCGTTGACCGGGGTCAAATAGCGCTCGTTGACCAGTTCCGTTTGGGTCAGCACCCAGTCGCGCCGCAGCGCCGGGGCGTCCGGTCCCTGCCCACTGGTCACCAGCGGCAGGTACGGCGTCAGATCGTAGCCACGGCGGCGCTGGAACTCTTGCACAAAGTCGTCGGTCCAGTCGGTGTTATAGACCTCCAGGCTGTCCGAGAACACTGCCGTCGGCGGCTGGTCGCCGAACGCCTGCAACAACGGCGTGGCCACCACGTCAAGGTGGTGGTCGATGGCTTTGCGGCTCAGGTGGTCGAGCACGAAACCTTCGGCGCCCAGCGCCGCGCGCTTGACCTGCTGGCCGGTGCGGCTGGCGATATAGCTGACCACCACGCGCTGCTGGCCGCTGGCGGCAATCGCGCCGCGCCCCGGCGTGGTGGCCGTGGGCGCGCCAAGCTCCGTGCGTTTCAGGGCGGTGGCGTCGTACTCTTTGGGCGTACCCGCGCCGACAAAACTGGCGATCAGCTGTTCGCCGCTCATGATCAACGGCAGCGCCACCGACGTGCTGCCGGCTGGCAGTTCGGCCACGTGCACGCGCAGGCGCGATGCGCTTTCCGTCACCGCCACGTGCGGGCCGCCGTAGGGCCAGCCGCTGGCCAGCGTCATGTCCACGCGCAGGCCGAGCGCGCGCGCCGTGCGGTTGGTATAACTGACGTTGTCGAGGAATTCGGGAGAAAGATAAGGTGTGTTACGAATGCCGCGCGCGGGATCGTCGAGTTCCATCGGATAGACCGGCTGGATCTCCACGCCGCCAAAACCGCCCGCCTTCATGGCTTGCAGTTCGCGTTCCAGTTGGGGTTTGACCACGGCCGGGCCAAACCACCACCAGCGTACCATCGGCCTGGCATCGGGCGGCGGCGCCGCAAACTGCGCGGCGACGTCGGCGAGCCGGTTCGACAGTGTGGGTTCCTGCGCCAGCGCTGCTGCGGGGACAACACAGCAAGCCAGGGCGCAGACCAACGCCGCCGCCTGTGCAACAGGCGACAGCGTACCGCGCAGGTGGTCACACCCGCGCAGTCCAACAGTGACGTGTGCCACCGTTTATACGATACCGCTGCTGCTGGCGCCAGCCTTGGCCGGACGGGCTTCCGCCACCTGGTCGCGGTAGCCCGAAGCACGGTAGCAGGCCACCGGATCGATGGCGCCGCCGTTGCGCAGGCGCGCCATGGCCAGGATGGCCGAGACGTCGGTACGGTAAGCGTGCTTGAGGGTTTGCGCCGATTGCAGCGCATCGTGCGACTCCTGGAAACCGCGCAGCGCATCGCGATCGACCAGGTTGGCCTGGACGAAGGCGCGCTGCACTTCCACCGCGCTGCTCATCAGGCTCTCGATCGGATCGGTCACGTTGTGCGACTGGTCCAGCATGTAGGCCGGGTTGAACGCCGCGCCTTCGCGCTCGGCCGCATCGGCCAGCTCGTTGAAGACCAGGAACAGCTGGAACGGGTTGATGCTGCCCGAATCGAGGTCGTCGTCGCCGTACTTGCTGTCGTTGAAGTGGAAGCCACCGAGCTTGCCGAACTGGGTCAGGCGCGCCACGATCATTTCGATGTTGGTGTTCGGTGCGTGGTGGCCCAGGTCGACCAGGCACTTGGCTTTTTCGCCCAGCGATTGCGCGCAGGCAAAGCTGGTGCCCCAGTCGGCGATGGTGGTGGCGTAGAACGCCGGCTCGAACAGCTTATGTTCGATCAGCAGGTTCCAGTCGGCTGGCAGCGCGGCGTAGATTTCGCGTGCGCTTTCCAGGTAGCGTTCCAGCGCACCGCGCAGGTTGTGCTGGCCCGGGAAGTTGGCGCCGTCGCCGACCCACACGGTCAGCGCTTTCGAACCGAGCGCGTTACCGAGTTCGATACATTCGACGTTGTGCGCAACCGCTTGCGCGCGGGTGGCGGCGCTGATCGCGGTCATGCTGCCGTACTTGTAGGTGTGTTCCTGGCCGACCTGGTCCTGGAAGGTATTCGAATTGACGGCGTCAAAATACAGGCCGTGGGCTTCGGCTTGCTGGCGCAGGGCCTGGGTGTCCGATACTTTATCCCATGGGAAGTGCAGCGACACGCCCGGGGTGGCGCGGGTCAGCTGGTGGATCACGCCGCAGTCGTCGAGTTTTTCAAACACGTTGCGTGGCTCGCCACGGCCAGGGAAGCGCGCGAAACGCGTGCCGCCGGTGCCGGCGCCCCAGCTCGGCAGGGCCACGGCGAATTTCTGCGCCTTGGCGGTCAGCTGCTCGATGTCCACGCCACGGCGCGACAACATGCCGGCCAGGGCGGCGTAGTCTTCTTCCAGGCTGCTCCGCAGCTTGTCGTTGTGTTCGGCCACGCGGCCGCTGTCGATAATGGTGCTCATGTGAGGGTCTCCTTCGTTTCTTATGGTGCCGCCGGTGCGTTCGTCACGAACCGGGCCGGCGGCATTTTATAGCTATCAGCGGGCGATCAGCGCGTAAATGCGGCAGCGTTGCCGGCATCGACGTTCAGGATGTTACCGGTGCTCTTGGCCGATTTCGAGCTGGCCAGGAAGTACACGGCTTCGGCGATATCCTCTGGCAGGACGCTCAGTTTGAGCATGCTGCGGTCACGGTAGAACGCTTCGACGTCGTCGGCTTCGATCTTGTTCGACTGCGCGCGTTCCTGCTTCCACTTGCCGTCCCAGATGCGCGAACCACGGATCACTGCATCCGGATTGACGACGTTGACACGGATGCCGTGCGGTGCGCCTTCCAGCGCGATGCAGCGTGCCAGGTGGATCTCGGCAGCCTTGGCGGTGCAGTAAGCCGACGCGCCGGCCGATGCCACGAGACCGTTTTTCGACGCGACGAACACCATGCTGCCACCCAGTTTTTGCTGCTTCATGATGCGGAACGCTGCGCGGCCGGCCAGGAAGTAGCCCTTGACCAGGATGTCCTGGTTGCGCTGCCAGATTTCCAGCGTGGTGTCTTCCAGCGGCGCCGACGAGGCGATACCGGCGTTCGAGATCAGGAGATCGACACCACCGAAGCGCAGCGAGGTCGCGGCCAGGATGTTCTCGACTTCTTCTTCGCTGGTGATGTTGGCGACGATGCTCTCGACGCTGTCCTTGCCGGCAGCCTTGGTCAGGTCTTTCTTGGCCTGTTCCAGTGCTTCCGGATCGATATCGGTCAGCATCACGCAAGCGCCTTCCTGCAGCAGCTGACGGGCTACGGCCTGGCCGATGCCGCCGGCGCCGCCGGTTACCAGGGCGATACGGCCCGCCAGGCTTTTCGGTTTCGGCATGCGTTGCAGCTTGGCCTCTTCGAGCAGCCAGTATTCGATGTCGAACGCTTCCTGTTCCGGCAGGCCGACGTAGGTGTCCACGCCGTTGGCGCCGCGCATCACGTTGATTGCATTGACGTAGAACTCGCCGGCGATACGCGCGGTGGCCTTGTCCTTGGCGAACGACAGCATGCCCACGCCCGGAATCAGGTAGATGATCGGATTGGCGTCGCGCACGGCCGGGCTGTTATCGCGTTTGCAGCGGTCGTAGTAGGCGCGGTAGTCGGCGCGATAGTCTTCCAGCGCCTGATCCAGGCTGGCGACCAGCTTGTCGAAGTCCGGGTTCAGCGGATCGAAATCGACCACGAACGGACGGATCTTGGTGCGCAGGAAGTGGTCGGGGCACGACGTGCCGAGTGCGGCCAGCGGTTTCAGGTCGCGGCTGCACACGAACTCCAGCACGGTGGCGTTGTCGTTGAAGTCGCCCAGCTTGAATTCGTCGCGGCTGATTTTACCGCGCAAGAGTGGCATCAGTTTGGCGGCCAACGCGGCGCGCTGTTCGGCCGGCAGGGCGTCAAACGCCTGGCCGCCGAATGCCGGTTGTTTCGAGTTCGCAGCGATCCACTCTTCTGCGCGTTTGATGATGGCCAGCGTGGTTTCGTAGCACGACTTGGCGGTATCGCCCCAGGTGAACAGGCCGTGGCCTTCGAGGATGATGCCTTTCAGGGCCGGATTGGCTTTCGAGACTTCTTCCAGCTTCAGACCGAGATCGTAGCCTGGACGCTGCCATGGCAGCCAACCGAGTTCGCCTTCGAAGATTTTTTGCGTGAGCGCCTTGCTGCTGGCGCAGGCGGCAATCGCGATCAGCGAATCGGGGTGCATGTGATCGACGTGCTTGCGGTCGATGTAGGCATGCAGCGGGGTGTCGATACTGGCGGCGCGCGGGTTCAGGTTGAACGTGCAGTGTGGCAGGTACGCCACCATTTCGTCTTCGAGCGCCAGACCGCGGTAGCGGCCTTTCAGTTCGTTCAATTTGCTCATGTACAGGGTCGAGAAGCCGTCGAGCTTGATACTGCCCAGGTCGCCGCCGGAGCCCTTCACCCACAGCACTTCCACTTGCTCGCCGCTGAGCGGATCTGCCATCATGACCTTGGCCGAGGTATTGCCGCCGCCGAAGTTGGTGATGCGCAGATCGGACCCGAGCAAGTTGGACCGGTACAGCAGCAGCTCTGGTTCGCTCATGGTGGCTGCTGCGGCATCGTCCCACAGGGAAGTAATCGGGGCTTGCTGAGTTACATTCATTGCTGATCTCCGTCGTTGTTTGATTGGTATAGCGTGCTGAGTGTTGATTTCATGCCGCTTTGGGCACATGCAGCCAGTAGAAATCAGCGCCGCAACAGTGTCAATGCACAAGCGCTCAACTTGATGACCAAGACAGAAATAATCACTCCAGTGATTGAAACTTGAGCGATTGATGACACGGTTATCGAATCAATCAAATATTTGATCGCATAGTGATTGACGATGGCTGGCTAAATGTTTAGTCTTGGTAATTAATAAAGTGCCACACCGGATCGGTCCGCAGCAGCAATGCAGTAGTAGCTGAGTAGCTGCGCGGCAGCGACGGTAGTAGGGACGAAAAAAAATGGAGACAAATATGGTAAATCACAAGCGCCGTAAACGTTTGCTGAAGTTGCTCGCCGAACATCAGACGGCCAGCGTGCCGCAGTTGGTCGACTGGCTCAGCGCCTCCCCGGCCACCGTGCGCCGCGACATCAGCTGGCTTGCCGCCCGCAGCCTGCTCACCCGCACCAGGGGCGGGGCCGCCAACCTGGAACAAAAGAAGCGCAGCTTCACCCTCACCAGCGAGACCTTCCAGCACAACATCCAATGCTACGCCGAGCGCAAACGCGCGATTGCGCGCCACGCTGCGGGCATGTGCTCCGAGGGCGAGACCATCATCATCAACGGTGGCACCACCACCTTCATGATGGCCGAATTCCTGGTCGATCACCACCTCAAGATCCTCACCAATTCCTTCCTGATGGCCGAGCGCCTGCTGGTATCGAGCGAAAACGAGATCATTGTCCCCGGCGGCAAGGTCTATCGCGAGCAGAACGTCATCCTCAGCCCCTTCGACAACGACATCACCCAGCACCACTACGCGGCCAAGATGTTCATGAGCGTGTACGGCCTCTCGCTGCTCGGCCTCATGGAAGCCGATCCGCTGCTGATCCAGGCCGAAAAGCGCCTGATCTCGCAGGCCGAAGAACTGATCGTTCTAGTGGACAGCTCCAAGTTCGCCAAGAAGGCTGGCCTGATCCTGTGCGGCCTCAATCGCGTCTCCACCGTCATCACCGACACCTACGCCTCCGATTCGGCCGTGCAGCTGCTCGAGCAGTCGGGTGTGCGCGTGGTGACCGTGGAACCGGAAGCGGTGCCCGCCCAGCTGAATGCCAGCCCTTTTACTTCGCCGTTTGACTACCAGGCGGCAGCCATGTTCCAGTCGGAGGTATCACATTGAAGCGCAGGAAAATCATATTGGCGACCGTGGTCGCCGGACTGTTCGCGACCGTCGCCGGCTGCGGTGAGAAAAAAGCCGCCACCGGCGCTGACGGTAGCGCAGGTGGCGCCAGCGGCGAAAAGATCCGCATTGCCATGGTGGTCAAAAGCCTGGGCAACGGTTTTTTTGATGCCGCCCACGCCGGCGCCAACGACGCCGCCAAGGAACTGAAAAACGTCGAAATCATTTATACCGGTCCCACCACGCCGAGCGCCGAAGGCCAGATCGAAATCATCAATTCGCTGATCAGCCAGAAGGTCGATGCGATCGTGATCTCGGCCAATGATCCGAACGCGCTGGTACCGATCACCAAGAAGGCCATGGCGCGCGGCATCAAGGTCGTGAGCTTCGACAGCGGCCTGGCCAAGGACGGCCGCCTGATGCAACTGAACCCGTCGAACGCGCTGCTGATCGGCGAGAAGCAGATCCAGATGGCGTCCGACGCCATCGGCGGCAAGGGAGAAATTGCCATCCTGTCCGCTTCCGCGCAGGCGACCAACCAGAATATCTGGATCGGCATCATGAAGGACACGCTAACCAAGCCCGAGTACAGCGGCATGAAGCTGGTCGCCACCGTCTATGGCGACGACCAGTCGGACAAGAGCTACCGCGAAGCGATCGGTCTGCTGCGCAGCAATCCGAACCTGAAAGCCATCATCTCCCCCACCACCGTGGGCATCAACGCCGCCAGCAAGGCCGTCGTCGATGAAAAGCTCGTCGGCAAGGTGTTCGTCACCGGCCTCGGTTTGCCGTCGGAGATGGCGGGCCACGTGAAGAGCGGCGCCGTGCGCGAGTTCGCGATCTGGAACCCGATCGACCTCGGTTACGCCGTCACCTACGCCGCCTACGACTTCGTCAAAGCTGCTCCCGGCGCCAAGGCCGGTGGCAGCGTGAACGCCGGCCGCATGGGCGCCATCGCCATCGATGCCAACGGCGAAGGTGCAATGGCCGCGCCATTCGTGTACGACAAAGGGAACGTCGACAAGTTCTCCAAGATCTTCTGAGCTGGAACAGCCCCATGGATATGAATACAACCCCGGTCCTGCAACTGACCGGGATTTGCAAGCGCTTTGCCGGCATCGTCGCCCTCAACAACGTCGCCCTGTCGGTACGGGCCGGTGAAGTGATGGCGCTGATCGGCGAGAACGGCGCCGGCAAGTCCACCCTGGTCAAGACCCTGACCGGCATCTATCGTCCCGACGAGGGCACCATCGAACTGGCCGGCCAGCCCGTCAAGTTCGCCAATGCCCAGGATGCGATGAAAGCGGGCGTCACCGCCGTGCACCAGGAAACGGTGATGTTCGACGAATTGACGGTGGCGGAAAACATTTACGTGGGGCGCCAGCCCTGTCGCGGCGCCTCCGGGCGCATCGACTGGAGCAAGATCGAGGCGGAAGCCGAGAAGCTGTTCGAACGACTGGAAGTAGCACTGCCGGTGCGCGCACGGGTAAAAGACCTGTCCGTGGCGCAGCGCCACTTCGTGGAAATCGCGCGCGCCCTGTCGCAGGATGCGCGCGTGGTGATTCTCGACGAGCCGACGGCGTCGCTGTCGCAGCGCGAGATCCGCGAGCTCTATCGCATCATCCGCCAGTTGCGCGACGCCGGCACTGCGGTCATCTTCATCTCGCACAAGTTCGACGAGATTTACGAAGTGGCCGACCGCTACACCGTGCTGCGCGACGGCCAGTTCATCGCCGAAGGCGCGCTGGCCGACATCACCGAGCAGGAACTGGTCGCCCTGATGGTCGGGCGCACCGTCAAGCAGGCCTACCCGAAGGCGGACGTCAGGCCCGGCGAAGTGCTGCTGTCCGTGGAGAACCTGTGCCACCCTACCGAATTCGATAACGTCAGCTTCGAACTGCGGCGCGGCGAAATCCTCGGCTTTTACGGCCTGGTGGGCGCCGGCCGTTCCGAGGTGATGCAGGCGCTGTTCGGCCTGTCCACCCAGGTACGCGGCAATGTGCGCCTCGACGGCAAACCGGTATGCGTGACCTGCGCCGCCGACGCCATCCGCCACGGCATCGCCTACGTGCCCGAGGACCGCCAGCACCAGGGCGCGCACCTCACGCTGCCCATCCTGCAGAACATCACGCTGCCGATCCTGTCCAAGGTCGGCTTCTTCCTGCGCGGTCGCCGCGCCGAGGAAAACAAGATCGCCCGCCACTTCGCCGAACAGCTGGAACTGAAAGCTGCGTACCTGACGCAAAACGTCTCCGAACTCTCGGGCGGCAACCAGCAGAAGGTCGTGCTGGGCAAATGGCTGGCCACCAACCCCAAGGTCATCATCCTCGACGAGCCGACCAAGGGCATCGACATCGGCTCCAAGGCCGCCGTGCACCGCTTTATCGGTGAGCTGGTGAGCAAGGGCCTGTCGGTGATCCTGGTGTCGTCCGAGCTGCCTGAAGTGATGGGCCTGGCCGACCGCATCGTGGTCATGCACCAGGGCCGCATCGAACATACATTCAACCGTGGCGAGGCGACGCCGGAAATGATCGTCTCCGCCGCATCTGGCAACGAACTGGCGGAGGACTGCGCGTGAAAGAAATCTTGAAAATGCGCGAAACGCAGCTGGCGATTTCGATCGTGGTGCTGATCGCCCTGGTCGGTTCGCGCGCGCCGGTGTTCGTCTCGAGCTCCAGCCTGGGCAACCTGCTCACCGACAGCACGTTATTGATCATGCTGGCCCTGGCGCAGATGCTGGTCATCGTCACCCGTGGCATCGACCTGTCGGTCGCGTCCACCCTGGCGCTGTCGGGCATGATGTCGGCGCTGCTGGCCGTGCGCTTCCCGGAACTGCCGCTGCCGGTGGTGATGCTGGTCGCCGTGGCCATTGGCCTGGTACTGGGCCTGGTCAACGGCTACCTGATCGGGTACCTGGACCTGGCGCCCATCGTGGTCACGCTGGGCACCATGAGCGTGTATCGCGGCCTGGTGTTCGTGCTGTCCGGCGGCGCGTGGGTATCGTCGCACCAGATGCCGCCAGAGTTCATCGCGTTCCCCCTCTCGCGCTTTCTCGGCGTGACCAACCTGGTGTGGATTGCGGGACTCACGATCCTGGTGTTCTGGTACATCGCCATGCACAGCCGCTTCGGCCGCGACCTGTACGCAGTCGGTAACGCCCCGGCCTCGGCCCGCTACGTCGGCATCCCGATCGCCAAGCGCCTGTTCTGGACCTACGGTATTTCCGGCGCGGTCGCCGGCCTGTGCGGCTACCTGTGGGTGGCGCGCTACGCGGTCGCTTACACCGAGATCGCCTACGGCTTCGAATTTACCGTGATTGCTGCCTGCGTGATCGGCGGCGTGAGCATCGCCGGCGGCAGCGGCAGCGTGGCTGGCGCGGTGCTGGGCGGCCTGTTCCTGGCCGTGATCGGCAACGCCCTGCCGGTGGTGAAAGTATCGCCATTCTGGCAAAGCGCGCTGACCGGCGTGGTGATCCTGACCGCGGTCCTGATCAATGCCCGCAATGGCAAGACCGGCGGGCGCCAGATTCTGCCCCTGCATCTGAACAAAGCTAACGCTCAAGGGAGCGCCGCGTGAATACGAGTACCGTCATGTCCACTGAAGTAAAAGATCCGGCCGCCGACAAGCCGACCGCCTCCACGTCGCGCTATATCATCGCCGACCGCCAGAACTTCCGCCTCGGCGCGGCGCTGGGCAGCTGGGAAAGCATGCTGGCGTTGCTGTTCGTGGCTGCGTTTACCATCTGCGCCATCGTCCAGCCGCATTTCCTCGACATGTACAACCTGGCCGACGGCACCTTCAACTTCAGCGAAAAGGCGATGATCGCGCTGCCGATGGCCTTGTTGATCATTTGCCGCGAGATCGACATTTCGGTGTCCGGCATCCTGGCACTGTCGTCGGTGGCGATCGGTCTGGCCCACACCAACGGCGCTCCGCCCGAAGTGCTGCTGCCGATCGCGATTGCCACCGGCACGGCCTGCGGCTGGCTCAATGGCATCATGGTCACGCGCTACAAGCTGCCGTCGATCGTGGTCACCATCGGCACGGTGTCGCTGTTCCGCGGCCTGGCCAGCGTGGTGCTGGGCGATAAAGCCTTTACCGGCTACCCGCAGCTGATGACCGACTGGGGTCAGGGGTACTTCTTCGGTTTCATCCCGCGCGAGTTCGTGGTGCTGCTGGTGTTCGCGCTGATGTTTGCCGGTTTCCTGCACTGCACGACCTGGGGCCGCCGCGTTTATGCGATCGGTAACAACCCGGTGGCCGCACGCTTCTCCGGCATTCCCGTGGACAGCTACCGCCTCGGCCTGTTCATGCTGACCGGCGCCATGGCTGGCCTGGCCGCGTGGTTCCTGACCGGCCGTATCGGCAGCACCCGCCCGAACATCGCCATGGGCTGGGAGCTCGAAGTGATCACCATGGTGATCCTCGGTGGCGTGAGCATCGCCGGCGGCGCCGGCACCATCGGCGGCGTGCTGCTGGCGGTACTGACTCTCGGCACCGTCACCTACGGCCTGTCGCTGGCGAACATCCCCGGCATTTACATGACCATCGTGGTCGGCATCCTGCTGCTGGTGACCATCGCCCTGCCCCGCCTGTTGCGCGGCAAGAGGATCGCCAAATGACGGCAACCAATGACGCAACCAGCGATGCAACCATCGTCCTCGACATCGGCAAGACCAACGTCAAGCTGGTGTTGCTGGACGCCGCCGGCGCGGTGCTGGCCGAACGGCGCAGCCCCAACACGATACTGACCGATGGTCCGTATCCGCACCACGACGTCGAGCGCATCTGGCACTGGATGCTGGACGGCATGCGCGAGTTCTCGAGCCTGGCCACCATCGGCGCCATCGTCCCGGTCACGCACGGGGCCACCGCCGCGCTGGTCGATGACGACGGCCTGGTGCTGCCGGTGCTCGACTACGAGTTCGAACCGCCTGCTGCGCAGGCAGCGACCTACCAGGCGCTGCGCCCGGCGTACGACACCACCAATTCGCCGCTGCTGCCCGCCGGCCTGAACCTGGGCCGCCAGCTGGCGTGGCAGGCGCAGACCTTCCCGGCCGAATTCGCGCAAGCGAACCACATCCTGATGTATCCGCAATACTGGGCCTGGCGTTTGTCCGGCGTGGCCGCCAGCGAAGTGACGTCGCTCGGCTGCCATACCGATTTGTGGCAACCGGCGCGCCAGCAGTATTCGCAGCTGGTCGAACGCATGGGGTGGAATGCGCTGTTCCCGCCATTGCAGCCGGCATGGGCGCCACTGGGACCGTTGAAAGCGGAGCTGCTGGAGCGCACCGGCTTGCCGGCCACGTGCCGCGTGATCTGCGGCATCCACGACAGCAATGCGTCGCTGCTGCGCCACCTGGCGGCCGTCGATGGCGTGCCTCAGCCGGCCGTGCTCTCCACCGGCACCTGGGTGATCGCCGCCGCGCCGGGCAAGCCTTTGAGCGGTTTGCGCGAGCAATCGGACATGCTGGCCAATACCAATGCGCTGGGCCAGGCCGTGGCCTGCATCCGCTTCATGGGCGGACGCGAGTTCGCCGAACTGGCCGGCGCCGAGGCACAGACCTGTACCGTGGCAGAGCTGCAGCAGCTGATCGACCAGCAGACCATGGCCCTGCCCTGTTTCTCGCAGGCCGGCGGGCCGTTTGCCGGCCGCAACGGGACCATTACCGGCCCGGCGCCGGCGGACGCGCGCCAGCGGTATGCGCTGGCCACGCTGTATTGCGTGCTGGTGTCGGATTACTGTCTCGAACAGCTGGGCGCCGATGGCGCCGTGGTGGTGGAAGGCAGCTACACGGGCAACCCGTGGTTTGCGCCGCTGCTCGCGGCCTTGCGGCCCGGCCAGGCCATCAGCAGCACCGACGACACCAGCGGCACCACGTGCGGTGGCTGGATGCTGCATCACTGGGGCAGCGCGCCGGCGGTGGTTAGTTCGGTGGCGGCGCCGCTGGCGTTGAATGGCTGGATCGAGTATCGATCAGAGTGGTTGGCTGCGCTATAAAAAAAAAGGATCCCCGCCTGCGCGGGGATCCAGTCTCATTAACATCAATCCGCCACCGGCACCCCGAAGTCCGGCGTCCCATCTTCCTTCCAGTGCAGCACCTGCGCCCGCGTGTGGCGATTGGTGTCCTTCAGCGGCTCCCCCACGATGTCGCGGAAATTACGCGCGTGGTACACCAGGATGTCGGTCTTGCCATCGGGCGTGGTGGTAAACGAGTTGTGCCCGGGACCGTACTGGCTGTTCTTCTCGCTGCTGGCAAACACCGGCACCGGTGATTTTTTCCATGAAGCCGCATCGAGCAGGTTCGCTCCCACCGGCGCTGTCAACAAGCCCAAGGCGTAGTTGGCATCGGTGGCGCTGGCCGAGTAGGTCATGAACACGCGGCCGTTCCTGACGATCACCGCTGGCGCCTCGTTGACCTCGTGCTTCACTTTTTCCCATGCGTAGTCGGGCTTTGACAGCAGCACCGCCGGGCCGGTGATCGACCAGGGCGTATCCATCTGCGCCAGGTAGATATTGGTGGCGTGGATTTTGCTATCCTGCCCGCGCTGGGTCCAGGCCAGGTAGCGCTTGCCGTCGAGTGCGAACGTGGTGGCGTCGAGCGCAAACGATTCCCAGCCCGTCTTCAGCTGCCCCAGTTCCTTCCACTCGCCTTCCAGGGGATTGGCCGATGCGTTTTCCAGCACGTACAGGCGGATCTCCCAGACCGCATCGGACCGGCCGGCGGTAAAGTAGATATACCATTTACCGTCGATATGGTGCATCTCCGGGGCCCAGATGTGGGCGCCCATCTCGCCCCTGGCGTGCTTGCGCCATACCACCTTGGCTTCGGCCGCACCGAGGTCGTTGAGCGAGCGCGCGCGGCGGATTTCGATGCGGTCGTACTCGGGCGCGGTGGCCGTGTAGTAATAATAGCCGTCGTCGTGCAGCGCCACCTGCGGGTCGGCGCGGTGCTTGACCAGCGGGTTGTTGAAGGTCGGTTCTGCTGCAACTGCAATGTTCTGCGCAAACGAAAAAACGGCGGCCGCGAGGGCCACCGTTTTGAGTCCGCGCGCAAATGGTCCTTGCGCCATGGGTCTCCTTAGTTTTTGATCGACACGGTGAAGAAGTAACGACGTCCGGACCAGGCCAGTTCGTTGACGCGGTACAGGTCACCGGCGTCGGTGATCTGCGATTCCTTGGTCAGGTTCTTGCCTTCGATCGAGATCGTTACGTTGTCACTGTAACGGTACTGGAACTTCGCGTCCAGGAAACCGGTTTTTTCCTGGAAGTTCGGGTTGCCGGAAACGTCGTTGGTGCCGGTGTAGAAACGGTCGCGATAGTTGTAGGCCAGGCGGGCGTTGATCTTGCCCAGGTCATACCACAGTGCGGCGTTGTAGCTGTTTTTCGACAGGCCGGCGTACGGCAGGATCGAACCGTCGAGCGGATTGATGCGCTCGGTACCCTTGGCATAGTCGTAGCTCATGCGGGTGTAGTTGACATCGCCGCCGAAGCCGCTCATCCAGCCCGGCAGGAAGGTGAACGCGGTACGCGCGGTCAGTTCCACACCCTTGGTGGTGGCGCCTTCGCCGTTGAGGGCGGTATTCACGTCGAAACGCTGACCGGTGCCCAGCAGGTCCACCCCTTTCACGACCTGCTTTTCCAGGATGTAGCTCGAGATATCCTTTTTGAACAGGCCCATGCTCAACTGGCTGTCGGCGCTCGGATAGTATTCGAAGCTCAGGTCGGTGTTCTTGGCGCGGAACGGTTTCAGGTTAGGGTTGCCGGCCGTGCAATCGTCATCGCCGTCGCCGCCGAAGGTCGGGTTGCCGCTGCCGATGATACAAGCGACGTTCGGTGCCAGCAGGTCGATGCGCGGACGCGACATCACCTTCGACAGGCCGAAACGCACCATGAACTGGTCCGGAATCGCCCAGGCCATCAAGTTAAAGCTCGGCAGGTAGTCGTTGTACTTGCCCTTGACGGTGGATGTGCCGAAGCTCAGATCACGGTCCACCGAGGTGCCAGGGGCGCCGGTCGGATTCTGGATACGGACCTTGATCGATTGCGAACCGGTGGAATCGGTCTTGGTGCCGGTGTAGCGCACACCGATATTGCCCCAGATCTGGTGGCCGGCCAGTTCGGTGTCGAAGTCGGCACGGATGTAGGCGGCGCGTACACGCTCATCGACCATGTAGGCTGGCACTTGCGGGTACATCTTGCCGTCGCTGCCGATGGCGTTATAGACGTTGTTGAAGTTGAAGTTCGACGTGTCGAAGAACGGTTTGGCGTTGTTATACACGGGCGACATCCAGCCCGACGGAATGTTCGAGATCTTGTCGTAGCCGCCGAAGAAGGTGCCCGGCGACGAGCCGCGCACGGCGTTGATCAGCTCCTGCATCTTGGCAGCCGTGACGTACGTGCTCGAGTAGTTGCCGTTGATGAAGGTGTTGGTATCGGGGCCGCGCACCGCGCCCGTGTTGTACGGGTCGTAGGTGATGGTCTGGTTGATGTTGGCGCCGCGCACCGAGATATCGTCGGCGGTGCTGACCAGGTCGGCGCCGCCGCTGGCGAGGTAGCCACCACCGTTGTAACGCTGGGCTTCCGACTTACGCGCTTGCGCGCCGGCCCACAGCTTGGTGAAGAATGGCGTGGTCAAGCGGTATTTCAGGTCCAGTTTTACCTGGTCTTCAGCGTTCTTGGTTTCGTAAGGACGGTATTGCAGTTCGGCCTTCACGTACGAGCTGGCGTCGTCCGGCGAGTAACCGGCCGGGAAGTCGAAGTGCGGCAAGCCTTGCGAATCGAGCGACACTTTCAGGCCTGGCGCGTTTTGCGTCAGGACGATACTGTTGGTCTCGTTGTGATAGGTCGAACGCGAACGTCCGGCCAGACCGTCCACTTCCAGCGGACCATCCTTGTAGTTGAAACCGGTGGTAGCGTAGTTGGAATCAATCTTGAGCTTGAAGTCGCGCGCCGAGGTGCTGAAGGCGCCCTGGCCGCCCTGGCCTGCCAAGTAGTTGCAGCTACCGACCGTGTAACCGGTGACGTAGTGGTTTTCCACGGTTACGCCGGCTGGCGTGCTGGTGGTCGAAGCCGGCAGGCAGGTACCAGCCGTGGTGGTGCTGCCGTTGGCGGCGTACACCGGTGCGCGGCCGGCATTGGCCAGGCGGTTGACGTTGGAAAAATCGGTACCGAAGTTGCGGTCGTTGAGGCGCTGGTCCTGGCGGTTGCCCTGGTAGCTGACGAACGCTTTCATTTCGTTGCTGACCTTGTACTGCGCGGTCAACTCGACCGACGAACGCTTGTGGTCGCGGGTCCAGATGCCGTAGCGCGGCGTGCCTGGCGAGTAGTCGTACCATTGCTGGTTGCACGCGGTTTTCTGGGCAGCGCTCAAGTTGGTAGCAGTAGCGCAACCGGCGGCCGAACCCACGGCAGCGACTGCCGGATCAAGCGAATTGACGGTTTTCTCTGGCGAGAAATCCCAGTCGCGCAGGAAGCGCCAGGTGGTGTTGCGCGAGTAATCGTTACGAGTGCGCACATCGTCGTAGACGATGTTGGCCATCACGCCCAGTTTGCCATCGAGGTACTGGTCGGCAATCAACAGGCTGCCGCGCGGCTGCACGCCGCCACGGCTGGTCGAGTGCTCGGCGGCCAGCGAGCTGGCGACCGTGAATTTCTTGAAGTCGAGCGGTTTGCGGGTAGTGATCACCACGGTGCCGCCCACGCCGCCTTCGGTCAGGTCGGCGGTGCTGCCCTTGTACACGTCGATCGAACCGATCAGTTCGGAAGCCAGCTCGCGCAGCTCGGCGCCGCGGCCGGCGTTGCCGTTCGTGCCCAGCACCGACATGCCGTTCACTTCCACCCGGTTCAGGTCGGGCTCAACACCGCGGATCGAGATCTGCGAGCCTTCGCCGAAGTCGCGGGTCAGCTGCACGCCGGTGATGCGCGACAGCGCCTCACCCACGTTTTTGTCGGGGAATTGATTGATGTCTTCGGCCACCAGCGAATCGGAGATGGTGGCGTTGCGGATCTTGCGGTCGATTGCCGAGGCCACCGATTTGCGGGTACCGACCACCGTCACCACGTTGGTCGGCGCGACGTCGGACGGCGAACGCGCAGCCTGCGCGTTGTCGGCAGTAGCGGCTGTAGCGGCAGCGTCGGCGGTTTGCGCCATGGCGGCATTGCCGGCCATGAGGGTGGCCAGTGCGGAAGCGACTGCGCTGACGATCGCGCGGCGGGTGGTATTGCTGTGAGAGGCTTGGTACTGATGAGTCACTATGGTCTCCATTTGTGTCATGGCCCTCGGGTGGCCTTGGTTTTATGATCAGCTTGTGATCGCATTCTAGTTGTCACTTGCGGATAAAAATCATGAAACGCTCAAAGAATCAAAATGATGATCACTGATTGTCACAATCGTGCGCCGGACTTTCCCTCTTTCGCATCTGGCAATGCACCATAAAACCGCGCTACACTGGCGCGATGACACTCCCCGACACTTTCCAATCACGCACCGCTCAAGCGCTGCCCACCATCGCGCCGGCGGAACTCAAACGCATGGAGCGCTTCGGCGTACGCGCCGCGTTCAATGACGGCGACATGCTGTTCGAAGCCGGTCGCAGCAAGTTCGGTTTGATGGTGGTGGTGCAAGGCAGAATCCGCATCAGCCGCTATGACGGCCTCGGTAACAGCTCGCTCATCACCGAGCACGGCGCCGGCGAATTTGCCGGCGAAATGAGCCAGTTGTCCGATGCGCCCACGCTGGTCAACGGCCATGCCGTGGGTGCTGTGGAAGTACTGGTGCTCACCACTGTCGCGCTGCGCGCACTGCTGGTGGCGGAGGCCGAGCTGGGTGAGCGCATCGTGCGCGCTTTCATATTGCGGCGCGTCGAATTGATGGAGAGCGCGGCCTGCGGGCCGGTGTTGCTATCGCCCAACAACAATTCCCAAATGCATGCCATGCGCGGCTGGCTCGCCAGCAATGGCCAGCCGCACAAGGTGCTCGATCCGCAAGCGAACGAGCAGGCACGGGCGTTGTGTGCGCGCCACAACCCGCAGGCCAACGACTGGCCGCTGGTGGTGTTCCCCGATGGCAGCGTGCAGAAAAATCCGACCATCGTCGAACTGGGACGGCGCCTGGGCACCCTGCCCGCGCTCGACTCCGACCAGGTGTGGGATGTGATCGTGGTGGGCGCCGGACCGGCCGGCCTGGCCACTGCCGTGTATGCGGCCTCGGAGGGATTATCGGTGCTGGCCCTGGAAACCCGCGCCTATGGCGGCCAGGCCGCCGCCAGCGCGCGCATCGAAAACTACCTGGGCTTCCCCACCGGCATTTCGGGCCGCGCGCTGGCCGGTCGCGCCTACGTGCAATCGAAAAAATTCGGCGTGGAGATGGCGATTCCGGCGCCGGCTGGCCGATTGCTGTGCGACGTCCGGCCGCTCGAAGTGGAAATGTGCGGCAGCCTGCAACGACTGCGCGCGCGCAGCGTGGTGGTGGCGTGCGGTGCGCGCTACCGCCGCCCTGCCCTGGCCAACCTGTCCCGCTTCGAGGGCAAGGGCATGTACTACTGGGCCTCGCCGCTGGAAGCGGGCTTATGCGCCGATGCCGAAGTGATCCTGGTCGGCGGCGGCAATTCGGCCGGCCAGGCCGCCGTGTACCTGTCGGCGCACGCAGCCCGCGTGCACATGCTGATCCGCCGCGACAGCCTGGTCGATACCATGTCCACGTACCTGATCGAGCGCATCGCCGCCACGCCCAACATCGTACTGCACACGCAGTCCGAGATCGTGGAACTCGACGGCAACGACGACGAGGGCCTGAACCGGGTAAAAGTGCGCGACCGGCAGCATGGCACCGAACGCGATTACGCCATCAACCGCGTGTTCCTGTTCATCGGCGCCGATCCCAACACCGGCTGGCTCGACGACTGCGGCGTGGCGGTCGATGACAAGGGGTTTATTTTGACCGGGCATGATGCGCTGGTTCGACATGATCAAACTGGTGATCGAAATAATGATCAAAGCGGTGATCGAATTGATGATCGTTCGTCTGACCAGCGCCGTGACCGCGACCGGCCGGTAGCCAGCCTTGAAACCAGCGTACCGGGCGTATTCGCCATCGGCGACGTGCGCGCCGGCTCCACCAAGCGGGTAGCGGCGGCCGTCGGTGAAGGCGCGGCCGTGGTGTCGCAGATTCACGGCTTCCTGGCGCGCTTGCCTTAAAAGATATCGAGGCGCTGGTGCGGTTCCAGGTCGTGATACACGTTGTCCTGGTGCAGCGGGATAAACAGCTTGATGACTTTACCGCGATGGAACACGCCGCGCAGCTGGTTGCATACGTTCCATACCCGCTCGTAGGAATCGGCCACCTCGATCAGCGCCCACGGGTTGTCTTCTATTCCTTCGCGCACCATGCGCACGTGCTTGACGTGCAGGAAGCGCGACAGCCCTTCGGTCACGCTGGTTTCACAGGCATCGCAGTGCAGGCCCGACAAGATGATTTGCATGATAAAACTCCTTGGAAGTCAGGCGACGATGTTGAGGCCACTGTCCACATAGACCGTGCTGCCGGTGAGCCGGTGCGCATAGGGCGACGCGAGATAGGCGCAGGTATTGCCCACATCGACGATGTCCACCAGTTCGCCGATCGGCGCGCGTTCCACTGCATCGTTGAGCAGGCGGTCGAAATCCTTCAGCCCCGATGCGGCCCGGGTTTTCAGCGGTCCCGGCGAAATCGCGTGCACCCGAATCGCCTGCGGTCCCAGCTCGTAGGCCAGGTAGCGGCACGCCGCCTCCAGCGCCGCTTTCACCGGGCCCATCACGTTGTAGTTGGGGACCACCTTGTTGGCGCCGTGGTAGCTCATCGCGAACAAGGTGCCGCCCCTGGTCATCAACGGCGCGGCCAGTTTTGCCATGCGCACGAACGAGTGGCACGACACGTCCATCGCCTGCAGGAAACCGTCGAGCGAACAATCGAGCAGGCCGCCCTGCAGGTCGGCCTTCGGTGCAAAGGCGATCGAATGGACCACGATGTCGAGTGGGCCCTGCCCTGCCAGTGCAGCAAATAGCGCTTCCAACTGGCCCGGCTGGGTGACGTCGAGCGGCAGCAACTGGGCGTCGATCTCGGCGGCCAGCGGCGCCACGTGCGGATACGCCTTCTCGTTCAGGTACGTCAGCACCACGTCCGCACCGAGTTTGCGGAACGCCAGCGCGCAGCCCCAGGCGATCGAGTGCTCGTTGGCCACGCCGACGACGAGCGCGCGCTTGCCGGCCAATATCGGATAAACGGTTTCGGTATTCATTGCTGCTCCAGGATGTCAAGGGTGTGGCGGGCGATCATCAGTTCCTCGTTGGCGGGCACCACCCACACCGCCACGCGGCTGCCGGCGGTGCTGATGCGGCGCACGCCGTCGTCACTGCGGTCGTTGGCGGCGGTGTCGAGCTGTACGCCGAGCCACGCGGCATCGCGGCAAACGGCTGCGCGCAACGCCGTGCTGTTCTCGCCGATCCCGCCCGAGAACACCAGCGCATCGAGCCCGCCCAGGGCGGCGGCCAGCGAACCGAGCTCGCGCCCGATGCGGTAGACCATCAGCGCGATGGCCGCCTGCGCGCGCGGATCGGCGCTTTGTTCCAGCGTGCGCATGTCCGACGACAGGCCGGACACGCCCAGCAAGCCCGACTCCTGGTACAGCAGTTTTTGTACCGCTGCCACGTCCATGCCCAGTTCTTCGATCAGGTACAGCACCACGCCGGGGTCGAGCGCGCCGCAGCGCGTGCCCATCGGCAGGCCATCGACGGCGGTAAAACCCATGGTGCTGGCCACGCTGCGCCCGCCGTGCATGGCGCACATGCTGGCGCCGTTGCCCAGGTGCGCGGCCACCACCTTGGCGTTGGCCAGCTGCGGGTCGGCCTGCGGCAGCGTGCCGGCAATGTATTCGTACGACAGGCCGTGGAAGCCGTAGCGGCGAATACCGAGGTCGGTGATGCGGGCCGGCAGCGCAAACGCCTGCGCTGCGGCCGGCTGGCCGGTATGGAAGGCGGTGTCGAAGCAGCCCACTTGCGGCACCTGCGGCGCCATCGCGAACATCGAGCGTACCGGCGCCAGGTTGTGCGGCAGGTGCAGCGGCGCCAGCGGCACCAGCGTATCGAGCTGCGCCAGCACGTCGGCGTCCAGCAGTTGCGGCCCGCTGTAATCGACACCGCCGTGGACGATGCGGTGACCCACGGCCACTACCCGCCGCCCGGCCAGGTGCGACTGCGCGAAGTCGATCAGGAAGCGCATGCCGGCCGCGTGGTCGATCGCGCCGCCGCTCCAGCGGTGTTCGTCGATGACGGCGCCAGCGGCGTCCTGTGCCACGAAACGGGTCACGCCCGCATACAGGTTCTCGATCTTGCCGCGCATGGCCAGTTCAAGCGCGACGCCGTCGTACAGCGAGAACTTGATGCTCGACGAGCCGGCGTTGATGACGACAATGCTGTCCGTGGCATCCATCGCTCAGGCCACCACGTTGGCGCTGCGCAGCCGGTCGTGGGCGACCAGCACCGCCACCGCGCACGAGGCCAGGCGCGCGGATACGGTGTCGGCGCGGCTGGTGAGCACGATCGGCACGCGCGCGCCCAGCACGATGCCGGCCGCCGCCGCACCGGCCATGAAGCTCAGGCTCTTGGCCAGCATGTTGCCGGCTTCGAGGTCGGGCGCGACCAGCACGTTGGCCCGGCCCGCCACCGGCGAGACCAGGTGCTTGATGGCGGCGGCGTGCGGGTCGATGGCGTTGTCCATCGCCAGCGGACCGTCGAGGATGGCGCCGGTGATCTGGCCCCGGTCGGCCATCTTGCACAGGGCGGCGGCGTCAATCGTTGAGGGCATCTTGGCGCTGACCGTCTCCACCGCCGCCAGGATGGCGACCAGTACCGGGTCGAAGTGCAGCACGTGGGCCAGGTCGATGGCGTTCTGCACGATATCGACCTTGTCGGTGAGCGTGGGCACGATGTTGATGGCGGCGTCGGTGATGATAAGCGGGTCGGACCGGCCCGGTACGTCCATCACGAAGCAGTGACTCAAGCGGCGCGCGGTGCGCAGGCCGGTGGCCGTGGCCACCACGGCGCCCATCAATTCGTCGGTGTGCAGGCTGCCTTTCATCAGCACGGCCGCGCGGCCCTCGTGCACCAGCTCCACCGCGCGGGCGGCCGACGCGTGGCTGTGCGGCGTGTCTTCGATGGGCAGGCCGGCGATGTCGAGGCCAGCCTCCTCGGCCACCTGGCGAATGCGCGCGGCAGGTCCGACCAGGATCGGCGCGATCAGGCCGAGCCGGATGGCATCGAGCACGCCTTCGAGCGCGCTGCGGTCGCACGGGTGGACAACGGCAACCGTGACGTGCCCAGCTTTGCGGGCAGCATCGATCAGGCGGTCGTAGTTCGGATGAGGAATTTGCGTAACAGTCATCGTTGCTCCTGTGCAGTATCAACGTCCATCATAACCAATAGTGCAAAAAACGCAACCACAATTGCTGCGTCGCGGCAATGCTTACTTGCCGCGTGCAAGCCAGAAACTGTCAACCGGTTGCGCACTCTGCGGAGCGGACAGGCGCTGGTATGCGTCATGCCTTCCATCAACTATTCCATCCGCCGCGCCTCGACCGTTGTGCTGTTGTGCGCCAGCGCCTCGGCCTCTGCGCAAGCTCCCTCGCCTGCAGCCGGGCCTGCCGACGTGCCCACGGCCGCGCCTGGTGCGTCGCGAGCCAACGGGCCGGTGGCTATAACGACGGTCTGTGAGGCGTCCAGGGCAGCATCAACGTGCGCCACGATGGCCGCAACAGCACCGGCGACACCGTGCGCGACCGCATCTCGCCATTCACCGGCGAGCGTTCGCACACGGTACAGCGCTCGCGCCAGGAAGGGCTCAACGACTCGGCCGGCATCAATGGCGCGGTGACCTACAACCTGAACGCGCGCGACACCCTGCAGGCCAGCGCCTCGTACAACGCACGCAGCAACGACAATCGCGGCATTGACTCCTATGCGCTCACCGACACCCGCCCGGTCGTCACCAGCGATTACAGCCGCAGCAGCCGGCGCAGCGGCGACAACACCGGCTACAGCTGGGGCGGACGGCTCGATCACAAGGGCGATATCGACGGCGAGCTGTTCAAGCTCGACCTGCGCGTGTCGGGCGCGGAAACTAGCAGTAACAGCGCTTACGCCAATACCTACCACGTGCGGCCGGCAGGCCGGCTCGACGCCCGGGCGCGCCAGGCCAACCTGAACGACAAGCGCGTGGCCGACTTCACCGCCGACTACGAGCGCCCGGTGGGCCAGTCCATGGTCAAGGCCGGCTTCAAGGCGGTCAGCACCCACAACGATATCGATGCCCGTTACTTCGACATCAATCCGCAAAGCCAGGTGGAAACCGTCAGCAGCACGCGCACCAACCGCTTCCAGCTCGACGAGACCATCGTTGCGTTGTACGGCACCTGCTAAGCTACGAAAGCCGTTTGTTCGGCATGGACGCCAATCTACGTGGCTATTACCGCAAGGACAGCGACGCCATTTTGTCACGCCGCTACTTCATCAACCAGTCGGTGCTGCTGTCCACCAGCGACAACGGTCCCGGCTCGGCTGCCAGCGGCCTCGAGTTCAGTCTCAGCGGCAAGCTGATGCCCACGCTCACGCTCAATGCCAGCGGCAACCTGGCGCGCAGCGAGCAGCGCATCCTCGACGACACCGGGCAAAGCAACCGGCGCGCCACCAGTTCGCTGAGCGGACGCGGGCGATTGAGCTACCAGCTCACGCCGCAGACCACCGTGCAGTCGATGCTCAATGCCCAAGGGCGCACCCTGGTGGGCCAAGGCTACCGCGAACCGACCACCACCTTCAACTTCACCGTGCGCCACGCGTACACGCCGCGCCTCGACCTGCTGCGCGACATCCAGGACGCCTTCAATGGCAACAAGATGGCGTTCATGAGCGACACCAGCACCCTCAAGGAAAATTCGCTGCGGCGCTACGACGGCCGCGTGATGTATCTGGGCATGCGCTACCGCTTCGGCGGCGCCACGCCGCCGCCGCGACGGGCCGGTGGCGCCGGTCCCGGCGCGCGGCCCGAAGCAGGTTCGGGTGCCGGTGCGGGTACAGCCCCGGCCAGGATGCCGGGCGGCCGCTGACACCTGAGGCAACCGAACCTGGCGTGTGCCGGGCAACGGCTAATGTCGGCGGCAGCTGGTCCATCCGCATGCGCGGCACTGGTAACGCCTGTGCCAGCAGAACCAGACGCAAGCGAGCACCGAGATGCAGGGCAGGCCATGCAATGACAAGCAACGCCAGCCCCGCTGCCGAGGCGCGCAAGCAGCGCCTCATTCCCAATTGGAACAGGCTCCTAGTAGATATTGCGGCGCAGGCGTTGCATGTGCAGGTCGTTCTGGTCGAGCCACAGGCGGGCGTCGTCGAGCTGGCGTTCCAGGCGGCGCAGGTGATCTACCAGTTCGCGCCGCTCCTGTTCGCGGCGGCGGTTCTGGTTGTCCGATTCGTCGGTGGCCGGTTTCTCCTTGGTCGGCTGGTTGTTGCGGATGTCGCGGTCCAGGCGGTCGAGGCGCTTGCGGCCATCGTATAACCGTGCTTCGATCTGGCGTGCGTCTTCGACTCCCTGGCGTTGCCGCACTTCGGCGCTGGCGAAGTCCTGGCCGCTGAAGTACGCGTGTTTGAGCTTGTCGCGCAGCGGCGAGCCGCAGACTTCTATCGCCATGCTGCGGTTGGCGCGGCCGTGCTCGAAGGCGTTTTCCGGAACGCAGTAGCGGGCATTTTCCGCTTCCCAGGCGCGGGTATAGATAGTGCGGGTGTCGGGAATGGCGAACACGCCGTCGCGGCGGGCGTTGGCGATGCGCTCTTCCAGCAGGAACGGTTTGCCGTAGCCGTCTTCCCTGCCCGCCTGTTCCCAGTGTTCCATCAGGCGCTTTTCCCACGCTTGCCGGTACTCGGCTTCGAAAATCTTGAGGCCTTTTTGCCGCGCTTCGCGGCCGCGCACGCCGAATTCGGAACCGGTCACCGCATCGCGCGCGCCAAGGTTGCGCCAGTAGTTGACGATTTCGCCATTCCAGGCAGCGCGGTACACGTCTTCCTGCACTTGCACGCCGAGGCTGCGGGCGCTCGATGCACGCTTCTGCAGTTCGCTGTCGGGCACACCGTTGCTGGCATCGTTGGTGCCGGCGTCCTGCCAGAACTGGCGGTTGCCCACCTGCCAGCCATTGCTGTAGGCGGCGTCGTCGAAGCGAATGCCGGTTTGCGCGGCCTGGCTGCGCCCCGCTTCCCTGGCGGTCAAGGGCTGGCCGGCCACGCCGTCGCGTTTGCCGATGCCTTCCCAGTACTGGGAATTGCCCTTGAGCCAGCCAGCGTCATAAGCGCCCTGGTTGGGCGGGGTCTTGCGCTTGCGCATGTCCTCGGCGGCAGCGCGCGCGGCAAACTGTTGCGGCAGGCCGCGCGTGCCATCGGCCGCGCCCAGCCCCGACCACAGCTCGGCGTTGCCCTGTTCCCAACCGGTCGTGTAGCGGGCAGCGGCGTCGGCCGTGGCGGACTTGCCGCCATCGACGTGGTCATCGCAGAAATCCTTGCGCTCGGCGAAGTTGGGCGGCGCCCCGTCCGCGCCGTCGGTCTTGCCGATCTGCTGCCAGTCGCCGACCTTGCAGGCAGCGATGCGCTGCTTGATCGAAGCAGAACAGCCGGCCAGCAGCACGGCAAGAATCAGGGGGAGTACACGGGTGGCGAGCGTCATGGCATTCAGATTTAAAGTTTCAGCTGCGCAATTATAGAGGATCGCTATAATTGCCAATCTTTTACTGCGTGGAACCATGACATGAGCTCTCGATTGCGTTTTCTTTTTGGCGTTCTGGCGTTGGCCGGGCTGCACGGCGCGGCCATGGCCGATACTTTCGAGGTCATCGAGTCCGCACCGCTCAAGCAGGTGTGGCTCAATGCCGGCTTTTATTCTTACCACTTCGATCGCGACAAGGGACTGAACAACAGCAATCCGGGGCTGGGCGCGGAATACCGCTTCTCGACCGTGGCATCGGCAACGGTGGGACGCTTCTATAACAGCGATCGGCAATATTCGAATTACGTGGGCGTGTATTACCAGCCGTTCAGCATCGGGCCGGTGCGGCTGGGCGCGGTAGTGGGGGGGTTCAACGGCTACCCGAAGATGCGCGACGGCGGCTGGTTCCCGGCAGCGATACCGACGGCCAGCTTCGAGTACAAGAGCGTGGGCGTGAACGTGGCGGTAGTACCGAAATACAAGGATCGGCTGTATGGCGCCTTATCGGTACAGCTGAAATTGAAAGTGTTCGAGTAAAAAAATCCCCGCTTGCGCGGGGATCGCTTATTCAAGCAGTTACTCAGTTGCGGGACTTCGACACGGCAATCTGGTCGAGGATGTGCTTGGGCACGGCCGCATAGTGCTTGAATTCCATCGTGTAGGTGGCACGGCCTTGCGACAACGAACGCAAGGTGGTCGAGTAGCCGAACATTTCCGCCAGCGGCACCAGCGCGCGGATGATCTTGCCACCGCCACCGGCAATTTCATCCATGCCCTGCACCATCCCGCGCCGCGACGTCAGATCGCCCATGGCGTTGCCCATGAACTCTTCCGGCGTTTCCACCTCGACTTGCATCATCGGTTCCAGCAACACCGGGTCGGCCCGGCGCATGCCTTCCTTGAACGCCATCGAACCGGCCATGCGGAACGCGTTTTCGTTCGAATCGACGTCGTGGTACGAGCCGAAGGTGAGCGTTACCTTGACATCGACCACCGGGTAGCCGGCCAGCACGCCGCTGCGCAAGGTTTCCTGCACGCCTTTATCGACGGCCGGAATGAACTCGCGCGGCACCACGCCGCCCTTGATCGCATCGACGAACTGGAAGCCTTTACCCGGTTCGAGTGGTTCGAGCGCCAGCACCACGTGACCGTACTGGCCGCGTCCACCCGACTGCTTGACGAACTTGCCTTCGACATCCGTGACGGCTTTCTGGATCGTCTCGCGGTACGCCACCTGCGGCTTGCCGACCGTCGCTTCCACGCCGAATTCGCGGCGCATGCGATCGACCAGGATTTCCAGGTGCAGCTCGCCCATGCCGGACATGATGGTCTGGCCCGACTCTTCGTCCGAATGCACCCGGAACGACGGGTCCTCCTGCGCCAGGCGATTCAAGGCAATCCCCATTTTTTCCTGGTCGGCCTTGGTCTTCGGTTCCACCGCCTGCGAAATCACGGGCTCGGGGAAGATCATCTTTTCCAGCACGATCACGTGGTCGGGCGAACTCAAGGTATCGCCCGTGGTCACGCCTTTCAGACCGACGGCAGCGGCAATATCGCCGGCATACACTTCCTTGATCTCCTTGCGCTCGTTGGCGTGCATTTGCAGGATGCGGCCCAGCCGCTCTTTTTGCGACTTGGTCGGGTTATAGACCGTATCGCCGGAATTGACCACGCCCGAATACACGCGGAAGAACGTCAGCTGGCCCACGAACGGATCGGTCATGATCTTGAACGCCAGCGCCGAGAACGGATCGCTGTCGGCCGGATGGCGCTCGATCGGCCGGTCCTGCTCGTCGGTGCCGGCAATGGCCGGCACATCCACCGGCGACGGCAGGTATTCGATCACGGCGTCGAGCATGGCCTGCACGCCGCGGTTTTTAAAGGCGCTGCCAGCAAGCATGGGCACGATTTCGTTGCGGATGGTACGCAGGCGCAGGCCGGCCTTGATCTCGTCTTCGGTCAGCGGCTCGCCTTCGAGGTATTTGTCGAGCAGCTCGGGCGTGGCTTCGGCCGCCGCTTCCACCAGCTTGTCGCGCCATTCCTGTGCTTGCGCCTGCAAGTCGGCCGGGATGTCCTCGTACGTAAACTTCACGCCCAGGCTCTCGTCGTCCCAGTTAATCGCGCGCATTTTCACCAGGTCGATCACGCCGTGAAAATTGTCTTCGGCGCCCAGCGGCAGCTGGATCGGCACCGGCGCGCCTTTCAGGCGGTTGGCGATCTGTTCGCGCACGCGCAAAAAATCGGCGCCGATGCGGTCCATCTTGTTGACGAAGGCGATGCGCGGCACCTTGTACTTGTTGGCCTGGCGCCACACGGTTTCCGATTGCGGCTGCACGCCGCCCACCGCGTCGTACACCATGACGGCGCCGTCGAGCACACGCATCGAGCGCTCGACTTCGATGGTGAAGTCGACGTGGCCCGGGGTATCGATGATGTTGATGCGGTGCTCGGCAAAGTTGCCGGCCATGCCTTTCCAGAACGCCGTGGTAGCGGCGGACGTGATGGTGATGCCGCGTTCCTGCTCCTGCTCCATCCAGTCCATGGTGGCCGCGCCGTTGTGTACCTCGCCGATTTTGTGATTGACGCCGGTATAAAACAGGATGCGCTCGGTGGTGGTGGTTTTGCCGGCGTCGATGTGGGCGCTGATGCCGATATTGCGATAGCGCTCGATAGGGGTTTTGCGGGTCATCACAGCTCCTCGTACACAACTGGTTTGGGTAGTCTCAGGTGCGGCGCGCACAGAATATTTCAAGCAGTAAAGTTGTTTCCAAATGTGCGACGTACTGAACAGCAATTAATATAGTCTCTGGACTAAACTGCAAGCTTACATCTCACCGGGAATATCTGCATGACTGTCCGACCGAAAACCGCCCTTTTCCTATCCTTTGGCATGGCCCCCGTCCTCGCTTTGGCCCAGGTAGCCGCCACCGACACCCCTGAACTTGAATTACGCGTCGAACGTTGCTCGGTACTGGGCGACGCCAGCGCGCGGCTGGCCTGCTACGACGGCCTGGCGCGCAAGACGCCGGGCGGCCAGGTCGCCGCCGCACCGGCTACCGGCGGCCCGGCCACCGAGGCGGAAAAAGTCGCGGCGGCGGATGCCCCGCCCCGTACCCAGCCCGACGCCCCGCCGCCGCCACCGGAAGCCGTCCTGCCGCCGAAAGTGGCCGAGCTGACCACCATCCCTGCCGAAGACAGGGTCTCGCGCATGGTGCAGTCGTGGGAACTGGACCGGTCGGCCAAGCGCGGCGTGTTCAATTTCCGTCCGCACCGCGACAGCTACCTGCTGCTGGCCAATTACAGCAGCGGCAATAACGACCAGCCGTTCAAGGAATTTTCGCCCGACGGCCTCGAGTCGAAACACGTGGAACTGATGTACCAGCTCAGTTTCAAGATGAAGATGCTCGAGCAGGCATTCGGCTACCCGGTCGATCTGTGGTTCGGCTATACGCAAGAGAGCTTCTGGCAGGCGTACAACCGGTCGGAATCGAGCCCGTTCCGCGAAACCAATTACCAGCCCGAGCTGATGGTGACCACGCCGCTGGCGCTGAACCTCCGTGGCGTCGATGTGCGCTTCCTGACCCTGGGCATGGTGCACCAGTCCAATGGCCAGACGTCAACGCTGTCGCGCAGCTGGAACCGGATTTACGCCCAGATCGGCGCCGAAAAGGGTAACTTCGCGGTCAACTTCCGCCTGTGGAAGCGCCTCGACAATTCCCGCTCGGACAACGACAACATCGACATCACCGACTACCTCGGCCACGGTGACGTCACCGCCAGCTACCGTTGGGACGGCCACGAGATCACGATGCTGGCGCGCCGCAACCTGCACACCAACCACGGCGCACTGCAGGTGGGCTGGGCGTTCCCGGTGGCCGCCAACCTGAAAGGGTATGTGCAGGGCTTCAGCGGCTATGGCCAGAGCCTGATCGACTACAACTACGCGCAGAAGTCGATCGGCATCGGTGTGAAAGTGGATTTCTAAGTCGTCTTAACGGCGCGCGCCGCCACCGAGGATGCGCGCCGGCAGCATGACCACGGCGCGCAGCAGCTCTAATATGCCTTCCACGCCGATGCCGATCAGGCGAAACGGCAGCGTCAGCAGCCAGCACAGCGGATAGAGCACCAGCGCCAGCAGCGCCAGCGGCCAGCAAATGAACAGCAGGACGAGCCATAATAAAAAACTGAACATATAAAAACTCCCGGATCAGAGTGGTGTCGATGCTGACACTGTAGTGACCGGGAGTTTTTGCTGCAACGATGGTGCGACCGGTTGCAGCCAGACGGGGATCAAGCGGGGAAAAGGCGGGATGAACGGCGTGGCGGACCGGGGTGGTGGACCGCGGTGCTGGACCGCGGTGTTGGACCTATTACTGGCCGACGCAGATGATCTTGGTCACGTACTCGTGCGCATTCGGCTTTTTCCTGGCCGACCACGCAATCGCCTCGTTGGCCTGGTCGATGGTCAGCACCGACGCCTTGTCCTTCGACTTGATGAACGAGACGCCCTCGAAGGCGCCTTCCTTGCTGCGCATCACCTTGGCAAACACCGGGGGCTTGGTGTCGCCGTCGGCGATCTTGTTCTGCTGGACGAGGTAGCGCTGGTCGATCTGTTCCATCTTCTTCAACTTAAAAATATAAAAGCGGAAGTATACGCTGTTCCCGTGCAGTCCACAGCAGCAACTTAGGCGAAGGCCGGCACGTGTGCCACGGATTGCGTGGCCGCCTCAAAAACCAGCTCGGCCTTGAGGGACGCCTGCAGCGACGGGATCGAACCGCCGGCCCGGTACTGGAAGCTTACTTCCAGCACATCGCCCGCGCGGGCCTTGACCGGCAGCGCCAGCGGCAAGGTCATGTAATGGTTGAGCCAGTCGATGGTGGTGGCCCGGTCCTGCACCACGGCCAGCACGTTCTTGGTGACGAAACGCATGGCATTGATCTCGCCGGTGCGCTCGACCACGAACTTGCCCTGCCACGCATAGGTCAGCTCGTTGGGCTGGCTGAAGTCGATGATGCTGTACACGGCCGGATGGGCCATTTCCACGGTGCCCGGGTACACCACCTGGGTTTCCTGGAATTGCACGATCGGCGCATAAAAACCTTCGAAATCGTATTCCTGCTGCAGCGGCTGCACTGCCATGATCACCGCCTCGGGCAGAAACACCGGCAGCGGACCGCCGAAACGTTCCAGGTAGCGGCGCTTGAACGATTCGATCACTTCCACCTGTTTTTCGCGCAGCATGGCCACGTGGATCATTTCGCAGATCACCACGTCGAGCGGTTCCGGTGGCAGGTATTCGAAGGCGTCGGCGTGGATCACTTCCACTTTTTCGCCATTGGGATTAAGCGCCAGCATCTTGCGGGCCTCGCGCACCATGTCCGGGTTGAATTCCACGCAATACACCTTGGCGGCCTTGGCTGCCGCAAACCACGACAGCACGCCGGTGCCACCACCGAGCTCGAGCACCTTGGCGCCGGGCCGGACCGCGTAATCGATTGCCGATTTGAACCCGTGCATGCGGTTTTGGTCCATCAACATATTGTGATGGTAGTGGACTGGTATGAATTGCCCCAGATAGCAGCTTTCGATCTCGCGTTCGTTCAGCATGGATGTCCTCGATTTCCCTCTATTAACAAACTATGAATCGCACTGTCTCTGGATGCAATGCGGATAGGCTCATTATCAAGAATTTCGCTTCGGCATGATGTTACGAGATGGACAGGAATTACCCGCCAATTCTCGATCTATCGGTATGATTCCAGCTAAATTATCTTTTAGTCACTATTGTCCGCACTTTCACCGTATACTGTGTGTTGCTTTCAAGGAGATAGTCATGTCGGTGCAGCAACGCAACAACGTCCATTGTCACGGCGATGGGGAACACACGATCATGTTCGTCCATGGTTATGGTTGCGACCAGACCATGTGGCGTTTCATCCACCCGGCGTACAGCCGGCGCTACAAGATCATCCTGCTCGACCTGACCGGCCACGGTGGCTCCGACCTGTCCGCCTACGACCGTAACAAGTATGCCGACCTGCACGGCCATGCCGAAGACATGCTTGAGATTATCGAACTCTATGCGAAAGGCAAGGTGATTTTTGTCGGGCACTCGGTAAGCGCCATGATCGGCCTGCTGGCTTCGATCCAGCGGCCCGAGCGTTTCGCCGCGCAGGTAATGGTCGGCCCTTCGCCCTGCTATATCAACGACGGCGATTACGTCGGTGGTTTCAATGCGGAAGACATCGAACAACTGCTCAAGCTGATCGATGATAACTACCTGGCCTGGGCCCGCCACATGGCACCGGCCATCATGGGGGCGCCGAACCAGCCGCAGCTCACGCGCGAACTGCTTACCCGCTTCGAGCATAACGATCCGGAGATCGCCCGCCATTTCGCCCGCGTGACGTTTACCGCCGACCACCGCGCGGACCTGGCCAGGTCGTCCATTCCGTCACTGGTCCTGCAATGCAGCGACGACCTGGTGGCGCCGCGCGAGGTGGGCGACTACCTGCGTGACCACCTGCCGCTCTCGACCGTAAAGGTCATCAGCAACGTGGGCCATTGCCCGCATTTGAGCGCGCCCGAGGACAGCTCGAACTATATCGATACCTTCCTCGAGGACATCGGCTACTGAGGTTTGATGCCCTTGGCCGCCAGGTGGGCGTCGATGGCCTTGGCGATCCACGGCTTGTCGGCCTTGCGCGCGAAGCCCGCCGCCGTCAAGTGAAAGCCGCCATCCTTGAGGGTGGCATTGGCCCCGCGTGCGAGCAGCACCTTGACCGCGTCTTCCTGGCCTTCGCGTGCGGCCATCATCAGCGGCGTCATGCCCGATGGCGACTCGGCGTCGATCTGGGCCTTGTGGTCGAGCAGCAAGTTGGTGATCTCGGCGCTGCCCCCCGCCGCCGCATAGTGCAAGGCGGTCCAGCCCGACTGGTTGACCTTGGCGCCGCGCCGTAGCAGGTCGGTTACCAGCGGCTGGTTCTTGCGGTAGGCCGCCATCATCAGGGCCGTGTTGCCGTTTGGTGCCTTCGCTTCGAGGTCGATGCCCTTCTGGTCCATCAAGACCGTGGCCGCATCGTTGGCGTCGTTGCGGATGGCAACGATCAGCGCCGTTTCGCCGCCCAGGTCGCGTGCATTGGGATTGACGCCGGCCGCCAGCGACTTTTTCACGCTGTTGGCGCGGTCCTGCTCGACCGCGCGGAACAGGTCCACCTCGCCAGGCGGCAATGCTGCTGCCAGCGCCGGTCCGGACAACATGATGGCTACGCTGGCCAGCAACCAGTGACG
Source organism: Duganella sp. Leaf61 (assembly GCF_001421905.1). Lineage (NCBI taxonomy): Bacteria > Pseudomonadati > Pseudomonadota > Betaproteobacteria > Burkholderiales > Oxalobacteraceae > Duganella > Duganella sp. Leaf61. Next base: position 405,152 of record NZ_LMLM01000029.1, read on the forward strand.
ACGTTTCATCAGGCGGCCTCTTTGACGTTGAACAGTTTGAAAAAATTGGCCGACGTCTGTGCTGCGACCTCTTCCACCGGGATACCCTTGAGCCTGGCGATGTACTCGCCCACGTGGGCGACATAGCCCGGCTCGTTGGTGCGGCCGCGGAACGGCACCGGCGCCAGGTACGGCGAATCGGTCTCGATCAGCATGCGTTCGAGCGGCACCTCCAAAGCCACGGCCTGCAGCTCCTTGGCGCTTTTAAAGGTGACGATGCCCGAGAACGAGATATAAAAGCCCAGTTCGATGGCGGCGCGCGCCACTTCCAGCGATTCGGTAAAGCAGTGCATCACGCCGGCCACGCCGCCGGCCTCCGGAGCGGCGCCTTCTTCACGCAGGATGCGGATGGTGTCTTCACTGGCGCTGCGGGTGTGGATGATCAGCGGTTTGCGGGTAATGCGCGACGCCCGGATATGGGTGCGGAAGCGCTCGCGCTGCCATTCCAGGTCGCCTTCCAGGCGGTAGTAGTCGAGGCCGGTCTCGCCGATGGCGATGATCTTCGGATCATTGGCCAGCGCGACCAGCTGTTCGACGGTGGGTTCGGGCGTGTCCTCGTAGTCGGGATGCACGCCCACCGACGCATAGATGTGCGGATACTCATGGGCCAGCGCCAGTACTTGCGGAAAGTCCGGCAAATCAACCGATACGCACAAGGCGTGGGTGACGCCGTTGTCGGCCATCTTGGCCAGGATCTCGGGCATGCGAGCAGCCAGCTCGGGGAAATTGATGTGGCAGTGGGAATCGATATACATGGTGCGATTGTACCGCTTGTCCCCAGTGCGCGGCTACAGGGTGTGCGTGGCGCGGGCCGAGCGCAGCGCCGGCCCCAGGATATCCTCGATGCGCTGGCGCAGCTTCTGGCCGCCTTCGTCGTCCGGGAAGTGGATGCCCACGCCTTGCGCCTTGTCGTGGTGGGCGCCCGCAGGGGTGATCCAGGCCACCCGGCCCGCCACCTGGTATTTTTCGGGCTCGTCCATCAGGGTCAGCGCCAGGAACAGCTCGTCGCCGAGCTTGTACGGCTGCTTGGTGGCAAGGAACAGGCCGCCATGCTTGAGGAACGGCATGTAAGCGGCATACAGCGCTGCTTTTTCGCGGATCGCCAGCGACAGCACCGCGGGCCGGCCGGGCAGGCCCGGGGCGGCGGTGGAATCGAAATGGCTGTCAGCGGGCATGGTCGATCTCTCAGTGGGTGCAGGCGGCGGTATAGTCGAGCAACATATCCTCCAAAAACAGCTTCGGCGACAGCGGGTGGTCCGACGTGGCGCGGCGGTCGTTGACGCCCTTGATCACCGCCAGCAGCCGGCTGATATGGATTTTATCGGCCAGGCTGCCCAATTCGCGCTGATAGCGTGGATAGTAACGCACGTTGCCCGCCAGCTTGAGCGCACACACATCATACAGCCAGCGCTGCAACCATGACACCTGCGCCGTGAGCGGCACTTTTTGCAGCTTGTCGGCCACTTTCAGGGCGCCTTCCACGCTGGGACGGGCCAGCAGTTGCAGCAGGGTTTCCAGGTCGTCGCGGTTGCCCGCTTCGGCCTGGGCCATGGCTGCCAGCGGCGCCCCGCCCTGCTCGCGCAGCCAGCTGTCGGCGTCCGGGACGTTTTGCTGCTTGAGCCAGGCCAGCGCCTGGTCGTGCGACGGCATCGGCATGGCAAATTTGCGGCAGCGCGACAGGATGGTGGGCAGTAGGCGATCGAGACTGTTGGACGCCAGCAGGAACACGGTGCCCGGCGGCGGTTCCTCCAGGGTCTTTAACAGTGCGTTGGACGCCGGCATATTCAGCGCCTCGGCCGGATACAGCACCACCACGCGCAAGCCGGCGCGGTGGGTGGAGACGTTCATGAAGTCGGCCAGGTTGCGGATCTGCTCGATCTTGATCTCTTTCGACGGCGTCTTGGTGGACTTGGCCGCCTTTTTGCCGCCATCGCCCTCGCCTTCCTCGCCCTCGGGCGGCTCGTCTTCGAGCGCTTCGGGCCGCACGCGGCGGTAATCGGGGTGGTTGTGCTGGGCGAACCAGCCGCATGACGCGCACTGGCCGCAGGCGTGACCATCGGGGCGCACGGCCTCGCACAGCAGCCCCTGGGCGAAGCGCTCGATAAAATCGGCCTTGCCGATGCCGGCCGCGCCGTGGAACAGGATCGCGTGCGGCAGGCGCTGGCGCAACTGCTGCAATTGTTGCCAGGATTCTTGCTGCCAGGGATAAATGGAATCGCTCATTCTTGGTAGTGTGTTTTAAATCATGCGCATAAGCAAAGTAAAGATACTCCACGCGGGTGAGCGATTGTACGCCACCGGGCGCCGTTTTCTTACTTTCTCATAGGCAAAATGGTATTCTATGCATCGATTCCGGCATCCACAGCCCGGCACCTTACGATTGGAGCACATGAGATTTCGTCACCCTGGCCACTCCCGCTACCCGCGCCGCACATTAAGCATGATCGGCCTGGCCCTCTCGGTCCTGCTGCTGGCGGCCCTGTTCTACTTCAAGATCCCGACCCTGGCGCTGGACTTTGCCGGGATCTATGTAGTAGTGCTGGTGGCGGCGATCCCGGCGGTGGCGCTCACCGGGCGGGTGGGACTGATGGCGGCGTACACGGCGCTGACCGTGCTGTTTGGCGCGGTGGTGTTCTTGACCAGTGCGCCGATCATCCGTGCGAATGCCTATTACCAGATGCTGGGCACGGAACACCAGGCCAATTTCCACGACGCCCTGCCGCCGATCGATATCGACCAGGCGCCGCTGGTGTCGGAGGACATGGCCTTGCAGGCGATGCAGAAGCGACTGTCCGAAATCGCCTCGCTCGGGTCGCAAGTGCGGGTGGGTCGGCCAGTAAAACAACTGGTGCGCGACAAGCTGGTGTGGGTGGCCTTTCTCGAGCATAGCGGTTTCTTCAAGTGGTTTGCCGACGGAGGCACGCCCGGCTACCTGACCGTCTCCGCGCACGACCCGGCGGACGTGCAACTGGTGATGGAACTCAATGGCAAGCCGCTCAAGCTGCGCTACCTGCTGTCGGCCTATTTCGGCGACCACGTCGAGCGCCACGCCTACCTGTCGGGCCAGGCTACGGTGGGCCTGACCGATTTCGAGCCGGAAATCGATGATGAAGGCGTGCCATATTTCGTCGGCACCACGTACGAGCACAAGGTGGGCTTCTCCGGCAGCGAATCGACCGGCATCGTCACCGTCAATGCTGTCACCGGCGCCGTGGTGCGCTACAAGCTGGGCACGGAACCGAAGTGGGTTGATCGCATCCAGGCCGAGGAATTCATCCTCGAGCAGATGCAGGATCGCGGCGAGTTCATCCACGGCTACTTCAACCTCAACAACGAAGGCCGGCTGCGCGTCGATGGCTACCTCGACCTGGTGTACGGCTCCGACCAGCGCCCGTACTGGGTAGGCGGCATGACCTCGAAAGGCAATAACAACGGCCTGTCCGGCTTTTATTTTGTCGATTCACGGACCAAGACGGTGCGCTGGTTCAAGGTGCCGTCGGTGTCGCAATACACGGCGGCCCATGCGGCGGAGAACGTCAACCCGGAAAAACGCTACCAGGCCACCAACCCGCTGCCATTCCTGGTGGGCAGCGCACCCACGTACGTGATGGCGCTGCGCGACGCCCAGGGCGTGTCCCGCGCGTTCGGCATGGTCGATATGCGCAACAACCAGGTGATCGGCGTGGCCGACACGCTCTCCGCCACGCTGCGCAGCTACCAGTCGAAACGCTCGACCAACCGCGTAGCCGCCGACATCGGCACCGAAGCGCGCGATGTCGAGCTCAAGGGCACGGTGGTGCGCATCTCGTCGGAGTTCCGCAACAACCAGACCATGTACTACATCACGCTGGCCACGGCCGAGAAAACCCTGGGCACGATCTTTACCGGCAGTTCGGATTTATCGGAGGAACTGGTGTTGACCAAGCCCGGGGACAAGGTGGAGTTATCGTATTCGGACAGCAGTACCCGGGTGGTGGGGATGAGCAGGTTTCATAACGCCGATATTCCGGGGTTGTGATGGCGTTTAAAACCCGCTTTTTGAATGGCTGATCTTGGCCGCAGCCGGGGTTACTTGCCCTTTTTTCCGGCTCCGAGTCTGATGCGTCCGATTAACACGGGAGCCAAACCGAAGGGGACAAACGCCAGGAAAAACCCGCCGAGAAAAATCAACGCCGTGTCGCCAACTGTTGCCCAGTCGGACGAAGCTGCTGCGTTGTACTCACTATTGAACGCGATAGTGCAGACCGATAAAACTATACCCAACGCAACACCTACCGCAGCGGGTCCTATCAACGTCTCGCGTTCGCTTTGTAAAAATTTCGTTATGAATTTACTCCAAAGTCAGCTGCGGGCCGGATTCAGACGGTTCAATTTTCATAGTAAAAAAATGCTTAGCCCGACACGCCGTTGTCGCCCCAAAGCGGACCTTCATCTCTTCCGGAGGGCCATTGCCTTGGGAGTCTGTTGACTGAGTGAATGAAGTCGTGGGCCGGCCGTTCGGCCGTTGGCACCGCCGGTTCTTGCACTGAAAATCTAGACTAAAGTTTGTCGGTTTTTTTACTCAAAATCTCTTCAAACCTGTTTGCAACACCGTTGTAGAGATCAAAAACATCAACGGTCTCTCCCCGTTCAACACGTTTTGAAATCATGGTGATGGGGAAGACTATGACGGATGTGTCTTTGTATCTAAGAGCAAAATCTCTGCCGTATTCGTCTTCGACGACTACCCAATGGAAGCCCATGTCGAGGACAAACGCGTCGCCCAAGACGACCCCCATGCACTGAAGTTCGAACGTTTGGTTTGCTTTGAACATATTCGCAGCAATAACCGCGCGCAACGTTCCCAGTTTTCCAGGTGCAGTGCTATATTTTGATTCCAAGTCCGATGGGGACAAGAGCTTCTCGATGACAGCCCGCTGGTGTGCCAACACCTCTATGTCTTGTGACGATGGAAAATAAACCTTTTGATCGCTTGACATAGCTGCCCCAGAAATTAACAACAAAAACGAGCAAAGTAACTTATTCAAGAGACCTCTTGGAGGTGGGAAGTTTCTTCCGATTTGATGGTTTACGCGACTTTATCGAACGGCCGCATCTGGCCGTTCTCAGCCGGTCGTTCAAGCATAGCATGTTGCCGTTGCGAAAACATCATGATCTGCCCCGACACGCCGTTTTCGCCCAAAGCGGTCATTTCGATTGAACGTACTTTTTCGCTTGAAGCCATTGACCGTTCAAGCATGCACTTCAACTCATCGTCGTCTTCCGCAAGCACCCTCTGAGCAATCGACTCAACGAAACCATCTGGGCATTCGCCTTCGAGCAATTGGGAAAGGCATGCAGTAACCTTATTTTGAACTTCATTGACTCTACGAAGTTGTCTCGGCTTTATCAACTCGTCAGTGCCGGCCTCATAACCATTTCGCCCGACAATGGTTATCTCGCAACTGAGCCTGGCTAGGAAACGAATTACAAACTCTGAAGCAAGGTTTTGAACCCATTCAGTTTCAGCCAAGACCGTAGTCATCTGCTCCCCCCAAAAGTACAATCATCTTATGTCGGCTGTTTGCCGAACCCTGCTGATACCTAAGCCAGCTCACGGAGACGCTGTCGCAATGCATTTCCATCATCGGTTCGATTCATGTTTTCTGCTGCTAAAAGGAGCGTATTCAATAACTCTACAGAATCCCATTGGCTCTCCTCTGCAATCGACTTCAACCAAACAAATGCAAGTCCAAGCTCGTTATGCTCGATAAAATCGGCCATCTGCGTAAGCGTAATCTCATGCTCTTGGAAGGCCTCAGGAGAGAGCAAATCCTGAGCTTTCTCCAATAACATCTCAGTTCGAGCCCATGACTGTAATAATTCCGATGAAACCATATTTCGTATGTCTAAATTTTCTCGCTGCACAGTTTAAATTTTCACAATCCCTCACCGTCGGCTATTGGCCTGCTGCTGGCGGCTAAAGGCCAACTGGCCTATTCTGCGAGCACCAGTAATCATTCATCTCTTTAAGAAAAGAAAGTGTCATTGTCGCCCCTGATGCCGAGCCTATGACGGAGGTGTCTTCGCAGGCTGGGCATACCGCTGTCAAACCACAGAACTTATCATTTGCTTCCCTCAAAGCACCTGGGTCCTCATCGTTTGGATCGTTCGAGTCAGCCCAAAGTGTTACCTCTGTCGGGGCGAACAAGCGAACACAACGATAGCAGCCGCACACGTCACTTGCCTCGACTTCGTCTCGATTCAAATAAGTTCGCGCTATCCCTTCGGCTGCTGACAAAATTCCAGTCCCCACATTTTCCTCTAGTTCGATTACCTGTCGCTGTCCGCTGTTGGCCGAACGCGGCCAATATGACGAACTACTCGCTTTAACATTCCTGGTCTAAAAAAAGCGCCCGTACGGCAGGTGCAGCATACTTCGCAGTGAGCTCGATCTGAGCGGTGACCAAGTCGTAATACTCGCTTCCTGCACCTTTGTACTTTTCAGCCAGCTTTTGCTCATCAATACAATTTGTAGCTCGAAGTGCACCAAAGGATCTGTTAAATCCGTCGCTAAGGATGTTCATCAGCAAGGCTTCAATTTCTTGCGTGGTTGGATTTTTCATCGTTCAAGTGTATGTCTGCTGTTGGCCGTTATAGGACGGTGCCTGAATCCGCCAACACTGAAAATTTCCGCCATCCACCAGGAGGGTCTCACTCGCCCTCGCCGTCGAATTGTCTCGAGTTTGCGGCATGCAATAGCACTCCGTCAATGCCGAGATTTTTCCGCACCCAAAGCAATTCACCCGTCCTCGAGATCGCTAGCGCTTCTGAGGCGGATGTAACGAGTACGGAAAATTTTGTGGGTAGATTTTCAAAATCGTCACCATCGTACATATGGCCAAAATAGCCATCGAGTTGATGGCTAACTACCGCACCGGCCTTCACGTCTAAAATAAATACATATTGACCAAAGCCGATAAATACGAGGTTGCCTACATATCGAACATCTTGGAAGCATGAGGCTCCGGCGCTGGATAGCACGTTCACTCGGGTTCGTAAACCGTCACTATCGAAAATGGCAACGCTTGCAGCAACGGCAGTATCAACCTTATCACCGCCAAACCGTCACTATCGAAAATGGCAACGCTTGCAGCAACGGCAGTATCAACCTTATCACCGCCAACAGCAATGACGCGGTCGTATTGCCCTTCGTCGAATTTTTCTTTGAAATGAATTCCATATTTTAATTTTATAGGTCACGGTCCGCTGCTGGCCGAACCCGGCCGTACCGACCAGCATAACAGCTCGCCAGACCGAGAATCCAGCGGCAGCGGCGACAGGCTGCATCCGCAGTCGACTGCCGCCCTTAAGTCCCGATGCTTGCAGCTGGAGGCCATGGCCGAATTGTATGAGCTAGCTGTTCTTCAAGCGACCAGTTCAAGGGGCGAGCCTTAGAGTTAAACCAAGGGCTTCCCTTTAAAACCCATCGGTCGTAGTGTTCAACGTTATCGTCATACCCGAACTCACAGCCGCAGCAATCGCAGATTTCGTGTGAGCGTCGCAATTCCTCAGTTGAAGGGTATCCAAGATTTGGTCCGTATCCGCAAACCGGACAATAATCAATCATCTCAGCTTCTCCCGTTTTGCACCCACAATTCTTGCACTATATCATTCCCGAAGGGCCGCTTTTGGCCGTTCTCAGCCGGTCGTTCAAGCATAGCATGTTGCCGTTGCGAAAACATCATGATCTGCCCCCGATGCGACGTTGTCGCCCCAAAGCGGCCATACTTATCATTCTTGATCCGACTTTTTCTGGAAACGATCGCCATCCGGATCCAGATCTCTGTGTTCGCGAACAACTGGAAGTTCAAGTTTGAACCAGAGGTGTCCCATCATCTCGGCAAGGCCACGCAAGTGCGCAGTCCGCTCGTCTTCCGGCAGTGTGCGAATGATGCTATCTGCTCCATTGAGAGCCTCTCCAATGCCTTTGTAGGCATCCATAAGCTTCTGCGCGGTTGAATGATCCATTTTTACCCTAACAATTTTTCTAGTTAATTACTCGACCTGATCCGAAAATCTAACGGCGTCTAGCGTGACGGGCCCTAGCGGTCTAAAAGAATCGCTTCAATCCTCAGAAACGTTAAATGTGCAGGCGGAAATTACCAGTCTGATTTACTCACATTCAGCTACCTAATAATTTAAGGTCAATAAAGCGCCATACTATCAGTGGTTCCTAATCCAGCAAAATATCCAGCATTCGCTTCGGATTGACCACGAAATCATGCATCACCTGGAAGTGCTCGGTCTCCTCGTACGTGACCTGGCGGATGCCGGTGTCGGTGCACTGGTAGATCACGGCGTCGGGATAGGCCATCAGTATCGGCGAGTGGGTGGTGATCACGAATTGCGAGCGGTCCTTTACCAGGTCGTGGATGCGGGTCAGCAGCGAGAGCTGGCGCTGCGGTGAGAGCGCTGCTTCCGGTTCGTCCAGTACATAAAATCCGTTGCCGCCGAAACGGTGCATCACCAGCGAAAAGAACGACTCGCCGTGCGATTGCTCGTGCAGCGACTTGCCGCCGTAGGAGTTGATGATGGGCGGCCCGCCCGGTTCCTTGTCCAATCTTTCGATCTCGGTGGCGAGATTGAAGAAGCTTTCGGCACGCAGGAAAAAGCCGTCTTTCGGTTGCCGCACGCCTTTCGAGAGGCGCAGGTACTGGTGCAGCACCGAATGCGAAGCGCGCGTGCCGAAGCCGAAATTGCGCGTGCCGCCCTCCGCGTTGAAACCGAACGACACCGCGATCGCCTCCATCAGCGTCGATTTACCGGAGCCGTTTTCACCAACGATAAAGGTCACCCTGGGATGCAGGTCGAGCACGTCGAGATGGCGCACGGCAGGCAGCGAAAACGGATACCGGTCAAATCCCGGCACGTCGGCCACGCGTAATCGGACCTGCGACACGAACTGGCTGGAGATCATGGTCGGCTCCGTCGGCGTGGGCTGCGGGATCTGCGGCTAGTGCTGCGCCAGCAGTTCGTCGAGAATGGCCGTGATCTCCACCTCGATCTCGGCAATCGTGCGGGTGGAATCGATCAGGCGGAACCGCTGCGGGAACTGCGCGGCGCGGCGCAGGTATTCGTTGCGGGTGGCGGCAAAGAAATCGGTCTTTTCCTGCTCGAACTTGTCGAGCGACCGGGTGGCGTCCAGCCGCGCGCGCGCCACTTCCAGCGGCACGTCGAACAGCAAGGTCAGGTCAGGTTGCAGGTGCGGGTGTACCCACTGCTCCAGCGCGTCCAGCTTGGCCAGGTCCATGCCGCGGCCGCCGCCCTGGTAGGCGAAGCTGGCATCCGTAAACCGGTCGGAAATCACCCAGGCGCCGCGCGCCAGCGCCGGTGCGATCACCTGCGCGATATGTTCGCGGCGGCTGGCAAACATCAGCAATGCTTCGGTTTCCAGGTGCATGGTTTCGTGCAGCACCAGTTCGCGCAGCCTCTCGCCGAGCTGGGTGCCGCCCGGTTCGCGCGAGCTCACCAGGTCGATGCCACGGTCTTGCAGGTACTTGCTGACAAACGCGATATGCGTGGATTTGCCGGCGCCATCGATGCCTTCGAAGGTGATGAATTTGTTGTTGCGGATACTGGAATCGGTCATGGCTCTATCGTTGGTACTGGTTCACTGCCCGGTTGTGGTCGGTCAGGTTGTCTGAGAATTTGCTGGTGCCGTTGCCGCGCGCGACGAAATACAGGGCGGCGGTCTTGGCGGGCGCCATCGCGGCGGCCAAGGATTCCACACCGGGCAGCGAGATCGGCGTGGGCGGCAGGCCGGTGCGGGTGTAGGTGTTGAACGGCGTGTCGGTCTCCAGATCGCGCTTGCGGATATTGCCCTCGAACTTGAGGCCCATGCCGTAGATCACGGTCGGGTCGGTCTGCAGCATCATGCCCAGGCGCAGGCGGTTGACGAACACGGCGGCGATCATATTGCGTTCGGACTTTTGCCCGGTTTCCTTTTCCACGATCGAGGCCATGGTCAACGCCTCGTACGGCGTCTTGTACGGCAAGCCCGCTTCACGCTTGGCCCACGCCGCCTCCAGGCGCTTGATCATCATCGCATGGGCCTGGCGATAGATCTGCAATTCGCTCGAACCCTTGGCGAACAAATAGGTATCGGGGAAGAACAGGCCCTCCGGGCGCTGGTATTCGGATCCGATGGCTTTCATCAGATCGGTGTCGCTGAGGGTGATGGTGTCGTGCTTGAGGCCCGGGTGGGCGTCGATTGCCGCGCGCATCTGGCGGAAGCTCCAGCCTTCGATGATGGTCAGTTGCTCCTGCGCGAATTCGCCGCGCACCAGCTGCTCGATCAGCCGCGCCGGCGTGGTGCCCGGCTTCAGTTCGTACGAGCCGGCCTTGATGCGGCTGCTCTTGCCGGTGCTGCGCGCCAGCAGATTGAACAGCAGCGGCTGGATCGGCACGCCGGCCTCGGCGATTTGCTGGCCGACCGCGTGGGCGCCGCTGCCGGGCACGATGGTGAAGGCGATCGGTTCGGCAGCGCCGGTGAGGATAGGCGCTTGCTGCCAGTACATGAAGTAACCGCCGGCCGCCAGCGCGACAAGAATGCAGAGTGTGATTATTTTTTTAATAAAAGCCATTTCTACGCCATATTTGAGTCAATCGACCAGCTTGCCACTTCCGGAGGCGATGCGCCAGTGTTCCGACGCTTTTGCACCGTTGCCGACGCGATCGACGGGACATCACTATAATGAGCCCGTAATGATAATGCGTAATCGTCACCTACATCGTCACATACGTCGCTAAATATTGGAAATTATGTCATCCTGGACCGAACTGTTATCCGCCGCCGCCCCGGCTAGCCCGCTGACCACCGCCGCGCTTGCCGCCGGCTTTGTCGCACCGATCACCGACCAGGGCCTGATTGCCCTCGATGGCGAAGAGTCGGCGAAGTTCCTGCATAGCCAACTGACCAACGATGTCGAGCACCTCGGCGCCGACGACGTGCGCCTGGCCGGCTATTGCTCGCCCAAGGGCCGCCTGCTGGCATCGTTCCTGATGTGGCGCAGCGCCACCACCATCTTCCTGCAACTGCCGCGCGAGATCCAGGCGCCGGTGCAAAAGCGCCTGTCGATGTTCGTGCTGCGCGCCAAGACCAAGCTCACTGACGCCACCGAACTGCCGGGCATGGAGGTGGTGCTGGGCTTTGGCGGCGACAAGGCCGAAGTCGTCCTGCAAAACTGGTTCGACACCCTGCCGTCGAAACCGTTCACCCGCGTCGAGCATCCGCTGGGCACGCTGCTGCGCGTGGCCGACGCCTTCGGTGCGGCGCGGTACCAGTGGCTGATGTCGGCGGCCACTGCCGACACCATCGCCGCCGAACTGGCCAGCAAGCTGGCCGTGGGCGGCGCCCAGGCCTGGCGCCTGGCCGAAATCCACTCGGGCGTACCGCAGATCGACAAGGCCACGCAGGAACAGTTCGTGCCGCAGATGGTCAATTTCGAATTGCTGGGCGCGGTCAACTTTAAAAAAGGCTGCTACCCGGGCCAGGAAATCGTCGCCCGCAGCCAGTACCTCGGCAAGCTCAAGCGCCGTACCACGCTGGTCAGCATTGCCGATCCGGCCGCAGTGGCCGGCGCCGAAGTATTTGCCACGGCCGATCCGGAGCAGCCTTGCGGCATGATTGTCAACGCCGCACCGAACGGACAAGGCGGCGTCGATGCGCTGGTGGAAATGAAGCTCGCCGCAATCGACGCGGCGTCGGTGCGCCTCGGCTCGGCTGCAGGCCCCGCGCTGACCTTCCTGGCGCTGCCGTACGTGCTGGAACCCTTAGATCTCTAGCATGGATCTCTATATTTACTACAAGGTCAGGGATGCCGACGCGGCAGCCCTGCACTCGGCAGTTGCCGCCATGCAGGCGCAACTGGCCGAACAGTTCGCCGTTACCAGCGAACTCAAACGCCGTCCGGAAGCGGACGACGGCGTGCAAACCTGGATGGAAATCTATCCGGCCGCTCCCGGCAATTTCGCCGGCACGCTGGCCGCAGCAGTGGACCGCGCCGGACTGTCGCAGTGGATCGTCGGCGCCCGCCACCTCGAAGCGTTCGTGGATGTCGTGCCATGTGCCTGATCGTCTTTGCCTGGAAAGTGTTGCCGACAGTGCCGCTGGTGGCTGCCGCCAACCGTGACGAGTTCTACCAGCGCGCCACCGCGCCGGCCGCGCCGTGGCCCGAGCATCCACAAGTGTATGCGGGCCGCGACCTGCAGGCGGGCGGCAGCTGGATGGGCATCACCCATCCGGCCGACTGCCCCAACCACCACGGCGGCGCGCGTTTTGCCGCGATCACCAACATCCGCGCGCCCAGCGAGCATCGCGACGACGCGCCGTCACGCGGCCAGCTGGTGGCCGACTACCTGGCCGGCTGCATGAGCCCGCAAGAGTACATCGATGACCTGCGCCAGCGGGCCAACCAATACAACGGCTTCAACCTGGTGATCGGCGACCGCGACACCCTGATCTGGTACTCCAACCGGGGCGACAGCGACCCGCGCAACGGCAAGCCGCTCGAACCCGGCGTATACGGTGTCTCGAACGCTCTGCTCGATGCGCCCTGGCCGAAAGTGCTCAAAACCAAGGCGCAGTTCGCCAGCCTGTTGTGCCTGGGCGCACCGGACGATGCCTTCTTCGAAATGCTGTCCGACACCACCCCCGCCCCCGACCAGCGCTTGCCGGAAACCGGCGTGCCGCTGGAAGTGGAACGGGTGCTGTCGTCGGTCAAGATCGAAAGCCCCGGCTACGGAACCCGCACGTCCACCGTCGTCAAGCTCTACGCCGACGCCACTGCGACGTTACAGGAAGAACTGATCCACTAGAACTTGTGGTTCATATTGATGTGGCGGATGCCTGCCTCGAGGAATTCTTCGCCTTCGATGGCAAAGCCGTGGCGCTGGTAGAAGGCGGCAGCATGGGTCTGGGCGCTCAGGGCGACCAGGCTTTCGCCGCGTGCGCGGGCTTGCGCCATCAGGCCTTGCAGCAGCGCGCCGCCCACGCCGGTACCCCGGCCCGACTTGCGCACGGCCATGCGGCCGATGTGCCCATCGGGCAGCAGGCGGCCAGTGCCGATCGGCACGCCGGCAGCGTCGTACGCCACCGCGTGCAGGCACAGCACATCCATATTGTCCATTTCCAGTTCGGCAGGCACACCCTGCTCTTCGACAAAGACTTCGGTGCGTATCAGTTTGGCTTCGGCAGACATGGTGGCCCAGTCGCCGTAGCGGATCGTGTGGTGGACGGTGTCGTTCATGGCTTCGGTTTGCTCAGGAAAAACAATGATTGTCGCACGCAAGGTGCCGTTCGAGGAAGTCCACGCACACACGTACTTTTGCCGAGCTTGCCAGGCGTTGCGGATACACGGCCCACACATTGGCTTCCTGCGTATAACCGGGCAGTATTTGCACCAGTTCGCCCCGGTCGAGGTGCGGTTGCGCGTCCCACAGCGAACGCAGCACGATGCCAGCGCCAGCCACCGCCCACTGCAGCGCAATCTCGCCGTGGTTGGTCGAGAGCGGTCCGGTCACTTTCACCACCACGTCCTCGCCCGCGCCATGGCGCAGCTTCCACACGCCAAACGGCAGGTCGCGTTCCTTGATCGGCAGGCAATCGTGGCCCGACAACTCTGCCACCGCACGCGGCGTGCCGCGCCGGTCCAGGTAGGCCGGCGCGGCGCACAGGATGCGGTGATTGCTCATCAGTTTGCGGGCGATCAGGTTCGGCTCGATGTCCTCGCCTACCCGGATGTCAAGGTCGAAGCCTTCGGCAACGATGTCGACCAGCCGGTCGAGCACTTCGAAGCGCACTTGCAGCGCCGGGTGGGCGGCCACCAGTTGCGCGATGGCCGGCGCCACCACGTTGCGTCCGAAGCCGAAGCTGCTGCTGACCCGTAGCTGACCGCGCGGCACGCCCTGGCGCTCGGCCACTTCGTCGAACAGGCTGTCCAGACTGGACAGGATAGTCAGCGCCCGTGCATACACCTGCTCGCCATCGGCGCTGACCACTACCCTCCGCGTGCTGCGGTGAAACAGGCGTACCCCCAGCGCTGTCTCCAGCACGGCAATGCGCTTGCTCACATACGCGGGCGACATGCCCAGCTCGGCTGCGGCGCCAGCAAAGCTGGCCTTGCGCACCACGGCGGCGAAGACGCGCAGGTCACTGTTCTCGATGTCATTATTATTCACATTCCGTGATCCATGCATTTACAAACAGCACCATTCTAAACGGAATGGAATCGCGCTATGCTGTTTTCCACGCACAAGGAGATCGCCATGCATACTCATAAAATCGCAGTCATCGCCGGCGACGGCATCGGCAAGGAAGTCATGCCCGAAGGCATACGCGTGGTGGACGCCGCCGCCCGCCGCTTCAACATTGGCATCGAATGGACCACCTTCGAATGGGCCAGTTGCGACTACTACGCCCAGCACGGCAAGATGATGCCGGACGACTGGTTCGAGCAACTGAAGGGCTTTGACGCCATTTTCTTTGGCGCGGTCGGCTGGCCGGAGCTGGTGCCCGATCACATTTCGCTGTGGGGTTCGCTGCTGAAATTCCGCCGCCAGTTCGACCAGTATGTGAACCTGCGCCCGGTGCGGCTGATGCCCGGCGTGCCTTGCCCGCTGGCCAACAAGCAGCCTGGCGACATCGATTTTTACATCGTCCGTGAAAACACCGAAGGCGAATATTCGTCGGTGGGCGGCAAGATGTTCGAAGGCACCGATCGTGAATTCGTGCTGCAAGAGTCGATCTTTACCCGCACCGGCGTGGACCGGGTGCTGAAGTATGCATTCGAGCTGGCGCAGTCGCGGCCGAAAAAACACCTGACGTCGGCCACCAAGTCGAACGGCATCTCGATCAGCATGCCGTACTGGGACGAGCGCTTCGCGCTGATGGGCAAGGATTACGAGGATATACGCTGCGACCAGTACCACATCGACATCCTGGCCGCCCGCTTCGTGCTCTCGCCCGAGCGGTTCGACGTAGTGGTGGCGTCGAACCTGTTTGGCGACATCCTGTCGGACCTGGGACCGGCATGCACCGGCACCATCGGCATCGCACCGTCGGCCAACCTCAATCCCGACCGCACCTGGCCATCGCTGTTCGAACCGGTACACGGTTCGGCGCCCGACATCTATGGCAAAAACATCGCCAACCCGGTCGCCATGATCTGGTCCGGCGCCATGATGCTGGACTTTTTGGGCCAGGGCGACGCCAGCTACCGGGCTGCGCACGATGCGATACTGGCGGCGATCGAAAGCACGATTGCCGATAGCGCCAGAACGCCTGACCTCGGCGGTTCGGCCAGTACGACCGAG
This sequence comes from Duganella sp. Leaf61, assembly GCF_001421905.1. NCBI lineage: Bacteria > Pseudomonadati > Pseudomonadota > Betaproteobacteria > Burkholderiales > Oxalobacteraceae > Duganella > Duganella sp. Leaf61. Next base: position 420,545 of record NZ_LMLM01000029.1, read on the forward strand.
GCGGGGATGGCGATTGCGGCGTTGTTGAATTAATCGCCAGAGAGGCGTTGTTGGAAGGCGCGTCCAGCAACGCCCTCCAGTGGACCACGGTCCGGGTTTACTTGGCAGCAGTAATCACACCGCAAGCGAGCCGGCCACCGGCATTGCCGGTCGGCTGGGTTTTCAGGTCGTCGGGCGCCGTGTGCACGATCACGCCGCGGTTGAGGGCATTGACCGGGCTGCCTTCGGTCAGCGTCAGTTGCGACAGCGGCACCTTGACGTCGAGCGTGGCCACGCCCTTGGCATCGGCAGTGATATTGCCGAAGTCGCCGCTGTGCTTGCTGGCGTGGGAAGGATCGCCGTGCGGTGCGCTGGTGGGATTGAAATGGCCGCCGGCGCTGCTGCCGTCCGGCGCCGAGCAATCACCTTTTTCGTGGATGTGGAAGCCGTGCAAGCCGGGGGTCAGGCCTTCGACCTTGGCCTTGACGTGCACGCCGTCAGCGGTTTGCTCGAACGTGACCAGGCCGGACGTCTTGCTGTTGGCGGTCGGCGCCAGCTTGGCTTGGGCGGTGACATTAGCTGCTGAGGCGGTCTGAATGGCGGCCAGCGCCAGGATGCAGCTCAAGCTTAGTGCGGCTGTTTTCATTGTGTGATTCCTTGTAGACGTGATCGAACAAAATGCACCGCCGGTTTGCGGCGGCACAACGCGTTCAAATCATATCAACTTTACCAATTGCTTGCCAAAATTGAACCCCTGCAGTAAACCGATGAACGCCTCGGGCGCAGCGGCGATGCCCTGCGTCACGGTTTCACGGTATTTGACCTGGCCCGACGCCACCAGTTCCGCCAACTCCGTCAACCCCTGGTCCCACAATTCCATGTGCTCGGTGACAATAAAACCCTGCACTGTCAGGCGGTTGATCAGCAGCAGGCGGGCATTGTGCAGCGCCATGTCGGCGCCGCCGAAGCCGCCGATCAGGCCGCACAACGCTACGCGGCCGAACGCACTGGTGCGCGCCAGAGCGGCGTCCAGCATGACGCCACCGACGTTCTCGAAAATGCCATCGACGCCATCGGGCGTGGCGGCGGCCAGGTCGGCCTCGAGCTTGCCGGCCTTGTAATCGATGCAGGCATCGAAGCCGAGCTCATCGATCACGTATCGGCATTTGGCGGGTCCGCCGGCAATACCCACCACGCGGCAGCCTTGCAAGCGCGCCAGTTGTCCCACCACGCTGCCTACTGCGCCGCTGGCAGCGGAGACCACGATGGTTTCGCCCGCCCTGGGCTTGATGATGCGGTTCAGTCCGTACCAGGCGGCCATGCCGGGCATGCCCACCGCGCCCAGGTAGGCCGATAAAGGCAATTTGTCCGCATCGACCTTGCGCAACTGGGCGCCATCGGTCACCGCCAGCTCGGTCCAGCCCAGCACGCCAACCACCGCATCGCCGACAGCAAAACCGGCATGGCGCGAGGCGACCACCTCACCGACGGTGCCGCCGATCATGGTCTGGTCCAGCGCCTGGGAGGCAGCGTAACTCCTGGCTGCGCTCATGCGGCCGCGCATATACGGGTCGAGTGACAGGTAATGGTTGCGCACCAGCAGCTCGCCATCCTGCAAGACGGGCGTGGCCACCGTTTCGAGCCGGAAATTGTCCGGCGTGACGGCGCCGCGCGGCCGGCTGGCCAGCACGATGCGTCGGTAGCTGTCCGGCATCGTCAAACCTCGTAATCCATGCACTGGCGCTCCAGCCGGATGGCGCCGATGAATGGCTTGATGGCAACGTGCTCAGGGTGATCGAGGTAGGCATTCAGCGCATCCTTGCCGGTGAACTCGGAGTACAGCACCACGTCGTAGGTCGCTTCCAGTCCAGGCTGGGCCAGCACGGCCTCGAACTTGACGATGCCGGGTACGATCGTGGCGCAGCCGTCCAGCAAGGCTTTCATCTTGATGGCGTTGGCGGCGCGGTCGGCGCCTTCGGCGTGGTCTTTCAGTTTCCACATCACGATGTGTTTCAACATAGTTTCTCTCCGGGCGAGGCGCCAAATAAAGGGTGGTAAGAATAGCACAATGCAAGCTTTCAACGACAGGTACGTCGGCTCGCCGGTTGTAAGTTTGGTGCAAGGTTCGGCGTTCACACTCGCTGCCAAGCTGTCGATTTGGAAACTGTCGAGCTTGTCTTCTGTTGGTTTGCTCAACCGGTTTTACCAGGTCTGCCGCTTAACACAACACTAAAAAAAGGAGACAAATAATGGGATCATCGTCGGGTACTGCCGATCCGCGCAACCAGTCCAAGGGCGCGCCGATCACACCAGAGGAACGCAAGGTCATCTTCGCTTCATCGCTGGGCACCGTGTTCGAATGGTATGACTTCTATCTGTATGGCGCGCTCGCGCCGATCATCGCCAAGCAGTTCTTCATCGGCGAACCCACCACCACTTTCATTTTCGCCTTGCTGGCATTTGCCGCCGGTTTCATCGTGCGCCCGTTCGGCGCGCTGGTGTTCGGCCGACTCGGCGACATGATCGGCCGTAAATACACGTTCCTGGTCACCATCCTGATCATGGGCGCCTCCACCTTCATTGTGGGGTTGCTGCCGGGGTATGCGGCAATCGGCATCGCGGCGCCGATCATCCTGGTGTTCCTGCGCATCCTGCAGGGCCTGGCGCTGGGCGGCGAGTATGGCGGCGCGGCCACCTATGTCGCGGAACATGCGCCGCCCGGCAAGCGCGGCTCGTTTACGGCCTGGATCCAGACCACGGCCACGCTGGGGCTGTTTCTGTCGCTGCTGGTCATCCTGGGCACCCGCACCGCCATCGGCGAGGACGAGTTCCAGGCCTGGGGCTGGCGCGTGCCGTTCCTGGTCTCGATCCTGCTGCTCGGCGTGTCGGTGTGGATCCGCATGTCGATGCACGAGTCGCCGGCATTTGCCAAGATGAAGGCCGAGGGCAAGACGTCCAAAGCGCCGCTGAGCGAGGCTTTCGGCCAGTGGCGCAACCTGAAAGTGGTGATCCTGGCGCTGATCGGCCTGACCATGGGCCAGGCGGTGGTGTGGTACACGGGCCAGTTCTACGCGCTGTTCTTCATGACCGAAACGCTCAAGATCGACGGCGCCACCGCCAACATCATGACCGCCACGTCGCTGGCCCTGGCCACACCGTTCTTCATCATTTTCGGCATGCTGTCGGACAAGATTGGCCGCAAGTGGATCATCCTTGGCGGTTGCATCATTGCGGCGGCCACCTACTTCCCGCTGTTCAAGGCGCTTACCCACTACGGCAATCCGGCGCTGGAAATGGCGCTCAAAAATTCGCCGGTGGTGCTGGTGGCCGATCCAGCCTCGTGCAACTTCCAGTTCAACCCGACCGGCCAGCGCAAGTTCCCGTCGTCGTGCGACATCGCCGCCGGCATCCTGTCGCGCGCCTCGGTGGCGTACACCCACGAAGACGCACCGGCCGGATCGATTGCCAAGGTCAAGATCGGCGACAAGGAAATCACATCGTTCAACGCCGTCATGACGCCCGATAACCTCAACTTCAGTGCCGAGAGCAAGAAGACCGAGGCAACCCTCAAGAAAGACGTGGTGGATGCGATCAAGCTGGCCGGCTATCCGACCAAGGCCGACGAAGCCCAGATGAACAAGCCGATGGTGGTGCTGATCCTGTTCGTGCTGGTGCTGTACGTGACCATGGTCTATGGGCCGATTGCCGCGATGCTGGTGGAAATGTTCCCCACCCGCATACGCTACACGTCGATGTCGCTGCCCTATCACATCGGCAACGGCTGGTTCGGCGGCCTGCTGCCCACCATCTCGTTCGCACTGGTGGCATTCAAAGGGGACATTTATTACGGCTTGTGGTACCCGATCATCATCGCCCTCATCACGGTCGTGATCGGCGCCTTGTTTGTCGGCGAGACCAAGGATAACGACATCTACGCCAACGACTGATCGTCCAGGCGGACATCCAGGTGGCCGGCCCCGTGCGAGCGGGGCCGGCCATTTTTATGGGCGAAAAAAAGCCGCCATCGCTGGCGGCTCAAACTCACTCTGTGGCCTACTTGCTTGCTTATACGCTGGCTTGCTTGTTTTTGCGGCGGCGGGCGATGAAGCCTACCAGGCCCAGGCCGCCCAGCATCATGGCGTAAGTTTCCGGTTCCGGTACCGCGGTGACGGCTGATTGGCCGAATTCCACGCGCAGGCCGGTCGGGTTGCCGCTGTTTTGCGCCCAGTTGGTAACCACGAAGTCGAGCTGGTTGACGCCGCTCGTGAAACCGCTGGCTGCGGTGAAGTTGCTCCAGGTGGTGAAGCCGTTGCCACTGGCGATCTCGGTGTTGTTGAGCAAGACCTTGACTGTATTGTCGGACAGCACACGGCCGGCGAACGATGCGGTGGCGGCGTCAAAACCGGTCAGGTCGAACGAGAGTCGATAGGTATAGGTACCGTTATTCCAGGCGTCGTACGACTGGCCCTGGTTGGCCGTTGGCGTGATCCACTTCGAGGTGCTGTCGTTGGCCAGCCAGGTATTCACCGGCCAGGTGTTGTCGAGGGTGATGACCGGGACGGTCGAGCCATTCCAGGTATCGCTCACAATGCTGAGCTGGTAGCTGGTGTCGTTAGCGCCGCCAGCGCCGATGCCGGTGTTGTTCAGGCCGGTGATCGACGCGGCGTGCGCGGAAACAAAGGCGGACAGGGAAATTGCGGCTGCGATAACGATGCGCTTCATGATGACCTCTAAAAAGTATATGGTTGTAACGAAGACATCGGTGCGGATGCCGTTCCGTCGTTGCAACTCGAACCGTTTTTTAGGGTATCGATGGCGGGTAGGTAGTGCCATTGTAGCGTTGTTTTGAAACAAATGCTCACATGCCATTAAGTTTTCCTTAAGACATGTGAGAATACAGCAACATTCGGCATCAGCTGTTGAAGTTGCGCCCCTCCGCAGCCAACGTCACGAGCAATGGCGCAGGCGTCCAGGCCTCGCCGTGACGCCCGGCGGCATAGCGCTCGATGGCAGCCAGCACCTTGGGCAAGCCCACCGTGTCGGCATAGAACATCGGCCCGCCCCGGTACGGCGGGAAGCCGTAACCGGTCAGATATACCATGTCGATATCCGAGGCCCGCAAGGCAATGCCCTCTTCCACGATGCGTGCTCCTTCGTTAACCAGCGCATACACCAGCCGCTCGACGATTTCGTCGTCGCTGATGTGCCGTCGTGCCAGACCCAGCTGCGCCGAATGGGCAATGACCATTGCGTCCACCTCCGAACTCGGATACGGCGTGCGGTCGCCGGCCCGGTAGTCGTACCAGCCGGCGCCAGTTTTCTGGCCCAGCCGGCCCACGGCGCACAGCAGGTCGGCAGTTTTTGAGTAGGCAAGATCCGGCTGTTCCACCGCGCGGCGCTGGCGAATGGCCAGTCCGATGTCGTTGCCGGCCAGGTCGGCCATGCGGAACGGCCCCATGGCAAAGCCGAAGCGCTCGATCGCTGCATCCACTTGCGCCGGCAAGGCGCCCTCCTCCAGCAAAAAACCGGCCTGGCGACTATATTGCTCGATCAGACGGTTGCCGATGAAGCCGTCGCAAACGCGCGCCACCACGCCGGTCTTGCGCAGCTTTTTCGACAGCGCCAGCGCAGTAGCCAGCACGTCGGTGGCAGTGTGTTCGCCCCGCACGATTTCCAGCAACTTCATCACGTGGGCCGGGCTGAAGAAGTGCAAGCCCAGTACATCCTGCGGCCGCGTGGTCACGGCAGCGAGAGCATCGACGTCGAGCGTGGAGGTATTGGTGGCCAGGATGGCGCCCGGCTTCATCACCGCGTCGAGCTCACGGAACACGGCCTGCTTGACCGCCAGGTTTTCGAACACGGCTTCCACCACGATATCGGCCTGCGCCAGGTCGGCGTACGCCAGCGTGCCACTGACCAGCGCCAGGCGCTGTTGCAGCTGCTCGGGCTTCAGTTTGCCCTTGGCGACGGCATTGTCGTACAGCTTGCGCAGCGACGCCAGGCCCTTGTCCAGCGCTGGCTGCAAGGTTTCCAGCACCACCACCGGAATGCCGGCGTTGAGGAAATTCATCGTTATGCCTACACCCATCATGCCGGCGCCGACCACAGCGGCCGAGGTCATCGCGCGCAAGGGCGTGTCGGCCGGTACATCGGGCACCTTGCCGGCAACGCGCTCGGCAAAGAAAGCGTGGCGCAGCGCCTTCGATTCGGTGCTCTGGATCAAGTGCATGAAACGTTCGCGCTCGAATTTCATGCCTTCATCGAATGGCATGGTGACCGATGCACCGACGGTGGCAATGCACTCGAGCGGCGCCGGGTAGCCGGGCGCTCTGGCGCGGGCCTGCTCGTGCGCATACTGCAGGACCGCCTCGGCATGCGGATGGTCAACCGACCGGTCGCGCACCTTGGGCAGTGGCCGGAGATCGGCAATGCTTCCGGCGAAGGCCACCGCCGAGGCGACCAGATCCGCGCCGGGCTCGAATACGCGGTCGAACAGCGGCGTAGCGGCCAGCTTTTCCGAGAGGACCGGCTCGCCGGTGACGATCATGGAGAGCGCCTGTTCCAGCCCCAGCACGCGCGGCAGGCGCTGGGTGCCGCCGGCGCCCGGCAGCAAGCCCAGTTTAACCTCGGGCAACGCGATTTTCGCTCCCGGCAACGCCACGCGGTAATGGCAACCGAGCGACAGCTCCAGCCCGCCGCCCATGCAAATGGTGTGGATGGCGGCCACGACCGGCTTGGTCGAGCTTTCTGCCGTAGCGATAAAAGTGTGCAGCGACGGCTCGGCCAGCGCCTTGGGGGAATTGAATTCGCGGATATCCGCGCCGCCCGAGAACGCCTTGCCGGCGCCGGTGATGACGATGGCCCTGACGGCGTCATCGGCGAGCGCACGTTCGATGCCGGCCACGGCAGCGGTGCGCGTGGCCAGCCCCATGCCGTTGACCGGCGGATTGTTCAAAGTGATAACGGCAACGGCGCCGTGAACCTGGTATTCGGCAGTCATGTGTTGTCCCTGGATGGCCTGCTAGGCCCGGATCGTGATCGTACCTGAAAACTTGCCCAAACCGCCACCCGCTTTTGAATGCGGCGATAAAACTTTTACTGCGAGAGAATAATTCAACTGGTTTAATTCAGGCATTAATTCCGAGTGGAAAATAAAGCACATAAAACAGCGAAATTAATCGAACAGGCTTGAAATTGCGAGGCCAGACCTGAATAATGAAACGCTATCGCAGATCGACATTGCGCGCTGTTGATTACCGCTTACATTAAATATTTACCTTGAAATAATTCTCTCCAAATATAACAGGACTATTATGGACGCGCATACCCAGGTCATTCACTCCCGCGAACAGGATTTGCAAGCGATTAATACCGCGCTCAACCGTGTGCAGGCGTTGATCGAATTCGACCTGGACGGCACCATCCTGCACGCCAACGAAAATTTCCTGGCCACCGTCGGCTACACGCTGGACGAAGTCCAAGGCCAGCACCATGCCATGTTCTGCGATCCCGAATACGTGCAGTCCGGCGCCTACAAAGCCTTGTGGGACAAGCTGGGCCGCGGTGAGTTCGACCGTGGCGACTACAAGCGCATCGGCAAGGGGGGCCGCGAAATCTGGATCAGCGCGTCGTACAACCCCATCATCGACGACAACGGCAAGCCCTACAAGGTGATCAAGTTCGCTACCGTGATCACTGACAGCAAGCTCAAGAATGCAGAGTATGAAAGCAAGGTCGCTGCCATCGGCAAGGCCCAAGCCGTGATCGAGTTCGACATGTCTGGCCATATCCTCAACGCCAACGATAACTTCCTCGGTGTAATGGGTTACGACATCGATGATATTCAGGGTGAACACCACCGCATGTTTTGCGAACCGGAATATGCCGCCAGCAGCGATTACAAGCGTTTCTGGCAAAAACTCAATCGGGGCGAGTTCGATACGGGACGTTATAAACGAATTGGCAACCATGGTAAAACAGTATGGATACAGGCCACCTATAATCCCGTGCTCGATCTGAACGGCAAACCGTACAAGGTCGTCAAATTTGCCAGCGACATTACCGGCCAGGTGGAACTGGAAACCTCGGTGGCCGCCAAGTCGCAAGCGGACAGCGCCAAGATCCACAGCCTGCTGCTGTCGGTCGAGCGCGCTGCCCAGGGCGACCTCACCAGCGAAATCGACATCTCCGGCGACGAAGCGCTCGACCAGCTGGCCGAAGGCATCAGCAAGATGATCGCCGACCTGCGCAAGGTGATCGGCGACGTGGTGGCCTCTGCCAACGGCCTGTCCGACGCTTCCACCACCATTGCCGAGCGCTCCAACGCGGTGGCGGTCGGCACCCAGGCACTGGGCGCCACGGTCGAGCAAATGAATGCATCGATCGACGGCCTGAGCAGCTCGATCAACATCATCGCCGGCAACAGCACCAATGCCGACGCCCTGGCCAAGGACACCCAGCGCGAGGCAGAAGCCGGCGCCAAGGCGGTCGCCAAGTCGATCGAAGCGATGGACCTGATCAACCGCTCCTCGGAGGACATCGGCGAAATCGTCAAGGTCATCAGCGAAATCGCCACCCAGACCAATATGCTGGCCTTCAACGCCGCCATCGAAGCCGCGCGGGCTGGCGAGCACGGCCTGGGCTTCTCCGTGGTTGCCGACGAAGTGCGCAAGCTGGCCGAGCGCTCGTCGCAAGCCACCAAGGAAATTTCCAAGTTGATTAACGAGTCCGTGAAACGCGTGTCGGCCGGCAGCGAAATTTCGCGCCAGGCCAGCGAAGCGTTCGACAAGATCGTCGCCGGCGTGGCCAAAACCACGGCCGCCATCTCCGACATCTCGATGGCCACCAACGAGCAGCAACTGACCGCGCGCGAAGTGGCCACCGCCGTGCAATACATCGCCGAGGAAGCGGAAAAATCGGCGGCAGCCTGCGACAGCATCGCCCGTTCGACCGAGGGACTGAATCAGCGCGCCGGCGACCTCAACAAAACCGTATCCGGTTTCGTGGTGTAAGCGGGAGCAATGCGATGAGCCTGGCCGCCGGCATCCAGCCCGAAACGCTCACCGCGCTCATCGCGCTGGTGCGCGAGCATACGGGGATTGCCATGTCCGAGCGCAAAAGCATCCTGCTCGAACGCCGGCTGCGGCCGCGCATGCAGGCGCTGGAGATCGGCAGCTACCAGGACTATTTGGACAAGGTGGTCAGGGACCGCGCCGAGGTGCCGCATTTTATCGACCTGGTGACCACCAACGACACCCTGTTCTTCCGCACCCAGCAAGTGTGGGACTACGTGGAGCAGGAATTCCTGCCGCAGTGGCAGCGCGACCACGCGGGCCAGACGCTGAAAATATGGTCGGCGGCGGCCTCGAGCGGTGAAGAGCTGTATTCGATGGCGATCCTGGGCGAGGAGTTCAAGGCCAGAACGCCAGGATTCGCGTACCAGATTTACGCCACCGATATCTCGCAACAAATCCTGGCGCAGGCGCGCGCGGGCCGCTATGCCGGCCGCTCGGTGGAAAAAATCCGCACCAGCCACCCCGACTGGGTGAAAAAATATTTTCAGGCCAGCAGCCATGGCCTGCAAGTCGTTGAAGCATTGAAAAAAAACGTGGAGCTGGCCCAACACAACCTGCTCACTCCACTGAAACAAGCAAAACAGTTCGATCTCGTGTTTCTGCGCAACGTCCTGATCTATTTCGACCGGGAACACCAGGAGACCGTCCTGCAGCAAGCCCGCCACAGCATGGCGCCTCATGCCCGGTTAATCCTGGGTGAATCCGAATCGATCTCTGGCCTCGACACCGCCTACCACTTCGACCGGCCGATGATTTACAGGTTCGAAAAATAACGGGCGCCGCCATGCACGCACAACCATCCCTCTTCCCTGCCGACCTCGCCTCCAGGGCGCCATGGTTCGATGCCGACGCCGCGCCGATTGCTGCCGTGGGCGGCCAGCGCTGCTTCCACGTCAATATCGGCGAACTGCGCGTGGGCGCCCGCACCGACCAGTTGCAGGCGCTGCTGGGCTCGTGCGTGGGCATTGCCCTGCTGTGGAAAAAACGCGGCCGCTGCGGCCTGGCCCATTGCCTGCTGCCCGAGTCGCCGCTGCCGCCCACCGAACTGGGCGCGCGCTACGTCAGCCAGGCGGTGCCATCGCTGCTGCGCCTGATGGGCGCCTGCGTGGCCGATTACGCCGACATCGAAGTGGTGGTGGCCGGCGGCGGCAATATGCTCGAAGCGTGCTCGGCGCGCTTCCAGATCGGCCAGCAAAATATCGACGCCGCCCAGAAGCACCTGCGCCTGCACGGCCTGCACGTGCGCTTTGCCGAAGTGGGCGGCAAGTGCGGCCGCACCCTGACGGTCGATTGCGCCACCCAGGAAGTACGCGTCAGCGCGATCCAGAAACCGGCGCGGGTGGTGCACCATGCCTGACACCGTGGAGAGCAGCATGGCGGTGGCAAGGGCGCCGACAACGGCGCCGGAACCGGGACCGGGACCGGGACCGGAACCGGGACCGGGGCCAGAACTGTTCGGCTCCTTCCTGCTGGGCCCGGACGAATTCGCCCTGCCCGCCAGCTGCATCCGCGAAGTGGTCAATTACCCGGACAAGATGACGGTCGTGCCGCTGTCGCCACCCTTCCTCGACGGCATGTTCAACCTGCGCGGCACGGTGATCCCGGTGGTCAATCTCAGCCGCGTGTTCGATCCCGGCGCACCGAAGGCCGACAACAGCCACAAGATCGCCATCCTCGATTACCAGGGCGTGCTGGTGGGCATGCTGTTCCACGCCACCGGTGAAATCCTGCGCGTGCGTCCGGAACAGCGCAGCACCCTCAGCTACGCCCCCGGCGCCGAACATGCCGTGATTGCCGGCACTATCCTGCTGGCGGACGGCGCCCGCCTGCTGCAAGTGCTCGATCCCGCCGCACTGGTGCGCATCGAAAACGTGCCTCACGTGCTGGCGCTGCAAAACGCCGGACGCCAGGCAGCGCGGCGCCACCAGGGTGAACGGCGCCAATGCGTGAGCTTCCGCGCGGCCGGCTTCAAGTTTGCCTTCGACATGAGCGCGATCCAGGAAATTATCCGTGTGCCCGAGATCCAACCGTCCATCCTTAACAGTGCACTGTGCCTGGGCCGCATCAATTTTCGCGGCAGCCCGGTGGCCATCGTGTGTTTCAGCACCTTGCTCACGGCGCCCGGTGCCAGCAAGGAAACCGCGAATGCCAACTGCGCCGCGCGCGAGTTTTTGCCCGACCAGCGCATCGTGATTGCCCGCATCGACGACGCCACTATCGGCTTCCTGGTCGATGCAGTGGACAGCATCGTCAATTACCATGCGGAAGACCTGATGCCGATTCCGCTGCTGAGCCGGGCGCGCGCCGGCATGTTTGCCGGGTGCATCGCCCGGCCGGACCAGGCCGACGTGATCCTGCTCGACCACCGCCAGATCCTGTCGAGCTCGGAAATCGTCGAGATGCGCACCGGCCATGCCCGCTTGTACCCTACCGACGACACGGCAGCAGCGAGCCTGGCAGCGCGCGAAGCGCGGCGCAGCAAGCGCCAGGTCTATCTCACCTTTGCGCTCGATAACATCTATGCGGTCGAAATCAAGCAGGTGCGCGAAATCATCGATTACACGCCGGACATCGCACGCCCGCCCGGCATGCCCGATTTCATGCGCGGCATGCTCAACTTGCGCCAGCAGATGATCAGCGTGATCGACCTGCGCAGCCTGTACGGCATGGCGCCGGCGGAAACCACCGGCCAGACCAAAATCCTGGTGGTCGAGCGCATGGGCGAACTGGGCGTGGAGAAATTCGGCCTGATGGTCGATGCCGTGCAAAACATCATGACCATCGAAGACAGCCGCCGCTTCACGGCGCCGCGCATCATGCGCGGCGCCGACAGCAACGGACCCAGCAGTGACATGCCTGACGTGATCGACATCGAGGCCGACGGCGAAGGCGGTACCCAGCAACACCAGACGCTGAGCGTATTCGAATGCGACCGCCTCCTGCAACAGCTGGCACAGGAACTGCCGGCACTAGCGGCTTGAGCGCCGGTGGTTTACAGTAATGCAATCCCGGCATTGGCCGGTTCTGCAAAACTGAAAGGTCGTCCATGTTCCCGTCCAAGTCCGTAGTCACCGCTCGCCGCGCTTTGCTCCTGCTTCCCCTCGGCCTGCTGACCGCCAGCGCCTTCGGGCTGTCGCTGTCCGACCTGAGCAACCAGGACGCGTCCGGCGGCGTGAAAGCCGCGCTCGAGCAAGGCGCCAGCTTGGCCGTCGCCAAGCTGGGCGTGGAAAACGGCTTCCTCAACAACGAGCGCGTGCGCATCCCGCTGCCGAAAATCCTCGAACAGGCCCGGCCGCTGCTGAAGTTGACCGGCAAGGGCCAGCAGCTCGACGACCTGGTGATCCAGATGAACCATGCCGCCGAAGCGGCCGTACCGCTGGCCAAGCCGCTGCTGCTCGACGCCGTCAAATCGATGAGCATCACCGACGCCAAGAACATCCTGACCGGCGGCGACACTTCGGTCACCGACTTCTTCCGCGAAAAGACCTCGCCCAAGCTGGCCGTGCAATTCCTGCCCATCGTTAAAAAAGTCACGGACCGCTCCAGCCTGTCCACCAAGTACAACAGCACCATGGCCATGGCGCCCAAGATGGGCCTGGTCACCAAGGAGCAATCCACCGTGGAAGGCTACGTCACCCAGCGCGCCCTCGACGGCCTCTACACGATGATCGCCGAAGAAGAAAAAGCCATCCGCGCCGATCCGATCGGTACGGGCAGCAAGTTGCTGGGCAAGGTGTTTGGGGCGATCAAGTAAGCGGCAGACACAGAGAGAATCACAGCGATGATTAGCAGTGAAGAAAGCCTGTTTCTCGATCAGCAAGTAATACCGCTGGAGAAATTTTTGCTTTCCCATCCGCTGGGGAGTTTATTCACCGGTGTTCTCTACACTCCGGACAATGCCTTGCTCACTTCAGTCGAGCTGGACGGCTTTGCGCCCGGGACGATCACGCTGACTGCCGCAGAGGTAGGTCGGCTATTCCTGGCGCCGGACGAATCGATCGTATCGTTCTCTCGTTTGCCAGAACAACCGAACGGCAATCCAGCGGGGTTCAACGTCAGTTCCGATAACGGCTTTGTGCTCGATGGCGCGCCAGTTGTCGTGATCGCCTACCAAGACAGCCATGGCACAGGAGTGCGGCTCGATTCCATTCATCTGGCACGTATCATGTTCTCTCCCGATGCGCCAGCGCGCCTGTGCTCGGTCGCCATTGGGCTGATGGCCTGCACGGCCTATCGATATGGATTCAGGCAACTGACACTATTTGCCGGCGGCAGCGGGCCTTTACCTTTGCAGCCGGAAGCTGACGACCTGATCGGCTATTTCATCTGGCCCAAGTTTGGTTTCGATGCCCCCTTGATTGCGGCGGATATCAATATGTGGCCCCAACTTCAAGGCTGTGCATCGGTCTTGGACGTGATGGCGCGCGACAGCGTGCTGTGGGAACAACATGGTCGCGGCCGTGAAATGAGTTTCGATCTGGCTGCAGGAAGCCGCTCATGGCGGGTTCTGATAAACTACCTGTTCAATGCCTTTGCCAGAGTCCCATCATGACCCGCAAGCCGATCACCGATGCTGAATTGATTGCCGCGTATCGATCGGGCGCGGCTGCACGGCGTGCGAGTAGCATTCTTCACAAAGATCGCGCACCTGATGCAGACGGCATCACCCAAAGAGGCGGCGTGGTAACGGTGAAGCTCTCGGCGAATGCCCAGTCTATTTCCACGCTGGGCGGACAAACCAAAGTGCTCGGCGGCTCCAGAATTTCCATTCCAGAGTTTCGGGCTGCTTTCAAGGCGACGGTTCCAAAACGCCGCACCGCGACGCAGAAATAGCACGCTCCCTCAAGTCCAATTCGCCCATCAACCAGTCCTGACGCTGGTTGCGCGGCAGTTTTGCCGCGCCTGCTTGTTATCCGAAACAATAATGCAACAAAGCAAACTGTCGCGGCGGTGTCATCTTCCTGTATTATTTGCCGTCGCCGCGACCCGGGACACGGGGTGCAATCCCGCCACCATAAAAATATCTGGAGCTTAATTTGAGCCTTTTTAGAACGAAGAACCTCGACGATATGATTGCCGGCGCTAACAAGCCCGGTGGTCTGGCCAAAGTACTCGGTCCATTCGATTTGATACTGATGGGCATAGGCGCGATTGTCGGAACCGGCATCTTCGTGTTGACCGGCACCGGCGCCGTGACTGCCGGCCCCGCCCTCACCCTGTCCTTCGTGGTCGCCGCCATTGCCTGCGGCTTTGCCGCCCTCTGTTACGCCGAGTTCGCCTCTTCGGTCCCCGTGGCCGGGTCCATCTACACGTATACGTATGCCACCCTCGGTGAGCTGGCCGCCTGGATGATCGGCTGGGACTTGCTGCTCGAATATGGCCTGGCCTCGGCTGCCGTCTCGGTGGGCTGGTCCGGCTATCTGCAGTCGCTGCTGGCCAGCTATGGCTACCAGTTGCCGGTGGCGCTGACCGCTGCCCCGGGCGCCGTGCCGGGCGTGGCCACCATCGTCAACCTGCCGGCGCTGGCGATCATGCTGGTACTGACCGCCATGCTCGGCTGGGGCGTGCGCGAGTCGGCGCGCATGAACAACATCATGGTGGCCATCAAGGTCGGCGTGGTGCTGCTGTTTATCTTTGTGGGCGCACCGCACGTCAAACCGGACAACTGGCAACCCTTCATGCCATACGGCTACAACGGCATGCTGAGCGCAGCCGCGCTGGTATTCTTTGCCTTCATCGGCTTTGACGCCGTGACCTCGGCAGCAGAGGAAGTCAAACGCCCCGAGCGCGATCTGCCGATCGGCATCATCGGCTCGCTGGCCGTGTGCACCATCCTGTACGTGATCGTGGCAGGCATCATGACCGGCATCGTGCCGTACAAGGAATTCCTCGGTGTCGATCACCCGGTCACGCTGGCGCTGCAATATGCCGGTGAAAACTGGATGGCGCGCGTGGTGGATGCTGGCGCCATTCTTGGCATGACCACCGTGATCCTGGTCATGGCCTACGGCCAGACCCGCATCATCTACGCCATGTCGCGCGACGGCCTGCTGCCGAAGAAGCTGTCCACCGTTCACCCGAAATACCAGACGCCGTTCTTTGCGACCTGGATGGTGGGCCTGTTCTTCGGCGTGGTGGCAGCGTTCGTGCCGCTCAACATCCTGACCGAGCTGATCAACATCGGCACGCTGGCCGCGTTCAGCCTGGTGTCGATTGCCGTGATCATCATGCGTAAAAAACGTCCGGACCTCAAGCGCACCTTCCGCGTACCGTTCGTGCCGCTGATCCCGGCGCTGGCAGTGATCTTCTGCGTGATGCTGATGACCTACCTGAGCTGGCATACCTGGGTGGCGTTCGCCATCTGGATCGTGCTGGGTCTGATCGTGTATTTCACCTACTCGCGCAAGCGTTCGCTGCTCAACTGATCCTCCCTGAAACCGGCAAGCCGCAACGGCTTGCCGGCAGGTTCTTAGTTCACGCTGATTTTCCCCGTCCCCGCATTATTCAATACCGACTGCCTGACCGACGAGGCCGCTGCCGGATTGGCGGTGTACGGCGGCGTCCAGCCCACAGAATTGCTGAAGCTGCATTTCCCGGCCAGGTTCAGCGCCGCGCCGTTGAGCAGCGAACCGGTATCGGTGATTGCACCCGACTTGCTGGCCGAGCCCGGATTGTTGACGATGTCCGCGCACGCGCTGGCGCCGGCGATGTCGAAGGCGTTGTTCTGCATGATGATCTTGGCCTTGTAGCCGACGCCCACGCTGTACTTGTGCGGATAGACCTTGTGCGAGCGGCTGCCTTCGAAATAATTGTTGAAGACGTGGACCTTGCCGAAGCGCACGCGCGGCGCCCGTTCCGAGATGTGCAGGAAATGGTTGTTGTTGAAGGTAACAGTCAAGTGGCCATCGTCGGACGTGGTGCTGTCCGATGAGCCGATCAGGTTGTTCTTCTGGTGCAGCTCGAAGCGGTTGTTGGAGATGGTCACGTAGTCCGAGCCATTCTTGACGTCGAGCGCGGCATCATGGCACTGCTTGAGGCGGCCATTGGCGGTGGGCAGCTGGTCGTCGGTCTTGGGCGCATCGGTAAACACGTTGTGGTCGATCCAGATGTTCTTCGAGTTTGCGATGTTGATGCCGTCGTACTCGGAGTTCCAGTTGCCCGCACTGCCATCTTCCGGGTCCCAGATCGGGTTGATGTCGCACGGATTGACGATATTGAGGTTGCGGATGATGACGTTCTGGATGCCGTTCAGGATCAGGCCGGCGTTGACGAGCTTGGTGTCGGAACCCATGCCGATCAGCGTGGTGTTGCTGGTCAGCTTGATTTGCAGCCGCGCCTTCTGGTCGGCAGCGTTCTTGTAGGGGCCGCCGTTATCGGCCGTGGTTGGATCGATGGTGCCGTACAACTTGATAATCTTGGGTTTGTCACCCTGGGCCTTGATCGCGGCAAGTAATTGCGCTGCCGAGCTGACCTTGTAAGTCGCCGCCGACGAGGCGCCGGCGCCACCCTTGGTGCCGCCATTCTGGCCAGCCCATCCGTTCGATGGCGCGGTTTGCAGGGTGTCGTCGGCAAAGGCCGGAGCGGCCGCGAAAGCTGCGATGACAGCCAGGGCGGCGCCGGTCATTTTGATGCTGATAGTCATGTGTCTTCTCCGCTATTGTTATAGGGATAATTCCCTAAAGCAACGCTAGCAGAAAAAGACAACTGAAAGTATGAGAATATCCGTGTAGAAATAGATATCTTTTAAATAATCAATCAGGTGATTGAAAGATTACTCTAAATAACAACACTAAATGACAACAAAATCGAGCGCACGCAGGAAGCTGGCGGCCTGAGCATGCGAAATCACCGCGCCCTTGAACACGGCCGCATCCGACAGTTTCAGCCCTTCGATATCGGTCCCGCGCAGGTCGGCGCCCTGGAATTTGGCCAATTTGAGCGTGGCGTTGCGCAAGCTGCCCCCTTCGAACACGGACTCGCGGAAGTCGCAGCCAGCCAGGTAGGCATCGGAAAAATCGAGCTCCTTCAAGGTCGCCTTCTTGAACGAAAAGCCGCGCAGGTCGGCGCCCACCAGCAGGCTTTCCTCGAACATCAGGCCCAGGTGCGCGACTTCCTCGAACGAGGCGCCGGTCAGCTTGCAACCGCGGTAGCTGACCGAGGCCAGCTTGGCGCGGCGCCACTTGGTGTTGTTCAGGTCGCAGCTATCGAAGCGGGCATCGACCGCGTCCACCGATTCGAAATCGGCGCCGCCAGCGCGGCAGCGCTGCCACACGGTGCGCGCCACTTTGGCGGCAAACAGGTTGGCGCCGCCGAACGTGCAGCGGTCGAACGTACAGCCCTGCAGGTCGAGACGCGACAGGTCCTCGTCGTCGAACATGCATTGTTCGAAGTGGCGGGTGTCTTGCGCCAAGTGGTGTTCGAGTTCGGAGCGGTCCAGCGCAAGGCCGGAGACCGTGGAATTGGTTGATGCCATCGGATTGTCCTCAATGGCCGGCAGACACATGGCGCACACGCCACCACGCATCCCCGGACCGTCATTAGTCAAGATCGGCGCCGTGGGTCCGTTGTGCGGGAGCATCTCCCATAGCGGGACACTTGCCGGGTTACCAACCGGCTTGCTCATTTTCGACTCGGCGCTATTTTACCCGCATCGGCGCTAGGCGTGTGACCGGTCCTGCGCGCCCTGCCCTACAATGCAATCAAATTAACCCGGGGGAATACTCGTGGAACACGAAGTCGACATCATCCGCCAGCTCGACGACCAGGAGGAAGTGCTGCAACGCGCGCGCCTGCGCACCATGCAACTGGTTGCACTGGGCCTGTTATTGATTGCCGCGCTGCTGTTCGCGCTGGCCCGCTCGCAACGCCATGCGCATCCTGCCTGGGGCCACCTGGAAGCTTTTTCCGAAGCGGCCATGATCGGTGCGATTGCCGACTGGTTCGCGGTGGTGGCGCTGTTCCGCCACCCGCTCGGCATTCCGCTGTGGCACACCGCCATCATCCCCAACAGCAAGGAACGCATCGGCAAGAGCCTGGGCCAGTTCGTCGAAAACCATTTTATTACCGAAGCGGCCATCAACGCCCGCCTGCGCGAGCTAGACCTTGCAGGCAGGGCCGGCAACTACCTGCAGCAGCCGGCCAACGCCGCGCGCCTGTCCCAGTGGACCGGCCCCGCGCTGGAAAAGCTGCTGCATTCGCTCGACCAGGACAAGATGCGGCGCATGGTGTGCGACACCGCCACCCGCGAACTGGCGCGCCTGGACCTGGCCAGCCTGGCCGGCGACTGCGTCGATGCGCTGATCGCCGAAGACCAGCCGCAGCACCTGGTGGACCTGCTGCTCGACCAGTTGGGCGAGTACCTGGCGCACGAGGACAACCACGAGACCATCGGCAACATGGTGCAAAGCGCGGTCAATACCGACAGCTCGGTGGTCGAATACGCGCTGCACAAGGCCATGCCGCGCCTGATCCGCTCCACCATCCGCAAGGTGGCCGACGTGCGCGCCGACCGCAATCATCCGCTGCGCGCGCGCTTGGGCGTCTGGATCGCCGAAAGCGCGCTGCGGCTGAAGGCCGACCCGCTATGGCAGGACGCCATCAGCCGCTACCAGCAAGACGCACTGGCCAGCGACAAGATCCGGCACATGCTCGAAGGCCTGTGGGATGCACTGCACGCGCGCGCACTGGCCGACCTGCACACGGAGACGCCAGGCGTGCCGGCCGGCGTGCAAAAGCTGGTGGAAAAAGCGGGCCGCATGCTGACCGAAAACCAGTCGATGCGCGAAGGCCTGAACCGCCTGCTCGAAGCGGGCAGCGCGCAACTGGTGCGCAACTATCGCGGCGAAGTGGGCCTGTTCATCGAAACCCAGCTGGCCAGGTGGACCCGCGACGAAATGAGCAAGCGCATCGAACTGGCGATCGGGCGCGATTTGCAGTTCATCCGCATCAATGGCACGGTGGTGGGTGGGCTGGCGGGGTTGGTGATTCATGTGATTGTGCAGTGTACGGGGTAGCAGGTCGCCAGCCGAGACAAGCCGTGACACCTGTCCGCCTGTTGGACTGGCCCCGCCCTTCAACTTGCTTTACCATGCGGGGTCTTTCATCCCCGTGCGCTCCATGAGACCAGCTGCCGCCACACTCTTTAAACGCCGCCTGATGGTCGCCGCCCTGCTGGCATTGCCGCTGGCGGCCCTGGCCGATCCGGGGCACGTCCACGAGCTCACGCCTGCCAGTGCCGATACGCTGACCGCGGTCGGGCCGTGGGAGCTGACCGGACTGGAACCGTCGCGCAGCGGCTTCATGTTTACCCGCATGGAAGTCACGCAAACCCTGCTCGACGTCGATGACCAGGGCCGCCTGCGGGCCGGCGCGGCCAGCACCTGGGAAGTATCGAGCGACCAGCGCGAATGGCGGTTCTTCATCCGCCAGGGCAACCGCTTCCACGACGGCTCCGCGCTTACCGCCAATACCGCGCTGGTGTCGTTGCAACGGGCCTTGAGCACGCCCGGCGTGCTGCAACTGGCCGGCATCGACGACCTGTACGCGGAGCGCGGCGCCATCGTGGTGCGGCTGCGCAAACCGTTTGCGCCGCTGCCGTACCTGTTCACCCAGTACAGCACTCAACTGCTGGCGCCATCGTCGTTCAACGCCACCGGCCGCGTAACGGCCATTGTCGGCAGCGGCCCGTATCGCATCAAGTCGATGACCCTGCCGCAGATGTTCGAAACCGAGTTTGCCGAGACCTGGAATGGCGACGCCCCCGACGTGCGGCGCGCGCGCTACATCAGCGTGTCGCGCGCGGAAACGCGGGCGCTGATGGCGCAAAGCCGCCAGGCCGATCTTGCCTTTACGCTCGATCCGCCCAGCATCCGCCGCCTGCAACGCCAGCAAGGCGTGTCGCTGGTGGCGCAGAACCTGCCGCGCACCACGTTCCTCAAGCTCAATGCGGCCCACCCGTTCATGCGCGACGAGCGGGTACGCCGAGCGATCAGCCTGGGCGTGGAACGCGACGGCATTGCCCGCGCCCTGCTGCGCGACGCCGACCTGGGTGCCACCCAGCTGTTCCCGCCAGCACTCACGCAGTGGCACCAGCCGGCGCTGGCGCCGTTGCGCACCGACCCTGCCGCCGCGCGCGCGCTGTTGAAGGAAGCCGGCTTCACGCCGGGCGCCGATGGCATCCTGGTGAAAGGCGGCCGGCGTTTCGCCATCACGCTGTACACCTTTGTCGATCGCCCCGAACTGCCGCTGATCGCCTCCGCGATCCAGGAAGAGATGCGCCAGATCGGCATCGCCGTGCGGGTAGTGGTCGGCAACTCCAGCGACATCCCGGCCGGCCACCGCAGCGGATCGCTGGACATGGGACTGGTCGCCCGCAACTTCGGCACCACGCCCGATCCCACCGCCACCATGGTCGGCGACTACACCAGCGGCGGCGGCGACTGGGGCGCCATGAACTGGCACGACGCCGCGCTCGATGCCGCCCTGGCGCGGCTGGCCACGGGCGCCGCGCCGGCCGCGCAGCAGGCCGACCGCGCCATCGTCGCCGCGCGCCTGCAGGCATCGCTGCCGGTCGTGCCGATCGTGTGGTACCGGCAAACGATTGCCGTCTCCAGCCGCGTGCGCAACGTGACCATCGACGCCTTCGAGCGCAGCTACCGGATATCGGACATCAAATGGAATCCCTGACACCCTGGATCGATACCGCGCGGCGCTGGTCGCCGCTGCTGGGCCGGCGCCTGCTGCAGGCGCTGCTGGTCGCGCTGCTGGTTGGCACGCTGTGCTTTTTCATGACGCGCTGGCTGCCCGGCGACACCGCGTTCCGCATCGCTGCCGGCCGCTATGGCTACGACATGGTCGATGCCGCCGCCGCCGAAGCGGTGCGGGCAGAACTGGGCCTGAACCGCCCCGCGCTTGCAGCGCTGGCCGACTGGTGGGGGCGACTGCTCCGGCTCGACCTGGGCATATCGCTGGTGACCGCGCAGCCGGTGCTCACCGAGATCGGACTGCAACTGGGCCAGACCCTGCGCCTGTCGTTCTGGGCGGTGCTGCTGTCGGTGCTGCTCGGCCCCATCCCCGGCGTGCTGGCGGGCTTGCATCCCGGCGGCTGGTTCGACCGCGCCACGCTGGCGTTGTCGGTCATGCTGCGCGCGATGCCGCCGTTCGTGCTGGGACTGGTGCTGGTACTGGTGTTTTCGGTGGAACTGAACGCGCTGCCGGCCGCCGGCCACGTCGATTCCGGCAGCGTGGCGCTGCCGGCGCTGACGCTGGCGATCGGCCTCGCGGCCGTATCGTCGCGGGTGGCGCGCGACGCCATGGTGGCCGTGCGCGGCAGCGCCTATTACGCGTTCGCGCTGACCAAGGGCCTGTCGCCGTGGCAGGCTCTCATGCGCCACGGCGTGCGTAACGTCGGCGCGCCGGTGGTAGCCTACGTGGCGGTGCAACTGGTGTACCTGGTGGAAGGCGTGGTGCTGGTGGAGACCATCTTCGCCTGGCCAGGCATCGGCCACGCGCTGGTGCACGCGATTTTCGGGCGCGATGTGCCGATGATCCAGGGCACGGCGCTGGTGCTGGGCCTGATGTTCGTGCTGTTCAACGCGCTGGTGGACCTGGCCTGCGCCGCCATCGACCCGCGCAGGCGGCCGCGATGAACACTGTGCGTGATACGCCCGACCTGCACGACGCGCTGCTGGCAGCGAGTCCCCCACGGCGCTGGCCGGCCGCGCGCGTGATCGGGGCGGCCATGCTCATTGCGATCGCCGCGTTTGCGCTGCTCGGCCCCTGGCTGATCGGCGTCGATCCGGCGCGGCAGACGCTGGCGCGCTTCCTGGAGGCGCCCAGCCTGGCGCACCCGCTGGGCCTCGATCACCTGGGCCGCAGCATGCTGGCCCGCCTGGCCGACGCCTCGCGCCTGTCGCTGTCGATGGCGCTGCTGAGCGTTTTGAGCGCCGCCATCCCCGGCACCGCGCTGGGGCTGCTGGCGGCCTGGCGCGGTGGCTGGGCCGAGCGCATGCTGACCGCGCTGGCCGACGCCATCCTCGCCCTGCCCGGCCTGCTGCTGGTGCTGCTGCTGGCCGCGTTCGCGCCGGGCCAGTTCTGGCCCCTGTACGTGGGCATCTCGTTGGCGCTGTGGGTCGAGTACTTCCGCGTGGTGCGGGCGGCGGCCACCATCATGCTGGCCAGCCCGCAGGTGGAGGCATCGCGCCTGCTGGGCTTTGGCGCCTGGTACATCGTGCGTCGCCACCTGCTGCCAGAACTGCGGCCACGCATATTGACGCTGATGCGCTTCGGGTACGCCGGCGCCGTGCTGGCCATGGCGGCGCTGGGCTTCATCGGCGTGGGCCTGCAGCCACCGACGGCGGAACTGGGTGTGATGATGATCGAACTGCTGCCGTATTACAGTGAGGCGCCATGGCTGGTCGGCGCCCCCATTTTCATTTTGTTCGCCACCTTGCTGGGCATGATCCTGCTGGGCAGCGGAGACACGCATGAACGATAACGATTCAATCGCCGGCGACCGCAAGTCGCACGCGACGCCATTTGCCGCCGCCCACCTGGCCGTCAGCGGCCTGTCGGTAGGGACGCCCGGCCACGCGCTGGTGCGCGCGGTGGACCTGCATATTCCGGCCGGCGGGGTGCTGACGCTGTTGGGCGAAAGCGGCTCCGGCAAATCGCTGCTGGCGCAAGCCATCATGGGCAACCTGCCGGCGTCGCTGTCATGCAGCGGCACCGTGGAAGTGGGCGGTCACCGGTCCGACGCGGCCGACCTGCGTGCGCGCCGCGCGCTGTGGGGCCGCCAACTGGCGCTGCTGCCGCAGGAGCCGTGGCTGGCGCTCGATCCGACCATGCGCGTGGCGCGCCAGATCGCCGAGGTGCACGAGCTGGTGGCCGGCATGGCGCCGGAGGTGGCGGCGCCCACCGCGCAAGCGGGGCTGGAACGCCTGGGCATGGGCGGCGCCGGCGAAAAATATCCGTTCCAGATATCCGGCGGGATGGCGCAGCGCGTGGCGTTCCTGGCCACCCACGCCGCCGGCGCGCCGGTGATGATCATCGACGAACCGACCAAGGGGCTGGACGCCGACCGCCGCGCCGACGTGCTGGCCGTGCTGCGCGCGGCCATCGCCGACGGCCTCACCCTGCTCACCATCACCCACGACGTGTGGCTGGCGCGCCAGTTGCGCGGCCAGGTGGCGGTGATGCTGGGCGGCGACATCGTCGAACGCGGCGACACCACGACCGTGCTGGCCGCACCCGGCCACGCGTACACGCGGCGCCTGCTGGCGGCGGAGCCGGCCGCCTGGCCGCACCTGGCGCCAGTCAAGGCCGACGAAGGCGAGGCACTGGTCCACATCGACAACGTGAAAAAAAGCTTCGGCGTGCAGCACCTGTTCGCCGGCGTGACGGCGCAGATCCGGCGCGGCGAATTCATCGCCGTGACCGGTCCCAGCGGCTCCGGCAAAACCACGTTCGGCAATATCGTGCTGGGCCTGCTGCGGCCGGACAGCGGCACGGTCACGCGCGGCGCGGGACTGGCGCGCACGGCATTCCAGAAGATTTACCAGGACCCGGCAGCGGCGTTCGCCCCGTCTGTAACCCTGCGCCAGTCGCTGCAGGACGTGGTCGCGCTGCACCGGCTGGCGTGGCCGGAGCTGGAGGGCTTGCTCACCCGCCTGCGGTTGCGCCCCGGCCTGCTCGACCGGCTGCCGTCGCAGGTGTCGGGCGGCGAGTTGCAGCGCTTCGCGCTGGCGCGGGTGCTGCTGCTGCGCCCCGCGCTGATCTTTGCCGATGAACCGACTTCGCGGCTCGATCCCGTCACCCAGCAGGAAACCCTGGCGCTGCTGGCCGAACATGCCAGGGAGTACGGCTGCGCGGTGCTGCTGGTGACGCACGACGCCGATATCCCGGCGCGCATGGCCACCCGGGTGATCGGCCTGTCGCAATCACGCTGATTGGTGCCCTGACCAACAGACAGCCACGGTGACAGCGCCTACCATGCCACATGGAGGCCACATGAAACACTACCGCAAAGACGATTACGCCCTGGCAGAGATCCGCCGGCTGCTCGAGCCCGGCCCGGTCGTACTGGTCAGTTCCGCCCACGGCGGCCGGACCAATATCATGACCATGGGCTGGCACATGATGATCGGCTTCACGCCCGCGCTGGTGGGCTGCTATATCGATCCCGCCAACCACAGCTACGACATGGTGGTGGGCAGCGGCGAGTGCGTGATCAACATTCCCACTGCGGACCTGCTGGAGCAGGTGATCGGCATCGGCAACTGCAGTGGCAACGACACCGACAAATTCGCCCGATTCGGGTTGACCGCCCGGCCGGGTGTGGAAGTAGCCGCGCCACTGATCGCCGAATGCTATGCCAGCTTCGAGTGCCGGCTGGCCGACGCCACGCCCAACCCGAACGCGCCGCTGTTCGTGTGGCAGGTGGTACGCGCCCACGTCGCCGCCAGTCCCAAGCTGCCCGAAACCCTGCACTACCGCGGCGACGGCCAGTTCATGATCTCGGGCCGCGAGATCGATACGCGGTCGCGCTACCCGGGCCAGACCCGTTGATTTTCAAACGTCGGCGTACCATCACCGGGGAACAGGCATGACGTCCGTCCATTGGTTCATCCTGATCGGCCTGCTGATGCTGGCGCGCGGCATGGCCGCCACCACCATTTCGCGCTCGCCGTTCACGTCCGCCATCGTGTACCTGGGCGTGGGCCTGGTGCTCGGCCCCACCGTCCTCAACCTGTTTCACTTCGAACCCGCCGACGAATCGGGCGTGCTGGAAGTGCTGACCGAGGTCGCCATCCTGGTCTCGCTGTTCTCGGCCGGGATCAAGATGCCGGTGCCGTTCAAACGCGCCAACTGGAAGGCGCCCATGCGCCTGGCCTGGATTTCGATGATCTTCACGGTGATGCTGGTGGCCGCCTTCGGCTTCTTCGTGCTGGGACTGCCCGCCGGCGCGGCGATTCTGCTCGGCGGCATCCTGGCGCCCACCGACCCGGTGCTGGCCACCGATGTCCAGATCCGCCACGCCGGCGATACCGACCGCCTGCGTTTCACCCTCACCTGCGAAGCCGGCATGAACGACGGCAGCGCCGCGCCGTTCGTGTTCCTGGGCCTCGGCGTGCTGGGGCTGGACGAGACGGCCGGCCAGCCGTGGCGCTGGCTGTTCGTCGATGTGTTCTGGGCGGCGCTGGCGGCCGTGGTGATCGGCGTGGCCTTCGGCGCCCTCACCGCGCGGCTGACCTGGCGCCTGCGCATGATCAAGCCGCGCCACGACATCATGGACGACCTGGTGGGACTTGGCCTGATCGCAATAGCTTATGGGGTGGCCACGCTGGTGCATGCGTGGGGCTTCCTGGCCGTGTTCTTCGCGGCCGTGGCGCTGCGCCAGACCGAGCTGATGATGGCCGGCGCGCCGAAGGACCAGGAAGGACTGCTCGAACCCGATACCGGCAAATCGCAGGTGGCGCTCGATAGCGCACCGGGCGAGGCGCCGATCACGGTCAGCACCGAATCGCTGGTGTTCAAGGAACACCTCGAACGGCTGTCCGAACTCACGCTGGTAGTGCTGCTGGGCGGGATGATCTCGCTGCAGGAGATCAGCTGGCAGGCCGTGTTCATGGCCGCCTTCCTGTTCTTCATTGCACGGCCGGCAGCCGTGTTCCTCGGGTTGGCCGGCAGCGGCACGCCGGTACGCTTGCAGGCGATGACCGCGTGGTTCGGCATCCGCGGCATCGGTTCGATCTACTACCTGGTGTTTGCCATCGAGGCCGGCCTGCCGCCCGACCTGGCGGCACAGCTGACCAACATCGTGCTGTTTACCATCATGCTGTCGATCGTGGTACACGGCTTGAGCGTCAAGCCGTTGATGAACTTCTGGAGTCGTTAATTCAGATGCCTTCCAGGCTGAGCGCGCGCACCGCGCTGCGCAGCGACACGTAAAGCTGCGTCCGTTCTTCGGGCGTCATGTCGGGGAACATGCGCAGCTCCACCTCGCGCACCTTGCCGTCGCACTGGCCCAGGATCGCATGCCCTGCCTGCGTCAACTGGATCTGGATGATGCGACCGTGCGACGGATCGGGCGAGCGCTCGATCCAGCCTTTTCCCTCCATCTGCTTGACCATTTCATTGGCCGACTGCGGCGACACCATCGTGCGCGTGGCCAGCTGCGCGTTCGACAGCGCGCCCTGGGCCCGGAACACGGATAGCGCCGTGTACTGCGGCACCGTCACGCCGGCGGGCGCGCAGCAGTCGCGCAGCCGCTTGCCCAGCACGTGATCGAGGCGGCCCACCAGGTAGGCCAGGCCCAGCGGCTTGGTGTCGTCGGACGGGTTCGGAGCGTGTTCAACCATGGCGATAAAATTTTCTTGTAATTCGGAAGACGTGAGTATAGTATAAGTTCCATATCAGGCAGCCTGATACTGCAACACTAAACTTACATCGGAGATAAACATGTCGAAATACGCAGCGCGCTGGGAAACCGTCAAAGTGGACGTGGAGGCCGGCATCGGCTGGATCACCCTCAATCGCCCGGACAAGCGCAACGCCATGAGCCCCACGCTCAACCGTGAAATGATCGACGTCCTCGAGACGCTGGAACTCGACGAAGAAGCGCAGGTGATCGTGCTGACCGGCGCCGGCGACGCCTGGACCGCCGGCATGGACCTCAAGGAGTACTTCCGCGAAAACGACGGCAAGCCCGAGATCTTCCAGGAGCGCCTGCGCCGCGACTGCTCGCAGTGGCAATGGAAGCTGCTGCGCATGTACGCCAAGCCCACCATCGCCATGGTCAACGGCTGGTGCTTCGGCGGCGCGTTCTCGCCGCTGGTGGCCTGCGACCTGGCGATTGCCGCCGACGAAGCAGTGTTCGGTCTCTCCGAGATCAACTGGGGCATCCCGCCCGGCAACCTGGTCAGCAAGGCCGTCGCCGACACCATGGGCCACCGCCAGGCGCTCCACTACATCATGACCGGCGACACCTTCACCGGCCAGGAGGCCGCAGCCATGGGCCTGATCAACAAGAGCGTGCCGCGCGCCCAGCTACGGGACGAAGTGACCGCGCTGGCCAACAAGCTGCTGGAAAAAGCCCCGGTCGTGCTGCGTATCGCCAAGAATGGCTTCAAGCGCTGCCGCGAACTCAATTGGGACCAGAACGAGGACTACCTGTACGCCAAGGTCGATCAGTCGAACTACCGCGATCCCGAAAAAGGCCGCGCCCAGGGACTCAAGCAGTTCCTCGACGATAAGACCATCAAGCCCGGTCTGCAAACGTTCAAGCGCGGTTAAACTCTCAAAAAATTATAAAAGGAGACAACCATGTTTGATACCGATCTGCTCATCGGCGGCAGCACCCACGCCGCCCAGGACAACATCACCTTCGAGCGCCGCAGCCCCGCCAGCGGCGACGTCGTCACCCGCGCCGCCGCCGCCCAGCTGGCCGACGTGGACAAGGCCGTCAAGGCGGCCAGCGAAGCGTTCCCCGCCTGGTCCGCGCTCAACCCGGGCGCGCGCCGCACGCTGCTGCTCAAGGCCGCCGATGCCATGGAAGGCCTGCGCGCCGATTTCGTGGCGCGCGGCGTGGCGGAAGCCGGCGGCAGCCCGATGTGGTACCAGTTCAATGTCACGCTGGCGGCCAACATGCTGCGCGAAGCGGCTTCGATGACCACCCAGATCAGCGGCGAAGTCATTCCGTCCGACGTGCCGGGATCGCTGGCCATGGGCGTGCGCCAGGCTGCCGGCGTGGTGGTGGGCATCGCGCCGTGGAATGCGCCGGTCATCCTCGGCACCCGCGCGATTGCCATGCCGCTCGCCTGCGGCAATACCGTCATTCTCAAGGCGTCCGAACTGTGCCCGGGCCTGCACCGCCTGATCGGCACCGTGTTCGAGCAGGCCGGCTTCCCCGCCGGCGTGGTCAACGTCATCACCAACGCCCCGGCCGATGCGCCGGCCGTGGTCGAACGCCTGATCGCTGCACCGGCCGTGCGCCGCGTGAACTTCACCGGGTCCACCAACGTGGGCCGCATCATCGCCCAGCACTGCGCCAGACACCTGAAACCGGTGCTGCTGGAACTGGGCGGCAAGAACCCGCTGCTGGTCCTGGACGACGCCGACCTCGATGAAGCGGTGGAAGCGGCGGCCTTCAGCGCCTTCTTCAACCAGGGCCAGATCTGCATGTCCGCCGACCGCATCCTGGTGGACAACAAGGTGGCCAGCGCCTTCCTCGACAAACTGGCGACCAAGACCGCCACGTTGAAAGCCGCCCATGCCGATGCACCGCTGACCGGCATGATCGACGCTGCCGCCGCCACCCGCGTGGCCGCCATGCTGGACGATGCGCGGCAGCGCGGCGCCACCGTCACCCAGTCGTCCAGCGCGGTGCAAGGCAACCTGCTGCAACCGGCGATTGTCGATGGCGTCACGCCGGAGATGCGCGTGTACCAGGAAGAGTCGTTCGGTCCGATCGTCTCGATCCTGCGCTTCGACTCCGACGAGGAAGCGATCCGCCTGGCCAACGACAGCGAATACGGCCTGTCCTCGGCCGTGTTCAGCCGCGACATCGGCCGCGCCATGGCCGTGGCGCGCCAGATCGAATCGGGCATCTGCCACATCAACGGCCCCACCGTGCATGACGAGGCGCAGATGCCGTTCGGCGGTGTGAAAGGCAGCGGCTACGGGCGCTTTGGCGGCAAGGCGGCCATCGCCGAGTTCACGGAGCTGCGCTGGATCACGATCCAGACCACGCCCCGCCACTACCCGATCTGACAGGAGCTCCGCATGAATCAGTCTTTGAATGCGGAGCCGACCATCGGTACAGTAAAACGGCGCCCGGTCAAACTGGGCAATCCCGAGATCGCAACCTGGCAGGACGACGGGTTGTGGCACGTGGACGCCGTCACGCCGCTGGACGCCTATCCGCCGCGCTTTACCGACCGCCTGGAATCGGGCGCCGCGCTGCACCCGGACCGCACCGCGGTGGCCCGGCGCGGCCCGGACGGCGAATGGATCCGCATCAGCTACGCGCAGATGCTGGACCGCGCGCGCCGCATCGGCCAGGCACTGCTCGACCTGGGGCTGTCGGCCGACCGGCCGCTGGTAATCCTGTCCGGGAACGATCTCGAACACTACCAGCTGGCGCTGGGCGCGATGTATGCCGGCGTGCCGTTCGCACCGGTGTCGCCGTCGTATTCGCTGGTGGCCACCGATTTCACCAAGCTGGCCGACATGCTCGAGCGCCTGACGCCGGGCGCGATCTATGCCAGCGACGGCGCCGCGTACAACCGTGCGATCAATGCGGTGCTGCCGGCGTTGCCAGCCGACGTGCGGCTGGTGCTGGCGCACGGCGAGGTGGCGGAGCAGGAAGCACTGCGCTTTGCCGCGCTGCTCGATGCCGTGCCAGCGTCGGTGCAGGCAGCCCATGCGGCCGTGAACGAGCACACCATCGCCAAGTTCCTGTTCACGTCCGGTTCCACCAAGAAGCCCAAGGCTGTCATCACCACGCACGGCATGTTGTGCAGCAACCAGCAAATGCTGCTGCAAAGTTTTCCGTTCATGGGCGACGAGCCGCCGGTGCTGGTGGACTGGCTGCCGTGGAACCACACCTTTGGCGGCAGCCACAACGTGGGCATGGCGCTGTATAACGGCGGCACGCTGTACCTGGACGACGGCAAACCGACGCCGCGCGATTTCGGCGTCACGCTGCGCAACCTGGCCGAAATCGCGCCCACCATGTACTTCAACATCCCGAAGGGTTTCGAGATGCTGACCGACGCCATGGAGACCGATGCCACGCTGTCGGCCAACTTCTTCTCGCGCGTCAAGCTGTTCCTGTGCGCGGGCGCGGGACTGTCGCAGGCGGCGTGGGACCGGCTCGACCAGGCGGGCATCCGCCAGACCGGCGAATCGATCCGCATTATCACGGGCCTGGGCATGACCGAGACGTCGCCGTCGTGCACCTTCGGTACCGGCAGCATCATCAAGGCCGGCTACGTCGGTGTGCCGGTCCCGGGCTGCCAGGTCAAGCTGGTGCCGGTGGGCGGCAAGCTCGAAGCGCGCTTCAAGGGACCGCACGTGATGCCCGGCTACTGGCGCGCACCGGACCTGACTGCCGACGCCTTCGACGAGGAAGGTTACTATCGCACCGGCGACGCGCTGCGCTTCGCCGAGCCGGAGCACCCGGAACTGGGCTTCATGTTCGATGGCCGCATCGCCGAAGACTTCAAGCTCGATACCGGCACGTTCGTGAGCGTGGGGCCGCTGCGGGCGCGCGTGATCAGCGCGGCCACACCGTATGTGCTCGACGCCGTGGTCACCGGCATCGACCGCAGCGCCATTGGCCTACTGGTATTCCCGCGCCTGGAACACTGCCAGAACCTGGCCTGCCTTGGCGAAGGCGCCACTGCCGCCGAGGTGCTGGCCAGCGCGCCGGTACGGGAATGGTTCCGGCAATTGCTGCAACGCCTGAACCAGGACGCGAGCGGCTCGTCGATGCGCATCGACCGCCTGCTGTTGCAGGCGGAGCCGCCGTCCATCGATCAGCGCGAGCTCACCGACAAGGGCTCGATCAACCAGGCAGCGGTGCTCACGCGCCGCGCGGCCACGGTCAACGCTTTATACGAGGGGTCGGATCCACAGGTTATCACCGCTGAATAGCAACTGATAAAAATCACCAACTATAACGGAGACACTATGAAAATCATCAAACTGGCCGCCATGAGCCTGACGGTAGGCGCGGCAATGCTAACCATGAATGCGGCATATGCCCAGGACACCATCAAGGTCGGCGTGATTGCCGCGCTGACCGGACCATTTGCCAATATCGGCAAGCCGTTCGAAGACGGTATCAAGACCTATATGCAGCAGTACGGCAGCACCGTGGCGGGCAAGAAGATCGAGATCATCTACCGCGACGACGGCGGCAGCAATGCCGACCTGTCCAAGCGCGCCGCGCAGGAGCTGATCTCGCGCGACAAGGTGCAGTTCCTGGTGGGCTTCTCGCTCACGCCAAGTGCGCTGGCCGTGGCGCCGATTGCCACCAAGGCCAAGATTCCGATGATCGTCATGAACGCGGTCACCACCGGCATCACGTCGAAGTCGCCATACATGCTGCGCACCAGCATGACCATGCACCAGATGACGGAGCCGTTCGGCACCTGGTCGGGCCAGAACAAGGTGGGCAAGGTATACACGCTGGTGAGCGACTACAGCACCGGCCACGACGCCGAGGCCAAGTTCGTCAAGGGCTTCACGGCTGCCGGCGGCAAGGTGGTGGGATCGGCCCGTTCGCCGCTGGCCAATCCCGACTACTCGCCATTCATCCAGCGCATCAAGGATGAAAAACCCGATGCACTGTTCTTCTTCGCGCCGGGGTCGGAGGACGGCACCGCGCTGCTCAAGGCTTTCAGCGACAAGGGGCTGGACAAGGCAGGCATCAAGTTCCTGGGCGTGGGCGACATGACCAGCGATTCGCCGACGCTGGAAGCGCTGGGTGACCGCGCGCTGGGCGCCATCACGGTACTGAACTACTCGACCGCGCTGGACAACCCGGCCAACAAGGCCTTCCTGGCCGCCTACGCCGCCGCCCTGCCCAACCGTCCGCCGCCGACCTTTGTGACCGTGGCCGCCTACGACACCATGGCCATGATCTACGAGACCGCCCGTAAGCTCAAGGGCGACATCAGCGGCGACGAAGCTGTCAAAGTGTTGAGCGGCATGAAGCTCGACAGCCCGCGCGGCCCGATCAGCATCGATCCCGCCACCCGCGACATCGTGCAGAACATGTACATCCGAGAGGTGCGCAAGGTGAGCGGCAAGCTGCTGAACCAGCCGATCGGCACCCTCAAAGACGTCCCGCCGCAGTAACTTTCCACCCGTAGTACACCCGAGGTCCGACGCAGCCGCAGACGCTGCGCGGGCCGGCTCGTCCCATGCTTTTGCAATGAACCGAGGAGACACCATGCAACCCACGCTCAAACTATCGATCATCGCCGCCAACCTGCTGCTGACCGCCTGCTCCGGCGGCAGCTCCAACCTGGGCTCGAATACGCCCGCCACCCCGGCCCTGCCGCAACTGGCCGCCGCCACCGGCGCCACGCTGGCATCGTGCACCGACCTGGCGACAAAGATCCAGCTTGCCAACACCACCATCACCGCCGCCAATGCCATTGCGGCCGGTGCGCTCACCATCGCCGGCAAGCCGGTGCCGGCACACTGCCAGGTCACCGGCCGCATGTTCGACCGCGTGAGCACGGTCGATGGCCAGCGCTACGCGATCGGCTTCGAGATGCGCCTGCCCACCAACTGGAACGGGCGCTTCTTCTATCAGGCCAACGGCGGTCTCGATGGCTCGGTGGTGCCGGCCACCGGCCCGGTGGGCGGTGGCGGCCCGCTGGACAACGCCTTGAACCAGGGCTTCGCCGTGATCAGTTCCGACGCCGGCCATGGCGCGCCCACGCCCTTCTTTGGCGCCGATCCGCAGGCACGACTCGACTACGGCTACCAGGCCGTGGGCAAGCTCACGCCGATGGCCAAGAGCCTGATCGAAACCGCGTACGGCAAAAAGCCGGACCGCTCGTACATCGGCGGGTGCTCCAACGGCGGGCGCCACGCGATGGTGGCGGCAGCGCGCTACGCCGACCAGTACGACGGCGTGTTGGTCGGCAACCCCGGCTACCGGCTGCCGTTGGCGGCAGTGGCCAACATCGCCGGCGGCAAGGCCTACGCCTCGCTGGCCACCACCGCCGGCGATCCGTCCACCGGTTTTACGGCGGCCGAGCGCACGCTGGTGTCCAACGCGGTGCTGGCCAAGTGCGACGCGCTCGATGGCGCCACCGACGGCATGGTGCAGAACACGCAAGCGTGCCAGGCGGCGTTCGACCTCAATCGCGATGTGGCTACCTGTACCGGCGCGCGCGACGGCAGCTGTTTGAGCGTGGCGCAAAAAACCACCATCGGCGGCCTGTTTGCCGGCGCCACCACGGCAGCCGGCACCAGAATTTATACCAGTTTCCCTTACGATGCGGGCCTGGCGACTTCCGACTGGGCCAGCTGGAAGTTCAGCAGCCCGACCACGCGCGACTCGGGCGCGGTGGGCCTGGTATTCCAGGCGCCGCCGGAAAACGGCGCCACGTTCGACGGTGCGGCGTTCGTGCGCGACGGCGACCTTGCCGCCATGCTGACCAAGGTGGGCGCCACCAGCGGCCTGTTCACGGAGAGCGCGCTGTCGTTCATGGTGCCGCCCAATGCCACCGATTTGTCGCAGCTGAAAAATCGCGGCGCCAAGATGATGGTCTATCACGGCACAAGCGATCCCATTTTCTCGAGCAACGACAGCGCCGCCTGGTACGACGGCCTGCGCACCGCCAACGGCGGCGACGCTTCCAACTTCGCGCGTTACTACCAGGTGCCGGGCATGAACCACTGCTCGGGCGGGCCAAGCGCCGAGCAGTTCGACATGCTGACGCCTCTGGTGAACTGGGTGGAAAAAGGCGTGGCGCCCGACAGCGTGACGGCCAGCGCACGCGGCGCGGGCAATGCCGGTGGTGTGAACGCCAGCGTACCGGCGGCATGGTCGCCGGCGCGTTCCCGGCCACTGTGCCCGTATCCGAAAGCCGCAAAGTACAAGGGCAGCGGCAGTATCGAGGATGCGGCGAACTTCAGCTGTTCGTAGACTTTCGGTTAGCTGACTAACAGAGCGTCCCGGTTGCCGGGTCTATGCTCGGTGCTCCACCTTTCATCACACGGAGACATCATGACCAAGCGCATCGGCAACAAGCATATCGCCCAGCACCGGGGCAAGGACGAGCGGCGCCTGATCAAGGCCAGCAATATCGCGGCGGAAGCGGTCAAACGCGACGCAGCACGGCTCAAGTACCGCAACTCCGTGAAAAACCAGCCGCCGGTGTGATTCTGCAGCCGGAATTTCTTCGGTCCCGCGCAGGCGGGACCGAAGGAACCAAAACCAGCTAACCAAGCATTTTTCGCAAATAAGGAGCTGTCCGGCTTCCCTTGCACTTCGCCAGCGTTGCCGGCGTGCCCGCAAACACGATCGCGCCCCCCTCCTCGCCAGCTCCCGGCCCCACGTCGATCACCCAGTCCCCCGCCGCCAGCACCTGCATATTGTGCTCGACCAGCACCACCGTATTGCCCGCATCGACGAGCCCATGCAATTGCGTGAGCAGCAGATCGATATCGGACGGATGCAGGCCGGTGGTCGGTTCATCGAGCACATATAAAGTGTCGCCCCGGCTGGCGCGCTGCAATTCGGTTGCCAGCTTGATGCGCTGCGCCTCGCCACCCGACAGCTCGGTGGCCGGCTGGCCCAGGCGCAGGTAACCGAGGCCCACCGCGCGCAGCACGTCGAGCGCGTGGCGCAGCGGCGGCTGGTCGGCAAAGAACTCGGCTGCCGCATCGACGGTGAGTTTCAATACCTCGGCGATATTACGGTCGTTGTAGCGCACGGCCAGCGTCTCCGGGTTGTAGCGTGCGCCCTCGCACTCGGGACATGGCGCGTACACGCTCGGTAAAAACAGCAGCTCCACCATGACGAAGCCCTCGCCCGCGCAGTTGGGGCAACGGCCCTTGGCGACGTTGAACGAGAAACGCCCGGCATCGAACTTGCGGGCGCGCGCCGCGCGGGTGGCGGCAAACAGCTTGCGCACGTGGTCGAACAGGCCGGTGTAGGTGGCCAGGTTGGAGCGCGGCGTGCGGCCGATCGGCTTCTGATCGACCTGTACCAGCCGGCGCACGCCCTGCATGCCGTGGACGATACGGCCCTTGAGCGGTATCGCACCACCCGCGTCGCCGACGTCGAGCATCGGATCGGCGCCTTCCGGCTCGGCATCGACATGATCCTGCCCCAGTTGTGCGCGCACCAGCTGCACCAGCGCCTGGCTCACCAGGCTCGATTTGCCGGAGCCGGACACGCCGCTCACGCAGGTCATCACGCCGAGCGGAATATCGACATCGACTGCGCGCAGGTTGTTGCGCTCGATACCGCGCAGTTGCAGGCTGCCGGTGGCTGCGCGTGGAGGCCGGGCATCGCGTTCGATACGCTCGAACAGGTAGCCGGCCGTACGCGATTCGGCCACGTCGCGCAAACCGTCCGGCGTGCCGCTGTACAGCACTTTGCCGCCGTGTTCTCCGGCCTGCGGTCCCACATCGACGATCCAGTCGGCGTGGCGGATTACGTCGAGCGCATGTTCGACCACGAACAGCGAATTGCCTGCGCCCTTAAGCCGGTCGAGCGCGCGCAGCAGCGCTTCGGTGTCGGCCGGATGCAGACCCGCAGACGGTTCGTCGAGCACATACACCACGCCGAACAGCGATGAACGCACGGCCGTCGCCAGCCGCAGGCGCTGCAATTCTCCCGGCGACAAGGTGGGCGTGGCGCGCTCCATGCTCAGGTAACCGAGGCCCAGGTCGAGCAGCACGCCCAGGCGCGCCACCAGGTCCTCGGCGATGCGTTGGGTGACGATGGCTTTTTCCGGATGCCTGGCGGCGTCCTTCGGTTTGACGGCGCGCCCTTCGGCGAACGGCAGCAGCAGTTCGGCCAGGCGCTTGAGCGGCAACCGGCCAATCTCGGTGATGTCGTGGCCGCAGAACGTGACCGACAGCGATTCCGTGCGCAGCCGTTTGCCGTGGCACGTCGGGCAATCCATGCCGACCAGGTACTGCGCCACGCGCTTTTTCATGATCGCGCTTTCGGTGCCGGCAAAGGTTTGCAGCACATATTTACGCGCGCCGGTAAACGTGCCCTGGTAGCTCGGGGTTTCCTTGCGCTTCAATGCCCGCTTGGTTTCGGCGGGCGTCAGGCCCGCGTACACCGGCACCGTGGGCTGCTCGTCGGTAAACAGTATCCAGTCGCGCACTTTTTTGGGCAGATCGCGCCACGGCGTATCAACGTCATGTCCGAGCGTGACCAGGATGTCGCGCAGGTTCTGGCCGTGCCAGGCAGTGGGCCAGGCAGCTACCGCGCGTTCGCGGATGGTCAGGCTGTCGTCGGGCACCATCGATTGCTCGGTCGCTTCGTACACGCGGCCCAGACCGTGGCACTGTGGGCACGCGCCTTGCGGCGTATTGGGCGAGAACGATTCCGCGTACAGCAATTCCTGCCCGGCCGGATAATCGCCGGCACGCGAATACAGCATGCGCATCGAATTCGACAGCGTGGTGACGCTGCCCACCGACGACCGCGTGGTGGGGGCGCCGCGCTGCTGTTGCAGGGCCACGGCCGGCGGCAGGCCGTCGATGCTGTCCACCTCGGGCACGGCCATCTGGTGGAACAGCCGGCGCGCATACGGCGACACCGACTCCAGGTAGCGGCGCTGGGCCTCGGCGTACAGCGTGCCGAAGGCAAGCGATGATTTGCCGGAACCGGAAACGCCGGTAAACACCACCAGTGCATTGCGCGGGATATCGACATCGACGTTTTTCAGATTGTGCTCGCGGGCGCCGCGCACGCGCACGCTACCGGTATCGACATGATCGGTGGTGGGCTTGGACTTGGACTTGGACATGGCATCGCTGTAATGAATGGTATGCCTGCATTATCAGCCAGCAGTCACACCGCGTCGCAGTGCAACGCCGCCTAGCGTGCGGCAACGAACATACGGCATGCGGTGAACGCCACATGATCGGCTATCCACCGATACCACTCACCATACCAAGGAACCACCCCATGGCAAAAACAGTCGCGGAAGTCGTCATCGAAACCTTGCAGCAGGCAGGCGCCAGGCACTGCTGGGGCGTGCCGGGCGACTCGCTCAACTACGTCACCGACGCCATCCGCCGCAGCGACATCGAATGGGTACATGTGCGCCACGAAGAAGTAGCTGGTTTTGCCGCCGGCGCCGAGGCCACCGTGGCCAACCGCCTGGCGCTGTGCGCCGGGTCGTGCGGGCCGGGCAGCCTGCACTTTGTCAACGGCCTGTTCGAAGCGCACCGCAACCGTTCGCCGGTCGTGCTGATCGCCAGCCAGATCAAGCGCGATGAACTGGGTTTCGATTTTCCGCAGGAAGTCGATTACAAGCCAATCTTCGACCAGTGCAGCGTGTTTTGCCAGGAGATCCGCACACCCGCGCAGGCACGCCGCGTGACGGCCATGGCAGCGCAGGCGGCGCTGTCGAAAGGCGGCGTGGCAGTGATCATCCTGTCGATCGACGTCTCGCAGGAGCCGGCCGGCGACGAGCCGCACTTTTCCGTGCACCTGGCGCAGCCGCATGTGCGCCCTTCGGAAACGGATCTCAACCGCGTGGCCGAGATCCTCAACGCCGGCCAGAAGATCGCCATTTATGGCGGTTCCGGCTGCGAGCACGCGCATGGGGCGTTGATGGCGCTGGCCGAACGCATGAAGGCGCCGATCGCCCACACTTCGCGCGCCAAGGATTTTATCGAGCCGAACAACCCGTATAACGTCGGCATGACCGGAGTATTCGGCGTGGAGTCGGGCTATCACGCCGTGCTCGAATGCGACACGCTGCTGCTGTTGGGCTGCGACTTTGCGTGGCGCCAGTTCTACCCGAGCCACGCACGCATCATCCAGATCGATCTCGATCCCACCCACCTGGGCCGCCGTCATCCAGTGGAACTGGGCGTGGTGGGCGACATTGCCGACACCCTGCGCGCGCTGATGCCCCGCGTGCAGGCCCGGGGCGACAGCACCTGGCTCGATCACTGCGTGGGGCGCTACCACAAGGCCATGTCCAACCTCAATGAGCGCGCCACGCCCGGCGACGGCGACACCATCCGTCCGCAGTATCTCACCGCGCTGATCGACAAGCATGCCAGCGAAGACGCCATCTTCACGGCGGACTGCGGCTCGCCGATGGTGTGGGCGCTGCGCCATACCCGCGCAGTCGGCACCCGCCGCACCGTGATCAGCCTCACCCACGGCACCATGGCCAACGCCATGCCGCAGGCGCTGGGCGCCAAGAAGGCTTTCCCCGACCGGCAGGTGATTGCATTGTCGGGCGACGGCGGTCTGACCATGCTGCTGGGCGACCTGATTACTGCAGTACAGGAAAATATCGCCATCAAGGTGGCAGTGTTCAACAACGGCTCGCTGGGCTTCGTGGAACTCGAACAAAAGGTCGAAGGGCTGCTCGACGCTTACACGGAATTGAAAAATCCGGACTTTGCCAGGGTGGCCGAGGCCATGGGCATCCACGGCATCCGCGTGGAGTCGGCCGCTGCGCTCGAGCGCGCGGTGATCGAATGGCTGGCACATCCCGGACCGGCGCTGCTGGACGTGACCACCGACAAATTCGAACTGGTGATGCCGCCAGCGGTGGAGGCGGCGCAGGTGCTGGGCACCGCGCTGTATTCGGCCAAGGCAGTGCTCAGCGGTCGCGGTGGCGACGTGCTGGATCTGATCAAGGATAATTTCATCAAATAGCACGACCGTCCCGAATTCGCTTCACTTTTCGGGATGGCGTGCTAACCTGAGAATTCAAACCATGGGAGGAGATATGCCAGCATCACACGACACCTATGTTCGCCGGCAGGGACAGAAGAAGACTTACGATATCGAATACACGGCGCTGCGCTACAAGATTTCACTGGCCGGTAAAGTCCTCAAGGACTGCAACCTGCCGCTGCAAGTGGGATCGATCAGCGATGCCGACGCCGTGTGGCAGAAGGCTGTCACCGACGTCGAGCACCTGCGCGGCATGAGAGAGAGTTAATCCCGAATCACGGAATCAGGCGGCGAGACCGAGCCACACACCCGCAAGCGAAATGGCTGCGCCACTGGCGCGCAGCCAGTTGCCGCGCGATTGCACCGCGCGCGCCAGGCCCAGGCCCGACACGTGCAGTGCGGCGCTGGCGGCCACGAAACCCATACCGTACAACATGCCGCTGCCCATGGCCGGCATTTCCACGCCGTGCGCGTAGCCGTGGCACAGCGCGAACACGCCCACTGCCAGCGCCGCCGGCGCGGCCTTCAGTTTCACCGCAAAGCCGATCAGAAGGCCCAGCAGCAGCACCGACGTGACGATGCCCGCCTCCGCCATCGGCAGCACGAAGCCGCTGGCGCCCAGCACACCGCCCACCGCCAGGAAGCCGACAAAGCTGGCCGGCAGCAGCCACTGCGCGCGGCCGCCCAGTTGCGCGGCCCACAGGCCCACAGCCACCATCGCCAGGATGTGATCGAGGCCGGTGAGCGGATGCATCAGGCCCGCGACGGCACCTTCGGCATGGCCCGGGTGCGCCATGGCGCTGCCGCTTGCGGCCAGTGTCATTACCAATAACAGTTTGCTTTTCGAATTCATGGTTTCCCCTTTTTGATAAATTAAATTAGTGCCATTAGTGCCGTTAGTGCCATTTGGTACCGGTGCGTTCCGACAGCAGCGCGGCGATCTTGCCGCGATTGATGTGGTAACCGATGAAGACCAGTTGCGAGCGCGGCGCCGTGGCGCGGTCACGGTCGCGATGGACCGACACCCGCGTGCGCACGCCCTGCACCAGCAAGGCGCCGTCGCCATCTTCGCTGTGCACATAGCCCTTGCTGCGCAAAATCGGTTCGGCCCTGGCGGCTTCCGACAGCGCCTGCGCCAGCTGGTCCGCGTCCTGCGGCGCATCGCTGCGCAGCACGAACGACAGCCAGCCCGGATCCTGCTCGTGGAAATGCTTGTGGGTGGCCAGGCCGTGGCTGTGCGCGCCCAGGCCCGAATGGGCATGGCCGTTGAGCCGCGTCTGCACCGCCAGCGGCGCTGCATCCTGGCCGGGCATGGTGGCCACCGCTGCATACACATGGGCGTGCTCGATGCGCGTGGGCTGGTGCAGCCGCAGTCCCAGCGCCAGGCGGATATCGAGCTGCGCGTTGTAGGCCAGTTCGAGGAAGCGCACCTTGGGCGCGCGTTCGCGCACCCGCGTTTCGGCCGCCAGTAGAGCGTCTTCATCGACGCCATCGATCTTGTTGAACACCACCACGTCGGCATACTCGAGCTGCTGGTCGAACATGGTGGCGGCCGGTGCGTCGCCGCCACCGTGTTCGAAGCGGTCCGACAGCAGCAGCGGCGTATCGACCACGGCCAGCGTGGCGTCGAGGATGAAGTGCTCGGCCAGTTCGGGGCCTTGCAACTGCTCCATCACGGCCGTGGGCAGCGCCAGGCCGGACGTCTCGATCAGCACATGGTCGATGTTGGCGCGACGCGCGGCCAGGGCCAGCATGGCCGGCACGAACTGCTCGTCGTCGCCGTAGGCGATCAGGCCGTGGGCGAAGTCCTGCACGTGTATCTGCGTGTTGGCCCCCACCGCATCGCGCACCACGGCGCCGTCCACCGAGATCTCGCCGAACTCGTTGATCAGCAACGCCAGCCGGCGCGTCTGACGGCGCTCGACCAGGCTGCGCAGCAACGTGGTCTTGCCGGCGCCGAGAAAGCCCGTAACGATGGTGACGGGAATCAGCTGCTTCATGCTGCGGCTGGTCCCGGCTTGAGTTCGTGCAGCGCATCGACGACATCGGCCACATTGGCCACCATGGCCGGATAAGCCAGTTGCGGCCGCGCCACGACCAGCAGCGGAATGCCGAGCGCCTTGGCCGCCTGCACCTTGGCCTGGTAACCGCCAGCGCCGCCGGAGTCCTTGGTCACCACGCAGTCGATGCCCCAGTCGCGCCACAGCGCGGTATTGAACTCGGCCGAGAACGGCCCCTGCATGGCGCAGATGCGCTCGCGCGGGATGCCCAGCGCCAGGGCGCGTTCGATCAGTTCCGGTTCGGCGGTCTGACGCACGAACCATTGTTTGTCAGCCGCGCTCGGAGTTTGCATGAAGGTGGCCAGGTCTTTCGAGCCAGTGGCCAGGAAGATGCGCTGGCCTGAGGCCACGGCGCGTGCAGCCGCGTCCTCGATCGTGGCGCACGCTTCGCCATCGTGCGGCGCGTACTCGCTGGGCCTCTCGAAGCGCACGTAGGGAATCCCCAGCTCCGTTGAAAGCGCCATCAGTTGTTCCGACATATTGCGCGCATACGGATGGGTGGCGTCGAGCAGCATGCGCGCGCCCTTGGCGTTCAACACGCGGCGGCGCGCTTCCACGCCCTGCCGGCCCGACCAGATGGCAACGCCCGGGCAATCCTGGCGCGCGATTTCTCCGCCATGATCGCTGGCGGCCGACACCACCACCGGGCCGATATTGGCTGCGGCCAGGTCGGCGGCCAGCGCATTGCCGTCGCTGGTGCCGGAGAAGACCCATACCGCATTCCCGGGCAGTTGATCTTCCTGTTGTGTTTTTGGACCTTCCGGCTGCGCCCAGTCGTTATATCCGCGCGGGGTGAAAATCTGGCCGCGCTTTTTTGCCGTAAACCGGTTGCCGACCACGATGGTGGTCAGCATGTCGAACTTCAGGCCGGGCAGTTCGTCGAGGCGATAAATGTCCACCTGCTGACCGGGGCGGTACGCATTGCGCACCACGCCGCACAGGGTGCCAGGCGCTTTCGATTCGAGCATCAGTTGCAGCACGCGGTACACGCCTTCCTGGCGGCTGGCGCTCTGCACGTTGTACATTACGCAGGCCAGGTCGGCCTGGGCGATGTGGCGCGCGCGGTGTTCGATCCACTCCCAGGGGCACAGCAGATCCGACAGGCTCAAGGTCGCAAAGTCGTGCGACAGCGGAGAGCCGAGCAGCGATGCGCAGGCATTGGCCGACGTCACGCCCGGCACCAGGTTCACCGTGTAGGTGTCGTCCTCGCGCATTTCCTCGTACGCCAGCGCGGCCATCGCGTAGATGCCGATGTCGCCACTCGAAATCAGCGAGACCCTGGCGCCATTGCGCGCATGCTCGATCGCCAGTTGCGCGCGTTCGCGCTCCTGCGTCAACGGCGGACTGAAAATCTGCTTGCCCTCGATATGGGGCGCGATCCAGCGCAGATACAGTTCGTAGGCGACGATCACGTCGCTGTCCTTCAGGGCCGCAATCGCACGCGGGACGATCAAGTCCTCGTAACCGGGGCCCACCGAGACCAGATTCAAAACACCACTCATCAAATTTCCATCCATTTATCCAGCACCACTGCAACGGCGACGCCGTCCAGGCTCATTTTCGGTACCAGCAGCGCGCCACGCGGGCTTGCCACCAGGGCGCAGGGTTCGCACACCCCGTTCAGTCCCACATTCTGTTGTACCCAGTCCGACGGCTTCGTGACCCAAGGCCGCGCGGCCAGGGTGGCGCGTGCGAACACGCGCAGCGGGAGGTCATGCTGGAGGCAGAACGCCAGCAAGCCCGGCTCTTGCGCCTTCAAGTCCACCGTCGCCACTTCGCGCACGTCGCGCATGCCGTAGTCGCCGGCAGACAGCAAGGCCTGCACGACCGCTGCCTCGATGCGAGCGGCCGGCACGCCCTTGCGGCAGCCGATACCGACCGTCAGCGGCTTCAATGCTTCGGTGGCGGTGGTGACCACGGGCGCCGCGCCCACCACGTTTGCCACCCGGTACGCCAGGATATTGCCGCCACCCTCGTGACCGGACAACAGCGCCACAGCGTGGCGCCCTGCTTCGTCGATCACCACCACGGCGGGATCCGTATGCTTATCGACCGGCAGCCCTTCGAGGAAGCGCACGGCGATGCCGCTGGCGCCCACCATGATCCATTGCGCATGGCGCCGATAGCTGGCGGCGAACTGGGTCTTTTGCGCCAGGTCCGGCTGGATCCACGGGCGGTAGATGTCGCCGCCAAGGCGTGCCTGCAAGGCGGCAGCCAGCGCTTCCCCTTCGGGGCGCACCAGCCAGATGCCGAGCGGTGCGGCGGATGTCATGCCGCTTCCTCGTTCTTTTTCACCACCCTGAACAAATGGGTGAAATCTTTCGAATACAGGCTCGATTCGGCCGCGATGCCCTTGTCGAGCGCCGCGCCCACCAGCATCATCGTGGTGAGATTCCAGGCGCCGCGCTTGGTCTCTTCCAGGATCGTGCCCAGCGTGCCGGTATAGCTGCGCTGCTCCGGCCAGGTGGCGCGGTGCACCAGGCTCACCGGCGTTTCCGGCGGATAGTGCAGCAGCAGGTCGGTAACGATTTTCTTCAGGTGCGGCCCGGAGAGGAAGATGCACATGGTGGCGCGGTGCTCGGCCAGCCGTGCAATCGATTCCAGTTCCGGCACGGCCGATGCGCGGCCAGAGACGCGCGTGAGGATCACGCTTTGCGACACTTCCGGCTTGGTCAGTTCGGTGCCGATGGCAGCGGCTGCCGCCGTAAACGACGACACGCCCGGCACGATTTGA
This sequence comes from Duganella sp. Leaf61, assembly GCF_001421905.1. Taxonomy (NCBI): domain Bacteria; kingdom Pseudomonadati; phylum Pseudomonadota; class Betaproteobacteria; order Burkholderiales; family Oxalobacteraceae; genus Duganella; species Duganella sp. Leaf61. Next base: position 463,808 of record NZ_LMLM01000029.1, read on the forward strand.
TACTCGATGCCCAGCGCTTCGAGGCGGCGCATCTGCTCGGCGGTGGCGCCGTAAATGGCCGGGTCGCCCGAGTGCAAACGCACCACGTCGATGTCCTGTTCCTTGGCGCGCACATAGCAGGCCTGCTGCTGTTCGAGGTCCATCTGCGCGGTGTCGAGCAGTTCGGTGTCGGGCGCACAATGGCTGAGCATTTCCACCGGTACCAGCGAACCCGCGTACAGCACCATGCGCACGCTGCCCAGCAGGCGCGCGCCGCGCAGGGTGATCAAATCGGCGGCGCCAGGGCCGGCGCCTACAAAATACACTTTCATTTATCTGTCCTTTCGCGGGTTGCGGCGCACCAGCAAGGTGGCCAGGTAACCCATCGCATCATCGGCCACCAGGTCGGCCACGCCGGACGCCAGCAGTTCACCCGGCAAACCGATCCGGCGCGCGAACGCGCAGTGGTCGGCGATCTTCATCTCGCGCAGCAGGTCGAGCACCCATGGCAGGCGCGTACCCACCTTCATCAGCACCACGATATCGTGGGTTTCGATCTCGTGGCGCAGCTCTTGCGGCGTCTCCGGGCATGGCAGGATCAGCACCCGTTCCTTGCCCTCGCCCAGCGGCCAGGCCAGCGCCGATGCCGCCGCCGCGTAGCTGGTAATGCCGGGGAACGTGCGCTGCGGCAGATCGGGAATCCGTTCGCGCAGCCCGGCCAGTACGTAGCCGTAAGTCGAATACGTGAGCGAGTCGCCGATGGTCAGGTAGGCCACGTTGCGGCCCGCCCGCAGTTCCACCGCCAGCGCATCAGCCAGCTGGGCGTAATGCTCGCTCAGTACCGAGCGGTCCGGGTCCATATTGAACTCGATCTCGCGCAGCTTGTCCGGGGCGGGAATGAAACCGGCGCTGGCCAGGCATTGCAGCGCCACCGAATCGGCTGCGCCCCGCGCGCGCGGCGCGTAGATCAGGTCCGCGTGCCTCAGCGCCTCGAGCGCCGCCACCGGTACGAAGCCGGCCGGGCCGGGGCCGACGCCGATGCCGTAAAGAGTCCCGAGCTTCATGCGTGCTCTCCGAGCAGATTGCCGGCCAGGTCGAACAGGCGCACCTCGATGCGGCGCGCCGAGGGCACACGCGCGCGCGCCAGCGCCGCGATGCGGTGTTCGATTTCGCGCCAGAAGGCTGGCGCGCCCGGTTCCTGCCTTAATATATCCATTGCTGCTTCCACTGTATTGGCGTTTTCAATTTGCTGCACCATCGCTGGTGCGTATCCCATTTCCGAAGCCACGCGGGCCACGCCACCCATGGCCATCTTGCTCTTGCTCGAATGCGTATCCCACCAGCCGTCGAGCACCTTGGCCAGCTTGCCCGGGTGGCCGGCCAGCCACAACACGTCGAGCGTGCGCTGCTCTTCCACCAGCACCTGCTCGGTAAAATCGAGCGCGTCGCCGAGGAAGTTCGCGATCTGCACCGTGCGCTTCTCCGGCAGCTGCAACACGTCGCGCGCGAACTCACGGCCGATCTTGCCCGGCAGGTAAGCCACGCACTGCTGGTCTCCCGCCAGCGCCACCCGGATATACACCTCCACCGACGCAATCCACGTGGACAGCGACATCGGTTCCACGATGCCGGACGTGCCGAGGATCGAGATGCCGCCCACAATGCCCAGGCGCGGATTGAAGGTCTTGGTGGCGATGATCTCGCCGCCTTCGCAGCCAATGGTCAGATCAAAACCCTGCTCTGCGCCCTGCATCACATCGGCCACGGCCTCGCGCATCATCTTGCGTGGCACCGGGTTGATGGCCGGTTCGCCCACCGCCACCCGCAAACCGGGCAAGGTTGCCGTGCCCACGCCACGGCCGGCGAAGAACCGCACCTCGCCGGCCTCGTTGCGCCGCACTTCCGCGAAGATGGTGGCGCCGTGCGTGTTATCGGGATCGTCGCCGCCATCCTTGATCACTTCGGCGCGCACCACCTGCCCCGGCTCGAGCCACTCCACCGCCTGGATCGGCACCGACAAGTAATGGGCGCCATCGGGCAGGCCGATATCCACCTTCGATACGCGCACGCCTTGCAGCAGCAGCCGCAGTGCCGCCTTGACGGCCGCCGTGGCGCAACTGCCCGTGGTGCGTCCGCGCCGCAAGCCGTTCAGGGCCAGGACGCCAAGGTCGAACGGCTGGCGTTCAGCCAGCGACATCTTCCCTCGGCACTGCCGCCGGTTCTGCCGCTTGTTCAGCCGCTTGTTGCGCCGCCAAGCCGTTCAACGCATCGATCATCAGACCATTGACCACGCTGGCCGCCCACGGCGAACCGCCGCGCGTGCCGCGGTTGGTAATGCGCGGCACTTGCAGGCAGCGGCGCAAATCTTCCTTGGTCTCGCGCGTGCCGACAAAGCCCACCGGCAGGCCGATCACCAGTTGCGGGCGCCAGCCATGGTCGCGGATCAGGCGCGTGGCTTCGGCAATCGCGGTCGGCGCGTCGCCGATCGAGACCACCACGTCGTTGCCGAATTTTTCCCAGCCACGGCGAATGCCGGCCGCCGAACGGGTGATGCCGTATTGTTCGGACATCAAATGCGTTTCGCGGTCATGCACGCCGCACCAGGTGTCGATGCCCAGCTCTTCGAGCAGCGCGCGCTTGAGCCCAGTCTGCACCATGGTCACATCGGTGAGGATGCGTTTGCAGCGCAGCAGCGCGCGGATGCCGCTGTCCACCGCGCCCGGCGAGAAATACATGTCGTTGACGGCGTCGAAGTCGCCGCTGGTGTGCACCAGCCGTTGCAGGATGGTCAGCTGGTCCTGCGGGAATGGCGTCCAGTCGCGGCCGTCGGCGATGATGCGGAAACTCTCCGCTTCGATCGGATGCGGCAGGTAAGGTTTGTACTGCGTCGGTTGCGCCGCAACCGGCTCGTTCAGCCTGGCCGATAGCGCACGCACCGCCAGGTGATGCGCCTGCTGCGGCTCGCCCACCTGCTGCTCGAAGCCGACGATCTGCACGCGGTACTTGCACAGCGAGCAGTTCATCGCCGCGCGACCGGCCACCGCTTCGCGCGCGCGTTCGATCATCACGTCGGCCATCAACGGATGCACGCCCAGGTAGCCGGCCTTGAGCACTTCCAGGCCCGGCTCGCGCTCGGCCAGGTCGTCGGCCGCAGCGTAGATGCGCTTGACCAGCACACCGTCGAACAGGAAGAACGGCAGCACCACCACGCGCGCGTAGCCGAGCTTTGCGGCGCTGCGCAGGCCGTCGGCAACCAGCGGACTGGCGGTTCCGGAATAGCAGACGTAGGCCGCACCGAAGCCCAGCCCTTCTTCGAGCATGCGCGCCAGCTTGGCCACTTCGCCGTTGGCGTCGGGGTCGGTGGTGCCACGACCGACGACCACCAGGCAGGTGTCCGAGCGGCGCACGGTATTGGGTGACAGTGCCTCAGCAGCGACGATGCGCTCCTGCGCCAGTTGCAGCAGCTTGGGATCGAGGTTCATCGGCGCCCCGAAGTGGAAATCGATCTCGGGATAGTCGCGCGCGGCGGCCTGCATTTCGGCTGGCATGTCGTTCTTGGCGTGACGGGCAGCCAGCAGCACGCCGGGCACGATCGCTACCTGTCTGGTGCCGCCGGCCAGGTTGGCCGCCACCGCTTCCGCAATCGTCGGCGTGGCGAATTCCAGGTAGCCGTGGGTGACCACGTCCTGCGGCGCGCGCAGCTTGATCAGCTCCACCAGCGCTTCGAATTCGCGCACGGCGTCCGGGTCGCGGCTGCCATGGCCCGCGATCACGATGCCGAATTGATCGCCACCGCTCATGCCACCACCGGCGCCGGTTCGATCTGGCTGGCCATCGGCGCCATGGTGCGGATCAGCATGATGCTCATGTCCGACACTTCGCGCTCGGCGCATTCGGCCAGCGTGCCATGCCACTCGGCTTCGCCACGGGTGAGGTTTTCCCACACTTCGGTGGGCTGGTTCGGCGGGATGCCCTGTTCGATCAGGTACTTGGCGATATGCCACGGCATGAACGAGCGCGCCGCATCCCACGGGCACGGGATCACGATGGCGTTGCGCTGGTCTTGCAGCACGTGCACCAGGTGGCGTTTGAATGGTTCCAGGTCGCCACGGCGGTGGAAGGTAATGAACGTGGTCTCGTCGAAGCACACCTTGGCGCGAGACGCCAGGATCTGCGCCGACGAAATGCCTGGCAGCGATTCGACCGGGTGGCCGCAGGCGCGCTCCACGCGTTCTAGATACTGGAAGCCGCTGAAATGGATATCGCCCATGAACACGACCACGCATTTTTTGCCGGCGTGGTGTTCCACTGCCACCTTGTCGAGCTGCTCGACCTGGTCGCGGTAACCCATGCTGATCACACGCGCGGTCTCGGGAATCAGGCTGCGCACCACGTTGAGCACAGCCTCGAAGCCGGCCACCACGTCGGCGTCACGGATCAACTCCGCGCCGCGCTGGGTCAGGTAACCGATGTCGCCGGGGCCGGCGCCTATACAAATAATCATTACTACTCCTGATAACTTTACGAGACCGGCGTCAGGCCAGTCGTGCCCGGACCGTCAGCGCCAGGCTGTCGGCCGATAATTCTTCCAGTGTCAAACACTCGGCGCCCAGCGCCTGCGCCAGTTGCGCGGCGCGTCCCAGGCGCAGATAGCCGTTTTCGGTATCGATCACCAGCGCCGGCACGCGACGTTCGGCCAGCAGCTCCGCCAATGCCAGCGACTCGCGCCACGGATCGCCGCCTTCGCTGATCGGCACATTGCCCTTGCCGTCCGTGAGCAGCACCAGCAGCGGCGGATTGGCCCTGGCATTGGCGCCGGCACGCTGCAAGGTTTCCAGCGCCAGTTGCAGCGCGTGCGGCAGCGGCGTGCGCCCGCCCGTGGGCAGTTCACGCAGGCCCTGCTCGGCCAGATCGACGCTGCGCGTGGGCGCCAGCAGCAGCTCGGCGCGCTGGCCGCGAAACGCCACCACCGCCACTTCGTCGCGCTGCTGATAGGCGTCGGTGAGCAAATTGACCACCGCGCCCTTGAGCGCTTCCATGCGCCGCTGCGCCGCCATCGAACCCGAGGCATCGACCACGAATAGTATCAGGTTGGCACTGGTGCCTACCCGTACCTGCTGGTGCAGATCGGCGCGCGTGACCTGCACGCCGCCGCCCGCGCCCCGCAGCGCGGCGCTGCGCAAGGTGGCGCCGATGGCGATGCTGGTCGGCTGCTCGTTGGGCACTGCGCGCAGCACGTGGCCGCGCGATGCCTGCCGGGCGACGCTGCGGCGGCCGGCTGCGGCGGAATCGCCGGGAGCCGACTGCGCCTCGACTGAAATACGCGCGGTCGGCCCGCCGGCTGCGGCGGCAAATACTTGTTCTGCCTGACCGCGTTGCGGCTGTTCGCCATCTTGCTGCTCGCCATTCTGCGGCTGCTCGCTTTCGAACTGCTCGCTGCCATGCGGTTGCTGCGCGCCATCCGGCGGTTCTATCGCCTGCTCTGGCTCGTTGCCGGGTTGACCGCTCCCCTGCGCTTGCTGCCCGCCGCCGTTCTGCTGGTTGTCCTGCGTGCGCTGGCCGCTGCCCATGTCATCCGGCGGCAAATCCTGCGGCGGCGACTCGTCCTGCGCCTGCCGCATCAAGTCATCGAGCTTGTCCTGGTTCAGGCCCGGCTGCTCGAACGGCTTGCGGCGGCGGCGGTGCGGCAGCACCAGTTCGGCCGCGCCGCGTATGTCCTGCGGCGTGACCTCGATACGGCCGTCAAGTGCGGCAATCGCCCGCGCGGTCTTGTACATGACGATGTCCGCGCGCAGGCTGGCTACTTCCAGTTCGCAGCACAGGTGGCTAATCAGATCGAGCAGCGCGTCGTCGAGCTGCACTTGCGGCAACAGCTCCTGCGCCGTGGCCAGCCTGGCCTGCAAGGCATCCTGCTGCGCGCGCCACGATTCCACGTAGGCGGCAGGATTAGCCTCGAAGCCGATGCGGCGGCGTACCACCTCGGCGCGCACCGCTTTTTCGCGCGGGGCGGTGACTTCCACCATCAGGCCGAAGCGGTCCAGCAGTTGCGGGCGCAGGTCGCCCTCTTCCAGGTTCATGGTGCCCACCAGCGTAAAGCGCGCGGGGTGGCTGACCGACAGGCCCTCGCGCTGCACGCGGTTCACGCCCATGGCCGCCACGTCCAGCAGCACGTCCACCAGGTGGTCGGCCAGCAGGTTGACTTCATCGATATACAGCAGGCCACGATAGGCGGCGGCCAGCAAGCCGGGTTGGAATGCCTTCTGGCCGCCGTTCAGGGCGCGCGACAGATCAAGGCTGCCCAGCACGCGGTCTTCGGTGGCGCCCAGCGGCAGCGTGACGAACGGCACCGGCGACAGTGTGGCCACGCGGTCGGCCTGGCTGCAGGTTGGGCAGTGCTCGCACGGCGAGTCCACCGTGCAGTTGAAGGCGCAACCAGGGACCAGTTCAATCGGCGGCAGCACCTCGGCCAGCGCACGCGCGGCCGTGCTCTTGGCCGTGCCCTTGTCGCCGCGTATCAGCACGCCGCCGATGCCGGGATCGACCGCGCACAGCATCAAGGCCTTGCGCAACTGCTCTTGCCCCACGATGGCGCTGAAAGGAAAATTCGTCATCTATCAGCCCTTAACCGTTACGCGGGGTTTCGCCGCGCTCTTCCAGCAGCGCTTCGCTGCGCAGGTACAGCTCGCGCAGGCGTTCCAGCGTTTCCGGCTTCGGCTCGGCCCACATGCCGCGCGTGGCCGCTTCCAGCAGGCGCTCGGCAATGGCGTTCTGCGCCCATGGATTGGCCTCCTGCAGGAACTGCTGCATGGTGGAGTCGAAACCGTACGACTGCGCCACGTCTTCGTACATCCAGTCGTCCATGACCTGCGCCGTGGCGTCGTAACCGAACAGGTAATCGACGGTGGCGGTCAGTTCCAGGCCGCCCTTGTAGCCGTGGCGCTGGATGCTGGCCAGCCATTTGGGATTGACCACGCGCGAGCGGAACACGCGCAGGGTTTCTTCCTTGAGATCGCGTACCTGGGCGCGCGACGGATCGTGGCTGTCGCCAAAATAATGGCGCGGCTGCTGGCCGCTCAGCGCGCGGATGGTGGCAATCATCCCGCCATGGAATTGCAGGTAGTCGTCGCTGTCGAAAATATCGTGTTCGCGGTTGTCCTGGTTGTGCAGCGCGATCTGCACGCCGTTCAGACGGGTGCGGAAGGCGTCGCGCTGGTCCGAGCCCTGGGTACCGCGCGCATACGCATAGCCGCCCCAGTTGACGTACGCCTCGGCAAAATCCCCATCGGCTTCCCAGTTGCGGTGCTGGATCAGCGGCAGCACGCCGGCGCCATACGCTCCCGGCTTGGCGCCGAAGATGCGGTAGGCGGCGCGCGTTTCCGCTTCGCCCTGCGCCACGCCTTCGGCCATCAAACCGGCCAGTTCGGCCAGGTAGTGCTTGCGCACGAAGTTGTGCGTGAGCGGCTCGTCCAGCTGGATCACCTGGTTGACGGCATCGTCCACCAGGTCGATCAGTTGCGGGAAGGCGTCGCGGAAAAAGCCGCTGATGCGAGTGGTGACGTCGATGCGCGGGCGTTTCAATTCGTCGAGAGGAATCACTTCCACGCCGCTTACCTGGCGGCTTTCGGCACGCCACACCGGGCGCACGCCTAGCAGCGCCAGGATCTGCGCGACATCGTCGCCGTGGGTGCGCATGGCGCTGGTGCCCCAGATGCTGATCGCCACGCTTTCCGGGTACTCTCCGGTCTCGCGGTGGTAGCGCTCCAGCACCTCACGCGCCAGTTGCTGCCCCACCCGCCAGGCCGATTGCGACGGCACGCTGCGCGGATCGACCGAATAGAAATTGCGGCCGGTTGGCAGGATGTGGGCCATGCCGCGCGTGGGCGAGCCACTCGGGCCGGCCGGCACGTAGCCGCCTGACAGGCCGTGCAGCAGGTTGTCGATTTCGTCGGTGGCGCGGGTCAGGTTCGGCACCAGGTCGGTGCAGGCGAATGCCAGGATCTTGCGCAAGCCGTCGAAACGCGCAGCGCCGGACGGCTTGACCGGCGCCGGCGCCGCAGGTTTGACAGCGGCCACTTTAGGACGCGGCTTGCCCATCTGCGACAGCACATTGGCGGTAGGTTTCAAGACCGGCTGCAAAAGCGGTGCGGCAGGCGTGGCGGCATCGAGTTCGGCAAACACCGCAGCGAGCACGCCGTCAATGCGTGCGGCATCGTAACCGGCCTCGCCCAGCGCCGTGAACAGGCGCGCGCACAGCAAGTCCACCGCTTCCAGCGCATTGGCGCGCGAGACCACGGCGCGGCCCGAGATGCGGGCGAGCGCGGGATCGACGTTCAGGCGCCGGCCCTGCTGGTCGAGCAGCATGTCCATGTTCAGACCGAACAGACCGGCGATTTCCGCTTGCAGGCCCGGGATATCGAGGTTGGGCAGGCGCGTGAGCGAGACCAGCATGTCGGGCATTTGCGTGTCGTCCGGCCGTCGGCCCAGGATGTGCAAGCCGTCGCGGATCTGCGCCGAACCGAGTTCGCACAGGTAGCCGTCGAGGTCCTCGATCAGGTGGGCGACGTCGGAGCCGCCCATGGCCGACAGCGCGGTCGGCAGTTCGCCGTCGTGTGCGTGATCGTGGCCATGATGATGGTCGTGATCGTGATTGTGATGATGCCCATGATCGTGCCCGTGTTTGTGCCCATGATTGTGGTCGTGAGGTCCGTGCGCGTGCCCGTGGCCGTGCCCATCCCCATGATCGTGCCCATGCTCATGGTCGTGATCATGATGCAGCAACCGCATCTGCAAATCCGTATCGAGGTTGGTCTGCTTGACCAGTTCCCAGATCTGCTGCTGCAACAACGGCAGCTTGGCGGGATCGAGCACTTCGACCTGGTAGTACTCGTCCACCAGTTGCGTCAGCTGTGCCAGCGCGCCGTAGGTATCGGCCGTGGTCATCGGCGGCGTCAGGTGATCGACCACCACCGCGTGGCCCCGGCGCTTCGCTTGCGAGCCTTCGCCCGGATCGTTGATGATGAACGGGTAGAACAGCGGCAGGTCGCCCAGCAGCGCGTCGGGGAAGCACTCTTCCGACAATCCGACGCCCTTCCCCGGCAGCCACTCCATGGTGCCGTGCTTGCCCACGTGGACGATGGCGTCCGCCTGCCACACGTCGCGCAGCCAGCGGTACAGGGCATAGTAATGGTGGGTGGGCGGCAGGTCGGGCTGGTGGTAGATCGCGTCCGGGTCCATGCCGTAGCCGCGCGGCGGTTGCAGCGCGACGAAAGCGTTACCGAGCTCGATGCCGGCCAGCGCCACGTGGCCTTCGTGCACATAGGCCTCGCCGGGGGCGGCGCCCCACTGCCTGGTCATCTTGTCCTGCATGGCCTGCGGCATTTCGTCGAACCACTGCTGGTACTGGGCTGCCGGCACCCGGCCGGTGGCGCCGCGCATCTGCTCTGCCGTCAGGTAGATATTGTCGTACGAGCAGCGTGCCACCAGGTCGTGGATCAGCGCGGTGCCGCTTTCCGGCAGCTCGCCGATTGTGTAGCCGGCCTGCTTCATCGATTCGAGGATGCGCATCAGCGAGGCTGGCGCATCGAGCCCCACGGCGTTGCCGATCTGCGACGCCTTGCTGCTGGAATTGGTGAACATGAAGGCCACGCGCTTCTCGGCGTTGGGTACGCGCTTGAGGCGTGCCGCGCGCCAGGCAATGCCGGCGATGCGCGCCACGCGGTCGGGCAGCGGATCGTATTCGACAGCGTCGCCCGGCATACCGGCGGTGCGCGCCTTGAACGACAGCGGCACCGTGATGATGCGGCCGTCGAACTCCGGCAGCACCACGTTCATTGCTGCGTCGAGCGGGTTGAGGCCGCGCGCGGACTGCTCCCACTGCGGCAGGGTCATGCCGCTGGTGATCGCTTGCAGCACCGGCACATCGAGTTGCTCCAGCACGCCCACCGACCAGCCGGCCGGCGTGGGGCCACCCGGCGTGATCTCGCCCATGGCGAACGACGTGGTGTTGATCAGGACATCGACGTGGGCGCGGGTCACAGCGCCATCCACGCTGCCGAAGTAGCGCAAGGCGTCGGGCAGCTTGCCGTTACCGTCGCTGGCGCCGGACCGCAGCGATGCGGTAAATACCGGCAGCACGTTCATGCCGCGCGCTTCGAGGGCGTTCAGCAGCGCGTCGATGAAGCGCGTATTACCGCTCATCCAGTGCGCGCGGTAGAACACGATGCCCACGCTGGGGCGCTGCGGATCGGCCAGCGCCTGCCACGCGGCCAGATCGGCGCAGTGCGCCAGGTCCGGGTGATAGATGCCATGGTCGGGCAACGCGAGCGCCGTCTCGAAGCCGAAACCGGTCAGCAGCAAATGGTCGGACAGAAAACGCAGCAGGTGCGCCAGGTTGGCGCTGCCGCCGGCCCGGAAGTACTGCAAGGTCGTATCCAGCACGTCGGAACGCACGGTAGATACGGCGGCCAGTTCGGGATCAGGTTCGCCGGTACCGCTGACGACGATCAGGTGGCGGCCCTGGCGCCGCGCATGCTCGACCAGGTCCGAAAAACCGGGCACGCCGCCCAGCCGGCCCAGCACCCGCACCACGATCACGCGCGCTGCGCGCAATTCGCCGTCGAGCAGTTGTGCCAGGGTCGATTCTTCACCGAGCGCCTGCAGGTTTACGCCCATCACGGGACCGAAGCCTTCGGGCATTTGAGCCTGTGCCTGGTGCAGCACGGTCAGGTCGTTGGAGGCGTGAGTCAGCAGCGCCAGATCAGACTCACTGCGGCGCAAATTTAAAGATTCATTCATTTCGGTCCAGGTTCGCAGGTGTCGCCCACGCCCAGGCGGTGGAAGACCAGGTCGGATACTTCGCGTCCACCCAGCAGATGTTCGTGGACGATGCGCTCGGCGTTGGCTTCATTTACGCGCTGGTACCACACGCCTTCCGGATACACCACCACCACCGGTCCCTCGAAGCGGCACGCGACCATGCAATGGGTGCGGGTACGCTTGACGGCCAGCTCGGGATGTTCGTCGATCACCTTGCCCATGTGTTCAAACACGGCCTGCGCGCGGCCTTCTTTCGGCTCGCAGCGCGGACCGACGCACATGAAGATGTGGCGGTGGTGGGTTCTCATGAATCAGGCGAATTTTTTGTAGAAGTAGCCAGTCAGCCCGCCCAGTGCCAGCCAGAACACGGCATTGGCCAGCGCGGTGGCGATGATGAAGGAACCAGCCAGTTCGGGCGGTGCTGCCATCGAGTGCACAGGAGGCTGCGGCGCCCCCACCAGGTGCGGCACGAACAGCAGCGCCACGGCGCCCACCTTGAACCACACGTTGCGGCTCCAGACCAGCGCCCCGAGCGCGACAGCGGTGGAGAACGCGGTGCAGATCCACCAGGCCTGGCGCGCCGACACCGGCGCAGCCAGGGTGCCCGGCAATTCGGGCGGCAGGCCGAGCGACGGCGCGATGAAGAACACGGCGTAAGCAGCTGCGCCCCACAGCATGCCGCTGCGCCAGGTCACCGCACCGCCGCGCAGGCAGATCATGGCAGCCAGCAGCAGTGCGTAGCCGACCCCCATGCTGACATCGGCCAGCGCCGTGTAGGCGGTGCGCTCGACACCGTCTTCCGGCTCCCAGCCGCCATGGCTGTGCGCTTCTTCCGCCGCGCCATGAGCATCGTGGCCATGCGCGTGCGGCGCCACATCGGCGGCATGCGCATGTTCGGCGGGGGCAGGAGCAGATTCAGATGCAGGAGCGGCCTCCTGCGCCTTTTCAAAGACCTCGGCCTGCTGGATGATGGGAATCACCTGCAGGTGCTGCACGCCGGTCAGCAGCAAGCCGGCGACGATGCCGGCGGCAGCAGCCGTGCGCACGATGCCGTTGAAAATGCCGGCCGGCGCCCCGGCGCCATTGCTGGCGCGGCTTAGTGGCACGGGAAGCCCGCCGAGTGGCGGCTGTCGTGGGCAGCATTGTGCAGCGCTTCCATCGACGCGAAACCGGCGCCGAACAGCAGCACGGCGCCAAGTCCGGCGGCGCACAGCGCGGGGATCATCTTTTCGCGCAGGGTGACGAGGCGATTGGAAACTTCGGCTTGACCGGAGATGACTGGGGTGACGGGCATGATCTTCCTTCCAGGGTGCGTGGATACGTGGAAGTACGCGGAGGAAGGACAGCGGGGAAGCGGCCGGAGATGCATCGGAACGGATGAACAGGGCGGCGCAGCACTCACCCGTATCGCCCTCCGCAATACAAACGTGTTGACGGCTACTGGCTGGTTTCCGGGCTGACGAGTGGATTGCTCCTGGCAGTGCGCCTTCCCATGCTTGCGCACAGTGGCTGTTGCACTTCCTTGACCTCGACTACCGTTGCGGGGGCAGCGCCGGCATGGCCCTGGTCGGGCGCACCGGCTTCCCATTTAAATATGCAGAACCGGATCACACCCGATGTCCGCGCATACCAGAAGCTTGACTACCGGCGAAGTATAGGGGCGGCACAAGGGAATTGCAAGGCGTTCAGCCGTCCACCGGTGCGGCGGGCGTGGGCAGAATCAGCTGGTAAAACGCCAGGTCCAGCCAGCGCCCGAACTTGAAGGCCGCGTGGCGCACGGTGCCGGCGTGGACAAAACCGAGCTGCTCGTGCAGGGCAATGCTGGCGCGGTTGTCGGCGTCGATGCCGCCCACGATGGTGTGCAGGTCGGCCTGCCCTGCTGCTGCGATCACCTGTTCCAGCAGCGCGCGGCCCAGGCCCTTGCCGCGCTGATCGCCACGCACGTACACCGAATGCTCGACCGCGTACTTGTTGGCCGGGTAGCCTCGGAAGGCGCCATAGCTGGCAAAGCCGAGCAGCGTGCCGCCGGCGTCTTCATAGCCGATCACCGGGTAGCCGCCGGCGCGCTTGGCCGCGAACCATTTGTTCATGGTGTCCAGCGTGCGCGGATGGTATTCGTACAGCGCCGTCGAATTGGCGATGGCGTCGTTGAAGATATCGAGGATGGCTTGCGCGTGGCGTTCTTCGGTACAGCTGACGAGATGCATGGAGGCTCCGTAATAGATAGGCGACATGATAGTCGAAAATCCCACGGATACAACGCCACCGGCCCGATCGGCTACGTAGCATCACCTATTTTCTTGCTATTGAGACACAAATTTTCCCTGCTGATGTAACATCGCAGGCAGCCCCCATCATCAGAACCAGAAGAACCATGCGCGCACCCTCGATCCGATCCCGCCTGCTGTACCTCGTGGTGGCGTGCATTGTGCCGGCCTCGCTGATGGCGATCCTGCTGATCGCTTACGATTACACGCAGGCGCGCACCGCTTTCATCACCGGCGCCATGGCCACCGCGCGGGCCAATGCGACTGACGTGGACAAGGAGTTCGCCACCGTGGAGGCGGCGCTGCGCGCGCTGGCCACCTCGCCCGACCTGGCGCGCAACGACCTGGCCGCGTTCTACGCGCAGGCGCGCGGCCTGGCGGGCGCCCAGAACATGCTCAACATCGTGCTGGAAAATGCCAGCGGCCAGCAACTGCTCAACACCTTTGTGCCATACGGCGCCGCACTGCCGCCGCCCAACGTGGGGCAAGCGCTGCTCCACATCCAGCAGCACGAGGCGACGGCGATTTCCAACCTGTTCGTGGGCGCCGTCTCGCAGCGCCACGTGGCGTCGATCGGCATACCGGTGCGGTACGCCACGGGCGAGCCGGACACCGTGGGCGCGCTGAGCGCCACTGTCACGGTGGAGCGGTTCAACGCCCTGCTGGCACAGCAAAGCTACCCGCAGCACTGGATCACCAGCATCCTCGATCGCGAAGGCATCGTGGTCGCGCGCAGCCAGGACATGCAACGCTTCGTGGGCTACAAGGCGCTGCCCGAGGTGATGAAGCGCATGCACGAAGGTTTCGAAGGCGCGATCGAAACCAGCACTCTCGATGGCAAACCGATCCTGGCCGTGATGACACGCGCGGGCGCTTCCGGCTGGACGGTCGGCATCGGCATTCCGCTCGAGGTGCTCAATGCGGAACTCAATCGCAAGCTATGGCTGCTGGTACTGGTAACCGTCGTCATGCTGGTGGCAAGCCTGCTGACTGCCTGGCGCATCGGTAACCGCATCACGCAGTCGATCGGCGCGCTGGTGGCGCCGGCCATGGCGCTGGGGCGCGGCGAACCGGTGGCAGCAGCCAGATACGGTCTGCGCGAGGCCAACGAGGTGGGCAACGCGCTGGTCGATGCGGCGCGCATGCACGCGCTGGCGCGCCACCAGGCCACGCACGATCCGCTCACCGGCCTGGCCAACCGCGCCATGTTTTGCGAGTTCCTGGAGCGGCAAGTGGAACTGTGCGCGCGCTCGGGCGCGCCCCTGTCGCTGCTGTACCTGGACCTCGACCGCTTCAAGCATATCAACGACACCTACGGTCACGGCGCCGGCGACCTGCTGCTCACCGGCGCCGCCGCGCGCCTGCGCGCTGAATTGCGCAAGTCGGACCTGGCGGCGCGCCTGGGCGGCGACGAATTCGCCGTGGTACTGGTGGGCAGCGACGCTGCCGATACCGCGCTCGTGGTGGCCAAACTGGAAACCAGCCTGGGCCTGCCGCACCGCATCGAAGGACACGAACTGGTGGCCGGCGCCAGCATCGGCGTGGCGATGCTGGCGCCGCCGGGTAGCGCGCCGCGCAAGCCGGTCACGGCCGCCCAACTGGTGGCCGACGCCGACGACGCCATGTATCGGCGCAAGGCCGAACGCAAGCTCGCGGCGCGGGATCAGTCCTTGCCGGCTGCTTCGATGTAGATCTCGTCGGCACAGCCCTGCACCCGCGCCGGCGCCGGCTGGGCGTTGCCCACCATGGCCGCCAGGTCGCGGTCGGTGCCGAATTCCAGCGGCAGCGACACCCGGATCTCCTGCAGGTACTTGCGCTGGCTGCACACCAGCGTCAGGCTTGCGGCCACCTTCTCGCCGTGGCGCGCTTTCACGCGCGCGAAAAAGTCGTCCACCCGGATGCTCTTGCCGGTGCTGCCCAGGATGATCTTGCCCACTTCCGAATCGTTGACCACCCGCACTGCCGATACGGCCTTGATGAAGTAGTCGTCCGGGCCCAGTTCCTGGCACTTGCCATGCTTGTTCCATTCATACGCGCCAAAGGTGCGTTCGTAGTAGAAGTTGGGCATCCACGGCGCCACCTTGGCGATGGTGTCCTTGGACAGCGAGAACGGCGGGCCTTCGCAGCTGCCGTAGCGCGTGCCGCACTCCTTCTTGTTCGGCCACAGGCCGTGCAGGCTCAACGTCTTCGCTTCAAGCTTGCCGCCGTTCATGGCGTCGCATTCGGGCTTGGTGCCCTTGAACAGGAAGTGTTCGCAAAAGCCCGGCTGCCAGGTCACGGCCAGCACATAGCTGTCCTGGCGGTTGGCGATGCTGCACGACCCGCCGTCCGCCGCCGGATCGCTGCCGCGCGGCGGCCGCGTGGAGCGCGCCTCCATCGGTTCGAGCACCGCCGCGCCGCAGTCGCGCTGCACCCAGCGCAGCTTCGGCTCGGCGCCCGGCACTTCCACCCGCACCCAGTCGTAGTCCGCCTTGTTGATCTCGCGCACCGTGTAGCCCTGGCCTGCCGTCACCTGCGCGGCCCCGGGATTGGTACGCTTGGCGAACGACGCGTAGGCCTCGCAGCGCTTGTTCGCGGTGAAAGTGCCGGTGGCCGCTTCGCTGGCGGCGGCGCCAGTGGCAAAGCAGGCAAGCAGGATGGTCAGGGTAATGCGCAACATGGATAACTCCGCAGGAAGGGGAGCCGGCATTGTAGCCGAGCGCCGCCGGACCGAAGCCGGCGTTGTCGATTAGCCACGATGCAAGCAAAATGGTAGCGCATGACATTTTGCGAAATCTTTCTGTTGACAACAACTTGGCAACGCTTCTACACTCAAATGGTCGCGGTACCATAATAAATACAGGGCTGCGGCAGATAACAAAAAAGCAGTCAAAAAAACCATTAGGAGACAGCAATGCCCAGTACCCTCACCCCAACCGGCGGTGGCCGCCGCGTGCCCGCCCGCCTGGCCTGTGGCCTCACCATGATGGCCGGCCTGATCGCCCAGGCCTATGCCCAGCAACCGACCGCACCCACCGCGCCGGTGGACGAAGCGACGATCCAGAAGGTGGAGGTGAGCGGCTACCGCAACAGCCTGATCTCGTCGGCCAAGGACAAGAAGGAAGCGGTAGGTTTCCAGGATTCGATCAACGCCGAGGACTTCGGCAAATTCCCGGACAAGAATATCGCCGAGTCGCTCAGCCGCATTCCCGGCGTGGGCGTCTCGCGCGACGTCACCGGCGAAGGCATGAACATCCAGATTCGCGGCCTCGGTTCGAGCTTCACCAAGATCCTGCTGAACAATGCGCAGATCGCGGTGGCGTCGTCCGGCCCGATCGATGGCCAGAACAGCAACCGCGAGGTCGATCTCGACCTGCTGCCCACCGACCTGTTCACCAAGCTCACGGTGAGCAAGAGCCCATCGGCCAGCATGCTCGAAGGCGGCGCCGCCGGCGTGGTGAACCTGCGCAGCGCACGCCCGTTCGACAAGGAAGGCCGCACCGTGGCCATGAGCGTGACCGGTACCCGCAACCAGATCGCCGACAAGACCGGCGGCCGGGGTTCGCTGCTGGCCAGCCAGACCTGGGGCAAGACCTTCGGCATCCTGGGCGGCATTTCGGTGTCGCGCCAGGAGATCCGCACCACCGGTTTCGAATCGGTAGGCTGGACCAACCCGAACCTGAGCGCCACCCAGAACACTTCGCCCACCCGCAACAACACCGGCGGCGGCAACTGGAACATCCCGGCCGTGGTGCCGGCCAATGCGGGCAACGGGCTGGTGCCGGGCACGGTGATCGACCAGGCCTTCCTGCTGCAGCACAATCCGGGCCTGACCATCCAGCAGATCGACAACGCCATCCTGCCGCGCCTGGGCCGCACCATGGACTACTTCGGCACCAAGGACAAGCTCTCGGCGATTTTCAGCAGCGAATACCGCCCCACCGACGACCTGCACTTCTACGTCGACACGATGTACAGCAAGCGTGACGACAAGGCCCAGCGCGTGGCCTACAACTGGGCCGTGCGCAACAACGGCGTCATCCCGCTCAACATGACCGTGGACCGCAGCGATTGCAGCGCCGGCTGCACCGTCACCGGCGGCACTTTTGCCAACTCGCTCAATTTCATCGAGTACGGCCCGCGCCGCGACAAGGTGGACCTGCTGGGCATCAACCCCGGCATGGAATGGACCATCACGCCCAAGCTGAAACTCGATGCGCAAGTGAACTACACGCGCAGCCGCTTCACCCACGAAGCGCCGACGGTGATGCCGATCACGCCTGCCAACAGCGGCAATACGGTCACCTATGACAACAACGGCGGCGGCATCCCGAACATCACTTCCAGCCTCGATCTGAACAACCCGGCCAACTACGCGTGGGCCGGCGGCCGCGTCAACATCGCCAACGAGCTGCGCGAAACCCGCACCAAGGGCGCCCACACCGACCTGACCTGGGGCGACCGCGCCTTCAACATCAAGGCCGGTATCGCCTACGACGACATCAACCGCCGCATCCGCGCCCAGGAAAATTCGGCCGCGTGGCAGGCCGCCGTGTGCGGCAACAATCCGAGCGTGCTGCTGGCCGGTCCCAATGGCGGCCCTGCCTGCAACGGCGCCAATACGCCGGGCGCCAGCGCCGCCGCGCTGTACCCGGGCTTCGGCACCGGCTACACCGCCGGCCGCACCGACGCCCTCACCTACGGCGGCTCGCTGATCCCGCAAACCGCGCTGGCCAGCTACATCGTGCCCGGCCCGTACGGCCGCCCGATCATCGACTGGGACCGCTTCCGCAAGGATTCCAACTACGACACGTACAACAACAACGCACCGTTTGCCACGTCGTCGTCCACCGGCGCCAGCGCCGGCTTCATCGCCGAAAAAACCACCGGCATCTACACCGAGCTCAATGGCGAAGCCAAGCCGTGGGGCCTGGACCTGCGCTACAACGCCGGCATCCGCTACGTGCGCACGCGCCAGGAGGTGGGCTCGTACAATTCGTTTGCCGATCCGCGCAACGCCACCCTGCCGCTCAACGGCAGCAAGTACCCGAACGTGGACCAGTGGGTATACCAGGAGACTACCTACAACAACACGCTGCCATCGGCAACCGCCGCCCTCAACCTGCGCAGCGACATCGTGGCCCGCGCCGCCGTCTCGCGCAGCATGACGCGCGCCGACCCGAACGCGCTGCGCCCCGGCATCAACTTCTCGTCGCCGTCGGCGGACATCGGCACCATCGGCAACCCGACCCTGAAACCGTACCTGTCCGATAATATCGACCTGGGGCTCGACTGGTACACGGGCCGCGAAGGCTACGTGAGCGCCACCGTGTTCCAGAAAAAGGTGGCCGGCTTCACCGCCAACGAAAACCTGACACTGCCGTTCACCGACCTGGCGGCATTCGGCATCAACTACAACAATCTCACGCCCAACCAGCAAAGCGCGATCAACGACCGCGGTGGTCCGAACGCCGCCAACGTCGTCATGACGCGCACCCGCAACGCCAGCGGCACCCTGCGCATCCGCGGCCTGGAACTGGGGTGGGTGCAGCCGCTCGACAAGCTGCTGCCATTCAAGGGCCTGGGCTTCAACGAAACCGTCACCTTCATCACGCAGCGCGCCAACGGCGAAGGCAGCCAGGGCTTCGTGGCGCTGGGGGTACCGAAGCGTACCAACAACTTCTCGCTCTTTTACGAGAACTACGGCTACTCGGCGCGCCTGTCGCACACGTTCTCCAAGGGCAGCCAGGTATCCACCGGTAACCAGAACGGCATCGCACTGGCCAACCTTTACGTGAACGACTACAAGCAGCTCGATTTCTCGTCGAGCATCGACCTGGAACAGGTGCTGGACCGCGACGGCTGGCCGACGCTGACGTTCGACATCGTCAACCTGAACCGCGACGCGAAGCAGACCTACTTCCAGTTCTCGAACGCCCGCTTCACCGAGTATGCCCCCGGCCGCACCTATTCCTTCGGCTTGCGCAAGAAGTTCTGATGTGTCGCTCCCTGCTCCCTTGTTGACTCAAGGAGCAGTTTATGGGCACCGTCGCCGGGTGGCGGCGGTGCTTCTTTTTTGACAGACTCCAAGGATATCCACGATGACCCTGTGCGCATCGACCCGCCGCGCTTTTCATGCGTTGTGCGCCATCGCCGTAATCGGCATTTTCGCCGGTACCTCCGCTGTCGCCGCACCCAACGTGCCGCACCTGCGCCAGCAAGGCACGGCTACCCAGCTCATTGTCGACGACCAGCCGTTCCTGGTGCTGGGCGGCGAACTGCATAATTCTTCCGCCTCGCACCTGCCCTACCTGAACCGGCTGTGGCCCGCCCTGAAAAAGGCGGAGCTCAACACCGTGCTGGCGCCGGTGCAGTGGGACCAGGTGGAACCGGAGGAAGGCCGCTACGGCTTCACGGTGCTGGACGGCATGCTGAAACAGGCCCGCGCCAACGACATGCGCCTGATCCTGTTGTGGTTCGGCGCCTGGAAAAACTCGATGTCCACCTATGTGCCGCCGTATGTCAAGCGCGATACCAAGCGCTTCCCGCGCGCGCAGAACCGCGCCGGCGCCGCGCAGGAAATCCTGACGCCGTTCGGCGAACAGACCTTGCAGCGAGATACCGCCGCCTTCCGCGCGCTGCTGGCGCACCTGAAGCAGGCCGACACCCAGCGCACCGTGATCATGGTGCAGGTGGAAAACGAGATCGGCATGCTGCCGGACGTGCGCGACTTCGGCCCGCTGGCCAATGCCGCCCTGGCCGGCCAGGTGCCCCGGCGCCTGCTCGACTACCTGCAAGCCCATCGCACTACCCTGCATCCATCGCTGCTGGCCTTGTGGAATGCGCAGGGCCAGCGCACCAGCGGCACCTGGGCCGAGGTGTTCGGGTCGTCAACCGGCGCCGAAGAAGTGTTCCAGGCCTGGGCCTATGCAGCTTTCGTGGAAACCATGAGCGCGGCCGGCAAAGCCGCGTACCCGATTCCGCTGTACGTCAACGCTGCGCTCAACCGGCCAGGCAAGAAGCCGGGCGAGTACCCGAGCGCCGGTCCGCTGCCGCACCTGTTCGATGTCTGGAAGGCGGCGGCGCGGTCGATAGACCTGCTGGCGATCGACACCTACTTCCCCAACTTTACCGACTGGGCGCCGCAGTTCAAGCGCCACGACAACCCGCTGTTCGTGCCGGAGGCCGACAACGCCGGCCGCCACGACGCCGCCGCCAAGGCCTTTTATGCCATCGGCGAGCACGACGCCTTCGGCTTTTCGCCGTTCGGCATCGAGGACAGCACCGGTCTTGGCGACGACACCCTGCCCGCCGCCTACCGCCTGCTGCGCCAGCTGGCGCCGGTGATCAACCAGCACCAGGGCGCCGGCCGCACGCGCGGCTTCAAGGCGCGCGTGTCGTACGACGGCGTGGTCGATGCAGCGCCGCAGCAGGCCACCATGGGCGGCGTCACTTTGAACGTGGCCTTCGGTAATCCGTGGGCCAAGGCCGACAACAAGGACATCGAATCGTTTGGCGGCCTTGTGATACGGCTGGCCGACGACGAATTCCTCATCGCCGGCAAAGGTCTGACCGTGACCTTCAAGGACGCCACCGGCGCCGGCGACAGCATCGGCCTGGAACTGGTCACCGAGGGAACCTACGAGAACGGCAAGTGGGTACCGGGCCGCTGGCTCAATGGCGACGAGATCCACCAGGGCCGCCAGGTGATGCTGGTGACCGGCGCCTTTACCGCCCAACGGGTCAAGCTGTACCGCTACAAGTAGCGGGTAGCGGGTACTGCAGCAGTTGTACGACGACCGGAAGCAAACGGTGGAAATATGCTAAAGTGTTACCGCAACCATCGGTCGATGGTTGCCTGACATTTCCAGTGATATTTTCCAGCTAAGGTAGTCCCGCAATGAATAAATTGGCGCCAGAAGAGCGCAGCCAGCCGACGATGCACGACGTGGCGCGGCTGGCTGGCGTGTCGCCGATGACGGTATCGCGCGTCATGAACGGCAAGGACACGGTCCACGCCAAAACCCGCAAGAAGGTCGCCGACGCGGCAGCCGCGCTCAACTACATGCCCAACCAGGAAGCGCGCAAGCTGGCCGGCGCGCGGCCGATGCGTATCGGTTTCTTGTACAGCAATCCCAGCGCCGGCTACCTGAGCGCCTTGCTGGTCGGCCTGTTGAACCAGTCCAGCATCCACAATATGCAGCTGTTCGTGGAAAAGGGCGATGGCCAGGCCCACCAGCTCGAACAGATCGAACGCCTGATCGGCAACAACCTCGATGGCATCATCCTGCCGCCGCCGCTCGGCGACGATCCGGCCATCCTGGCGCGCCTGAAAAGCGCCGGCGCGCCGGTGGTGACCGTGGCCTGCGGCCAGCCCGATCCCGATGTGAGCCCGGTCAGTTCCGTCAGCATCGACGACTACCTGGCCGCGTACCAGATGACGCGCCAGCTGATTGGCCTCGGCCACCACCGCATCGGCTTCATCGCCGGCGACGCTAACCAGACCGCCAGTGCGCGGCGCCTGGCCGGCCACCAGGCCGCGCTGCAGGAAGCCGGCGCCGATAACGCGCCCGAGTTGATTGTTCCGGGTTTGTATACCTATCGTTCGGGGCTGGAGGCGGCGGAAGCCTTGATGGCGCTGGCAGAACGTCCTACCGCCATTTTCGCCAGCAACGACGACATGGCGGCAGCCACGGTGGCGGTGGCGCACCGGCTGGGCATGGACGTGCCGGGAGACTTGACGGTGGTCGGCTTCGACGATACCGCGCTGGCCACCACCATCTGGCCGGCATTGACCACCGTGCACCAGCCGATCACCGACATGGCGGGCGAAGCGGCACGCCTGCTGCAACGGCAAATCCGCCGCCGGCGCGACGGCGCACCACTGAAACCCGAACACCTGTTGATGAATTTCTCGCTGATCCGGCGCCAGTCCGACGCCGCCCCGCGCGTGCGCCCGCCGGCGCACTTCCTGCCGCCGCAGGCGCCGCGCCCGGTGGACGCGGAAATGGCGTCGACTACCCCACCATCAGCTTGACGGATTTCAGCTGTGCCGAATCCGGGCCGGCGTGGATGGTAAAGCTGCCCGGCTCCACCACGCGCTCCATGCGCACATTGTAGAACGACAGGTCCGCCGGCTTGATCTCGAACGACAGCGTGCGGCGTTCGCCCGGTTGCAGGGTCACGCGCTTGAAGGCCTTCAGTTCCAGCACCGGCCGCGTGACCGAGCTGATATCGTCGCGGATGTAAATCTGCACCACCTCATCGCCGGTGACCTTGCCGGTATTGGCCACGTCCACTTCCACCGTGGTGCTCTCGCTGACGCCGATACGGGCCTTGCTCAGGCGCGGTTCCGAGATGGAGAACGTGGTGTAACTGAGACCGAAGCCGAACGGGAACAACGGTTTGGTCGAGCCGTCGATGTAACCGCGCCGCGCCGACGGCTTGTGGTTGTAGAAGATCGGCAGCTGGCCCACGCTGCGCGCGATCGACACCGGCAGCTTGCCGCCCGGGTTGGCGCGGCCGAACAGGATGTCGGCCACCGCGTTGCCGGTCTCCTGCCCCATGTACCAGCCTTCCACCAGCGCGTCGGCCTTTTCCGCCAGCAGGTTGACCGACAGCGGCCGGCCGTTGAGCAGGAACACCACCGTCGGTTTGCCCAGTGCGAAAATGGCGCGCGCCAGGTCGTTCTGCTGGCCCATCAGGTCCAGCGTCTCGCGGTCGCCCAGGTGGTTGTCCGCCCAGGCTTCGCGGCTGGTCTGCTCGTTGTCGCCCAGGACCATGATGATGGTGTCGGCGTTCTTTGCCGCCGCCACCGCTTCGGCGATCAGCTTCGTATTGACTTCCGGCGCAACGAACTTGATCTCGTCCTGGCCCCAGATACGGCTTTCGGTGATGCGCACGCCTTCGGCGTAGGCCAGCTCGAAGCCCTGGGCGCGGCTCTCGGCCTGCAGGCCCTCGTACACCGACACCACGTGGCGCGGAATGTCGGAGTAGCCGCCGATCGGCGTGTCCTTGGCATGGGTACCGAGCAGCAGCACCTTGCCCACCTTCTTGCCGTCGAGCGGCAGCAGGCCCTTGTCGTTTTTCAGCAGCACCGGCGTGCGGGTAGCGGCCAGGCGCGCCAGTGCTACCGCGTCGGCAGTGGCGGTCAGGCTGTCGGCGCGGTTGGCGTCCACGTACGGCTGCTCGAACAGGCCGGCCTGGAACTTGAGTTTTAAAATGCGGCGCACCACGGTGTCGATTTCCTTGACCGCCACGCGCTTTTCCTTGACCAGCGCGGCCAGCGACAGGTAGCCCAGCGGGTCCGGCGTTTCGATATCGACGCCGGCCTTGATCGCATAGTAGCCGGCCTCTTTCGGATCCGCGGCCAGCTTGTGGCGCGTGACCAGTTCATTGATGCCGAAGTAGTCGGACACCGTCACGCCCTGGAAGCCCCATTCCTCGCGCAGCACCTTGTGCAGCAGCCAGTGGCTGGCGTGCGACGGAATGCCGCCGATCTCGTTATACGACGGCATCACCGCCGCCACGTTGGTCTCGCGGATCAGGCGCTCGAACGGCGGGAAAAAGTCTTCGCGCAGGGTGCGTTCGCTCACTTCGGCGGGGCCGATGTTGGTACCGTTTTCCGGCTGGCCGTGACCGGTCATGTGCTTGAGGGTGACGAACACCTTGTCTTTGGCCAGCACCGGGGTTTCGCCGGCAAAGCCGATCACCGCCGCCTTGCCGATTTCGGCGCACAGGTGGGCGTCTTCGCCGTAGGTCTCCTCGATGCGGCCCCAGCGCGGTTCGCGCGCCACGTCCACCACGGGCGCCAGCGCCAGGTTGGCGCCGCGCGCGCGCATCTCGCGCGCCGCCACACTGAACACCTGCTTGGTGAGCTCCGGATCGAACGACGAGGCCAGGCCGATCGCCTGCGGGAAGCTGGTGGCATCGCGCGCCACGTAGCCGTGCAGCGCCTCTTCGTGCATGAACAGCGGGATGCCGAGGCGGGTCTGTTCCACCGCCCATTTTTGCGCAGCATTGGTGTACACGGCCGTTTCCAGCGCCGTGCGGTTCTTGACGCCGCCGGTGTCGCCGGCGCCGGCGGCCTGGCCCAGCTGGCGGTCGGACGGCCGGCCGATCATGCCGATGCCGTGCGGGTAGGCCAGCTTGGCTTTCGCAGCGGAGAACTCGCCGCTGGCATCCTGGATCTCGGTCTTCTTCTGCCACACGCACAGCATCTGGGCGATTTTCTCTTCCAGCGTCATGCGGCCCAGCAGGTCGTTTACCCGGCGGTCCAGCGGCAAGGCGGCGTCCTTGTAAGGTACATTGACGGCCGTGGCAGCAAAGGCCATCGGCGCCGACACCATGGACAGGCCGGCGACGCCGGTCATCGAGGACAGGAAGTCCCTGCGGTTGGTTTTCATACTTGTCTCCATATTTTTTATGTGGGTACTACAAAACGCTCAACGTCCCAGGCTGGGTTTATTGGGGGCATAGGTCCAGCCAGGTACCAGGTAACGCATCGCCAGCGCATCGTCGCGCGCGGTCGTGGCTACTTTCTTGTACAGCAGGTGCGCCGCTTCGATGCGGTCCATGTCGGGTTCCACACCCAGGCCCGGACGCTCCGGCACCAGTACTTCACCACCGACGATCTGCAACGGCTCGCGGGTCAGGCGCTCCTGGCCTTCCTGCCAGATCCAGTGGGTGTCGATGGCGGTGATCTTGCCCGGCGCGGCCGCTGCCGCGTGCGTGAACATGGCCAGCGATACATCGAAGTGGTTGTTGGAGTGCGAGCCCCAGGTCAGCCCCCATTCGGCGCACAACTGGGCCAGCCGCACGGAGCCCTGCATGGTCCAGAAATGCGGGTCGGCCAGCGGAATATCGACGGCGCCGAGCAAATGCGCGTGCGCCATCTGGCGCCAGTCGGTGGCGATCATGTTGGTGGCGGTAGGGATGCCGGTGGCGCGGCGGAATTCCGCCATGGTCTCGCGGCCCGAGTAACCGTTCTCGGGACCACACGGGTCTTCCGCGTACGCCAGCAGGTGGCCCTGGCCGCGACACAGGTCGATCGCCTCGCGCAGCGACCAGGCGCCGTTCGGGTCGAGCGTGGCGCGCGCAGCGGGAAAGCGCGCCTTGATGGCGGCAATCGCTTCCAGTTCTTCCGCGCCTTGCATGACGCCGCCCTTGAGCTTGAAGTCGCGGAAACCGTAGCGCGCCACCGTGGCCTCGGCCTGGTCGGCAATCGCCTGCGGCGTCAACGCTTCCTGGTGGCGCATCCCGTACCAGTCGTCACCGGAACCCGGCAGGTATGGCAGGTCGGTGCGGCGGCGGTCGCCGATGTAGAACAGGTAGGCCAGCATCGGCACGCTGTCGCGTTGCTGGCCGGCGCCGAGCAGTTCGCACACGGGCACGCCCAGGTGCTGGCCCAGCAGATCGAGCAGCGCCGATTCTACCGCCGTGATCACGTTCTCGAGGCGCAGATTGATTTCGTGCGGCTGCTTGAGCACTGCAGCTTCGGCGGCGGACGTGACCTGGTACTGGCGGCCGCTGACGTCGCGGTTGACGATGGCGGCACGGATGCCGTTCAGCGTGCGGTTGTAGCGCCCGATCGGCGTGCCCACCACCAGCGGCACGGCATTTTCCAGCGCGCGCAAAATGCCGGCGCCGCCCGGCACTTCGCCGATGCCGGTGTGGCCGGCGCTGTCCTGCAGCAGCACCAGGTTGCGCGTGAAGTAAGGCGCGTGCGCGCCGCACAGGTTGAGGAGCATGCTGTCGTGGCCGGCTACCGGGATTACGCGCATGGCCGTGACGACCGGTGTCGTGGAACGTGGGGAGGAATGCGGTAAATGTGTTGCCTGTACCATGCCTTTATCCTAAAATGATTAGCGCTACCATTTACTCAGTGTGAAGGATTTATGGGATCACGTCAACAAGGCAAGCGCGGCAAGATCGCTGCGGCAGTGGCTATCATCTTCACGGTGGGTGCGCTCGGCGGCTGCGCCACGGCGCCGGGCACCGCCAGCAACCCAGGCCAGCACTGGGTCGCTTCCTGGGGCACGGCGCAAATGGTGCCGGAAACCGCCAATGAACTGCCAGCGGCCAACTGGCGCGATGCCAGCATCCGCCAGGTCGTTCACCTGTCGCTCGGCGGCAGCGAGGTGCGGGTACGCCTTTCCAATGCATACGGCACGGCGCCGCTGCTGGTTGATGCGGCCAGCGTGGCGCGCGCCGTGGCGCCCGGCCGCGCCGCCATCGACGCCGCCACATTGCAAGTCCTGACCTTCGATGGTCGCAGCGCGGTCACCATCCCCGCCGGCGCCGAGTATTACAGCGATCCGGTTTCCCTCGACGCACCAGCCGGCGCCGACCTGGCAATCTCTCTGCACTTCACCGGCGAACCGGCGCGCCAGACCAGCCATAGCGGCGCGCGCGCCAGCAGCTTCCTCGCCGCCGGCAACCGCACGGCGGATGCCGACTGGCCCGGCGCCGCCACGGTGACGCGCTGGTTCGCGATCGCGGACGTCGATGTACTGGCGCCGCGCGCGGCCGGCGCGCTGGTGGCCATCGGCGATTCGATCACCGACGGCTATGGCGTGACCACGGACGGCAACGACCGCTGGACCGATGTGCTGGCCGCGCGCCTGCGTCGCGATAATGTTCCAATAGGTACGGTCAACGCCGGCATCGGCGGCGGCCGCATGTTGAAAGACGGCCTGGGGCCGAACGTGGTCTCGCGCTTCGAGCGCGACGTGCTGGCCCGTGCCGGCGTTACCCACGCGCTGGTGCTCATCGGCGTCAACGACCTGGGCAACCTGCACCGCAACACGCCCGACCTGCCGGCCGATCGCCAGCAACTGCTGGCCGACCTGCGCCTGGCGCACCGCCAGCTGGCAACCCGCGCCCGCGCGCGAGGCGTGTGCCTGATCGGCGCCACCGTCACGCCGTATGTCGGCAGCGACTACTACCACCCGGAGCCGGCCAACGAGGCCGACCGGCAGGAGCTCAATGCGTGGATACGCGATACCGGCGTGTTCGACGCGGTGGTCGATTTCGACGCCGCGCTGCGCGATCCGGCGCAGCCGCAACGGCTGGCGCCGCAGTACGACTCGGGCGACCACCTGCATCCGTCGCTGGCCGGCTACCGCGCCATGGCCGACGCGGTGCCGCTCGAGATGCTACGACGGCGATGTCGAAGTCGGCCCTGAGCCAACACCGTACCACCTACCATAAAAACGGAAAACTACAATAATGAGACAACCATTGATCGCTGCGGCGGGAGCCATCCTGGCCGCCGCCCTGCTCTGCTGCACCCTGCCCGCCCAGGCACTGGGCCAGAAACGGCTGGTGCTGTTCGATTCCCCTCCCGCCAACGCGGTCGCCATTGCGCAAGCGGGCAAGACCGCCACGCTGTACGTGGATACCGCCGACCATGCCGGCGTGCTGCGCGCCGCGCGCGACCTGCAGGCCGATATCGGCCGCGTGACCGGCGCTACGCCAGCGCTGCAAACCGGCGCACCGGCCGGCGCCGACGCCATCATCATCGGCACCGTGGGCCGCAGTCCGCTGATCGACAAGCTGGTGGCGGCCGGCAAGCTCGATGTCGCCGCCATCCAGGGCAAGTGGGAAGGCTGGCAGGTGCAAACCGTATTGCGGCCCCTGCCCGGCGTGGAGCGCGCGCTGGTAATTGCCGGCAGCGACAAGCGCGGCGCCATCTACGGCATCTACGAGTTGTCGGAGCAGATCGGCGTATCGCCCTGGTACTGGTGGGCGGACGTGCCGCCACCAAAAAAGTCGGCGTTGTATGCCTATGCGCCAGCGGCCGTGCACGATGCACCGGTGGTCAGGTATCGCGGCATCTTCCTCAACGACGAGCAGCCGGCGCTGACCGGCTGGGTGCAGCAGACCTATGGCGGCTACAACCATCGCTTTTACGAGAAAGTGTTCGAGCTGCTGCTGCGCCTGCGCGCCAACTACCTGTGGCCGGCGATGTGGAATTCGGCGTTTTATGACGACGACAAACTCAACGGCAAGCTGGCCGACGACTATGGCATCGTGATGGGCACGTCGCACCACGAGCCGATGATGCGCGCTCAGAAGGAGTGGACGCGCCAGGGCAAGGGCCCGTGGGATTACCAGCGCAACGAGAAAGTGCTGCGCAGTTTCTGGACCGGCGGCATGCGCAACACGCGCGACTTCGAGAAGATGATCACCATCGGCATGCGCGGCGACGGCGACGAGCCGATGTCGGAAGAATCGAACGTGGCGCTGCTCGAACGCATCGTGGCCGACCAGCGCGCCATCATCAGCAAGGAACTGGGGCGCGATGCGGCCACCGTGCCGCAAATGTGGGCGCTGTACAAGGAGGTGCAGGACTACTACGAAAAGGGCATGCGCGTGCCCGACGACGTCACGCTGCTGTGGTGCGACGACAACTGGGGCAATATCCGCCGCCTGCCCACGACCGAAGAACGCAAGCGCGCCGGCGGTGCGGGCGTGTACTACCACTTCGATTACGTGGGCGGCCCGCGCTCGTACAAGTGGCTCAATGTGACGCCGCTGCCGAAAATCTGGGAGCAAATGCACCTGGCGTGGCAGTACCAGGCCGACCGCATCTGGATCGTCAACGTGGGCGACCTGAAACCGATGGAAGTGCCCACCGAGTTTTTCCTCACCTATGCATGGAACCCCGCCGCCTGGCCGGCAGAGCGCCTGCCCGAGTACCTGAAACTGTGGGCCACGCGCGAATTCGGCCCACAGCACGCCGATGACATCGCCGACATCGTGGCCAGCTACGCGCGCTACAACGGCCGCCGCAAGCCCGAGCAACTGGAACCGGGCACCTACCACCCCGTCAACTACGACGAAGCCGAACGGGTAACGGCCGAGTTTCAGTCGATTGCCGCGCGTGCTGAGCGCATCGCCGCGCAACTGCCGGCGGCGCAGCGCGATGCCTTCTTCCAGCTGGTGCAGTATCCGGCGCAAGCGAGCGCCGTGGTCAACGAGCTGTATACGACAGCTGGCCGCAACCGGCTGTACGCGGTGCAGGGCCGCACCTCGACCAACGACCTGGCAGCCAAGGCGCGCAGCCTGTTTGCGCAGGATGCGGAGCTGACACGGCGCTATCACGAGGACATCAGCGGCGGCAAATGGAACCACATGATGTCGCAAACCCACCTGGGCTACACCTACTGGAACCAGCCGCCGCGCAACGTGATGCCTGCCGTGAGCGAAGTGCAGGCGCCGCTGGCGGGCGACATGGGCGTGGCCGTGCAAGGCAATGCGCAAGTGTGGCCGGGACCCGGCGGCGACAAGCTGGCCCTGCCCGCCCTTGATGAAATCACCGGTGCGGCGGCCTTCCTGGAGGTGTTCAATCGCGGCCGGCAGCCGTTCGACTACCGCATCACGACCAGCGCACCGTGGCTGGAGATCGACCAGCCCGCCGGCCAGGTCGAACGCGACCGCCGCGTACACGTCAAGGTGCGCTGGGCCGACGTGCCGCGCGGCGTCGATCATGCGACGCTGACGGTACAAGGCCCCAATGGCGCCAAGGTCACGATCAAGGCACCGCTGCGCCGGCTGGTCAAAGGGGCTGTGGCAGGCGACTTCGTCGAGACTGGCGGCGTGGTGTCCATCGAGGCCGCCAACTTTGCCAGGGCCGTGGCACCGGCCGGCCGCCAGTGGCTCACGATCCCAGGCCAGGGCCGCACGCAGTCCGGCGTGACTGCGCTGCCAGTCGATGCGAAGTCAGGTGAGACACCGCAGATGCGGCTCGACTACGCGCTGCACCTGCAAACCGCCGGCAAAGTCGTGGTAAACGCCACGCTGGCGCCTACCCAGAAATTCCAGCCCGGCGCCGGTCTGCGCTACGCCGTCTCGTTCGACGACGAGGCGCCGCAGCTGGTGAACATGCACGCAGACAGTTCCGAGCAGGCGTGGGAAAAGAGCGTCTCGGACGGCGCCACCGTGCTGACCTCGCGCCACACCATCGCCACGGCCGGCCGCCACACACTCAAGTTCTGGGCGGTGGATGCGGGCGTGGTGCTGCAAAAAATCGTGGTCGATACGGGCGGCTTGCAAGACAGCTACCTCGGACCGCCCGAAAGTCCACGCGCACGGTAATCCAAAAAAATAAACGGAGACAAAATGCATAAATTATTGACCACCGTGCTGGCTGCCCTGCTGCTGGCCGCCAGCCTTGGTACGGCCAGCGCCGCCACTCATACAGTCAAGGCGCCCGCAGACGAAGATGGCTACAAGCTCTGGCTGCGCTATCAACCGCTGGCGCCGGCCGCGCAGGTGAAGCTCAAAGCACAGTCGCGCAGCATCGTGCTCACCACTGCGGGCACACCCACCACCCGCGCCGCTGTCGCCGAACTGCAACGCGGCGTGGCCGGCATGGGCGGCGGCCCGGCACCGGAGCAGACCACCGCCATTGCCGACGGCGCGCTGGTGCTGGGCACCACGGCCACCCTGCCGGCGCTCGACGCAGCGCTGAAGGCCGAATTGTCCGGGCTTGGCAGCGAAGGCTATTTGCTGCGCGCTACGCGGCTGCAAGGCCGGACGGTCACGCTGATCGCCGCCAACACCGATATCGGTCTGCTGTACGGCGCCTTTGCCTGGCTGCGCGCGACCGCTGCCGGCACCGCGCCGGAAGCGGCATCTTCTCCGAAGCTGCAACTGCGCCTGCTCAATCACTGGGATAACCTTGACCGCCACGTGGAGCGTGGCTACGCGGGCGCGTCGATCTGGGACTGGTGGGCGCTGCCCGAGATTACCGACAGCCGGTATACCGATTATGCGCGCGCCAATGCGTCGCTCGGCATCAACGGCACGGTGCTCAACAACGTCAATTCCAAGCCGGAAGTGCTCACGCCCGCGTACATCGCCAAGGCAGCGGCCGTGGCCGACGTGCTGCGCCCCTACGGCATCAAGGTGTTCCTGTCGGCGCGGTTTTCCACGCCGCTGGAACTGAAGGAGACCGATACCGCCGATCCGCTCTCGCCCGCCGTGCAGGCATGGTGGAAGAAGAAGGCCGACGAGATCTATCGCACCATTCCCGACTTCGGCGGCTTCCTGGTCAAAGCCAATTCCGAGGGCCAGCCCGGCCCGCAGGATTACCATCGCAGCCACGCCGACGGCGCCAACATGCTGGCTGCTGCGCTGGCGCCGCACCATGGCATCGTGATGTGGCGCGCTTTTGTCTATGCCCCCGAAGCAGGCAAAGAAACCGACCGCGCCCGCCAGGCGTACGAAGAATTCAAGCCACTCGACGGCAAGTTCGCGGCCAACGTGATGGTGCAGGTGAAGAACGGCGCCATCGACTTCCAGCCACGCGAACCGTTCCACCCGCTGTTCGGCGCCATGCCCAACACGCCGCTGATGATGGAATTCCAGATCACCAAGGAGTACCTGGGCTTTTCCACCGACATCGCCTACCTGGGCACGATGTTCGAAGAGGTGCTCGAGAGCGACACCATGCAGCAAGGCGCGGGAAAAGGCCCGACCGTGGCGCAGATCATCGAAGGCGCCGATACCCCCGGTGGCCAGCCGGCAGCGACCGGCATGGCCGGCGTGGCCAATATCGGTGTCGATCGCAACTGGACCGGCCATCATTTCGACCAGGCCAACTGGTACGCCTTCGGCCGCCTGGCGTGGAATCCGCAGGCCTCCGCGCGCGCCATCGCCATCGAGTGGGCCGCGCAAACCTTCGGCAACGACGCCCGCGTGACCATCCCGGTGGTGGACATGCTGATGCTGTCGCGCGAAGCCGTGGTCGATTACATGACGCCGCTGGGACTGCATCACATGATGGGCACGGCCCACCACCACGGCCCGGCGCCGTGGGTAAACGACCTGGAACGCCCGGACTGGAACCCCGTGTACTACCACCGCGCCGCACGCGACGGCATCGGTTTCGACCGCACCGCCAGCGGCACCAATGCGCTGGAACAGTATGCGCCGGCGCTCGCTCGCCTGTACGCCGATCCGCGCACCACGCCGGAAAAATACCTGCTGTGGTTTCACCACCTGCCGTGGACGTACGCGATGCCGTCGGGCCGCACGCTGTGGGCCGAGATCATCCACCACTACGACCGTGGCATGGCGGCAGCCCGCAACCTGCAAACCCGCTGGGACGCCCTGCGCGGCGTGGTGGATGCGCGCCGCCATGCCGAAGTGGCGCAGCGGCTGCGGCGCCAGGTGCAGAACGCGGAGTTGTGGCGCAATGCCTGTATCGCCTACTTCCAGTCGGTGTCGGGCCTGCCTTTGCCGGACGGCGTGGCGCCGCCACCGCAGCCGCTGGAGTACTATAAGGGCATCCACTTCCCGTATGCGCCGGGCCGTGGCTGAACCATTCACCCCACCAATCATCATGACCAGCAAAGCCAATCCCACCATGAGCGACGTCGCCCGCAAGGCCGGCGTCTCGCCGATGACCGTCTCGCGGGTGCTCAATGGCGACACCCGCGTGCGCGAAGCCACGCGCCAGCTGGTGGCCGACGCCATGACAGCTCTCAGCTATGTGCCCAACCAGGCGGCCCAGCGCCTGGCCGGCGCGCGGGCCATCCGCATCGGCTTTTTGTACTCCAATCCCAGCGCCGGCTATCTGAGCGAATTCCTGGTCGGCCTGCTCAACCAGGCCAGTCCCCACAACGTGCAACTGGTGGTGGAAAAATGCGAGGCCGACGAACACGGCGTGGAACAGGCGCGGCGCCTGATCGACAACGGCGTCGATGGCATCATCCTGCCGCCGCCGCTGTGCGACATCGCCGAACTGGTGGACCTGCTGGCGCAATCGGGCACGCCGGCGGTCACCGTGGCCTGCGGCCAGCCCGACGATCGCCTGAGCGGCGTGCGCATCGACGACTACCAGGCGGCGCATGCCATGGCCTGCCACCTGATCGCATTGGGCCACCAGTGCATCGGCTTTGTCGCCGGCCATCCCAACCAGACCGCCAGCGCGCGCCGCCTGCAGGGCTTCAAGGATGCGCTGGCAGAGCACCACCTGCCGCAGGCGCCGGAGCTGATCGTGCAGGGCCTGTTTACCTACCGTTCCGGCCTGGACGCCGCCGAGCAGCTGCTGGCGCAGGAGCCGCGTCCCACCGCCATCTTTGCCAGCAACGACGACATGGCCGCCGCCGTGGTGGCCATCGCCCACCGCCTGGCGCTCGACGTGCCCGGCGATCTGACGGTGGCCGGCTTCGACGATACGGCACTGGCCACCACCATCTGGCCCGAGCTGACCACCGTGCGCCAGCCGATCGCCGAGATGGCGGAAGCGGCCGTGCGCGCGCTGGTGCGGCAAATCCGCGACCGCCGCGACGGCGCCCCGGCCGCGCCGCAGCAGGTGGTGATGGACCATGCGCTGATACGGCGCCAGTCCGATGCTGCGCCGCGCATACGCCCGCCAGTGCGAGTGGTGACCCGTCTGCGTATGTAGCACAGGCAACAAACCCGCTCCTGCGTGTGCAAGCGAACATACACGGCAGCGCATCGCGGACATGATGGCAGGACGATATCTTTCTGCGACCGCCATCATGCCCCTCACTGCCCTCACCACTCAATCGCGCCCGGAATTCCTGCCCGCCCCGGCCAGGGTGCCGCCCATGCTGGCGCAGTTTCTGGCCGGCGTCACTGATGGCGACGCGGCGTCTGCACTGCATGGCGCCGTGGATGCGGGTCTCGACCGCCTGCCGCTGCCCGGCAGCGGCGCCACGCTGGCGCGCTGGCAGGCGTTGTCCATCGCTGGCGGCCACGACCTGTCGTTCGCCAAGCTGTACGAAGGCCATACCGACGCCCTGGCCATCCTGGCGGAATTGAACGGCCCGGAGATCGCCGGCGCCAGCTGGGGAGTCTGGTGCGCGGAGCCGCCGGGACCCGGCGTGGCCCTGCGCATGGGCGGCAACGGCCGTTACACGCTGTCCGGCCGCAAGCAGTGGTGCTCGGGCGCGGCGTCGATCAGCCACGCGCTGGTGAGCTGCCGCGACGCGGCCGGACGCCGCATGCTGGCGGCCGTGAGTCTGCGCCAGCCCGGCGTGGAAGTGACGGACCAGGGCTGGCAAGCGGTCGGCATGGCCGGCAGCGCCAGCGTGGACGTGGTGTTCACCGATGCGCAGGCCGTGCCGGTCGGCGAACACGAGTCATACCTGACCCGGCCCGGTTTCTGGCTCGGTGGCGCCGGCGTGGCCGCCTGCTGGTATGGCGCCGCCCGCGCCATCGGCGAGCACCTGCTGACCACCACCCACAACCAGGCCGCCGATAGAAACAGCAAGATCGATCCGCACCGGCTGGCGCACCTGGGCAGCGTGGATATCGCACTGTCGGGTGCCGCCGCGCTGCTGATCGACAGCGCCGCGACCATCGACGCCCACCCGCAAGCCGACCACTGCGCGCTGGCGCTGCGCGCGCGCTTGACCGTGGAAGCGGCAGCGACCACCGTGCTGGAACATGCCAGCCGTGCCCTGGGCGCCGGTCCGCTCTGCCGCAACGCCGGTTTTGCACGGATGGTGGCCGACCTGCCCGTGTTCCTGCGCCAGAGCCACGCGGAACGCGACCTGGCTACGCTGGGTTCGGAACTGGCCAAGACGGGAGAGTCGCCATGGGCCTTATGACAGAAAAATTTGCACCCGCGTTTGCCACTGAAGGGGTGGCGCACCCGCGCCAGATCGCCGGCGAAGGCACGCCCGACGCCGCATGGCAGGCTTGGCAAGGTCTGCGCCAGTTGCCACCGGTGGCCGCCCACGAGCTGGTGACGCCAGGCCAGCGCGCCATCATCGTCGCACCGCATCCTGACGACGAGGTACTGGCCTGCGGCGGGCTGCTGCAACTGCTGGCGGCGCAAGGCACGCGCACCGTGGTGGTGGCCGCCACCGACGGCGATGCCAGCCACCCGGGATCGGCCATGTACCCGCCCGCGCAACTGGCGCGCTTGCGCGCGAAAGAAAGCGAGGCCGCGCTGCGCGCCTTGATACCCGCCGGCCAGCCGGTGCCGCAGGTGATCCGCGCGCGCCTGCCCGATGGCGGCGTCACCAGCCAGGTGGGCGCGCTGCAGAGCTTGCTCGAACAGCTGCTGCGTGCCGACGACGTGGTCTTTACCACCTGGCGCCAGGACGGCCACCCCGACCACGAAGCCTGTGGCTACGCCACCGCGCAGGCCGCGCGCCAGTGTGGCGCCACCGTGGTGGAACTGCCGGTGTGGACCTGGCACTGGGCCGAACCGGGCGACCGGCGCGTGCCGTGGCACCGCGCGCGCCGGCTGGCGCTCGATGCCGCCGCGCTGCAACGCAAGCGCGACGCCATCGCCTGTTACGCCACTCAGCTCCATCCCGATCCCAGCACCGGCCAGCCGGCCATCCTGCCGCCGCATGTGCTGGCGCGACTGACCCATCCTTACGAAGTCTGCTTCCTATGACCATCACCAATCGGCACACCCATTTCCAGCAGCTCTACACCCAGGACGCCGATCCGTGGAAGGTGCGCCAGCGCTGGTACGAGCAACGCAAACGCAGCCTGCTGATGGCGTGCCTGCCGCTGCAACGCTACCGCCGCGCGTTCGAGCCTGCCTGCGGCAACGGCGAGCTGACCGCCGCCCTGGCCCATCGCGCCGAATACGTGCTGGCCACCGACCTTTCGCCCGAGGCAGTGCGCCTGACGCAGCAGCGCATCCAAAAGGAGCATCCAAGCGACGCGTCGCGGGTGAGGGTGCGCCAGCAGATCGTGCCGCAGGACTGGCCCGAGGACAGTACCTTCGACCTGATCGTCATCAGCGAAATGGCCTATTACCTGCCCGAGCACGAAGTGGTCAATCTGCGCGATCGCTGCATGGCGTCCCTGGCCGACAATGGTACGCTGGTGCTGTGCCACTGGCGCTGGCCGTTTGCCGACCGCCAGATGGACAGCGCCGACATCCACGCCCGCTTCGACGGCACGCCGGGCATGCATCGCCTGATGCAGCACAGCGAGGCCGACTTCCTGCTCGACATCTGGTCGCGCAATCCGTCGTCCATCGCGCAGCTGGAGGGCCTGGTGCCATGATCGGCATCGTCATCCCGGCCCACAACGAAGAACGCTACCTCGACGGCTGCCTGAACGCTATCCGGCTCGCTTGCGGCCATCCCGAACTGCGCGGCGAATCGGTCCACGTGGTCGTGGTGCTCGACCATTGCAGCGACGGTTCGCGCGCGATCGCCCTCGCCCATACCCGCGCCCTGCAAGGCGCGGGCTACCGGGTGGAAGCAATCGAGGTCGATGCCCGCAACGTGGGTGCCGCCCGCGCCGCCGGCGCCGAACGCCTGCTCGCGAACGGCGCGCGCTGGCTGGCCTTTACCGATGCCGACACCCGCGTGGCGCCCGACTGGCTGGTGGCGCAATTGGGCCTCGGTGTGGACGTCGTGTGCGGCACCGTCTGTGTCGATGACTGGGCAACACACCATGAAGAACCGGCCCTGCTGCGCCAGCATTTCGAGCTGACCTATACCGACAGCGACGGCCACCGCCACATCCACGGCGCCAACCTGGGCGTCTGCGCCAAGGCCTATCGCTGCGTGGGCGGCTTCGCGCCACTGGCATGCAGCGAAGACGTGGCGCTGGTCGAAGCTCTGGAGAACTGTGGCGCCAGCATCGCCTGGAGCGCGGCGCCGCGCGTGACCACCAGCGCCCGCCGCGATGCGCGGGCGCGCGGCGGTTTTGGCGATACGCTGATCCAGTATGCGGCAGCGGCATTGCTGCCGCCGGTGCTGATTTAAGCGCCGTCCTTGCGGCGCGGCGCCACACGCTGCTGCGCTTGCGGCGCGCGCAGCACCTTGTACGCGATAAAGCGCGGAATGCCGCGGCTCATCGCGTATTCTGCGGCGGGATCGATGCCCATTGCGGGCAGCAACTGCTTGGCCTCGTCGATGATGGCGGCGGTGGCGGTCGGTTTGCGGCGGTCTGAGAGTGGCATGGTGAACTCGCGGTTGCGTAAAGTTACAATTTACGCTCCCGGCCTGGCGCCGACTGTACGCAGCCTCACCCACGCTTCTATCCAGAACTATTTTTGCCGGTGCTGGGCCCTGAACGCGCCTGGCACCATGCCCGCCTCGCGCTGGAAGAACTTGGTGAAATTGGTCGGCTCATCGAAGCCCACGTGGCCACCCACCACCGCCACCGGCAGCGCGGTGTGGGCCAGCAGGCGCTTGGCCTCGAGCATGATGCGCTCGACGATCATGGCCTTGGCGGTGCGGCCGGCGGCGGCCAGCACCGCGCGGTTGATGGTCTTGTCGGAGCAGCCCAGCGCCGCCGCGTAATCCTGCACCTGGTGCCAGTGGCGAAAACGCTGGTCGAGCAGTTGCTGGAAGCGCCGGTGGCGCTGCCGCTCGCCAGCGCGCACCGGATGGTCGGCGCTGGCCGCCTCGCGCTCGCCCCAGGCCATCGCCAGCCGTATCAGCAGCGCGTGCAACTGGTAGCGCAGCAAGGCGTGCAGGTCGCCGCGCTGAGCCGGCAGTTGCGTATCGCGGTGCAGTTGGCCGATGGCGTCGGCTACCAGTTGCTGCATGGCCGTGTCGAGTTGCATCGGCTGGCCGCGCCAGGCCAGTTCGGGCCCGACACTGCGGCCATCCTGCGCCGCGCTGGAGGGCAACAGGAAATCGGACTGGAACAGCACCAGCCAGCCGTCCCAGGCGCCGTCCACATCGAATTGCTGGGCCTGGCCTGGCCGGGCCATCAACACCGTGCCCGCCACGCAGGCGACCGGGTCGAAATCGACGGTGTGCGTGCAGCGCCCCTCGGTCAGCAACAGCAACTGGTTGAATTCGATCCGGTGCGCGCGGCGGAAGTGCTCCGCCTTTTGGCGGGGCCACAGCTCCGACACACGGAAGACCTCAATGTCCAGATTATATTGTTCGGGCGGCTGGTAATCTACCCGCTCCATCACTTCCACCGACTTCGGCCCGGCCATCGCATGTCCCATATTGATCATTACTGGTACGAATTCTACCGTGAGTTGCGGCGCCGGTTCGCCTATAGTCGGCAGGCACACATTACCCACTAAAAACAGGACAAATCATGAGCAAGGTTGTTATCGTCTTCCATTCCGGCTACGGCCACACCCAGCGCGTTGCCGAGTACGTCGCCGAAGGCGCGGGCGCCGGCGCCGAGCTGCTGCAAATCAGCGCCGACGGCGAACTGCCCGAAGGCGGCTGGGACCAGCTGGCTGCCGCCGACGCCATCATTTTCGGCACCCCGACTTACATGGGCAGCCCGAGCTGGCAGTTCAAGAAATTCGCCGACGCGACGTCGAAGGTATGGTTTACGCGCGGCTGGCAGGACAAGGTCTTCGGCGGCTTCTCCAACAGCGCCAGCTTCAATGGCGACAAGGCCGTCTCGCTGATCGCCCTGCAAACCCTGGCCTCGCAACACGGCGGCATCTGGGTCAGCCTCGGCATCCCGCCGGCCAACACCAAGGCCGCGCAACGCACCGACCTGAACAACCTGGGCGGCTCGGTCGGCGTGCTAGTGCAATCGCCATCGGATGCGAGCGTCGATGAAATTCCGCAGGGCGACCTCGATACGGCCAAGGCGTATGGCAAGCGCGTGGCGGAGATTGCTGGCCGGTTGGCTTAACGACAGGTGCGATATCTCGGCGCTGCCTGGATTGGCGCCGGGGCCACAGTTATCGCTGCTCCCTCGTGTGCCACAATCTGAGCACGAAAACCGTCGATCCCTTGATTTCGTACCTCATCTCGTACTGACCGACAAGGATGCGGCGGACCTCTGCTGGTGCAAATTCATCCAGCTTCTCGCCGATACGCGGATTCGTTGCAAGCCCTGACGTCGCACTCACCAATGACTTGACAACGCGTGCAGCAGCGGGCCTGTTGACTGTGGCCAGAAACTCGTGCAAACGCGCCAGGTCGGACAGCGCCTTGCTGGTCCACTGCACGCGCATCATCGCACGGAGGGTACGGGTAGCGGGGTGTCACTCTCGAGACTTTCAGCCCAGGCCTGCACCGCTTGATGATCGATGACATTGCCGACTTGAACGTCCGCCATTGCCTCGCGCGTCAGCCGGCTACGTTCTTCTTCCTGTTCGACCCACGCACTGAGCGCCTGCTTGACCACCCAACCACGAGAACGCTCAAGCCGCGCAGCCAACATGTCAACCTTGTCAGCCAACGGCAAGGGTACATGAGTTGTCAATACTTTGGTTTCGGTTACCATGGGAGATACCTCGGGATGGATAGCAACGGACCAATGATCCCATGGCGAAGTTTCAGAGTCAATCAGCCTTAATCAAACTTAATCAAAATTAATCAGACCGCCGCACCCCTCAACGACCACCGCCGCGACGTATTCACCACCCTCGGCCCCACTTCGCGGTCCCCTGCCCTGACTGCCCCCTCGAACACCACCCGCTCGATCAGCTCGCGGTCTGCGCCCACGGTTTTCAGGTATTCGATGGCGGCGATGACGCCTACCTGCTGGCGCAGCGCTACGGCCTTGCGCACGTCGCTTTCCAGGCTGTGCTCTGCTGGAGGCAAAACACCGGCCGGCTGGCGGCGGTCGATGGCTGGTTCGGTTACGGCTTCTGTCATGCTGTTCTCCTGATTTAATCGGCCGTGCGCACGCAATTGCGTCCGCTGCGCTTGGCACAGTACAGCGCCTGGTCGGCGCGGAAGTACGCTTGTTCGAAGGTACTGCCGCGCGCGCTCCAGCTCACGCCCACGCTGGCCGTGACCGGGGCCGTGATCGGCGCCGGCCATTCGGTATTGGCGATGGCCTGGCGCAGCCGTTCGCCCAGGGCCAGGCCCTGCACCTGGTTCAGACCCGGCCACACCACCGAGAACTCCTCGCCGCCCACGCGGCCGATAAAGGCCTGGCCTTCGACCATCTCGGTCAGGCAGGCCACCACGGCCTGGATCACGGTGTCGCCGGCCGGGTGGCCGTAGGTGTCGTTGACCTGTTTGAAGAAGTCGATATCGAGCACGACCAGCACGATGTCGTGCAGCAGCAGGCTGCTGCGCGCGTGTTCGATCACGGCGCCGCGATTCAAGGCGCCGGTCAGCGGGTCGTGGGTGGCGCGGTATTCGAGCTGGGTGGCCATCTCCTGCAGGCGGGCGTTGAGCTGGTTCATCTGGCGTTCGGCGCGGTCGCTGCGCTGGACCAGGCGCCGGCTTTCGCGCAGCAGCCGTTCGTAGTGCGCCACCAGTTCGCGCAGCGCGCACTGGTGATTGTTTTCGTGCGCGGCGGCACGGCGGGCCTGTTCCAGCGCGTGCTGCTCGGCCGCGAACAGGTCGGGTTCGGCATCGGCCACTGCGCCGAAGATCGGCACCGGCGCTGTCATATCGGCCGGTCGGTAAAATGCAGCGCGGCGAAATCGTCGCGCAGTTCTTCGCCGAATTCCATGATGGTGTCATCCTCTTCGTCGCGGTACCAGTTGAGCAGCACTTCATTGCCGGCCAGGGCGGCGTCGTTCAGCGCTTCGAACAGCGCGAACAGCATCTTGGTCGACGAGCTGTTGAAGTACGCCAGCGAGACGTGGACCGTGATGGTTTGTTCACGGCAGTCTTCCAGGTAGCGGCGCAGGCGCTCGATCACAGGGCCGTAAAAGGCGGCGGCGTTTTCCGGGTACGACTCGCCCTTGAGCGAAAGCGTGTGCTCGGGGAAGCGGAAGTCCACTTCGGGCGAGGTGGGAGTTGCTGCTATAAATAAGGCGTCCATGGCGGTCAGATGATGGCTTTGATGCAGAAAATGGTGGTGTCCGGCTCGTTCGGTGACGGCGCAAACT
Source organism: Duganella sp. Leaf61 (assembly GCF_001421905.1). Classification (NCBI taxonomy): domain Bacteria; kingdom Pseudomonadati; phylum Pseudomonadota; class Betaproteobacteria; order Burkholderiales; family Oxalobacteraceae; genus Duganella; species Duganella sp. Leaf61. Next base: position 504,590 of record NZ_LMLM01000029.1, read on the forward strand.
CGAATTCCAGCGGCTCGCTCGCTTCGCGCGCCATGGTCAAGAACCCCAGGCCCGCGCCCTTGCTGTCGACCGGCACTTCGGCGCGCAGCGCCTGCTTGTAAGCGGCCTTGATTTCGTCGACGGTCATGGTGCGCAGCCCTTCGAGGCGGCTGCGCAGTCCCGGCACGCGATCGGTGGACACCGGGTTGGCGCACAACAGGAAGAAATGGTCGCCGCTGGTGCCGATACAGAACGAGCCGCGCCGCATCTGGGCGTCGCGCTGGTCGGCCGGCGTGAGCGCCTCGGACGAATAGTGCATGATGTTTTGCGACATCTCGACAAACGCCGAGAAGATGCGGCGCCGCGTGGGACCGGCCGCGCCGGCGCTGTCCATGCGCGCGCGGATGGTTTCGGAAATGGCGGCCACCACCGGCTGCGAAAAATAGCCGGCATAAAAGAAGATGACCTGGCGCTTTTGCGCCACTTGCCATAGTTCGTCGAATTCCTCGTACAACACGGTGCTACTCCTTAGGGACGGCAACAAAAGAAAGTGAGATCGTCGCGGCGCGGCTGTGGCCCTTGCCACGCAGCCAGCGCCTCGAGCACGACGCCGGACAGCGCCGGGGCGCTGGCGTCGGCGTTTTCGGACAGCAGTTCGCGCACGCGGCGCTTGCCGAAGGCGATCGATTTCGGCCCGCCAATCTGGTCGATCAGGCCGTCGGTGGTGACAAACAGCAGCGTACCAGGCGTCAGCTCCACCACGTGGGTCGGCCATTCCTGGTCGGGATCGGTATCGACATAACCGAGGCCGGCGCGCTCGCCCTCGACCACCAGCAGCGGTTCGCCTGGCGCCAGCAGGTGCAGCGCGATGCGGGCGCCGGCAAAATACAGGCGCCGGGTACGCGGTTCGAACCACAGGAAGGCGGCATCGAGGCCGTCGTCCGATTCGGCCACGGCGCGCTGCTCGGTGGTCTGGCCCAGCAGCGCCTTGACGCCGCCGCTGACCTCCTGCAGCAGCCGGCCCGGCGTGCGCGGTCCCACGCGCTGCAGGGCGCCGCTGAGCACCTGCGAGGCGATCAGCGTCATGAAGGCGCCCGGCACGCCATGGCCGGTGCAATCGCCCAGCGCCACGAACCAGCCGTCTTCGTGCTGCTCCACCAGGTAAAAATCGCCGCCGACCAGGTCGCGCGGCTGCCATTCGAGGTGGGCGTCGGCGAGTTTGTCCAGCGCGTCGCGCGACGGTTTCAGGACCGCGCGCTGGATCACGCTGGCGTACTCGATGCTGTGCATGATCTGGCGGTTGCGCTCGGCCTGCATATTGGCCACCACGTTCATCAGTTGCAGGCCGAAGCCCACGCCGGCCAGTTCGCCTTCGCGGGTGATGATGAAACCGTCGGCCAGCGCTTTTTCGCCGGAAGCGACGGCGCGGAAGGTCAGGTCTTCGATGCTGACATCGCATTCGACGATCAGCGGTTCCTTGTCCATGAAGGCGATGCAGCTCTTCTTGCCGTACAGCTCCTGGTAGAACGGCTTGGACATTTGCGACATGAAGATGTTACGGCTGATCAGGCCGATCGGGCGGCCGCCGTCCAGCACGGGCAAACTCATCAGGTCGCGGCGCTCGGTGAACAGCGTGTGCACGTCGGCGTTGCACGCTTCCGCCGCGATCGATACCGACTCGCGGCACAGATCGGCCGCAGTCGACTGGCGGTAACGTGGCAAATGCTGGCGGGAGGCGTCGAATTCCACAGTTCACCCAATCAAATAACAATGCAAAGTAGCAATCGGTATTGTAGTAACTCAATATGACGCCATTGTGACAACACTGTTATTGCTAGTACACCAAGGAAAGCGCGCTGTGGTATCCGATCTCTTTCAGCGTGACCGCCATCGCTGCTGCCGCCACCGGCCGACCCAGCAGATAGCCCTGGGCCTGGTGGCAACCGAGCTCGCGCAGCAAGGCCATCTGGGCCGGGGTTTCCACGCCCTCGGCCACCACCGTCATGCCCAGCGCGCGCGCCATCGAGACGATGGCCTGGAAGAACACCCGTCCCTCGTGCGAGCGGTCGAGTTCGCGCGTAAACGCTTTATCGACCTTGAGGCCGTCGAGCCGCAGCCGTTGCAATTGCGACAGCGACGAGTAGCCGGTGCCAAAATCATCGACAAACACGCGCACGCCCAGCGCCCGGATCGCGGTCAGCTCGGCCTGCACATCGACCTGGTCGGCCACCATTGCCGATTCGGTGATTTCCACCTCCAGCAGGTCGGCGTCGAGTTTGTACTGCGTCAGGTGGCGCGCCAGCTGGGCGGCCACGCTGCCGTAACTGAACTGGCGCGGCGACACATTGATCGATACCGGCACCAGCGGCAGCCCCTGGTCGCGCCAGGCAGCCAGTTGCGCGCAGGCCTGGCGCATCACCAGCTCGCCCAGGCGGTTGATCAAGCCGCTCGCTTCGGCCAACGGAATGAATTGCACCGGCGGCACCATGCCCAGCGTGGGATGCTGCCAGCGCAGCAGCGCTTCCATGCTCACCGGCTGGCCGCTGACCACGTCCACGCGGGCCTGGTAGTGCAGGCTCAACTGGCCGGCGTCGATGGCCTTGGCCAGGCTGTGTTTCAGATGGGCGCGGGCGCTGAGCAGCACGTATTGCGATGCGTCGAAGAAGCGGTAATGGCCTTTTTGCTCGCTCTTGGCGGAAAACAGGGCAATGTCGGCATGGCGCAGCAGGGCTTCGTGGTCGGCGCTTTCGCCGGAATAGCGCGGATAGCAGCTGATGCCGATCGACGCTTCGATGCGGTGCGATTCCACGCCCAGCGATATCGGCTCGGCCAGCACGGCCAGCACCCGTTCGGCCAGCAGGGCCAGCTCGGCGAGGTCGTTGCCTTCCACCGCCGGATCCACCAGCAACAGGAATTCGTCGCCGCCCATGCGCACCACGCGGTCGCCGGTGCGCATCAGGGCCGCCAGGCGCTGCGCCGCCACTTGCAGCAGTTGGTCGCCCACGCCGTGGCCCAGGGTGTCGTTGACATGCTTGAAGTCGTCCAGGTCCACCAGCAGCACCGCCAGTGCGCCGTAGCGGTCGGACGTGGCAGACAGGCGGCGCGGCAGCTCGCGCACCAGCCATTGCCGGTTGGGCAAGCCGGTAAGCGGATCGTGCAGCGCCAGGTGTTCGATGTCGCGTTCGTGCAGCTTGCGCTCGCTCACGTCCTGCAAGGTGATGGCCAGGCAGTCGCCCACGCGCACGATGCGGCGCCGGCCCCAGCAAATATTCAGACGGCCATCGCCGGCCATCTGCCGCTCGTCTTCGTAGTTGCCGTCCTGTAGCGCCTTCAGATAGACCGGCAGCAGCGTCGTGCCGAACACGCCCTGGTCGAGGGCGGAGATGCGGCGGCCGATCAACTGGTCGCGTTCGAGCCCATAGAAATAGGCGCCGCGCGCGTTGCAGTCGATGATGTCGAAATCGATGACCGCGCCGGCGCCGTCACGCACGGCAGCAGCGAGGTAAAAGCCGTCGCTGCCGTGCTCGGTGGCCATGCGGTAGGCCTGGTGCGCGGCCTTGCGGCGCACGCGTTGACGCTGGATGCCGCGGCTGTAATGCGTGGCGAGCGCGCCCAGAAGCAGAGTCAGCAAGCCGAGCCAGAAGGCACGGTTACGGCGCCGGGTCCAGTCGGTCGCGGCCGGCGCCAGCGCTTCGAGCGAGGTCATGCCGGCCACCGCCAGCACCGGGTAGGCGCTGGAGTGGCGCCAGCTCACCAGCCGTTCGGCGTGATCATAAAAGGCGGCGCCCGGCATCAGGCGGGTGCCAACGCCGTTCCCCAGTTCGGGCGCCGTGGCAAACAGGGAGGCGCCGGGCGCCAGCGTCAACGTATTGCCATGTTCTTCCATGCGCAAGGTGCTGGCGTCGCCCAGCACGGCAATCACGCCATTGCCTCCCAACAGGCGCTGGTTGTAGAACGAAGTCAGGTAACGGGCGTCGAGCGTGAGCGCCAGCACGCCGGCAAAACCGTCGTCGCGGGCGTCCAGGCGGCGTGTGAATTGCACGAATTTCTGGTTGGCCTGCAAGGTTCCGTCCGGCACGATGATGCGCAGCGCCGATGAGTTATTGGTCTGATGAAAAGGGAATGAGGCCGGCACGCGGCCCTGGGCGCTGTGGGTGCGTCCGACGTGGCGACGTCCGGCGCGGCTAAGCAGGCGACCGTTGGCGTCGTAGATCGCGATCTCGGCAAACGCGGGATCGGTAAACATGCCGTCGCGGTACAAGGCATCGAGCTGCAGGGTGCCGCCGCTCTGCTCCCAGCCATGCTTGAGCTGCATGGTGACCTGGTCCATCTGGGCGATGCTGCGGGTGAGATAATGCTCGAACGCATCGACGTGGGCGGCCAGCTCGCGCCGCGCCGTCTGCTCGACGTCGCGGCGGGTGCGTTCGGCGCTGACCACGGCATGATTCCAGCAGGCGGCCGCTGCCAGCAAGGCCAGCAGCAGCCAGGCCCAGGGCCAATATCGGGAGGCGAACGAGCGCGACATAACATCCAGGGGAACAAAAGTTTCCTGATGTTATCGCAGCAGTATGTCAGCCGCGTGACATTGTGTGATTTTGCGACGGTTATCCCGCTGCTGCCATCAACCGTACTGCAATCGCCTTGGCCGCCGGCACCATGCTTTCCAGTGCATGATGTTCGAGCGGCAGCAGCGGATTGCATTCCGGGTAATAGCCGGCGATGCAGCCCGGCGGCACGTCGTAGCCGACCAGCTTCAGGCCCGGCACGGTGCGGACCACGCCGTCGTCGGTCACGCCGTGCACGTCCACCATATCTCCTTCCGCCAGGCCCAGGCGGCCGAGGTCTGCCAGGTTGACCAGCAAGACCTTGCGGCTGCCATAAATGCCGCGGAAGCGGTCGTCCTCGTTATACACGGTGGTGTTGAACTGGCTGTCGCTGCGGATGGTAAACAGGCGCAGCACATCGCCGTCAATTGGCGGCTGGTCCGGGTCTTCCTCCAGCGTGGCCGGGGCAATGAAATTGGCGCGGCCGTTCGGGGTTTTCCACTCGCGGTGCGCGGCCGGTACCGGACGGCGAAAGCCGCCAGGCTCCCACATGCGCGCATTGAAATCCTTGAAAATCTCTGGGAATGTCACCGCGATGGCGTCGCGGATGCGGCTGTAATCGGCCACCCAGTCGGCCCACGGCACCAGTGCGGCGCGTTCGGGCGGCAGCATGGCTTGCGCCAGCCCGGCCACGATGGCCGGTTCCGACCACAGCGTGTCGGCAGCCGGTTCGGCGCGGCCGCGCGAGCCGTGCATGTAGCCGGTGCTGTCTTCCACCGCCACCGACTGCTCGCCACCGGCCTGCCGGTCGATCTCGATACGGCCCAGGCATGGCAGCAGGTAATTGACGGCGCCCGGCACCACGTGGCTGCGATTGAGCTTGGTGGCGATCTGGACGTTCAGGCGCAGCTGCGACCACGCCCGTTCCAGGCGGTCGGTGTCGGGCGCGGCGCGCAGGAAATTGCCGCCCAGGCCGACGAACGCCTTGACCGTGCCATCCATCAGGCCACGGCAGGCGGTGACGGTATTCAATCCCTCGTCACGCGGCGGCGCGAAGCCGTACTGTTTTTCCAGCCGGTCGAGCGGCGCCAGCTTCGGCTTCTCGGTGATGCCCACCGTGCGCTGGCCCTGCACATTGGAGTGGCCGCGCACCGGGCAGATGCCGGCGCCCGGTTTGCCGATATTGCCGCGCAAGAGCAGCAGGTTGGACACCATCTCGACGTTCTGCACACCGTGCCGGTGCTGGGTGAGGCCCATGCCATAGACCGCGATCACGCGCTTGGCAGCGGCATAGGTGGCTGCCGCTTCTTCCAGCGCCGCGCGCGCCAGGCCCGACTCGCCCTCGATGGCGGCCCACGACGTGGCGCGTACCTTGGCCGCAAATTCGTCGAGGCCGGCCGTGTGTTCGGCAATGAACGCGGCATCGAGCACGCGCGCGCCACCGGTCGCCTGCGCCGCGTCGTCGCGCTCGATCAGCACCTTGCACAGGCCGATGAGGGCAGCGCTGTCGCCGCCAGCTTTCACTTGCAGGTACTGGGTGCTGATCTGCGTTTCGGCAGTGCTCAGCATCTCGGCGGGCGACTGCGGGTTGGCGAACGACAGCAGACCGGTCTCGCGCAAGGGATTGAAAGTGATCACCGGTACGCCCTGTTTGCGCGCGGCCTGCAACTGGTGCAACATGCGCGGGCTGTTGGTGCCCACGTTCTGGCCGAAGAACAGGATGCAGTCGGTCTGTTCGAAATCGTCGAGATTGACGGTGCCAATCGGTACGCCGATGGTCTTGGGTAGCGCCACCGAGGTGCTCTCGTGGCACATATTCGAGCTGTCCGGCAGGTTATTGTTGCCGTACAGGCGCGCGGCCAGCTGGTACATATACGACGTTTCCAGCGAGGCGCGGCCGGATGCGTAAAACACCGTGCTCTTGGGATCGAGCGCCTGTAATTCACGGCCGATTTCGTCGAACGCCGATTCCCACGCCACTTCCACGTAGCGGTCGCTGACCGGGTCCCAGCGCAGCGGCACGGTCAGGCGGCCCACGGCTTCGAGTCGGTGGTCGGACCAGGTGCGCAGTTCGGTCAGCGTGTGCTGGTGGAATAAATCGGCGCCGATGCTTTTGCTGGTGATTTCCCAGGCCGTGGCCTTGGCGCCGCTTTCGCAAAATTCAAACGGGTGCGGATTGGCCGGCTTGGCCCAGGCACAACCCACGCAGGCATAGCCTTCGGTCTTGTTCTGGTGCAGCATGATGTTGCCGCCCTTGAGCAGCACGCCTTCTTCAAGCAGTATGGTGCCGACCTCCTTGACGGAGCCCCAGCCGCCGGCGGGATGGGGATAGGGTTCGGCTTGAGTTACTTTGGTCATCGGGGTTCCTGGCATGGTGGTCGGCTTGGGTTGGACTTCAGTGTGCTGTACCGCCCTTCCCGCTTCCGTGCGCGTGCGCACCGACCACAGAATGCGCTGGCGGCGACGATGCGCTTATTGCCACCAATTGTTAAATCCATGACTACTACCACCATCGATCAGGATGACCCCGTCGCCCGCAACCGCCGCCAGATCGCCCTGCGTGTCAAGCAGGGTGGCCTGTCTGCGTGGCTGTACGCGGTCGCGCAGATGGCCAAGTCGGCGGCCATGGCCTGGCTCGACCGCCGCGCCGCCAGCAAGGGCGCCGCGCTCACCTTGTACGTGCTGTTTTCGCTGGCGCCGATGCTGATGCTCGTTGTCGCCCTAGCCAGCCTGTTTTTTGACGAAGACGTGGTGCGCACCGCATTGCTGACGGAACTGGGCGGCCTGACGGGCACCCAGGGCAGCGAGGCACTAAAGGTGATCATTGCCGGCGCGCGCCAGGCCGATGGCAGCCTGGCGGCCAGCATCATCTCCGGCGTGATCGTGCTGGTCACGGCCACCAGCGCGTTTGCGGAACTCAAGGAAAGCCTGGACGAGCTGTGGCAGATTCCACCGTCGCAAGGCTCGGGCGTGTGGCTGTTCATCCGCGAGCGCTTCCTGTCCTTTGGCCTGTTGATGGTGCTGGCGCTGATGCTGATGATGTCGCTGTCGATCAATGCCGGCCTGGCGGCATTCCAGAGTAGCTGGGCCGATCCCACCAATCCGGGCAAGATCTTGCAGTACGCGTTTTCGGCGCTGTCGATGATCATCGTCACCGTGGTGTTCGCGTTCGTGTACAAGTACCTGCCCGCCACCCGCATCGCCTGGGGCGACGTGGTCGTCGGCGCCATCCTGACCGCGCTGCTGTTTTTGGTCGGTAAAGTGTTGATCGGCCTGTATCTCGGCCACGGCGACTTCAGCAGCTCGTACGGCGCGGCCGGCTCCATCGTCGCGCTGATCACGTGGATTTATTATTCGGCGCAGATCTTCTTTTTCGGCGCCCTGTTCACCCACGAATACGCGACCACGCTGGGCAGCCGCCGCATCGACGGCGGGCCAGGCAAGGATGGCGGTTCGGGCGTGCGTTAAAGATTTTTAGGCGCGGTCACCGCCCCCACCGTCAACCCCACCGGACGTAGCAGCTTTTCCACGGTGGACAGGGTGGGACTGGTGTGCCCGCGTTCGATATCGGCCAGCGTGCGGCTCGAGACGCCGCACAGGCCGGCGTATTCGGCAATCGTCAGGCGCAAGGCAGTGCGGGTTTTGCGCAGCACGTCCGGGATCGGCATGGCCGGCTGCTGCGCCAGTTCCGCAGCCAGCGCGCGCCGCTGCGCCAGTTGCTCGGAAGGGCTGTGCGGAAGGTAGCGCTTGTCCATTACAACGCCTCCAGCTGCGCACGCACTTGCAGCAGCGATTTTTCGATCGGCTTCAGAAAAGTCTGCTCGTCGATGCCAAGGTCCAGTGCGGCCTGGTACACCCGGGCCAGCAGATTCGATGACGTCCGCCAGCGGGTCGGTGGCCCACAGTCCCAGCCGGCGGCACACCTCGTTATGGGTGGGCGCCACACCGAATCCGGTCAGTTCGCAAAACGCCGCCACGCTTTCCTGGCCGTAGCGCAGCACGATGCCATCGGCTACCGCACGGTCGAAGCGCGGAATGAACAGTGCCCGATCCACCAGCGTCAACGGCCGGTGCACATTCAGGCCCAGCATGGCGGCCAACTGCATGTACGGCGCTTCCAGCCTCAGGATATCGGCCAGGCGCGGATCGTCGCCGCGGCCGAACTTGACGATGAAATGTTCGTCGGCCTCGTGGTCCGGCAACGTGTGATCGAGATAAACCAGGAAGGCAGGCCAGCCGGGCAATGTGTCGAGCGTGAGGCTCACTGGCAGTGCGGCCGACAAGGCGGCCGCATTGGGCGGCCGAGATCAATAGCTGCTAACATCGTTCTTTGTCTGAAGATCCCGTTTATGCGCCTAGCTCTTCCCCTGCTGCTGTCCTGCCTGCTACTGCCCGCCCGCGCCACCGATTGGCAAGCATTCCACTGGCAAATGGGCAGCCTGCAAGGCGGGCCGGTGGAGCGGCTGGGCGTGGTGCTGCCGGTCACCATCGACGGCGTCGACTGCTACGCCCAGCTCGATACAGGCGCCAATGGCGGCGTGATCTGGCACGCGCAGCCGGATGGCACCCAGGCGCCGGCAGCTGCCGAAGCACGCAAGGTGCTGGTGGAAATTGCGGGCGCCCGCGCATATGCCAGTGCCGAACCGGCCATCCTGGCGCGGCTGAGCACCGCGCTCTGCAAGCAGACCGTGATCGCCAGCCTGGGCAACGCCTTTTTCGAGCAGGGCACGCTCACGCTCGACCTGGGCGGCGCCCGCCTGGCCTACGCGCCGCAAGCGCTGCTGGCGAACGACGCCAGCGCCCAGCCGCTGTTCTATGCGCGCTGGACCGGCACCGGCGGCCATCCGCTGGTCGAGGTCGCGCAGCATGGCCGTCCACCCGGCTACGCCCTGCTCGACACTGGCGCCTCCCGCTTCGGCCTCACCGCCACCAGGGCCGCAGAATGGGCCGCGCTCACCGGCAACGCGCCGCTGCAGGCCAGCGACAAGGTGCGCAAATACTCGGTCAAGAGCTGGGGCCGCGACGTCGATTGCTACGAGACCGGGGCCGCTGGCGACTTTATCGTGGGTGCCGTCCCGGTGGGCGCGGTAATGGCCGCGTATTGCGTGAACCAGGGGTTCGACGCGCCGGTGCGGCTGATCGGCGTGCTCGGTTTGAAGCCGCTGGGCGACCGGGTGATTATCATCGATTATCCGAGCCGGCGCTGGAAGCTGGCACAATCTTCAAGCGTCGCACCGTGATCCATTTCCACGCCTACAGCGGGATGCATGGCCCGCGCGGCAGCAACGTCGCCGAACCGGATACAAAGGACTACTTATGAAGCTCGCCGCTGCACAAATCGCGCCGATGGCTGGCGATATCGATAAAAATATGGTCAAGCACGTGCAATTGGTAGTACGCGCTGCCCACCACGGCGCCAACGGCATCTATTTTCCGGAACTGTCGCTGACCGGCTATGAGCCCGGGCTGGCCGAAACGCTGGCGATGCAGCCGTCCGACCGGCGCCTCGATGAATTTCAGCGCCTGAGCGACTGCCTCGGCATGCTGATTGCCGTCGGTGCGCCCATGCGCGGCAACGACGGCATCGAGATCGGCATGATCGCCTTTCAACCCGGCGTGACGCGCCGCGTCTATGCCAAGCAGCTATTGCATGCCGATGAACTGCCATTTTTCATTCCGGGCGCGCGGCAGCAGCTATTCTCTTGCGGGGACCAGGTATTGGCGCCGGCCATCTGCTACGAGTCATTGCAACCGAACCATGCACAGCAGGCGGCAGACGCGGGCGCGCACATTTATTTCACCAGCGTCGCCAAGTCAGCACGTGGCGTGGCTGCCGCGTATGCCCATTATCCGGCTATCGCCAGGCAGCACGCGATGACGGTATTCATGGCCAATTGCGTGGGCCCGGCCGATAACTTCGTGGGCGCCGGACAATCGGGTATCTGGAATACGGCCGGTGAACTGGTCATTAGCGCAGAGGCGACCGGCGAGGCACTGCTGATTTATAATTTTATAACCGGCTCAGGTGAATTGGTCGCGTTATAGCTCGTTGTGCGTTACGATGGCGGCGCCCCCCCTTCCCCGTCCCCTCCCTTACCCCCAACGCGGATGACGAGGACTGCCGCCAAACCGGCTGCCAGTGCCATCGCGGACTGTTATTATCAGTCGCTCTCACGGCGCAGCGCCGCGAACCGCAGCAGGTCGTCGGCTGCCACCGGCCGCGAGATATGGTAACCCTGCAGGTAGTGGCAGCCCATCGCGTCGAGCGCGTCGGCCTGGCCGGCGGTTTCCACGCCCTCGGCCACCAGTTGCAGGCCCAGGCTCTGCCCCATGGCGACGATGGTTGCCACCAGCGCGTGGCTGCGCGGGCTGTCCACCATGCCGGTAACAAAACTGCGGTCGATCTTGAGGGTGTTGATCTCGAACTGGGTCAGATAGCTGAGCGACGAATAACCAGTGCCGAAATCGTCGAGCGAAATGCTCACGCCCAGCTCGCGCAGTCGCCCCAGCGCCGCACGTACCTGTTCGCCGTTACCGATCAGTACCCGCTCGGTCAGCTCCAGTTCCAGCCGCTGCGGCGCCAGGCCGTGCTCGGCCAGCGCCTGCTCCACCAGCACCAGGAACGCCGGATCGAGCAACTGGCGGGCCGAGACATTGATGCTGACCGACAGGTGCGGCAATTGGTCGCGCCACGCGCCCAGCTGGCGGCACGCCTCGGCCAGCACCCAGGCACCGAGATCGATGACCAAGCCGCTGTCCTCGGCCACCGGGATGAAGCGGTCGGGCCCCACGTGGCCGAGGGTCGCGCTCTGCCAGCGCAGCAGGGCTTCCACCTTGTCCATGCGGCCGGTGCGGGCATCGACGATCGGCTGATAGACCAGCCGCAGCTCACTGGCGGCAATCGCCCCGCGCAGCGCACCGTCGATCACCAGCGCTTCGCGCGCGTAGGCGCTCATGCCGGCGTCGAAGAAACGCAGCGCGCCCCGGCCCGACTTCTTGACGTCGTGCATGGCGATGTCGGCGTTGCGCACCAGGGTATCGGCCTCGTCGCCGTCGCTGCCCTGGCAGGCCACGCCGATGCTGGCCGAGACCGTGATGGCGTGCGGCGCCAGGTCGAAGCTGTCACCCAGCGCGCGCAGTACCCGCTCGCCACAGGCAGCGGCCTGCACCGGCGCCATGCCGGTGGCCAGTCCCGGCAGCACCACCACGAATTCATCGCCGCCGAAACGGCCCAGCAAATCGCCGTCGCCCACGCAACTGCGCAGCCGCGCCGCCAGTTGGCGCAGCAACTGGTCGCCGGTGGCGTGGCCGAACGAATCGTTGATGCGTTTGAACTTGTCGACGTCGATGAACAGCACCGCGCACTGCTGGCCGGCGTCGCGGGCGCGGGCCAGCGCCTGGTCCAGTTCGATGCCCAGGCCATGGCGGTTGAGGGTGCCGGTGACATTGTCGTAGTGGGCGGCGCGGTAGAGCTGGTCGTCCTTTTTCTTGCGGTCGGTGATGTCCATCACCAGCATCATGCACAACAGCTGGCCGCGCTCGTAGTGCGGCGAGGCGATCAGCTCCACCGGCAGCTCGACTTCGGTGCCGTGGCGAAATACCGTGGTCTCCACGTAGGGATAGGTGGCGGCGCTGGCAAAGCGCTGGAAATGGCCGGCCACCGTGGTGCGGGTGACGCCCGTCATCCAGTCGCCGATATTGCTGCCGACCAGTTGCCGCATGCCGGGCGCGCCCAGCAACTGCACGCAGCGTTCATTGGCGGTACGGATCACGCCGTCGCGGTCATAGACCAGGAAGCCTTTGCCCAGGCTGTCGATGGCGTGGGTGTAGCGCCGCTGGATCTTGTCCTGCACCGCGTGGATCAGGCACAGCATCGAGACCGACTTGACCAGGAACGACCAGATCAGCCACAGCTCGAACAGTGTCGGCACCAGGTGCATGCCATTGGCCAGGTTGAACACGCCACGCAGCAAGAACACCACCGCCAGCAAGCGGTAGCCGGAACGCTGGCTCAACAGGCGCCAGCCGATCCACAGGAATGTGAGGCCATAGGTAACTGCAGTCACCGATGCAATCGAGCGGGGAACACCGATGGCGATAAAAACGCCATAGCAGGCAAAACCGAGTCCGACGGACACAGCGGCCGCGCGCAGCAGCCGCGCCGGGTTCAATTTTCCAAGGAAGGCTTCGGTACCGGCCCAGAAACCGGCCACGCTGACCGTCAGCGTGAGCGCGGCCAGTGCTGTCTTGGGCAGGTACTGGGGGCCGAGGCTCCAGCATACGATGCCGAACGAGAGCGCAAACTGGCCAATGGCCCAGGCCAGCGCGTGCTTTTCATCGTTGTGGCGCCACCACAAAAACACCAGCACCATGCACAGGACGAGATCGACCCCGAGCGAAAAAAGAATAAAAACCTGTGAATCTACGTTCATCTGGGCGTCGACTTGCGTGGTGATTAGCGCGGACGATTGTAAATCAGTCTAAGAATTGAGCGCCACTTTTATTTCTTAAAAGAAGGATTTCAATCACGGCATCGGCCATGCGCCATGCGGGCGACATTGTCGGCTGGCTGTGACTAGACTTGCAGGCCCCTCTTTTCTCAGCCAAGGAGACCAGCCATGTACCAGCTCATCACGCGCCTGACCGGCTGCGCCCTCGCTGCCTCAGTCCTGAACTGCCAAGCCCAGCCGACGGCCCCACCGGGCGCCGACAAGTCGGCCCACACTCGCGCGCTCGAATTGGGGGCCAAAGTCTTGCAGGGCAATGGTCCGCTGCCGGGCTTCCATATTTACTTGGTGGGATTCCACCCGATGCGCGACATGCCGGAAAACCAGATCGAAGCGCACCATTACTGCCAGCAGCAGAACGAAGACTTCGCCCAATGTGTATTATTCGACGGCAGCAGCCGCAGCGCCAATCTGCACGGGGTCGAATACATCATCTCGGAGAAACTGTTTGCCACGCTGCCGGCAGCAGAGCGCAAGTACTGGCACCCGCACAATGGTGAAATCCTCAGCGGCCAGCTGATCGCGCCAGGACTGCCGGCTGCGGCGGAAAAATCGCTGATGCGCTCGAAGATGAACAGCTATGGCAAAACCTGGCACATCTGGAACACGGGCCATCATGGCGAACACAACGACACACTGCCGTTCGGCGAGCCGATGCTGGCCTGGTCGTTCAATCGCGACGGCGAAGCCAGGCCCGGGCTGGTGGAGCAGCTCGACCGCCGCCTGGACGTGGATACCAGCCACATCCGTAGCGAGCGCAAAGAATTGCGCGAGCTGGCGCGGCCGCAAACCGGAGTCGATGCCATGCAAGGTCAGTTTGCGCGTCCCACCAGCGGCATCCCGGGCGTGGTCGATAGTGGCAGCGTCGGCAAATCGGATTAGTTCAGCACGCCGTAGCCAGTAGCGCCGTGCCCAATTGGCGCTGCTCGGCGATGATTTCGCGCAGGTGCGCCGGCGTGGTATGGACATTGCTGAGCACCACGCGCAGCACCGTGATGCCATCGGCAAACGGCGCGCGTTCGAGCACCGTGCGCGATACAAAGCTGTGGCCATTGGCCTTTTGCCGCTCCTGCAAGCGCGCATTGAGCTCGTTGACCTGGCGGTTGACGATGGTCGCCTCATCGACGCGGCCGGCGGCCAGCAATTGCGCCAGGCGCTGCCCCATTGCCGGCGGCAGGTAGCGGTATGTCAGGATGAAATTGTCCGAATTGCTGGTCAGTTCGAAGTCGGGCTGGGCGGCGATCAGCCCGCGCATTGCAGCAGCCAGGCTGGCGGCGTGCCCCAGCAATGCGGCATATCCGTCCTCCCCCAGCAGCTTGAACGACACCCACAGCTTCAATGCATCGAAACGGCGCGACCCTTCCAGCGAAGTCTGTCCGAGGTCGCCCGAATTGCTGCGGATGATGTAGTTGGCGTTGTGCTTGAGCAGGTCGAGGCTGGCCGGGTCGCGGAACAGCACCATGCCCTGCGCCATCGGCACCCAGAACAGTTTATGGCCGTCGATCACCACCGAATCGGCCGCTTCGATGCCCGCATACAGCGGCCGGAAACGCTCGGCCATCAGCAGCGCCCCGCCCCAGGCGGCATCGACGTGGAACCAGGCCTGTTCGCGCTGCGCGATGGCAGCCAGTTGCGCCAGCGGATCGATGGCGCCGGTCTCGGTGGTGCCGGCAATGCCGACGATGGCAACGATGCGGATGCGATCGCGCTTGAGCGCGGCAATGGTGTCTTCGAGAGCGGCCAGGTCGATGCGGTTGTCGTCATCGACCGGGATGCGGTGCAGCGCGTCCTCGCCCAGGCCCAGCGTGCCGAGCGCCTTTTTCAGCGAATAGTGGGCGCGCGCCGAGGCGATCACCGCCAGGCCGCGATGGCCGGACTGCTGCATCGCCGCGTAAATGCCATGCTTGCGCACGCCGGGCAGCGTACGCTCGAGCGCCACCGCCAGCGCGGTCAGGTTGCCCATGGTGCCGCCATTGACGATATTGCCCAGCGCGTGGTTTTTGGCGCGCATGGCGTCCGCGTACAGGGCGTCAGGCGCGCGATAGACCATGCGGTGCATCCAGCCGAGCACCTGTTTTTCCACCAGCGTGGAGGCATAGGCGGTTTCGATCTTGACCTGGTTCTGGTTCAGGGCGGCGGTGAGCGCTTCCACCAGCACCGTCATCCAGGGCAGCGCCTGGGTCATGTGGCCGATGAACTTGGGGTGGTTCAGGCGCGCGGTATGGGGCAGCAGCTTGCGTTGCAGTTCTTCCAGCACGTGGGCAGGCGCCATGCCATCCTGCGGCGGCGCCAGCTCGGCGAACAGCGGCAGCAACTGGTCGATGGGCGTGACCGGATACGGCGACTTGCCCTCGGGCGTCAGCCAGTCGCGCACCATGTCTGCCATTTGCTGCAGCACGTCCGCATTCACCTGTTCGACCGCGAAATGCCGATTCAGCAATTCGCGCAAGTCGCTGTCACTCATCTGCTACCCTTCAACCCAATGCGGGGTGGCAGTATAAAACAAAGTGGCAAAAAAGTGCTTCAGATCAGCGTTCGCCACCGCCTTTTATGCGCACCAGCCGCCACGCACCGGCTGCAAATACCAGCCAGGCCAGCAGGCACACCGCTGCCGCCGCGCGCCACGGGGCCGGCGCCGCGCCTGGCAGCGGCGCGAATACCGGCTGGTGGGCCGCCTGCGCCGGTCCGAACGGCAGGTCGGTAAACAGGTAGCCATAATAGAAATTGCGCAGCGCCTCGTGGAAGCTGCTGATGCGCTGCTGGTACGCCAGTTGCGCCGGCAGGTCGGTGGCGGCCAGCCGGTGCAGCACCGCCTGCACACCGACGCCAGGCAGCAACCAGCCCAGGCGGTCGGTCCAGGCCTGGCGCGCCAGCAGCCCGGCGCGGTACTGCTGCACCAGCCCGGCCACGCTCTCGTCGCCCAGCTGGTGGAAGGCGAAATACCACTTCCAGTGGAATCCTTCCGGCAGCGGCGCGCTGTGCTGCCATTGCGGGTGGCCGAGATAAAACTTGCGCATGGTCTCGTCGCGCGGCACTTCCCAGGCGCCGTGCACCACCTGGCGCTGCGCCAGCATCAGGTCCACGCCCTGGTGCACGGGAATGGCGCGGGTGAGCGCCACGTTGGCCAGCGTAGGCAACACCAGCGTGAGCACCGCCCACATGCCCATCAACGCGGTGGCATTGGTGACCGAGCGCCGGCCGTACGCCCCGACCAGCAGCGACACGCCGATCCAGAACGCCAGGTAGCTGGCCGCCACCGCCAGCACGATGACGGTTGCCCCCATGTCAAGCCCGGTCCACCCGGCGCCAGCCAGCACCGGCATGACCAGGCAAACCAGCAGCAGCGCGAAGCGCAGCGCCACCCGGCGGCGCCACAGGCGGCCGCCATCGGGCATGGCCGCCAGCATGCGCAGCCGGCCCGACTGCCGCTCGCTCGAGACCAAGTCGTGCAGCAGCGCGATCACGAACAGCGGCGAGAGGTAAATCAGCACGAAGGCAAAGTCGAACCTGCCCGGCAGCGCCACCTCGGGGTTGAAGGTCTCGCCTTCGTAGAGCTGCGCCTGCAGGCCGAGCGCGCGGATGCGCAGCGCGTACGGCGCCACGTCGCGCAGCCCCAGCGCCAGGAAGGCGGCGTCCGTCGGCGCGTCCCAGGTGTGGTGGAAGGTATAGTAGGCGGCGCTGCCGGCGTTGCCACCGGTGGCATTGCGCGTGGTCGCCACGGCGGCGTCCTGTGCCTGCAAGGCCGCCAGCTGGGCGATGGTGTCGCGCTGGCGCGCCACTTCCTGCACGCCGGACCACACCGAGAGCGTGGATAACACCAGCAACAGCAGCAAGGCCACTACCGACAGGCGGGAGCGCGCGATCAGGCGCCATTCGAAAGTGAGCCAATGTCTGGAGAAATTCATCGCACGGCCCTCCCCAAACGGCCGCCCAGCCACCAGGTCAGCCCCGTCAGGGCCAGTATCCACAGGATCAGAGCGGCGCCGGCAGGCGCCGCGCGCAACAGGATTTCATCGACCTGCGCCTGGCGGTAGTGGAATGGCGGGAAGCCCTGCCAGTGGCTGTTCGAGATGCGGTTTTCCTTGCCGGCCTTGCCGTCGTCGGCGTAGTGCACTTCTTCAGCATGCAGTTTATTCAGACCCTGGATCAGCGCGTAGCGATAGGCTTCGCCCTGCTCGAGGAAGCTGCGGAAGCTGGCCAGGTCGGTGCCGGAGGCTGTCATCGACAGGCGCCGCAGCGCCAGCGCGGGACTGAGCCAGCCAGCGTGATCGATCAGGCGGCTCTGCGCCTGCTGGCGGTCCATGCCGGCGGCAGCGTAACGGTTGAACAGTTCCGTCGAGCGGCGTTCGCCTTCCATGCTCACCAGCCCTTTCAGGTTGACCGGCAGGTCTTCCACGCGGGTGACGTTGTATTGCTTGAGCAGACCGTCGCGGAAGGCGGCGAACTTGGGATCCTGCGGGTTGTGCGAGTCGCCCAGCGCCAGGTAGTCGCGCTGGACGTTGATGACGTTTTCGTAACGCGTGGGCAGCGCCACGGCGTTGCTGGCCAGATCAGGAATCCAGCGCGGCAGCAGGATCACCGCCACCGTCCACACGGCCAGCAACACCAGCAAGGCATCGCGGCCACGCGCAAACAAGGTCGAGACCAGCACCACGCCCACGGACCACAGCAGCAGCCAGCCGGTATAGCCGGCGGCCAGCAGCAGCACCGGTAGCCACGGCGCGTGGCCGCTGGCCGCCATCCAGGCCAGGCCGGCCAGCGCCGGCAGCAGCATCAATGCGGTAAAGCCGCACAACGCCAGCAACTTGCCCAGCACCAGCTGGCGGCTGGCCACGCCCTGCGCCAGCAGCACCCGCAAGGTGCCCGATTCGCGCTCGCGCGCCACGGCCGCGTGGCCGAAGAATACCAGCAGCAGCGGCGCCAGTACTTGCAGCACGAAAGCTGGCGTCAACTGGCCGAAGCGCAGCAGCAAGGAGGTCTGGCGCACGTCACCGAAGTTGGCGCTGTTTTGCTGGTGCCCTTCGACAAACAGCGTGCTGCCGGTGTAGCCGTCGATGCCCGGATCGAATGCCGCCAACGGGTTCACGGGCCGGAACAGGAAATGGCCGTAGTGGATCATGCGGTGGGGGTGGCGGTCGGGCTGGGCCTGGAATTCGTGGTTCGACTGCGCCTGGTAACGCGCCCGTTCGGCATTGGCGCCGCGCTGCTGTTCGTACGCGGTGAGCGCGGCCACCAGCATCAGCACCGTCAACAGCAGCAGGCCGATCACGGCGGCGCGGTCGCGCGCCAGTGCGCGCCATTCCTCGAAGGCGATACGTTTGATCATGGAAGCGGCCATGGTCACGCTGCCTGGCCGGATTGCGCCGCTGGTGCCGCCGGTGCAGCTTGGGCTGCATAGCGCCGGTGCAGCGCGCGCACGTCGAAGCGGTCGGCGCCGGTGGCGGCCACCTCTTCGCGCAGGCGGCCCGCCTCCAGGAAGCCGATGCGGTCGGCCACGTCGGCGGCGCTGAGCAGGTCGTGGGTCACCATCAGGATCGCCACGCCCTGCGCGCGCAACACGCCGAGCAGGCGGTTGAATTCGGAGGTGGCTTGCGGATCGAGGCCGGACGTGGGTTCGTCGAGCAGCAGCGCCGGCACCTTGCGCGCCAGGGCCAGCGCGATCGCCACCTTCTGCCGCATGCCCTTCGAGAAACCGGCCACGCGGCGGTCGAACGTGGCCGCATCGAGGCCGGCAGCGCCCAGGGCCTGGTCGATGGCAGCAGCGTCTTCGTGCTGGCCGGCCAGGTGCAGCAGGTAGCCGACGTTTTCGCGCGCGCTCAAATGTTCGTACAGGGCGACGTTCTCCGGGATATAAGCGAGGTGGCGGCGCGCCTGCGCCGGTTCGCTCACGGGATCGAAGCCATTCACCTTGACCGTGCCGGCAGTTGGCGCGACAAAACCAAGGAACAGGCTGACGCTGGTAGTCTTGCCGGCGCCATTAGCGCCCAGCAGCGCATAGATCTCGCCGGCGCGCACCTGCAAATCGAGCTGCTGCAAAATGATCTTGCCGCCATAACCGGCCACCACAGCGGTGGCGTCAAGCACGGGGCGGCCGCCCGGTTGCATGCCCTGCGCGGGCGGGTGAAGACTGTCGATGGTCAAGCAATTCTCCTGGTCGGATGGGGTAGAAACACGGCAATCGCAACATGGTTGCGTTTATTAATGAGAATAGTATCTCATTAGTGCATCGTTATGCCAGTCCAAAGATGTACCGGGTTGCGCTCAAAGTGGTGATTGTTATCGTCGCCCCGGCAAGCATCGTGCGATCACCCGCTACTATTTCGGCATGAAACCTCAGACCTTTACCAAGCCCCTCGCCGCCACGTTGCTGGCACTTGCCCACCTGACCATGTCCATGCCGGCGTTGGCCGGTACCCCCGCCAAAATCGGCACGGTCGCCGTGGCCCCGTCCGACGCGGTGCTGCAAGTGAGTCTCGACCGCGCGGACTGGACTTACGCGGTCGGGCAGGCTGCGACGTTCCGCGTCAAATTCAATCTCGCGCCCTACCCGGCCGAAGGCGTCGCCATTACCTATCGCCTGGGGCCGGATATGCTGGAAGGCGCCGAGCGTACGGCGACCGTGCCGGAACAGGGTTTGAGCCTGCCCGCACCGGCGCTCGCGCAACCGGGTTTCGTGCGGCTGCTGGTCAAGGCCACGGTGCAGGACAAGGTACAGGAAGGCCGGGCCACGGCCGCGTTCAGTCCGCAGAACATCGTGCCGGTGCAAAAGGAGCCGGCGGACTTCGACCAGTTCTGGCAGGCGCAGAAGCGCGCGCTGGCCGCCGTCGCGCCGCAATTCACGCTCACGCCGGCGCCGGCACTGTCCAACGATCAGGTGGAAGTGTCGTACATGACTTTCCAGAACGTGGCGCAGCTGCCGGGCGGGCGCCCGACGCGCATCTATGGCGTGCTGTCGGTGCCGCGCGGCGCCGGGCCGTATCCGGCGGTGCTGCAAGTGCCGGGCGCCGGGGTGCGCGGCTACAAGGGCACGCCGGAGATGGCGGCCAAGGGTTACATCACGCTGCAAGTCGGCATCCACGGCATTCCCGTCAACCTGCCCGACGAATTGTACGAGCAGCTCAACTTGGGCGCGCTGGAAAGCTACAACCGCTACAACCTCGACAATCCCAACATCTATTATTATCGCCGCGTGTACCTGGGCGCTTTGCGCGCGCTCGATTACCTGGCTCAGCACCCGAAGTGGGACGCCAGGAACCTGGTGGCGCAAGGTGGCAGCCAGGGCGGCCAGCTGGCCATCATGGCCAGCGCGCTCGATGCGCGCGTGACCGCCACCGTCGCGTCGTACCCGGCCTACAGCGATGTCACCGGCTACTTGCACGGGCGCGCGGGCGGCTGGCCCGGCCTGTTCCGGCAAGATGCCCAGGGCCGCGTGCAGGACCAGCCGGTGGACGCCAAGGTGACGACCAGCGCCTACTACGACACCGTCAACTTCGCCCGCCGCCTGCGCGCGCCGGTGCTGTACTACGCAGGGTTCAACGACATGGTGACGCCGCCCACCTCAACACTGGCGGTATTCAACGTGATCACCGCGCCGAGGGAACTGGTGCTCGATCCGCAGCAGGTACACTTGACTACGCCGGAGCATCGAGCCACCATCGAGCGCTGGCTGGCGCAACAGGTTGGGGCAAAGCCGTAGGTGTTACTTTAGTCGAACAATAAAGTTCGACACAAATGCGACTAACAAAATTAATGGGGGAAAGAAATGGTAAGGGTCAGCGCCAAGAGTCTTTATCTGGCCGCGTTTTTGTTTCTGTCTTTTCAATCTCATGCTGAAGATTTGATACAGATCCATTTAGTATCCGGCCTGTCCACACTGAGGCAGGCTGTGACGGAATCATCGATTGTGGCAAAAATACAGGTTACCTCAATTTCTCCTGTTCTGGATGAAGCTTTAAAGGAAAAGCCTGCTTGCGGGTTTCTGTATGGTGCAAAAGTCATTCAGTCATTCAAGGGTGGTTCCGATAATTTTAATTTTTTTATGCCATCAAGAGTTGGTTTATTTTCTCCCGGAAAGAATTATCTGGCTTTTGTCAAATATCGAACGACAGATGAGCAGAACCTTATTTTTTCAAACTTTGATAGTGCAATGAGTCCATCTGAGAGCTACTCGGCCAGGTGCAGGTTCAGAAGTGGTTTTTATGTATCGGCAAATTATCCTCTTGTTTTTCCTTTTGATATGGATGCGGGAAAAGAGTTTGGTGGCCAGTGGTTAGTTGGTACGCCTGGAATAATTTTTTGTGAATACGAAGTGGATTATTCGGGGGAGAATGATAATTTTTCCAGAAAAGATAAGTTGGGAAAGTCTTTTATGAATTGGTTGGAGGTGGAGCGTCTGATCAAAAAATCCAACAGGTGGTTTGATTTTTTTCGACAACACACACTTAATTCGTGCATTGAATAAACGTTTGTGTGGAAGAGAATTTCGAGAAGGGTACCGGAGTACTGGGGCGAGGCGCCACACCCGCCCCTGACGGGCGTGGGTGTGACGTGGTTGTACGGGTTTCAGTTCGAGATCAAGGTGATCGCGCAGCTACCCGTGGCCGGTTAATACAGCACGACCGAGCGGATCGACTCGCCGGACTTCATCAAGTCGAAGCCCTCGTTGATACGCTCGAGCGGCAGGCGATGGGTGATCAGGTCGTCGATATTGAGCTTGCCGTCCATGTACCAGTCGACGATCTTCGGTACGTCGGTACGGCCACGGGCGCCACCAAAAGCGGAACCTTTCCACTCGCGGCCCGTCACCAACTGGAACGGCCGGGTGGAAATCTCCTGGCCCGCCGCCGCCACGCCGATGATGAACGACTGGCCCCAACCCTTGTGGGTGCACTCGAGCGCCTCGCGCATCAGTTGCGTGTTNACCAGCTGCGGTGCGTGGCCGAGGTGGAGCGCCTGGGCCAGCGCCGCCAGGCCTTCGCTGCCCCAGGCCGCTTGCCGAACGCGCGTGCCTGTCGGGCGAAGACAGCCTGCAGGACACACCAGCTGGAACGGCCGGGTGGAAATCTCCTGGCCCGCCGCCGCCACGCCGATGATGAACGACTGGCCCCAACCCTTGTGGGTGCACTCGAGCGCCTCGCGCATCAGTTGCGTGTTGCCCACGCACTCGAAGCTGTAGTCCGCGCCGCCGTCAGTCAGTTGCGCGATGTGGTCAACCACGTTCGGCGTGTCTTTCGGGTTGATGAAATGGGTCATGCCGAACTTGCGCGCCATCTCCTGGCGGTTCGGGTTGATATCGACACCGATGATTTTATCGGCGCCAACCATCTTGGCCGCCTGGATCACGTTCAGGCC
>NZ_LMLM01000030.1:0-370340 GCF_001421905.1 Duganella sp. Leaf61
GTGTAACTGCTGCCGGCCACGCCAGGTGCATTGTAATTGCTGGCCAAACCGCCGTTGCTGCTGCTGCCCAGGCTCARRCCCGTGGTGCTGGCGAGCGCGGCACCGCTTTGCACATTCTTGCTGGTCAAATTCGAGGCGTYACCGGCGCCGGTGACGGTGAAGATCTGACCGGCCACGCCGGTCGCCGTCAAGGTGCTGCCTGCCACCGACGTGGTGCCATCGTAGGTTTTGCTGCCGGACACGATGACATCGGCCTTGTTGATGGTGGCGCTGACGCCGGCCGGCTGCACCAGGTTGTAGTTGCCGGCATCGGTGCCGCCCAGCGTGTAGCCGGTGACGGTAACCGCCTTGCCCACCCCGGCGTTGGCATCGGCAAAGCTGCCGGTGCCGGTACCCGTGACCATGACGCTGTCACTGCCCAGCGCGCTGACGGACGCGGCGCCGCTCAGGGTGGCGCCAGTGCTGGCGTTATACGTTTTATCGGCGGCGGCAATGCCCGACACCGCCAGGTTGGCCTTGCTGATGGTTGCGCTCAGGCCGGTCGGTTGCACCAAGGCATAGTTGCCGGCGTCGGCGCCGGACAGCGTGTAGCCGCTGACCGTCACGGTCGTGTTGAGGCCGACATTCTTCGTCGCAAAACTGCCGGTGCCGCTGCCGGCCAGCGACACCGTGTCGCCCGAAACCAGGCCCGAGTAGGCAACGCTGGCAGTGTTGAGCGCGGCCGTGGTCGTGGCGTCGTAAACTTTATCGACCGCAGTGATGCCGGTCAGCGTGATGCCTTTGGCAGTCACGGCATAGCTGCTGCCAGTAGCGCTGAGCGCATTGTAATTGCTGGCCAGGCCGCCGTTGCTGCTGCTGCCCAGGCTCAGTCCCGTGGTGCTGGCGAGCGCGGCCCCGCTTTGCACATTCTTGCTGGCGAGATTGGCGGCATTACCGGCCCCGGTGACGCTGAAGGTCTGCCCGGCCACACCGCTGGCCGTCAGCGTACTGCCCGCCACCGTGGTGGTGCCGTCATAAGTTTTGGTTCCCGCCAAGGTCAGATCGGCTTTGTTGATGGTGGCGGTCAGGCCGGTCGGCTGGGTGACCACGTAGTTGGTGGCGTCGGCACCGCTCAGCGTAAAACCGCCGAAGGTAACGGCTTTGCCAGCGCCGGCATTGGCATCGGCGAAGGTGGCGGTGCCGGTACCGAGCGTGACGCTGTCGCCGCTGACGATACTGGCGGCGGCACTGGCGCTGCCGGACAGGGTGGCCGATGTGGTGCCATCATAGGTTTTGCTGTTGGCAGTGAAGCCAGAGAGGTTGATGGTTTTGGCCGTGATCGTGGCGGTCTTGCTGTCGAGACCGCTAATGAAGTACTTGTTGCTGTTGTAACTGATGACGGTGGTGCCATCGCTGGCGGTGCTGTTGACGGCGCCAGTGCCAGTAGCGGTAACGCCGGTGATGGTGACGGCTTTGTTGACGCCGGCATTCTTGTCGGCAAAGGTGGCCTGCGCACTGGCGGTATTGAGCGTCAATCCGGCCGGCATGGCCACTAAGGAAGTCAACCCTGACACCGACGTTGTCGCGGAGCCATTGTAAATCTTCGAGGCAGCTGTGCCGTTCACATTGATGGCCATGTAGGCAGTCAACTGACTGGAGTCAGCTTGCAGGTTGGCGGTAAAGTCGGTCGGCGAGCTATAGCTGGTCGGATTGTAAAAGATGGAAAGGGTGCTTCCACTATCGGCCAACAGGACAAAATTTTGACCCGGATCGGCAAATTTGACCGTGCCTGTACCCGTGGCAGCATTATCTGCCTTCAGTACGACTTTCCCGGCGCCGTAAGCCAAGATGCTCCCGCCAATCGTCCCGCCGGCGGTGTCGCCTTTATACTTCACGTTAGTGGTTACTTTGAAATCAATGTTGCGATAGGCGCTAAGCGTGAGCGTGTTGTTACCGGAGTCCCAATTGACGCCTGGATTGTTGGCCGCATCATAATTCGTCGCGGAACCAATGTAATCGAGCACGATGATATCGCCATTGCCGGACGTTCCCGTACACTGCGGCGTGAGCGTGCAACTGGCCGAAGATCCGGTGGTCTTGATGGTCACGTTGCCATTATTGAGCGCAGCCGACAAAACCCGCGAGTCGACATTGATCGGGTAGGAAACGCTATTCAAACCGCTATTAAAGATACTGTTATTGCCTATCGTAATATCATCGGGGTCCAGCAGCCAGTCGCCTGCCACGCCATGGGGGGCCGCTGTATTGACAGTGGCGCTGACGTTGATGCCCAAGTTCTTGCCGGATGTTTCCACCTGGCCACCGTCGCCTGCAGTACTGCCTCCATGTGCCGTGATGCTGCCGTCGAACTGCGTGGTGCCATCAGACCAGACCGCCACACTCCCGCCGTTACCAGCGTTCATGGCATCGGCCTTGATCGAGGCGCCTGCTGCAACTGTCGTGGTGCGCGCGTTTTGCTCGGCGCCGGCGCCGAGGAAATTTCCGCCTACGAGTGCGGTGCCGCCGCCGGCGTCGCCTGAAACATCGGTCAGACTGCCTGCCGCCAGGGTGACGGCGCCGCCCAGCACCTTCACGGTGCCGCCGGTTTCGCCGTGCCCGAGGCCGGAAGCATCGAGCGTGCCGCTATTGCCGGCGGCGCCAGCACTGCCGGCCTCCAGCACAATCACGCCGTTGACATTCTGCACGCTGCGCGCCTGGATGATACCCGTGTTGTTGACCACGCTGGCCAGCACGGTATCCCGAGCGCCGGCCGACAGCCAGACCGCACCGCCGTCGGCATTGATCAGACCGCCATTTTCAGCCAGGTTGTTCAGCGTGCCCTGGTTCACTTGCAGTTGAACCAGGCTATTACCAGAAAACGACAGCGTGACGTCGCTGCCCGCGCCCAGCGCCACCGTCCCGGCCCTGGCGTTGATCGTCCCGGAGTTGGTGACCTGGTTGCCGATGAAGGCAACGTAGCCGCCGTTGGCGGTATTGATGGCGCCCTGGTTGATGATGCTGCCGCTGCCTGCGCCGTGGAAATTGCGCGTGGCACTATTCAGGCTGGCATCGCCGATATCGAGCGTCGACGCCACCAGGCCGCCGACATTGACTTGCGATCCGGCGCCAAACAGCACGCCGTTCGGATTGATCAGGTAGACCTGGCCGTTGGCATTGAGCGCGCCGTAAAACTGGGTGGCACTATTGCCGCCGATACGGTTGACGGCTATCGCGCTGGCCGAGGGCTGGACGAAATTGACGGTTTCGCCACTGCTGGTATTGAACGACTGCCAGTTCAACGACAGGTTCTGGCAGGCCTGCGTCACCGTGGTGGTGGCGCCGTTCTGGTTGATGGTGCCGTTGCCGGCTGTAACCTGGCCGCCGGTCGGCCCCGCCATGGCCGCGTGTGACGCGGCCAGCAACACGCTGGCGACCAGGCGGCGATTGGCCGACTTGCCCTTGCCCCTGGCGCGTTCGTGGACCACCACCCAAGTCTGTTGAACATGACTCCAGACGAGTCGGTAAATGCGGTTCATGGAAGCATGCATGGTGGTTTTCCCTCGTGATCGGCGCTGCGCGGGCAACGGCGGCGCCTGTGTTTATGCTAGTTGACTGTCGATTTACCGAGATGCTCGGCCACGCGGCGGTCGAGTTCGGGCTTCCACTGCGGTGGCATTATTTGCTGCAGCAGTTGTTCAATACCTTCGATTTCCGCGATGTCCGCCGGGTTGCTGGTGGTGGCTTTGGCCGCGCGGCTCCACATGTAAATCTTGGCCAGGCTGGCCGGGGTGAGCGCGCCCGTGGCAGGATCCGGCGCGCTGTTGCCATACAAGATGGCAACTGGCAAATAAGCGGGTGCGTACCCCTCGGAGGCCGCGTGTTCGAGCCAGGCCAAGGCCAGGCCCGGGTTGGCGGCGCCGCCCTCGCCCTGTCCCAGCATCACGCCGAGGCGGTATTGGGCCACCACCATGCGGTGTTCCGCCGCCTGCTGATACCAGCTGCGCGCAGCCGCCAGGTCTTGCTGCACATCAGGATCGTTCCTGTAGTAATCGCCCAGGCGCAACATGGCCGGCGCCGAGCCGGCCTGCGCTGCCTGCGCACACAGCGTCAGTCCGCGCACAACATCCCGCTCGACCAGCTGGCCGCGAATATACAGCTCGCCGGCGGAGCAGTTCGCGTACGCGATGCCCGACTGCACGGCCTTCTGATACCACGCCAGCGCAGCCTTGCCGTCGGCCGCGCGCCCGGTGCCGCTTGCCAGGCAATCGCCGAAAAACTGTTGCGCCGCCGGGATATGGCCTTGTGCCGCCTTCTCGAACCAGGCACAGGCAGCAACCGGGTTGCGCGCACGCCCCCATCCCTCCCGTTCCATCAATCCCAGGTTGAACCGGGCCAGGGGATTGGCGGCGGCAACGCGCGCATTTTCTTTGTAGGCAAGCGCATAGTCTTGCGCGGCCAACGCCTTGTTAGCAACAGTCAATTCAGTGACGAGGTCGCGCCCGGCGGCGCCGGCGCTCATCGTCGCCGTCAGCAGGGTCGCAGCCACCATCATATGGGCATCAAACACAGCAAATTCCCGGCAAAGTTGTTATCGGTGACATGCCGCCCCACCAGCCATCGACGAGGCCGGTGGCGGGCGGCAAAACGGGTTTCGACGACAACGCGATGCGGCGGCACTGCGTTGCGGATCGGTCGAAGCGCTTGACGGTTAGTCGCGGCTCGGATAAATGCCGTTGGTCGCGATGTAATACGTCATGGCGATATACGACGGCCGGATATCGATCGCCGCGCCCGCTCCGACGACATTCGTATTGCCGCTCACGGTGGCGGCGCCGCCGACGACGCCGGCCATGACTGCGCCGCCCGCCACGGTAGCGGTTCCGGAACTGGCAGGCACTGTCACCGACACCGTGCCGCCGCTGATGGCGCCGGCATTGAGCGTGGCATCGGGCGTGGCGCTGGAATAGACGTTGACGAGAGGGCTGGAGCTCTTGCCGAGATAGTTACCCGATGGCGAAGTGATACCGCCCGAACCACCGACCACATTAAATTTCAGGCCCGACACCGTGCCGGTCGCCGTCGCGCTGGCGATATTCACCGTGGCGCTCAGCGCCGGCAACGTGGTGGAGACGGTCAATCCGGTAAGGGCAACCGGCAGCCCGGTCACGGTGAACAGATGCGGCGGCAACTGAGTGGTCGTCAGGGTGATGGCACTGTTGCCGCCTTTGGCGCCGGTTGCGTAGTTGACGCCGTCGGCGGCGATCACGAACCTGCCGCGCAGGTCGGGCAGCTTGAAGGTCGCCGTGCTGCTGCTGCCATAAATGGTGCCGATCAGCGAGTACAGCGCGGTATAGCTGTTGATCGACAGATCCTGGCCGGCAGCGAGCGTAAATTGGTTATTGAAGTTGCCGAACGTATATGGCACGGCCATCACGCACATACTTGCAAGCACTGGCGTATCGGAGCAGGCAAAGCTGACGGGACTCCAGGCTGCCGCGACCATACCAGCGACCAGAGCGACCCGTGCACAACGATTTCTCACTGCAAATGCCATCATACCCCCCTAGATTCTAGTAAAAACCAGATTATTAATATTTAAATAATCTCCAATGGGAAATTGATTCCTATTGGCAACCCTCCAGATAATAATTTAAAAGCCAGCGCCTGGGCAATATCTGCGCGCAATCTGTGACACAGAAACGTCGCCAATCGCAACATTTTGAACACAAAGCCGGGGGGTCGTTACAATTTGTGAGTATTTATGATTATTTATGAGTATGCGTGATTGTTTGTGAGTATTTATAACGATGCCAGTCGCTTGGGTTTCGGTTGAGAAAAAGAATCGAGAATAATAATTAATTGCATCAGGATCGGCGTTGCGAAGATTCGAGCAATTCACGCAAACCACTGGCCCGCTGCGTGCGCTGGGCTATCGCCTCGAGCAGCACCTGCCCGTTCGGCGTGAGCAGGGTGAAGAACTCGCGGGCCCGGGTGATGCCGGTATAGATGAGCTCGCGCGCCAGCACGCCGCCGCCCTCTTTCGGCAACACCAGCACCGTATGGCGGAACTCGGAACCTTGCGATTTATGCACGGTCATGGCAAACGCCGTATCGACGTTGCGCAGCCGCGTGGCCAGCACGCTGCGCACGGTATCGCCCTCCGAGAAGTACACGCGCAGGGCGCCGGGCCGGGCCGGGTCGGGCAAGGTCACGCCGATGTCGCCGTTGAACACGCCGGTACCGTAGTCGTTGCGGGTGACCATGACCGGCCGTCCGACGTACCATTCGCCGGTACGGCGCAACAGACCGGCCGCCTGCAAGCGCTTTTCGATGGCCTCGTTCAAACCGGAGACACCCCACTCGCCGTCGCGCACGGCGCACAGGATGCGGAAGGTTTCAAACGATTTCAGCACCGCTTGCACCCATGCCAGGTGGTCGCCGGGGTCGTCGCCGGCAGGGCCCTGCTCGACCAGCCGCAGGTAGTCGCGGTAGCCGCCAGGGGCGCCGTCGCGGCCGGCCAGCGCCAGTTGCAGCAAATCGCCCGGCAGCGCCGGATCGGTCCAGGCCACTTTTTTATCTTCGCCCGCACGCAGGATGCGCACCGCGCCCGCCGCATCGCCGCCATTGACCGCCAGCGCCAGCGCGCCGATCGGACCGCCGAAGCGGCGGCTTTCGCGCAGCATCACGGTTTGCTGGGCAATCGGACCGGCGCGGCCCGCGTACTGTTCCGGCAACTGCTGGCCGGTGCTCGCCTGCACATACGACAAGGTTTCCGCATCGTAGCCGCCAGCCTCGGCGTTGTGGCACAGGTCGCCCAGCACGGCGCCCGCCTCCACCGACGCCAGTTGATCCTTGTCGCCAAGCAGGATCAGGGTGGCGGTGGACGGCAGCGCCGCCAGCAGCGCGGCCATCATTTCCAGGTGAATCATCGACGCTTCATCGACGATCAGCACATCGACATCGAGCTGGTTGCCGGCATGGTGGCGGAAGGCACGCGTATCGGGCCGCGCGCCAAGCAGGCTGTGCAGGGTGCGCGCGGCGCCCAGTTCGCGCTGCGGCATCACGGCCCGCACGCGGTCGTCCAGGCCGGCCAGCGCCACGTCGATCGACTGTTTCAGGCGCGCGGCTGCCTTGCCGGTGGGCGCGGCCAGCGCCACCCGCAAACCCGACTGCTGGCCGCCGCTGGTGGCAAACAGCAGCGCCAGCAGGCGCGCCACCGCATACGTCTTGCCGGTGCCGGGTCCGCCGGTAATGATGCCAAGCTTGCCGCGCATGGCGACCGCGCACGCGGTCTTCTGCCAGTCCACGCCGTCCGCGTGGGCGCCCGGTGCGAACAGGATGTCGAGCCAGTGGCGCACGGCCTCGGTCTGGTCGTCGGCGTCGCTGGCGACCAGGCCGCCCAGCGCCCGGGCGCGCACCGCGTGCGCCACCTGGGTTTCATCGCGCCAGTAGCGGCGCAGGTACAGCCGCTCGCCGTCGAGCACCAGCGGTTGCTGGAAATCGAGGGCGCCCACCGGCCATACCTGCTCGCACCCGGCCAGCAGCGTGCGCCAGACAGCGACATTTTTCGGCCACGGCCCGGCAGCGGCCACCGCCGCCCGCAGCGCGGCCCACTCTTCGGTATCGAGCCCCAGCAGCGGCGCCGGGTCGCCAGCGAGTTCGGCCAGCATCAGGCAGCTATGGCCGCGCCCCTCCAGTTCGGACAGCAGCACGCAGGCGATCATCAGTGGCGGCGAGGCGCCGCCGATCGAGGCGATAAAGCGGGCAAAAGCGCCGCTCAGGCGCCGCAGCCGGCCGTTTTCGGTCAGCGCATCGACTGCGGTCAGTAGCGGTGCGGATAATTCAGGCGTCATCATGGTGATCGGTGTCGGTGAATGCGGCGGGTTGCGCCAGCGGCGCCGCCCAAGATGCAGGGGGCACGTGGTGGTTGCTGCCGGATGGCGACCGGGCCTCTGTCGGCAATGGTATCGATCGCTCAGGCATCATGATGGGCCCCGGCGTCGAACAATGCGTCCAGTTGCTGTAGCAGTTCCGGGTCGGGCGCGATCCAGTAGCAGCCGCGCGTGGCGGTGTTGGCGATCCCGCGCAGGAACAGGAAGACTGCGCCGCCCAGGTGTTCGGCCGGGTCGTAGTCGTCGCCCAGGCGGCTTTGCAGCAGCCGGTGCAGCGCCAGCATGTAGATGGCGCCCTGGATGTCGTAGCGGTGTTCGGCCATGGCCGCCATCAGCGCCGGCTTCTGGTAGGCGGCGTCGCCAGCGCCCAGCGCATTCGATTTGTAGTCGAGCACCCAGTAGCGGCCTTCATGTTCGAACACCAGGTCGGCAAAGCCCTTGAGCATGCCGTGCAGCTGGCGCTCGGGCAGGGACGGACGCGCCATGCCGTCGAGCAGCCGCGCCACGCACAGGCGGTCGAGCGCACCGGTGGACAGGCGCTCGCTGGGGAACCAGAACTCCATTTCTGCCAGCGGCGTGTCGATGCCCGACAGCGGCGTTTCAAGATACGGCAGCGGCGTGCGGGCGATTTCGCGCACCCACGCCAGCGTGTCATCGAGGCGGTTGCCCCAGCCGGCACGCTCCACCCGGCGCGTAAGGCGCGCATCGAAGTGCTCGTCATCGACCGTATAAAAACCTTCCTGCCCCAGCCACTCGAGCTGCTCGTGCAGGAAGTTGCCGGGGACGGAGCCGCGCGGGAAGCGGTGCCACGGCGCGTCTTCGACCTTCATGGCCGGCACGGTGGCCGGCAGGGCGGCATCTTCGAGCAGTTTTTCCTGGGCCGCGTCGCGTGGGACCGGCAACGCCGTCACCGGATCGCCGCCGATGGTGGCGGTGGGGCCAGTGCGCCGCGCCAGCGAGCTGAAACTGCCCACCGACCAGTCGCGCTCGAAGCGCCCGGTGTAATGGGGGGCGTCGACCAGCTGCGGGCGGTCGTCCACCCGGTGCAGCATGGTGGGCGGCATGCCATCGCCTTCCAGCGCCACGATGCCAATCGCCGCGCATTCCTTGCAGGTGTCGCTCCAGCGCCCGATCATCGCATCGGTTGGCAACGGCGCGCCGCCCGTGAGCAGGTAGCCGAGCGCCGAGTCGTGCAAGCTGTTGGCGCCACCCTTGCGCGCGCCCAGTGCGGCCACGCCCAGCCACAGGAAGTGACGCGCCCGGGTGAGCGCCACGTACAGCAGGCGCAGGTCTTCCTGCAGCCGGGCATTTTCCACCAGCGCCAGCGCGGTGTCGGTAAGCGCCATGTCGATGCGGCGCGTGCCGTCATCGTCGCTGAATTCGAAGAAGCTGCGGTTGCGGCGGTCCACCTTGCGCGCCGTAACCGCGAACGGCAGGTACACCAGCGGATATTCGAGGCCCTTCGATTTGTGGACCGTGACCACTTTCACCAGTTCGGCGTCGCTCTCCAGGCGCAGCACCCGCTCGTCGCCGGCGCCCTCCCCGGTTTCGATCTGTTCGGCCAGCCAGCGGATCAATGCCTGTTCGCCATCGAGCTGGCGGCTGGCAGATTGCAGCAGTTCGGCCAGGTGCAGCAAATTGGTCAGGCGCCGCTCGCCGCCCGCCTGCAGCAGCAAGGCGGCCGGCAGTTGCAGCTCGTGGATGAAGCGGCGCAGCATGGCCAGCACGCCCTGGCGCTGCCACACGATGTGCAGGCCCTTGAGCTGTTCAACCCGCGCCTCCCACGCCAGTTCGTCGGACGACAGCGCGGCCAGTTCCGCCAACGGCAGGCCGGCGGTACGGGTGGCGTACGCGGCGCGGGCCAGGCCGCCGTCGAGCGGATTGGCGACTGCCGACAGCCAGCGCAGCACGTCGCCCGCTTCCTCGCTGTTGGTGACCGAGTCCTTGTCGGACAGGTACACGCTGGCCACCTTGCGCCGCTGCAGCGCGCGGCGGATGGCAGCGGCCTCGTTACGGTCGCGCACCAGCACGGCGATGTCGGCGGGTTTCAGGCGCTGCAAGCCGCCCGGACCAGCAAAGCCGGCCTTGGCGTCGTTGAGACGGGCGACGATGTCTTCGGCGCAGTGATTGGCGAAGAACTCGCGGTATTGGTCGCTTTTCAGTTGCAGGCCGGTGCAGGCCACCACCAGCGCGGGTGCATCGCCAGCGCCGCCCACCAGCCGGTCGGCGCGCCCTTGCGCCGCCACCGCCTCGAACGGCAGCGGATTTTTGCGGGTGCCGGGATCGCGGAAACGGAACGCGCCGCGACCGAAACCACCGGCACCGGATGCGCCTTCGGCGTTGAGGAACAGGTGGTTGACGGCAGCGACCACCGGACCGGTGGAGCGGTAGTTGGTGCCGAGCTGGTAATGCCGGCCCTCGGTGGCGGTGCGCGCCGACAGGTAGCTGTGGATGTCGGCGCCACGGAAGCCGTAAATCGACTGCTTGGGGTCGCCGATCAGGAACAGGCCCGTATTGCGGTCGTTGTCCGCCACCCGGTACAGCAGGTTGAAAATCTGGTACTGGTTGGGCGCCGTATCCTGGAACTCGTCCACCAGCGCCACCGGGTATTGCTCGACGATGCGCTGGCGCAGCGCCGCCGCGTTCTCGCCTTGCAGCGCCGCGTTCAGGCGGTCGAGCATGTCGGCAAAGCCGAACTGGCGGTTGCGTTTTTTCAGTTCCGCCATGCGCAGCGCCACCGATCCCGCCGCGTGGCGGTACAAGGAATGCGCGAGCGGCTCGAACTGGTCGAGCGCTTGCTTCAGTACGGCGATGGCGTCGAAGTCGTCGGGCACCACCGCGTGGCTGTCCTTGGAAAACGCATCGGCGATGCCGTCCGGCGTGAGCCGGTTCCAGGCGGTGGCGGTAAGGTCCGGCATGACGGCGGCCGGATCCTGGGCCCAGGACCGCAGCGCCTCGAACCACGCCGCCACCGATGCGGCGCGCATCTTGACGCCGTTGAAGAACTTGGGCGTGGCGGCGGTAAGCTGGGCGATCCACTGCTCCATGCGGTTGGCGCGGTCCACCCAGCCGGTTTTCAGAACAGCCAGTGCGGCCTGCTGTTCGCGCTGCACGGTGACGATCAGCGTGCCGAGCGAGCGTTGCAGGTCATCGTCGCCGATGATGTCGGCGCGGCGCACCAGGTCGCTAATCGATTTTTTCAGCACCTCGACGTCGCCCCAGCAGGCCAGCAGTGCTTCGAGTTCCGGCGCGGCCAGCGGATACACCTGCTGGCGCCAGTAATCGTTGGCGGCATCCTCGAACAGCGCCTGCTCGTCGCTGATCAGTTCCTCGTCGAACAGGCTGCCACTGTCGAACGCGTGCTCGCGCAGCATGCGCTGGCACCAGGCGTCGATGGTGAAAATCGCCGCTTCGTCCATGGTTTCCGCCGCCAGCATCAGGCGGTGTGCGGCGCGCTGGCGTTCGCCCCGATCGGGGTACGATTCGAGGATGGCGTCGAGGTAGGCATCCGGTGCGATGGTTTGCGCTTCGTCGCTATCGACGTTGCGGAAATACGCGGCCGCTGCCACCAGGCGCTCGCGCACGCGGTTAGAGAGCTCGCGCGTGGCGGCG
The DNA here is from genome assembly GCF_001421905.1 of Duganella sp. Leaf61. Lineage (NCBI taxonomy): Bacteria > Pseudomonadati > Pseudomonadota > Betaproteobacteria > Burkholderiales > Oxalobacteraceae > Duganella > Duganella sp. Leaf61. Next base: position 11,484 of record NZ_LMLM01000030.1, read on the forward strand.
CGGGTAAAGGTCATCACCAGGATGTCAGCCGGCAGCAGCGGGCGGACAAAACCGTCGTCGCCGCCGTGACCCAGCACCAGCCGCACGTACAGCGCGGCGATGGTCCAGGTCTTGCCGGTGCCGGCGCTCGCTTCGATCAGGCGCGAACCGTGCAGCGGAAAGGTGAGCGGTTTGAGCTCATTGGCGGTGTTTGGTACGGTGCTCATGCTGCGTCCTCGCCGTCGATCGGCGCCATGGTGATACATTGCTCGAGCCAGCGCGCCAGCGGGCCGTACAGGTCCTGCGATACGCGTTCGAAATCCGGCTGCGCCGACAAGGCGCTGTAATCGGGCCACAGGCGCGCCAGGCACAGGTCCTGGTTTTCGCCTTGCAGCTCGAAGCCGCCGTCGTATACGGTCCGGGCGTTGGCCTTGTTCTCGCCGCTACCGTTGCCGTCGCCGTCGCCAACCAGCGCCAGCGCCGTCTTGCAGGCGGTAGGCAGCGGACGGTCCATGCTATCGCGCCACAACGCCGCCAGCACACGCAGCGCCTGCAAGGCTTCGTCGCCATCGAGCGGCGCCATGGTGACGACCATGTCGCGCGCCACCAGGTAACCGGTAACGGACAGCCCGGCTGCGGCTGCGGCCAACTGGCGCACCCACATGGCGATCAGCTTGTCGCCACGGGCTTTGCCCTGCTTGTCGGCCACGCGCGAGGACAGCTGCATCAGCCACACGGTTTGGGCGCCATCGCTGCGCAGCTGGTCGAGCCAGTCGTCGAGCTGCACCGGGCCCAGGTCCAGGCTCAGCGCCACCTTGGCGGCCGGCTTGCTGTAGCGCTGGCGCAGCGTCAGCCATGCATGGCGCACGGGCGCCAGCGACGCGACCAGCTGGCGCTGGTACTGGCGGCCGATCAGGCCGATGGGCAGCACGCCTTCGCGCGCCAGCTGTTCGGCGCGTTCGGTGAGCTTGTCGTGGATTTCTTCCAGCTGCTCGGTGTCGGCATCGTTGTCGAGCATGGTGTGTTCGAGCAGGTAGCGCTCGAGCGCGTTGAACGAGAACGGTTCCTCGTCATCGCCCAGCTGCGCCGCCTCGCCGAACACCACGGCCAGGCGTTCGCGGAAGAAGTAGCGCACCGGCTGGCGCACAAAGCCCGCCAGTGCGCCGAGTTTAAGACGGTATTTTTCATCCAGCGCGAACGGTGGCAGCACGTCCGCTGGCGCGTCGGCGTCCACCTCGTCGGCATGGGCAACGTCATGCGCAGCCCGCCATTCGCGCGCATACGTGAGCAAGCCGTCGCGCTCGAAATAGCGGCGGCTGAACGGTTGCAGCGCGTGCTCGGTGGTGCGCTCTGCCAGTGTCATGTTCCAGCCGGCTTTCAGGTAATCGCACAATTGCGAGACCAGCACCGACGGCGGCTGCTCGCTGTTGTCGCGTACATTGCGCCCTACCCAGCTGATATACAGTTTTTCGCGCGCAGCCAGCACGGCTTCGAGCATCAGGTAGCGGTCGTCGTCGCGGCGCGAGCGGTCGCCGGGACGCGCCATGCCGGGCAACGCCAGCAGGTCGAAGTCGGCCTTGGGGGCGCGGCGTGGGAAGTCGCCATCGTTCATGCCCAGCAGGCACACCACGCGGAACGGCACCGCGCGCATCGGCATCAGGGTGCAGAAGGTGACGCCGCCGGAGACGAACTGGTGGTTCAGCGTAGGCTCGTCCATCAGTCCCAGCCACGCCTCGCGCAGCACGGCCAGCGGTACTTCTTCGTTGTACTGGGCGCTGTCGCAGGTTTCCAGCCAGGTGTTGAGCGCATGGTCCAGTTGCGCCAACGTGAGGCGGTCGCCCTCCTCGCCGGCCTTGAAGAACGTCGCCATCAGCGCGCGCGCCTGCACGCCCCAATCGGCGGGGGTGCGCGCCTGCGCCAGCGCCGCGCGCCATTGCAGCAACGACTCCACCATTTGCGCCAGCGAACCGGCCAGCGCGGCATCCAAGCCACCCACTTCGCCGTATGGTTCGATGCCAGCAAAGCTGGCGGTTGGGCCGCCGCCACCACCGCCACTGGCGTAACCGAGCAGCATGCGGCGCACGCCGAAAATCCAGGCATTCTGTTCGCCGGCGGAACCGAGTCCCAGCCCGCTGCGGTGCTCGATATCGAGGCCCCAGCGCACGCCCGAGCCTTCGATCCACTGGCCCAGCGTGGCCAGATCGTCGTCGCCGAGGCCAAAGCGCGCCGCCAGTGCCGGCACGTCGAGCAGGTCGCGGATTTCGCTCTGGCGGCAGCGCTGTTGCGGCAGCCGCAGCAGCCACTCCAGCGCAACCAGCAGCGGATTGACGCTGCGGTCGTTGACGTCGCCGATCTCGAACGGGATATAGCGCGGGTCGCTGCGGCGGTGCTGGGCGAACACGGCGTGGATGGCGGCGGTAAAGGTGTCGATGTCGGGCACCATTACCACCACGTCGCGCGGGCGCATCGGCGTGCCGCCATTGGCGGTATTGGCAAACATTTGCAGTAACTGGTCGTGCAGCACCTCGACCTCGCGCTGCACGCTGTGGGTGACGTGGAATTCGATCGAGCGGTCTGCCGCAGCCGGCGGCGCGTGCGGGTGCTCGGACAGCGGCAGCAGGTCGCGCACGGCGGCCTGCACCTGGGCCAGCAGCGTGCCGCCGTCCTCATCGCCGAACAGGTCCACGCGCAGCGGCGTCACCGCGTCGTCGTCGCCGGAAGCGGCTGCGGCATGGGCCGCCGCTTCGTCGAATTCGTCGAGCATGCGGATGAAATCGCGGCCCTGGCGTCCCCAGCTGGCCAGCAGCGGGTGGCTGTGGGCGTGCAGCTCTTCGAGCGGCAGTGCGCCCAGGTCCTGGCCGTTGCGCAGTTGCTGGCGGCGGTACGCGGAGCGCAGCAGGTCGCGGCCCTCGATGATGTCGCCCCAGTAGTAGCGGCACGGATTGGGCACGGCCAGCACCACCTGTGTGTGGCGCGCCAGCGTGGCCAGCGCTTCGAGCGTCTGGTACGGCAGCGCCGAGACGCCGAAGATGACGATGCGGCGCGGCAGGCGGCCCAGTGGCAGTTCGCCGGCGGCACTGGCGCGCACGAATTCGGTGTGGACGGTGGCGCGGCCCAGCGCGCGTTCGTGCGGTTCGACATCGTCGATCACCGCGCGCCACAACTGGCCCTGCCAGCGCTGCTCGGGCGGCAGTGCGATGATTTCGCCACGGGCGCAGCGCAGCTGGTCGCGGCCGCCGGCCCAGTCGTCGAGCCAGTCGGCGCGGTACACCTGGTACTGGTCGAACAGGTCGGCCAGCCGTTCGGCCAGTTGCAGCCGGCGTTCGGCCTCGCCGTCGGCCAGGAAGTGGCGCAGCGGCGCAAAGACCGGGTCGGCCAGCAGCGTGGGCAACAGGCGCATCAGACGCCACGTGAGCGGGCCCTTGTCGAACGCGGAGCGCCGGGGGACGCGTTCGCGCCCCAGCATGCCGCGATAGGTCTCCCACAGGAAGCGCGCCGGCAGCGCCACGCGGGTGGCGGCGCACACGCGCATTTCCTCGGCCAGCGCAATCTTGAGCCACTCGGCCACGCCGTTCGATTGCACCAGGAAGGTTTCCGGCTCCAGGGGCCCTAACGGATGGTTGTGCAACCACTGGAACACGGCCGCGCGCAGTTGCTCCATCTGGTTGCCGTGCAAAATCAACAGGCCGGGGGTGATCATCGTTGGGGTGACGCTGGAATGCATGGGGCTCTTGGTGGCGTGGCGAAACGCGGATTAAAACCCTATTATCTCCCTAGCCGGGATCGTAGGCCAGCAGTTCCTGTTCCATGTGCGGGCCCAGCACCAGCAGTAGCGCGTGCATTTTCGCCACCAGCGCACCTGCCCTGGCCGTGTCGGCGTCCTGGCGGCCCTGTTCCAGCGCCAGGCACAGGTTACCGAAGCGCATGGCGCCTACCGCGCGGGCCGACGACTTGAGACGGTGGCCCAGTTCCGACAGCCGCGCCAGGTCGGCAGCGGCCAGTGCGGCATCGATTTCCACCATGGTGTCGCGCGCGGAGTCGAGGAACAGCTGGGTGTACTTGCGCATCTTGTCCGGCTTGCCGGCAAAGGTTTGCGCCAGCGCGGCGATGTCGAACAGTTCGCCTTCGGCCGGCGGCGCTGACGGCGACGATGGCGGCTGCGGTGCTTGCTGTGATGGCGGCTGCGGTGCTTGCGGCGGCAACGCTGTCGGCGGTAGCGCTGACGGCGGCATTGGCGCGCCCGGCGCAGCGGCCGGCACGTCCGCCGCCAGGCTGGCCGCAGCAGCGGCCTGCGGCTCAACCGTCAACGCGGCCTGCAACACCACCGCGCCGGCGACCGTGGGCTGGCCGTCGGCCATGGTGAAAAACGACGGTGGCGGCGGCACCACCGGCCGCAGCGCCGCTTCCGGCGTGGCGGCGCGCTGGTCCAGCCACTTGGCCAGCACCGCAAACAGCAACCGTGGCGCCACCGGCTTGGTCACGAATTCGTCCATGCCGGCGTCCATGCAGCGCTGCTGGTCATCGCGGCCGGCGTTGGCGGTCATGGCAATCACCAGGGTGCCGGACAGCCTGGGGTGGGCGCGGATCAGGCGCGTGGCCTCGAAACCGTCCATCACCGGCATCTGCACGTCCATCAGCACGCAATCGAAGCGCTCCTTGAGCAGCAGGTCGATCGCCTCCTTGCCGTTATTGGCCACGCACACGGTGGCGCCGCCGTCTTCCAGCAATTCCTGTCCCACCTGCTGGCTGAAGATATTGTCTTCCACCAGCAGGATCGAGGCACCTCGAATGCTCTCGAACAGGCCCGCCTGCTGCGGATCGTACACGTTGGCGCCGTCGCCGCTATCGCCGCCATCACCTTCGTCGGGCATGGCGCGGGACGGCCGGTCCAGGCGCGCCGTGAACCAGAACGTGCTGCCTTCTCCGAGCCGGCTCTCCACGCCCACCCGGCCGCCCATCAACTCCGCCAGCTGCTGGCTGATCACCAGTCCGAGGCCGGTGCCGCCGTAGCGGCGCGTAGTCGAAGTGTCGGCCTGGTGGAATGACTGGAACAGCTGCGCCACCTCGTCCTCGCTCATGCCGATGCCCCGGTCCTGCACTTCGAAACGCACCACCAGGTGCTGGTCGCGCTCTTCGAGCAGGCGCGCGCGCACGTGCACCCTGCCCTGCTCGGAAAACTTGATGGCGTTGCTGGTGAAATTGATCAGCACCTGCTCCAGGCGCAGCGGATCGCCGCGCAACTGGCGCGGCAGGTCGGGATGGATCTCGTACACCAGCTCCAGCCCGCGCGCGGTGGCTACCTCGCCCAGCTGGCTGGTGAGGTTGGACAGCAGCATGTCGATGGAAAAATCAAGCACCTCGAGGTCCATCTTGCCCGCCTCGATCTTGGAAAAATCGAGGATGTCGTTGATGATGCCCAGCAGGTGCTGACCCGAGTGATAAATCTTTTGCAGGTAGTCGCGCTGCTTGGGATGGGTGACCGTTTTCAGAGCCAGGTGGGCCATGCCGATGATGCTGTTCATCGGCGTGCGGATCTCGTGGCTCATGTTCGACAAAAAATCGCTCTTGGCGCGGTTGGCGGTATCGGCCCGGTCTTTCAACTGGTGCAACTCGGTGACATCGGTCGAAACGCCAATCACCGCCGTCACCGAGCGTCCCAGCGTGACCGGCACCCGCACATTCCAGTGATACTGCGCCACGCCGGCGGGACAGGCGAACTGCGTTTCGCTGGCGCGCTTGACGCCATCGGCAAACACCGGCCGCTCCAGCGCCCACGCGGCATCGGCCTTCTCCTCGGGCATCAGCTCGCGGTCGCGCCGGCCCACGATTTCCGCCGCAGGCAGCCCCAGGTGCTCGGCCATCTTCGGGTTGACATAGTTGTAGCGGCGGTTCTGGTCCTTCATGTACACGTGCGCGTCGAGGTTGTTGAGCACCGTATCGAGCAGCACGCGGTGCTTGACCGCGCGCCGCCGCGACAGGTACAGCACCGCCAGGTAGCTGTACAGCAGCAGCGTGCCGGCCCCGCCCACCAGCGCCGACGCCAGCGGGAAGTACACATCGAAACCGTTGCGCAGCGCCGTCTTGCGCACCTGGAACCGCGCCTTCCACAAAGCGCCGTTGAAATCGACCGGCAGCACCGACTCGAAATAGTCGCCATCCGCCAGCGCCGCACCGTGTTCGCTGAACAGCAGCCGGTCGCGCGGCTCGATCACCAGCCGGCGGCGGTCGGGATCAACGCTGCCATCGGCGTACAGGTCCAGGCGCACGTCGCGCACCATGGTTTCGTCGAGCACGATCTGCATCAGCTTCGCGACCGAAAAATTCAGGCCCGCCATGCCGCGATAAGCGGCGCGGCGCTGGGCCGCATCATCCTGCGGCATCCCATCCCGGTACACCGGCAGGCCGATGCCGAACACGCCCCCGGCGCCGGCATGGCCGGCAGGATAGGCGCCCTGCTCGGCGACGAAACCGGCGCCGGTCTCGGGCTTCCAGGTCATCGCCACCACGGCGGGAAACTGGCGCGGCAGGTCCAGGCCGGCGACATACTGCTGGAACTGGCGGCGATCGAGCGCGTCGCTGGTCTGCAACAGCGCCGCCAGCCCGCGCGTGACATTGGCGTATGCCTTGATGCGCACGGACATCGCGTACTGGGTGCTGCGGGCCAGGTGGTCGAAACGCTGGCGGGCATCGGCATCGACAATGCGGTCGCCCACGCAATATGCGGCAACGCCCACGGCCATTGCCAATGCCCAGCCGGCGCCCCAAAGCAGCAGGCGCGCGCTGTTGGCAGATTTCCTGTGAATACCCGATGTGAGCATGAGATCGCTTCTCGAACGCAAAAAGTTGCAGCGGAAGCATACTATTAATGCCGAAATGTAACCAGTAGAAGAATTGGTGAGAATTGTCATGTAGGATACTCGCTTGATTTAATCACATTGAGACCGCATGACCGACCAGACCTTTGACCCCGCTGCCGCCACCGCGCGCCTTCAGGAAGCCGGTCGCACGGCCCAATTGCTGGTGGCCCTGCCGCCGGACGAACGACCCACCACCGTGGACGACGGCTACCTGGTGCAAACCACCGTGCTGGCGTTGGGCGGCGAACCGGTGGTCGGCTGGAAGATCGCCGGCGCCTCGCCGCGCTGCCTGCGCGGTGAACTGCCGGCCGTGCCGCTGATCGGCGCGGTGGTGCCGTCGCGGCTCGTGCACGCCGGCGCCACGCTGACCATCCACGCCGGCGCGCCGCTGACGCTGGAGGCGGAAGTGGCGGTATCGTTCGGGCGCGACGTGGTGCCGGCCGACGAACCGTTCGACCACGCCATGGTGGACCGGGTGTTCGCTGCCATCGAAGTGGTGCGCAGCCGCTTCGTCGACCGCAAGGCCGTGGGCCAGCCCAGCTTTGCCGCCGACAACGTGGGCTTTCACTCGCTGGTATGCGGCGACGCCGTGGACCTTGCGCGCACCGAGCCGTTCCTGGCCCCCGTCGAGATGCGCTTCAACGATGAAGTGATTGCCACGTCGCTGCAAGGCGATGACCGCACCCAGCCCTTTGCGGCCCTGGCTTTCCTGTGGAGCGAGTTCGCCCGGCGTGGCATCGCCATTGCGCGCGGTGCGGTCATCACTACCGGCACGCTGACGGCGCCGGTGGACGTGACCGGACCAGGCCTGGTCGAAGCGCGCGTGGGCGGCGTGCGCGTGGCGCTGCGCCTGACCGCTGGCGTATGATCGAAGGCTAGCGGAGGATCCCCATCGATGAACCCCATGACCGGCCCGGACGACCAGCTTGACGCCGGCTTGTTGCTGCAAACGCTGACGGCGCTGAAAAACGGCGACTTTTCCGCGCGCATGCCGTCCGGCGGCGCCGGGGTGGCCGGCCAGGTAGCGGATACGCTCAACCAGATCATGGCGGCCGGCGAGAAAATGAATGCGGACAGCCGGGCCGGGGCCCTGCTCACGCAGTCGCAATCGCTGGCGCAGGAACTGCGGCAGACCAACCAGGAACTGGCGGAAAAGGCGCGGCTGCTGTCGGAGCAGAATATCGAGGTGGAGCAGGCCAAGCTGGCACTGGAGGAAAAGGCCACCCAGCTGGCGCTGTCGTCCCGGTACAAATCCGAGTTCCTGGCCAATATGTCGCACGAGCTGCGCACGCCGCTCAATTCCCTGCTGATCCTGGCGCAGCAACTGGGCGACAACCCGGACGGCAACCTGTCGGACAAACAGGTGGAATTCGCCCGCACCATCCACGGCTCCGGCTCCGACCTGCTTACCCTCATCAACGACATCCTCGACCTGTCCAAGATCGAATCGGGCACGGTCACGCTCGAGTTTTCCGAATACCGGTTCGAGCACCTGCACCAGTATGTCGAGCGCACCTTCCGCCACATGGCCGAGGCCCGGCACCTGGATTTTTCGATCGAGCTGCAAGGCGACCTGCCCGCCGCGCTGATGACCGACACCACGCGCCTGCAGCAGGTACTGAAAAATCTGCTGTCTAACGCGTTCAAGTTTACCTCCCACGGCCGCGTGGCGCTGACGATCGGACTGGCAGACGGCGGCTATTCCAGCGACCTGCCCACCCTGTGCCGCGCCGACGCGGTGCTGGCGTTTGCCGTCAACGATACCGGCGTGGGCATCGTCGCCGACAAGCTGCAACTGATCTTCGAGGCGTTCCAGCAGGCTGACGGCTCCACTGCCCGCAAATACGGTGGCACCGGCCTGGGGCTGTCGATCTCGCGCGAACTGGCCCGCCTGCTGGGCGGCGAGATCCGGGTGGAATCGGTGCTGGGCGGAGGCTCCACATTTACCCTGTTCCTGCCGTGGTATCGGGCCGGCGGTGTTGCATCCGAACCCGCACTGGAACCGACGCCAGCGCCCAAGGCCATGGCCATGCAAGTCGTGGAACTGCCGGAGCTGCTCCACGAGGAAGCGGAAGACGAGATCGACTACCACGACGACCGTGCGCTGCTGGCCCCCGGCGATCCGTCGGTGCTGATCATCGCGGACGACGAGCGCCTTGCCGCGATGCTGCTGGACCTGGCGCGCGCCCATCGTTTCAAGGGCGTGGTGACCGCCAACGGCGACTCGGCCCTGAGCCTGGCGCGCGATTACCTGCCCTGGGCCATCCTGCTCGACCTCGACCTGCCCGACATCGACGGCCTGACCGTGCTCGAACGCCTGAAACGCGATCCGGGCACGCGCCATATTCCCGTGCATGCACTGTCCAACCGGCGCGAACAGGAACGCGACCGGCAGCAGGCGCTGCGCCTGGGGGCCCAGTCCTATCTGTACCTCTACCTGGATCTGTACCAGTACCAGCCGGCCGACCGCGAAGCGCTGCGCGACCTGTTCGCGCGCATCCGCGCCTTCCTTGCGCGCAGCCAGCGCAGCCTGCTGGTGGTAACCGGCGACGCCACCGGGCGCGACGCCACCGTGGGGCTGCTCGGCGCGGCCGACCTGGACATCGTGGCCGTGGATACCGGCGTGGCGGCGCTGGCAGCACTGCGCGCGCGGCGCTTCGACTGCATGGTGCTGGACATGGCGCTGCCCGACATGAGCGGCTTCGAACTGCTGGGCGCAATCGCTGCCGACCGTGCGCTGCGCGACGTGCCGGTGGTGGTCAACACCGCTGGCGACGTCGATCGCAAGCAGCTCGAGCGGCTCGCGCGCCTCGAACGCGGCGCCAACGGCATCGTGATCCGGGAAGCGGACACGCCCGAGCGGCTGCTTGACGAGACGGCGCTGTTCCTGCACCGGTCACCGGCCAATCTGTCCGAGTCCCAGCGCCGCATGCTCGAAGAGATCCACGAAGCCGAGGGCAGCCTGACCGGACGCAGTGTCCTGATCGTCGATGACGACGTGCGCAATATCTTCGCCCTGTCGTCGCTGCTCGAACGCCAGCAGATGCAGGTATCATTCGCAGAAAACGGCCGCGATGGCATCAAGGTGCTGGAGCGCGATCCGTCCATCGAGATCGTCCTCATGGACATCATGATGCCGGAAATGGATGGCTACGACACCATGCGCGCGATCCGGCGCATCGCCAGGTTCCGTTCGCTGCCGATTATTACGCTTACCGCCAAGGCCATGAAGGGCGATCGTGACAAATGCATTGCCGCCGGCGCGTCTGACTACATCAGCAAGCCGGTCGATGTGGGACAACTGCTGTCGCTGCTCAGGGTCTGGCTGAATTAACCATTACAAGGAAATACATGCAACGCAGTTTGATGTCGGTCGCCGTGACAGCGGCATTGGCCCTGGGCCCTGTCCTTCCCCATGCCGTCCATGCAGCGCCGGCGGCGGCCAAGCCAGCCGCCCGGCAAGCCACCCAGCTCCCGCGCAATGCCGCGCCCACGCACTACGCGGTATCGCTCACGCCTGACGCCGCCAGCCGCACCTTCAGCGCCAGCGTCGTCATCTCGCTCGATATCACGCAGGCGACCGACCGCCTGGTGCTCAATGCCGCCGACCTGGCATTTTCCAGCGCTGCGCTCCGCGCCGGCGCCGGCCAGCCGGCACAAGCGGCCACCGCCATCGACCTCGACGCCGACCAGCAAACCGCCACCTTCCGCTTCGGCCGCAGGCTGCAACCGGGCAGCTACCAGTTACAACTGGCGTACACGGGCCTGATCGGCACCCAGGCCGCCGGCCTGTTTGCGCTCGACTACCAGAACGGCGGCGCAGCCAGGCGTGCGCTGTACACCCAGTTCGAAAACTCCGAAGCGCGCCGCGTGATCCCGTCGTGGGACGAGCCGTTTTATAAAGCCACGTTCGCGCTGGAGGCGACCATTCCCGCCGGCCAGATGGCGGTGTCGAACATGCCGGTGGCAGCCACCACCAGGCTGGCCGACGGGCGCGAACTGGTGCGCTTTGCCACGTCGCCGAAGATGTCCACCTACCTGCTGTTCTTCGGCCTCGGTGAATTCGAGCGCGCCACCACGTCCGAAGGCGGCACCGAGATCGGCGTGATCACGCAAACCGGCACGCTGAACCAGGCCCAGTTCGCGCTCGACTCGTCGCGCGCCGTGCTGCGCGAGTATAACGACTACTTCGGCGTCAAGTACCCGCTGCCAAAACTGGACAATATCGGCGCGCCGGGCCAAAGCCAGTTCTTCAGCGCCATGGAAAACTGGGGCGCCATCTTTACCTTCGAATACGCGATCCTGCTCGACCCGCGCACCGCCACCCAGGAAGACCGCGAAGGGGTGTTCGTCACTGCCGCCCACGAAATCGCCCACCAGTGGTTCGGCAACCTGGTCACCATGGCCTGGTGGGACGACCTGTGGCTCAACGAAGGTTTTGCATCGTGGATGGAATCGCGCACCACCGCGCGCCTGCATCCGGAATGGGACTGGCACCTGCGCGCGGTGCACACGCGCGAAGGCGCAATGGCCAGCGACGCCCTGGCTTCCACCCACCCGGTGATACAGCGCATCGCCACCGTGGAACAGGCCAGCCAGGCGTTCGACAACATCACCTACCAGAAGGGCGAAGCGGTGATCCGCATGCTGGAAGAGTACGTGGGCGCGGACGCCTGGCGCAACGGCGTGCGCGCGTACATCGCCAGGCATGCGTACGGCAACACGGTGTCCGACGACCTGTGGCGCCAGGTGGAAAAGGCGGCTCGCAAGCCGGTCACCGCCATCGCCCACGACTTCACGCTGCAACCGGGTGTGCCGCTGATCCGCGTGGCCGATGCCGTATGCAGGAATGGCAAGGCCACCGTCGCCCTTACCCAGGGTGAATTCGCCAAGGACGACGCCCCCCGTAAACCTTTGAGCTGGCGCGTGCCGGTCATCGCCGCGACCGTGGGCGGCGCCACCGTGCGCACCGTGGTTGCTGGCGGCAAGGCCACCATCACCCTGCCAGAATGCGGCGCGGTGCTGGTCAACGCCGGCCAGAGCGGCTACTACCGCACGCTGTACACGCCCAAGGGCTTCGCCGCGCTGGCCGGGCGTTTCGCGGACCTGCCGGCCATCGATCAAATGGGTTTGCTGGCCGATGCCGCAGCGCTGGGCATGTCCGGCCACATGCCGGCGCCCGGCTACCTGGAACTGGTGGCCACCACGCCGGTGGCAGCCGCGCCGCAGGTGTGGGAAGACATCGCCTGCACGCTGGCCGGCCTGCACGCCAGCTACGAGGGCAAGCCGGAACAGCGCGCCGCCTTCGACAGCTTTGCGCGTGCGCGCCTGGCGCCGGTACTGGCGCGCGTGGGCTGGACTGCCGCCCCCGGCGAAGCCGCACCGGTCGCCAACCTGCGCGCCACGCTGATCGCCGCCCTCGGCGACATGGGCGACCCTGGGGTGCTGGCCGAAGCGCGCCGCCGCTATGCGCTGCGCCACAGCGATCAGGACGCCATGCCGGTGGCCCTGCGCCGTCCGATCCTGGGCGTGATCGCCGCCAACGCCGATGCAGCGACCTGGGATGCACTGCTAGCCGAGGCGCGCGCCGAAACATCCGCCATGGTCAAGGCCGAGCAATACGGTTTACTGGGTTCCAGCCGCGACCCGGCACTGGCTCGCCGCGCGCTGGACCTGGCGCTGACCGACGAAGCAGGCGCCACCAACAGCGCCAGCATGATCAGCCATGTCGCCAATCAGCATCCGGACCTGGCGTTCGACTACGCGGTGGCGCACCGCGAGCAGGTGGAACAGAAGATCGACGTCACATCGCGCAGCCGCTTCTTCCCCGGCCTGGCCCGCCGCTCGGCCGATCCGGGCATGGTGGCCAAACTGAACACCTACGCCGACCAGCACCTGGCGGCCGACGCGCGCGGCGACGTCAAGATCGCGATCGCCTCGATCGAGTACCGCGTCAAGGTGCGCAAGGAGCGGCTGCCAGAAATCGACGCCTGGCTGGCGCATCACCATTGAAACATCGGGGGCCGCGCAGCAGGTTTGCGAGCCCCCACCATAAAAAAAAACCAGCGCCACCGTGAGGTGATGCTGGTTGCAAAACGCTCGAAAGCGTGGGGATGGCCGGTGGTCCGGCGGCTGGTCTGCGCCGCCTGGACTGAATTTGTGCCGGAATGAAGGTCCGGCAGCCGGGCGCTTGGTTTAACCGCGCGCTACAGGTACTACTTTGCCAGTTAATCGAAAAGACAGGCTTAGGACTTCATTAAACTTCATGAAGCCTGCCGTTGGGGGGGCATTGAGATGATTGAATTGGTGCCGGTGTTACAGGCCACCGGCAAGCCCGCTGAGCGATGTTCCGTGAAATCCCGTGCCAACCTGGACACGGCGACCAACTGGAAGATGCTGGGACCAGCGCTACGCATCATAATCGGGCAATATGACCAGCCAATGACGGATACTACAATGCATACAACTATGTTATCGACATCACCACTGCGCGCGCACCTGCTGGCGGCAACGTTCATCGTGGCGCTGGCCGCCTGCTCGCCGCTGCCGCCTTCCACGCCCGCCACCGCGCCAGCGACAATCACGCAGGCGCCACCCGCTGAGCCGGCGCCGCCAGCCGCTGTCGCAGCGGGGGCACTCGCCATCGACAGCGCCAACTCGCTGATCGCCGTCACCGTGCGGCGCGGCGGCGTGCTGGCGCGGCTGGGCCACGACCACGTGGTGGCCGCACGCGCCATCACCGGCACCGTCACGCCCACCGACAACCGCGCGCAGTTCCAGTTCCGCCTCGACCAGATGACGGTGGACGAACCGGCGCTGCGCCAGGTCGCGGGCCTGGAAAAACAGCCGTCACCGGAAGCCGTCGCCGGCACCCGTACCAACATGCTGACCAAGGTGCTCGACGCCGACCGCTACCCGCTGGTCACCGTGCGCGCCGAACGGATTGCCGACGACCAGCCGCTGCGCGTGGCCATTACCCTGCACGGTGTCACCCGCACTTACCAGATTCCGGTGGTGTTCGCCCGCGAGAGCAATACCCTGACGGTGAGCGGCACGGTCGATCTGAAGCAGACCGATTTCGGACTGGTGCCGTTCTCGGTGATGGGCGGCGCCATGGCGGTGGAGGACCGGATGGAGCTGCGCTTCACGTTGGTGGCGAAATAATGGCGCGATAAAAAAAAGCCCGCGGCACATACGGCGCGGGCGGAAAGGTTTCAAATCGGGAGAGACTTGAAAGAGCAAGTGCAGTATCTCCCCTCAACATGACGGCGTGATGACATCAACACGCGCTATCTCGAAATAATCAGTTTTAATCCCAGGCCCACGAATACCGCCCCCGCCACCCGGTCCATCCACATGCCGGCGCCGGGGTGGCGATTGATCCACGCCCCCACCGCGCCGGAAAAATAGCCGAGCAGCGAAAACAGCACCACCGCCTGCGCCGTGAACAGCAAGCCCAGTTGCGCGGTCTGCCAGCTGGCATCGCCGCGGTCGGCCACCACGAACTGCGGCAAAAACGACAGGAAGAACAGCACCACCTTGGGATTGATGGCATTGGCGAACAACCCCTTGGCAAACAGCCGCCCCAGGCTTTGGTCGGGCAAGCCGGCTTGCGCCACGCGCGCTCCGCCACGGCTGCGCAGCGCGCCGATGCCGAGCCACACCAGGTAAGCGCCGCCGATGATCTTCAATGCGGCAAACGCCGTAGGGGAAGCGGCGATCAGCGCGCTCACGCCTAGTGCGGCCAGCACCGTGTGACTCAGGCAGCCCAGCGCGCAGCCGATGCCGAACACCATGCCCTGGCGGCGGCCGCGCGAGACGCCCACGCTGAGCACCATCAGGTTGTCCGGGCCGGGCGAGATCGTAATCAGCAAGGCAGCACTGAGAAAACCGATGAACTGTTCTGGCGAAATTAACATGTGAAGGCTCGATAAAGGCTGGAACCCATGATGATAGCTGTCGCATGGGTATGTCACAACTACATCATATTTTCTGAAAACAACATGTTCTCGTATAAAATGACCGAATTCCTGCCTCCGCAACGGCGGCCGACATTCCTACATATCAATAACCAAAGCTTGCACGATGTACCACGCGCTGAGCGCCTTTGCGGGCCAAGTCCCCCGCCACCTGTCGTCGCCGCTGCTATTGTTACGCATCTTGGCGCTGCTGCTGGCCGCGCTGTGCATTGCCGGTCCGACGCGCGCGCAGGCGTCGGCGTTGCCGCAAATTGGTCTCACCCACGCCGGCATCGATATCGCTCGCACCGGTAAGCTCTACCTGGACGAAGGCGAACTGGCGCCGGCCAGTGCCGGTGCGCTGCCGGCGCTGGTGGCCGGCCTGCGGCCTGCGGACAAGGTGGATTTGCTGGGTGGCGGCTACTGGCTGGTGGCCGAACTGCGCAACGACGGCGTGCTGACCGACTGGGTCATCGATCCCAACGACACCCTGATCGACGTGGTCGACATCTACCTGTACCAGCCCGACGGCACGGTGCGGCTTTTGACAACCGGCTATCGCCAGCCGCACGATTACCTGCTCCACTACGGCAAGGATGTGCAGCTCGAACCGGGCAAAAGCTACCCGGTGCTGATCCGCTTCTCCAGCCCCTATTACGCGCGCACGCCGATGTTTACCGCGCTGCCGCGCAGCGAATACCAGCGCCTGGTGGCGCGCGAAAACGTCATGATCATCGGCTCCATCGGCGCGCTGCTGGCGCTCACGGTGTTCAATTTCTTCATCTACTCGATCACGCGCGACCGCTCGTCGCTGTACTACTCGCTGTACGTGCTGTGCTACGCGGTAGCCTGGGGCATGACCTTCCACCTGTCGGCCGACATGTTCGACTGGCACGACCTGCACTGGCATTACGTGCCGTTCTTCCTGCTGCCGGTGATCAGCACCCTGTTCTACACCAGCTTCCTGCGCCTGCGCGAGACCGCGCCGCGTCTGTTCCTGCTCAGCCGCGTCAACATCGTGCTGCCCTTGCTGACGCTGCCCTCGTGCTTTTTGGCGCTCAGCTACGCCCACACCATCGCCACCGTCGTCATCGCGATCTGGGTGTCGATGGCGCTGGTGACCGGCATCGTGGTGTGGCGCCGGGGCTATCAGCCGGCGCGTTTCTTCGTGCTCGGTTTCCTGGCGCTGCTGTTACCGAGTTTGGTGATCCTGCCGGCCAACGTGGGCCTGATCCCGGCGCTGGTGACCAACGCCCAGCTCTTCACGCTATTGGGCGGCACGCTCGATGGCGTGCTGCTGGCGTTTGCGCTGGCCGATCAGATTCGCCTGCTGCGCAACACCTTGGAACAACGCGTGCAGGAGCGCACGGCCGAACTGACCGAGGCCAAGGAACACGCCGAGGTGGTGAGCCGCCACCGCATCGATTTTCTGTCGGCCATGAGCCACGACATCCGCACCCCGCTGGCCGGCGTGATCGGCATGATCAAGTTTGCCATGCGCGACCAGTCGGTGCGCGGCCGGACCGAGGAATACCTGCGCATCGGCCTGCAAAACAGCGAGTCGCTGCTGGCCATCCTCAACGACATCCTCGACTTTTCCAAGATCGACGCCGGCCGCCTGTCGATCGAAACCGTGGACTTCGACCTGATCGCGCTGATCGACGACGCCATCGGCATCCTGCAAGGCCAGGCCGACGCCAAGAGCCTGCTGCTGCGCTGCGAACTGGCGCCGGACCTGCCGCGCTTCGTGCGCGGCGATCCCACCCGCCTGCGCCAGATCCTGCTCAATTTGCTCGGCAACGCCATCAAGTTCACCGACCGCGGCGAAGTGCGGCTGCATGCTTCCGCGCTCGATCCGGTCGCCGGTCTCACCAGCGTCAGCTTCGAGATCATCGACACCGGTCCGGGTATCCCGCCCGACACCCTGCCGCGCCTGTTCCAGAAATTCGAACAGGCCGACCATTCCACCACGCGCCGCTACGGCGGCACCGGCCTGGGACTGGCCATCTGCAAGGAGCTGGTGGAGCTGATGGATGGCGCCATCGCCGCCGAAAGCCGGGTGGGCGTGGGCTCGACCTTCAGCTTTACCCTGCCGCTGGCGGTGGGCGCCGCGCCGCTGGCCGGCCCGGACACGGGGCCGCACCGCGAGTACCACGCCTACCGACTGCGCATCCTGTGCGCCGAGGACGTGCGCACCAACCAGATCATCGTCAGCACGCTGCTCGAGAACATGGGCCACGACATCCGTATCGTGGAAAACGGCCTGCAGGCGCTGCATGCACTGGCCGAATCGGACTACGACCTGGTGCTGATGGACGGGCGCATGCCGATGATGGACGGCGAACAGGCCACGCGCCTGATCCGCGCCGGCGGCAACGAGGACTACCGCATGCGCGATGCCAGCATTCCGATCATCGCCCTCACCGCCAACGCCAGCGACCATGACCGCGCGCGCTACCTCGGCGTGGGCATGGACGGCTTCCTCAGCAAGCCGGTCGATGAACGCCTGCTCTACGACCAGATCGAAAAGATCATTGCCCTGCACCTGGCCCGTGGACGTCCGTTGCGTGCGGTCGATCCGGCGCAGCTGCCGTCCGCGTGCCATGCGGACCTCGACGCCCAGTTCGGCGTGGCGCCGGCGGCCTGCGCTGAAGATACCGGTGCCGGCAAGGCGGTGCAGATCATGCCGCTGGCCGGCCTGTCGCACAAGCATTTGCAGCGCATCACCGACGCCTTCCTCGACGAAGCGCCGCGCCGCCTGCGCACCGCGCGCGCGGCGGTCAGCGCCGGCAATGCGCAAGCGGCAGCCGCCGCCATCCACGCCCTGAAGGGCAGCGCCGGCTACCTCAGTTCCAACCACCTGCACGCGCTGTGCGCGGAACTCGAAGCGGAAGCGAACGCCGGCCGCATCGACCACGTGGCGCGCATGCTGGTGGAGGTGGAAGCGGCGCTGGACCAGGCGTGCACCGATTTGCAGGCCTCATCCACCGCTGCTGCTGCAGACTGAGGCCGCCGCCTGCAAGGCCGCCGCTTTTTTGCGACAATGGCAGGCTCAGTCACCCAAGCATCGGATTCGTATGACCACCACCTCCCTGGCCGACCGCGACGGCCTGCCGCCCGATGCGCGGCGCTGGGCCATGCTGTCGGTCGCCATCGGCGTGGGCATGGCCTCGCTCGACACGGCAATCGCCAACACCGCGCTGCCGGCCATTGCCGAACAGTTGAACGCCACCCCGGCCGCCTCGGTCTGGATTATCAATGTCTATCAGCTGGCGATGGTCGCCACCCTGCTGCCGTTCGCCGCGCTCGGTGAAGTGATCGGCTACCGCAAGGTGGCCATCTTCGGCATGGCCTTGTTCACCCTGGCGTCGCTGGCCTGCGCGCTTGCGTGGTCGCTGCCGTCTCTGGTCGCCGCCCGGCTGTTCCAGGGCGTGGGCGGCGCGGCGCTGATGGGAGTGAATACCGCGCTGCTGCGGGCGATCTATCCGGCCAAGCTGGCCGGGCGCGGGTTCGGTTTCAATTCGCTGGTGGTGGCCACGTCGTTTGCCATCGGCCCCACTGCCGCGTCGCTGATCCTGGCCGTGGCCTCGTGGCCCTGGCTGTTCGCCATCAACGTGCCGCTGGGGCTCGTGGCGATTTTCATGGCGCGCCGCGCGCTGCCGGCCACCGCGCTGGCGGGCCACAAGATCGACGTGCTCACTGTCGTGTATAACATGTTCGCCTTCGGCCTCCTGATCCTGGCGTTTGGCGAAGGCGCGCACTTGCAGGACTGGCATACGCTGGTGCCGGAGATCGCGCTGACGGTGCTGTTTTTTGTGCTGCTGCTGCGGCGCCAGGCCGGCCATGCGGCGCCGATGCTGCCGGTGGACCTGTTCCGCCGGCCGTTGTTCGCGCTGTCGTCGCTCACCGCCATGTGCACGTTTGCCGCGCAGGGGCTGGCGTTCGTGTCGCTGCCATTCTTCTTCGAGCATACGCTGGGCCGCTCGCCGATCGAGACCGGATTCTTGATGACGCCGTGGGCGGTGCTGGTGGCGGTGATGGCGCCGATCGCCGGGCGCCTGAGCGACAAATATTCGCCCGGAGTATTGGGCGGGATCGGCCTGGCGCTGCTGTCTTCGGGCCTGGTGGCGATGCTGCTGTTGCCGCCAGCGCCGACCGCGTTCGACATCGGCTGGCGCATGGCGTGGTGCGGCATCGGCTTCGGCTTCTTCCAGGCGCCGAACCTGAAAGCGATCATGGGCAGCGCACCCAAATCGCGCGCGGGCAGCGCCAGCGGCATCGTCGCCACGTCGCGCCTGACCGGCCAGGCCACCGGCGCGGCGCTGGTGGCCTACTGCTTCACCATCTCGGCTACCAACGGCACCCGCTACGCGCTGATGCTGGGCGCAGCATTTGCCGGCGTAGCCTGCGTGGCAAGCTTCGCGCGCCTGGCTTTTACTGCCACCGACGACTAGGAACCTAAGGTAGCTTCCAGCGCATCGATGAATACCCGGGTCTTCGCGGGCATCAGCCGCCGCCCCGGGAACACGGCCCACGCGGTCACCTGCGGGAACGACCACTCGGGCAGCACCCGCACCAGCGCGCCCTTCTCCACGTACGGCCGTGCAATCGGCTCGGTGGAAGCGCCAATGCCGATACCGACGCTGGCCATGCGCACCACCAGCTCCGGCGAATTGGCCAGCACCCGCACCGGCAACTCGCGCTCCCAGCGTACCTTGCCGCGTTCCAGCGTCCAGCGTACCAGGCCGTTCAAGCGTGGCGGCAAGCTCAATATGTCGTGGCGAAACAGGTCGTCGGGATGCTCGGGCAGGCCGCGCACGCTGGCGTACCCGGGCGCCGCGTACAGCGCCAGCGAACTGCCCAGGATGCGGCGCGCAGCCAGCGTGGCGTCGTCCGGCAGGTCGCCCATGCGGATCGCCAGGTCGTAGTTCTCCGCCACCAGGTCTACCCGGCGCGGCGACAAATCCAGCTCCAGCGAGATCGCCGGATATTTTTGCAGGAAGGTCGCCAGCATTTCGCTCAGCGCCAGGTTGGCGAAATCGGCCGGCATCGATACCCGCAGCAAGCCGCCCGGCGCGCCCTGCCGGTGCTGCGCCAGCGCGCCCGCCGCTTCGGTTTCGTCGGCCACGCGGCGCGCGTGCTCCAGCAGGCTCGAACCGAACTCGGTGAGCATCAGCTTGCGCGTGGTGCGCTGGAGCAGTCGCTCGCCCAGGTGCGCCTCCAATAACGAAATGCGGCGCGAGACGGTGGACTTGGGCAACTGCACGCGCTCGGCAGCCAGGCTGAAACTGCCGCATTCGACGATGCGGGCGAACAGCAGCAGGTCGGCGGGATCGATATCCATGATGATTGTTCCATTGGTGGATGAATGTTATCCATTTTAAGGGATTCCGCATTGGTTTTGAAACGATTAAAGTAACTCCATCGCAGCACACAACCCGCAGTGCACAACCATTACAGGAGCCCCACCATGAACATCTTGCAAATCAACTCCAGCGCCCGCAGCACCGGTTCCGAATCGACCCGTCTGGCCGACGCCATCGTCGCCAGGCTGCAGGCCGCCAATCCCGGCGCTACCGTGGCGCGCCGCGACCTGGCCGCCACGCCACACCCGTTGCTGGACGAAGCCGCACTGCAAGCGCTGTTCACTCCGGCCGACCAGCGCACCACGGAACAAGCCGCCCGCGTGGCGCTTGACGACGCCCTGATCGCCCAGGTGCAGGCGGCAGACGCCATCGTGATCGGTTCGCCGATGTACAACTTCGGCATCACGGTGCAGCTGAAAGCCTGGTTCGACGCGATTGCCCGCGCCGGCGTGACGTTCAAATACGGCGCCACCGGTCCGATCGGCCTGGTCACCGGTAAAAAAGTGTATGTCGCGATCGCCCGTGGCGGTTTGCACCGCGATGGTCCGAGCGACACCCAGCTGCCGCACCTGAAAATGTTCCTGTCCTTCCTGGGCATGACCGATGTGCAGTTCGTGTACGCGGAAGGCCTGGGCATGGGTCCCGAAGCCGTAGCAAAAGCGCAGGCGCAGGCCGACGCCGACATCAACGCCGTGCTGGTGTAATCGACTTTGTCATCAACGTTAAAAGGAGCAGCGCCATGAACAACGTAGCAAGTGATACCGTCAACCGCGAACGCGGCGTGGAACGCGTGCTGGCCGGCCAGTCCGTGATGGATGGCGCTGGCGTGAAGATCAACCGCGTGGTCACGCAGCCGCTGCAACGCCGGCTCGATCCGTTCCTGATGCTCGACAATTTCGCCAGCGGCGAAGCCAACGACTACATCGCCGGCTTCCCCAGCCATCCGCACCGGGGCTTCGAGACCGTGACCTATATGCTGGAAGGCCGCATGCGCCACAAGGACAGCGCCGGCAACGAGGGGCTGCTCACCAACGGCGGCGTGCAATGGATGACCGCGGGCCGTGGCGTGATCCACTCCGAGATGCCCGAGCAGCAGGAAGGCCGGATGGAAGGCTTCCAGTTGTGGCTCAATTTGCCGGCCAGGGACAAGCTGCGCGACCCGTGGTACCGCGACTTCAACGGCGACGAGCTGCCGCGCTTTGTCACCGCCGCCGGCGTCAGCGTCAAGGTCATCGCCGGCAGCAGCCATGGCGTGGCGGGCGCGGTGCAGCGCGAGGTGACCGAACCGATTTATCTCGACGTCGAGATACCGGCCGGCGCGTCGTTCAGCCAGGTGCTGCCCGCCGGGCATAACGCATTCGTGTTCGCCTATCGCGGCGCGGTGCGGTTGGGCGACAAGGACGTGGCGGCCGGCCGCATGGCGATCCTGGCCAACACCGAGGGCGCGGACGGCATCAACGTCCACGCGCTGGAAGCGAGCCGTCTGATCCTGGTGGCCGGCAAACCGCTGAACGAGCCGATCGCCCAATACGGCCCGTTCGTGATGAACACGCAAGCCGAGGTGTTCCAGGCGGTTGAAGACTTCCGGGGCGGTAAGCTGGGCGAAGAAGCACACGTTTGATGGGCAATGCACGGCGTGTGCGCACAGTTTGCCGGTTCTGAACAGTCTGGTGCGCTCCCGGGGCGCCGTGCATAATGCGGCAACAACCTCGGGAGCACCTCATGAAGAACTGGCTTTTCCTTGCCATCGCCATCGTTTCGGAAACCATCGCCACCTCGGCCCTCAAGTCCAGCGCGGGATTCACCCGGTTGATGCCATCGCTGCTGGTGGTGGCCGGCTACGGCATCGCCTTCTATTTTCTTTCGCTCACCCTGCGCACCATCCCGATCGGCATCGCCTACGCGGTGTGGTCGGGCGTGGGCATTGTGCTGATCGCGCTGGTGGGCTGGCTGGTGTTCGGACAGAAGCTCGATATGCCCGCGCTGCTGGGCATGGGGCTGATCGTGGCCGGCGTGGTGGTGATGAACGTGTTTTCCAGGACCGCCCAGCATTGAAAATGTCCGTCTCGGGATAAAATACGCGGATGAATCCCTTATTCCTGAAATGGCTGCGCAAGCTGAGCTACATGCTCGGTTTTGAAACCGTATCGTCCTTCCCGCCCGGCCATCCGTACGAGCGCACGCGCTGGAACGCCGCCTACTTCGACATCGCCTCCTACGTCAAACCCGACGCAATCGAGCACCGGCTGTGCGAAGCGATTACCAACACGCCGCTGGTGTTCGGCCAGATCGACAATCCCACGCCGCGCATGCAGCGCGCGCTGCTGGCGGTGCTGGAAGAACGCATGCGCCACAACCGCGGCCGCGCCACCGAACTGGCCGTGCAACTGGTACACGCCTACGACAGCGCCCACATCACCGAGGTGATCCCCGGCCTGCGCGCCCAGGTGGCCAGCACCCGCCACGACGACATCGGCGAACGCGCCCGCAGCGTGATGGCGTTCCTCTCCTCCACCCAGTCGCCGTTCGACGTCATCGACATGCAGGCCTAGGTTTTTAATTAAAGAATCTGGAAAAAGCCGGTAGGAAAACCCTCGTTGCTGCGCGCCAGCTCGACGTGGATGCGGCGGCCGTCGTCAACCGGCAGCACTGCGGGCGCCAGTTGCTTGAGGTTGAACGACTCGAACTTCGACGCATCGGGCGCCGGCTGGGTCTTGTCCGGCGCCGGCGCCAGCCAGCTCAGCGTCGCCAGGCCGGCACTGACCATGGCCTCGCAACACGCAGCCGAGCCGTACACCCCGACCTGGTACACCGGCTCGCCCGGCCGTGCCGCCTTGAACGCCTGGTTGATACCTTCGAAATAGCGCGTGATCGGACCGGCGATATCGTCCGAGTTGGGATTGCAATCCACCTCGAAATAGATGGCCGAGCCCGACGGCTGGGTGATGCCCGACTGCGCCATCAAATACGCTGATGCGCCATCGGCCATGCCCTGTGCCCGGCTGAACGAATGCAGGTGGGCGCCGATGGTCTCCCACACCACGCCGATGTGGATGCCGGCATCGGTCAGCGCCCGCGCTTCGGCCATCGACAAATTCTTGCTCGCGCTATGGCTGTAGTAGCGAATGGCAAAATCGATCCCCTGTTGCTTGATTGATATCGCGTGCTGCGTCAGTTCGAAAGCGGCTTTCACGCCGGTGAGGACAACCATGGGTGCTCCAGTAGGAATGGTGGATGAAGGCGCGGGAACCGACCGCAGGCGTGGCATCGGACCAGGCAGTGCCGCCGGCTCGACCCGCTCGATGCGCACCCGGTAGCCGTGTACCGGCACGCGGATCCGCAACGGATTGCCGCGTCCCTCGCCGACGTAGTACTGGGCGAGCTTGCTGCGCAGGCGCACCAGTTGCAGCCCGACCACGGGGTCGTCGGCGGGATCGAAGTCAGTGACTGAGCGGCCGAATACCTCGACCCCGATCGAGTAAGCGTTGTACAGCTGCTCGTCGCGGTGACGCACCAGGTAGTCGAGCAACTGGTAGCTGGAACCGGCGTAGGCGAACGTGCGGCTGACCGCGATCCGGTGCAGTTCGGCACGCACATCGTTGGCGTGCGGCGCGCAGGCGGCAAACGGCGCGCGGCGCGCCGATGTCACACTTAACGCAACAGTGGAAGAAGAATGTTTAATAGTTTCTCCAGCTTAATGTTATATTCTCAAAAATGATGCAGCGATGAAAGAACTTTACCCGGACAGCATCAAAACCGCCTTCTGGAAACCTTCCCTGGCATAAGTCTTTGATTAATTGGAGTTTTATTTCTTTCCTAGAAGGTTAGTTTGAACCATAAGAGCTTCCGTTTTGGTCAATGGCGTGTCGATCCCGCCACCAATACGCTCAACTCCGGTGAACTGAGCCGGCAGATCGAGCCGCGCGCGATGGATGTTTTGTTACATTTGGCGCGGCATCCGCACACGGTGATCTCGGCCGAGACCCTGCTCGACGCCTGTTGGGGCGACTCCCCGGCAAGCGACAACGCGGTGCATAAAATCATCACCCAGCTGCGCCGGGCGCTTGACGATTCGGCCTCCGAGCCACGCTATATCGAGACCATCCGCAAGCGCGGCTACCGCCTGGTTGCCGAGCTCAGCTATGAAGACGACGTCAGCCAGGGCAGCTGGACCCATGCCTCGCCGTTCCGTGGCCTGGAAGCATTCGAGGAACAGCACGCGGCGATTTTCTACGGCCGCAAGCTCAGCGTCGACCGCCTGGTGCAGGTCGTGGTGGACCAGGTCCAGGCCGCCTGTGCGATGGTGCTGGTGCTGGGACCGTCCGGCGCCGGCAAGACCTCGCTGATCCAGGCTGGCCTGATTCCCGCTCTGAAAGCCGGCGCCGCCCCGGCCGAAGCGGGCGTTGCCATTACCGACCATGTGCAGATCGACTGCGCCGACATGGGCCAGTCCGGCCTGCTGGAAACCCTGGCCAGCACCCTGCTCGACGCCGAGATCGACGGCCGCCAATTGTTCGAAAACACCAGCGCCGCCGCGCTGGCAAACTACTTGGCGCAGGATTTGCCGGGGCTGATCGCCCATTTGCAGGCCGCGCTGCCGAGCTTGCGGCTGGTGTTGTTCATCGACCGCTTCGAAGCCATCTTCCGCCTGCCGCACGTGACCGCGCAAGAACGCGAAGTCTTCATCGACGTACTGGACCAGCTGGCGCGCTCCGGCTGCCTGCTGCTGATCCTGGCCTGCCGCAACGATTTTTATCCGCAGTTGACCGCCTATTCGGCGCTGATGAATGTCAAACTGCGCGGCGGCCACTTCGACCTGGCGCCACCAGGCAGCGCCGACATCACCCAGATCGTCCGTCACCCGGCCCAGGCTGCGCAACTGCGCTACACGGTGGACGAACAAGGCGAGGCGCTTGACGACGTGCTGTGCAGCGCCGCCCGGTCCGGCCCCGACACCCTGCCCTTGTTGCAATACTGCCTGCAAGAACTTTACCGCCAGCGCACAGACAATGGCGAGCTGACCCACGCCGCCTTCCACGCCATGGGCGGCCTGGAAGGCGCCATCGGCGCCCGCGCCGAGCAAGTCATTTCCAGCCTGGGCCCGGCACAAATCGCCGCCCTGCCGCAACTGCTCTCGCGCCTGGTGCTGGTGGCCGAAGACGACACCACGGTCACCTCGCGCCGCGTGCCGTGGTCCGATGTCTCGAACGACGACGAAACCAAACTGGTGCAAGCGCTGGTGGACGCCCACCTGTTCGTGAGCGACCTGCACGGCGGCGCCCCGGCCTTCGGCATCGCCCACGAAGCCTTGCTGCGGCGCTGGCCGCGCGTGGTGGCATGGGTGGAAGAACACCGACAGTCGCTGCAAACCCACAGCCGCATCAGCGCCCAGGCGCGGCGCTGGCAGGACAGCGGCCGCAAACGCGATATGTTGCTGCCATCGGGCACGCAGGCGAACCAGGCGCGCGAGCTGGTCAAGGCGGGAGTCTTCAGGTTTGCGCCGGAGGAACGCAGTTTTATCGACTCGTCGCTGGCAGGTGCACGGCGGGCGGAGCGCTTGCGCCTCGGCGTGATGGTGCTGATGAGTTGCCTGGTGCTGCTGGCAGCGGCGATGGGATTAAAGGCGCGGTCGGCGCAGGTGGAGGCCGAAGCGCACCGGACCGAGGCTGAGGGGCTGATGGGGTTCATGCTGGGGGAGTTTGTCGAGAAATTAAGACCGTTGGGTAAGCTCGATTTGCTCGATACGGTGAGTACAAGGGCGCTGTCGTATTTGTCAGCGCCCGGGCGCAATGGCGATAGCAAGGCCGACCTGATGCAGCGCGCGAAGTCGCTGCAGATCATCGCCGAGGTTCAACTGGCGCGCAGCGACAAGGAATCGGCCATCAAATCACTGAATACCAGCCGCGCGATTCTTTCCAAGTTGCTTGAAAAACATCGTGACGATCCGGCGGTGCTGAAAAGTGCCGGCCAAAGCGCTTACTGGCTGGGGCAAATTCAATTTGATGCCCAAGACTTGGTGGGCGCGCAGCGTCATTTTGGAGAGTACCGAGAATATAGCGACCAGCGGGCTCACCTCGATCCTTCCGATGTGGATGGCTGGATTGAGCAGTCGTATGCGCGTAATAACTTGGGAAGTGTGGCACTGCGACGCGGAGACCCACAACGTGCATCCCTGGAGTTTGCCCACTCCGTGCAATTGAAGACGCGCGCGTCGCAAAGCTCCCCTGAAAATAAGCAGCTCATTTCCGATCTTGCCGATAGCCTTTCATGGCAGGCGAGTGCGCAAATCCAACTTGGCAATCTTAATACGGCAGACAGCTTGCAACGTCAACAATTACAGCTATTGGAAAAATTGAACCGGGCCGATCCTGGCGCGGCTGTATGGGTCAAGCGCTTGGCGGCTGCAAAATCTCGGCGCTCCGAGCTAAAGCAGGCCCAAGGCAATATGGTCGAAAGTTATGATGATGCCAAACAAGCGTACGACTTGCACCTCAAGGCTTACGAGCGAGACCCCAGCAATAAAACCTGGCAGCGCTTGTTGTATTTATCTGAGATGCGGGTACTCGATACGTCGCCTGTCAAAATTTCCAACGATGAGACGCTGAGGCGATGGAATGACTTACAAATGCGACTGGAGCGATTAATCGCTGCGGAGCCCAATAGCAAGAATTTAAAGGCATCAATAATTTTAATTCACCAGCGCAAGATTAGAGCCATGCTACGCAATTACAACTTCAGAATGGCAGAGCAAGAAAACAGTTTAGCGGATGATAAGTTGCGTGCTATTAATGCGGAAAGCGCATCTGATCCCGCAACACGGGGGGTCTGGTTCGATAGCCTTTTACTCAAGGCAGATATTAATGTGCTTCAAGGCAGCAGCAACAACACACCTTGCCGGACATTACGCCAGAAATTACTTCCGCTTATTGCCAATACCCACGACTTCAAACTCCTGTCACCCTGGGTGAAAGTCAATGCCTGCCTAGCTAGCCCAGCAGAGTCTCAATCCGCCCAAGATGCCTTGCTGGCTATGGCCTACCGTGAACCTGATTATCTAGAATACATTTCAACCCACCCACTGAAGAAAGCGTCACAATGAAAACTGCGTATCCAATCACTCCTTTCATCAATATCCAAGTGTGGGTAAAGCGAAATAGCGACCAGGCCGGATATGAAGTCCGCTGCGAACCGGTCGTGCCTATGGTATTGCAGAAAGACACCGTCATCAATTATCAGATTGTTGAAACCTATGGACAAGACATCGTATTCAGCGGCCTTGAAGTCACGCCAGATGGTTTGAATCAGATTAGCATTCCATCGATCAGCCTGAGCGGCAAGCAGTTGACCGTCAGCGATGCCAATACCCAATGCTGTCGCCTCAACCTGTTCCTCGAATTTACGGACAAGACGCTGGGCCATAGTTTCAAACACGACCCTCAGGTCGAAAACGACACTCAGATATAACTATCCAAACTAGGGCAAGCCACTGCAGGTAATTCCTCCCAACTCCAGTCGCACATAAATGATGGGCAGGGGTGTGGAAGCACTGATATCAATGCATATATCGTCAGAACAATTCCTACCGCCAAGCTACTTCGAATATGCGAGAGGAAACGGACCCGGCCCACGCCTCATCATCACCGGCGCCATCCACGGCAACGAAACCTGCGGCACCGAGGCCATCACCCGCGTGCTGGCCGACCTCGACAGCGGCGCGCTGACCCTGCGCAGCGGCCGCGTCACCTTCGTCCCCATCACCAATCCCCTGGCCTACGCCAGGCGTACCCGCAACGGCGACCGCAATCTCAATCGCAACCTGTTCCCGACCGCGCACCCGCAGAACTTCGAAGACCACGTTGCCAACTGGCTATGCCCGCTACTGGCGCGGCATGACGTGCTGCTCGACCTGCATTCATTCAACGCGCCTGGTGAACCGTTCGTCATGGTCGGCCCGCGCAACAACACCGGCCCTCTCGAACCGTTCCAGCATGAACAGGCCGAGCGCGCACTGGCGCGCCATCTTGGCGTGCAGCGGTTTGTCGATGGGTGGTTGCGCACGTATGGCGACGGCGTGCGGCGCCGCCTGGATGACGCGCAGCAGATCGAGACCGTGCTGCGCTACGGCATAGGCACTACAGAATACATGCGCAGCACCGGCGGCTATGCGCTCACGCTCGAATGCGGCCAGCACCAGGATCCGCAAGCGCCCGAGGTGGCGTATCGCGCCATTCTGAACACGCTCGCCTTCCTGGGCATGACCGATGGCCCGCCACCGGCGCCCGTCGATCCGCACGCCATCGAGGCGCTGAGCATGGTGGCGGTGGTCGATAAAATCTCGGCCGGCGACAGGTTTTCGCGGCCGTGGCGCAGCTTCGATGTCGTTGCCAAAGGCGAGCGCATTGGCAAACGTGCAGATGGCACACCGGTGCTGGCAGGGTTCGACGGCCGCATGCTGTTTCCCGACAGCGCAGCGGTCGCTGGCGGAGAATGGTATTACCTGACCCGCACCAACCCTGAATTTTAAGCGTTGGTCAGTTTCAGGCCGATGATGCCGCCGATAATCATGGCGATGCACGCCAGGCGCATGGCGCTGGCCGGTTCGTCGAGCGCGACGATGCCGTAGATGACGGTGCCAACCGTGCCGATACCAGTCCAGATGGCGTAGGCGGTGCCCAGCGGCAGCGTGCGCAGCGCCAGGCCCAACATGCCGACGCTGCCAAGCATGGCGCTCAAGGTCCATAGCGTGGGCATCAGCTTGGTGAAGCCTGCCGTGTATTTCAGGCCGATGGCCCAGGCCACTTCGAGCAGGCCGGCGATGATGAGGATAATCCAGGTCATAAAAATCTCCAGGGCGCGGCAAGGTGGTCCCTGCCAGTCGGCGCGCAACACAAAAGTATACCATTCGCAACAATCTCGGAGATAATCATTGCTTAACAAAAACAGGAGCAAGCATGCAGTTACTGGCCCAGATCGTCACCGGCTTTGTCGCGCTGATACACATCTATATTGTCCTGCTGGAGACGGTACTGTTCGATACGCGCGGCCGCAAGGTGTTCGGCTTATCGACAGAAAAAGCGGAGATCGTGCGCCCCGCGATGTCCAACCAGGGCTGCTACAACGGCTTCTTGGTGGCGGCGCTGGTAGTCGGCTTTGCCCATCCGAATACCGTGGTGGGCTCGGCGTTCACCGTATTCGGCCTGTCCTGCGTGGCGGTGGCCGGCGTGTGGGGCGGTTTGACCGTCAAGCGCAGCATCCTGTTGATCCAGACCTTGCCGGCGGTGGTGGCGTTGGCTTTGCATTTTGCAGCGTAGGCAGGCGCAATCGCGACGCTGCCGCTCCAGGCTTGCTGCCGCGGGCGGCGCCAAAGGTCGCTGACGCGCCGCCCACCGAAGTGTTACGGCGCAGCGCCCTGCCGCGGCGCTACACTCAGACTCGGCAACACCGTCACCGACGTCGCCGGCACCGATTCCACCGGCGGCTTGACGCCGGTGCCGCGCAGCGCCAGCAGCCAGCCCACGCCGTCGAACCAGAACGGCGCACCGAGCGACGAGGCGAATGCCGTGATGATCCATCCGAGCAGCGCAAACCCCAGCGCCAGCAGCCACGCGCCAGCGCCCTGCCCGCCCAGGTTTTCAAAACGCGATGACGGCCAGCCGACCGGCAGGCCCGCCACCTTGTCGATTTCCTTTTGCGCCGCGACGGCCTGGCCCAGCGCCTGCGCCGGCGTAGCGTTCGCGTCGATTTTAACGCGGCCGGCGGCGATGGTCTCGGCGCTGGTCTTGGCCAGTTCGGCCGCCACGCTGTCGTCCTGCCACAGGCGCTGGCTCAGCACCAGCGCATCGATATTCATCGCGCCTGCATAAAACAGGCCAATACAGAACAGCACCAGCTGCGAGCGGCGCTTGTACCAGCCGGTGATGCGTTCCATTACTGTCTCGTACCAGATGCGCACGGCATTCTCCAGCGCGGCGGCATCGTCGGGACCTTCTCCCATGATGGCCAGCAGGGTGCGCGCCAGGCCGTCGTTGCGGGTGCTGGCCAGCAGCAGTTGCGCCGTGTGGCCCTTGCCGTACCGCGCGATCAGCGTGGCCACGAACGCGCGTGCAAAGATCGGCGCCGGAATGTAGGACGGCATGCGGCCACGCTGCGCCATGCCGACGATCAGCGGATGGCGCATGACGTCGGCGGTCAGCGAGGCATCGCCTAGCCGGTCGAGACCGAAGCAGTTGTCACGCCGCAGCAAACGCGCAAGCGAGGGACCGATGCCGCGCAGGCGCGGCATCGCTGCCGACTCGTGCAACATCGTCAGCACGCCGTCGAGCAGCACCTTGGCGCGGGTTTGAAACAGCGAGGCGATCGCTTCGCGTGTAGCGCTGCATAACAAACTCATCGCCAGGAACGTGAACGACAAGCCGATGGCAACGTCGAGATAATGATTGGACATGACGCTCTCCCGAGCCGATTTCGATACCCATACACTAATTGATTTCACAGGCTCAAGCACGTTTTTCCGCTTCCTTTCCCGCACAAAATCATATCGTCTCCGCGCGTGATCGTCGTCAAATTTGAGGCGAACGCGACTTCTATACTCGACTGACGACTTGGCCATTTCCGGCCCAACCGCAGCGAGGATCACATGTTTTTACGCGTCATTTTTATTGCGGCAACAGCGCTGTGTGCGCTACGCGCCGCTGCCGCCGATGCCGAGCCGCCACGCGCGGTGGGCGTGATCACGGTACAGACCATGACCACCGCCGGCCACGATTTTTCCCAGCATTTTCTGGCGGCCTGGCGCGACCAGGACGGCAGCGACCAGGTCACGCTGGCGATCCGCGAACGGCCGTCGGCGCGCTTCGGCAGCGAAGTGTGGATCGACTACTCGCAGCGCACCGTGCTGCAACTGCGCCTGCCGCCGGCCCGCGCGGCCTTGCCGGAACTTGCCGCCAACGCCGTGCAGCACGTGTGGGCCACCGTGCAGCGCACCGATGCCGAACGCAAGCTGTTCCACGACGCCGACCTGGCGCCCGATGAATTCTGACCTCACAACAAGGAGACCATGATGCGCACGCACTCCCTTCGCACTGGCATGCTGCTACTGCTTGCCGGCGCCATGCACTTCCACGCCAACGCCACCGAACTGGTGTACCAGGCCGTTAACCCGTCCTTCGGCGGCTATCCTGCCAACGGCCAGCACCTGCTGGCCGTGGCCAGCGCCACCAACAAGCACGTGGACAAGGGCCTCGGTTACTCGTCGCTGCTGGACCAGTCGCCGCTGACGCAGTTCAACCAGACGCTCGAGCGCACGGTACTGAGCCAATTGGCGTCGGCCGCGACGTCCAAGCTGACCGGACCCGATGGCAAGCTGCTGCCCGGCACCTTCCAGACGTCCAACTTCACCATCACCGTCACCGACCTGGGCGGCGGCATGCTGCGCATCACCACCGTCGATAAAACCACCGGTGCATCCACCTCGTTCGAGGTGTCGCAATGAAGCCGCGCACAATCATGCTGGTCCTGGCCGTGGCGCTGGCCGGCACCGGCTGCGCCATCTCGCATCCGCCGTCGGCGCCGCGCGACGAGGCCGGGTCGGTGGCGCAACTGACCACGCTCACCGCCGCCAGCCGCGACCTGCTGCAACTGCCGCCACCGAAGGGCAAGATCGCGGTGGCCGTGTATGGCATCCGCGACCAGACCGGCCAGTACAAGCCGTCGCCGGACAGCTCGTTTTCCACCGCCGTCACGCAGGGCGCCTCGTCGCTGCTGGTCAAAGCCCTGAAGGATTCGGGCTGGTTCGTGCCGGTGGAGCGCGAGAACCTGCAAAACCTGCTCACCGAACGCAAGATCGTGCGGGCGCTGGAAATGCCGCAACCGGCCGATACGCCGCCGGTGCAAATGCCGCCGCTGCTGGCCGCGTCGGTACTGGTCGAAGGCGGCATCGTCGCCTACGAAAGCAATGTGCGCACCGGCGGCGCGGGCGCGCGCTTCCTTGGCATCGGCATGTCGTCGCAGTACCGGGTGGACCAGGTCACGGTCAACCTGCGCACGGTCGATATCCGCGCCGGCCAGATCCTGCAAAGCATTTCCACCACCAAGACCATTTACTCGTACGAACTGCATCCGAGCATTTTCAAATTCGTCAGCGTGAAGGACCTGGTGGAAGTGGAAGCCGGCATGACGCGCAACGAACCGGCGCAGCTGTGCGTGAGCGAAGCGATTGCCGCCGCGCTGGGCCACCTGATCGTGCAGGGCGTGCGCGAGCAGCACTGGGCGCTGGCCGACCCGGCCCAGTGGTCGAACCCGGTGGTGCAGCGCTATGCGGGCGAACAACTGGCCGCGTATGCCGTGGCTGCCCCGCCTGCAGCACCGGCCACCGAACAACAGAGTTTCACCCAGTAGTACCGGTAGTACCCGAAGTACCCACTCAACCAAAGGAGATACTGTCATGAGAACCACCATTGTTTCCGGCGCCGTCGCCGCCGCCCTGAGCCTGATGTGCGCACTGCAACCGGCCTCCGCCCAAAGCAACCGCGCCACGCTGACCCAGAACGGGTCCAACAACCTGGCCAACATCGAGCAAATGGCCAGCGCGCAAAACGCCGTCGCCACCATCACGCAAACCGGCAGCTACAATGTCGCCGGCACGCCCGGCGGCGCTGCGGGCATCATGCAAATGAACTCGCAAAACGTCACCGCCACCATCAACCAGAACGGCAACTACAACCAGGCTGGCGTGGTGCAGGACGACGTGGACAACAGCACCGCCGCGTTCGCGCAGATCGGCAACAACAACGAAGTGGCAGCACGCCAGGAAGCGGCCAGCTATTCCAACATCTCGGCGCGCCAGGAAGGCAACTATAACTTCGCCGAATTCGCACAGTCCGAAGTGGCGACCGGCACCGTGACCACCCGCCAGGTGGGCAACAACAACGAGCTGTCAGTGCGGCAGGAACGCGCCGGCAACACGTCGCCGGTGGTCGAGCAGCAAGGTACGGCCAACGTGGCCAATATCCAGCAGGTGCTCGACTACTATTCGAACCCGTCCATTTACCAGAATGGCATGCGCAACGAAGCCAACGTGGTGCAGAACAACGCCCGCGACACCCAGAACATGACGGTGCGTCAAACCGGCATGGACAACCGCGCCAATGTCAGCAACGGCGGCATGCGCAACGCCTCGATCGTCACCCAGACCGGCAACAACAACGTGGCGACCGTGAACAAAACCATGAACTTCAACGAATCGGAGATCCGCCAGATCGGCAACCTGAACACTGCCACCATCACCCAAACCGGCACCGCGATGACGGCCGCCCAACCCAACGTGGCCATGATCATGCAACTGGGTAACAACGGCAATGCCGCCCTGGCCCAAACCGGCAGCAACAACCGCGCGACCATCGTACAACGTTGATCGTCAGCGTCACCACAGGGAGCCCCCACCAGGGGCTCCCTGCCCGTGCGGCACCGCGCAGTACCCGACCAACATCGCATTCACGGCAGCCGACAGGGAGCCATCATGAAACACCATTCCAGCGCCAGCGGCATCCTGCTGCGGGCCACCGGCACCGACAGCATCCAGGGCACCATCGATCAGGCCGCGACCGTGCACAGCAGCGCTTTTGGCACCGACTTGCGCATCACCCAGACCGGCGCGCGCAACCTCACAACCACCGGGCAGCACGGCAAGCTCCAGGACGCCACCATCATCCAGGACGGCGGCAACAACCGGGGCGCCGTCGTTCAACACGAGTCCGCCCCACCACCGAAGGAGTGACCATGAAAACTACCCTCACCGCCCGCAGCGCCGCGCTGCTGGCCACTGCGCTGACGTGTTCGTTGTGCGCCGCCCAGGACGACAACAACGCCAGCGCCAGCCAGTCCGGCGACGGCAACCGCGCCTATATCGCCCAAACCGACAACCTGGGCGGGATTTTCGCCACGGTGGTCCAGAATGGCAACAACAACCTGGCGGGCAACCCGGACAGCCAGGGCGGCGGCGTGCGGCAGTACGAAGCGTCGAACCTGCGCTTGGAAATCCGCCAGACCGGCGACGCCAACCGCGCCACCGGCACCCAGCGCAGCGGCGAGCGCACCTGGTTCATCCTCGAGCAGACGGGCGCCGCCAACATTACCGCGGTGCGCCAGGATGCGGCCTTCGAATCGGTGACGCGGGTGCGACAATCGGGCACCAGCAACCGGGTCGATGGCGACGCCGCCAGCGTGCTGGCCAACGGCTTCATCGCGTTGCAGACCGGTGCCGACAACACCGTCAACATCTTCCAGCGCCGCAATGGCTTTTCCGATTCCAACATGGACCAGAACGGCACAGGCAACCAGATCGTGGTCGAACAGACCTTTGCCGACTATACGCAGCACGACATGGCCCAGTACGGCGAACGCAACCAGATTACCGCCTTGAGCAGCGAATCCCTGTTCACCGACTACACCATCACCCAGAACGGCACCGAGAACCGCGCCACCACGCGCACCTCGGCAACGGTCAGCGGCGGCGACCTGCTCCAGTCCGGCATAGGCAACATGGCCAGCACCGACCAGCAAGGACGCAGCAGCGACTACAACGTCACCCAGAGCGGCACGCTCAATACCGCCACCCTGACCCAGAACGGCAATATTGCAGCGGAAACCAGCAACCTGGCCACCATCCGCCAAAACGGCCAGCGCCTGAACGCCAGCCTGGTTCAGACCGGTGGCGGCAACCAGGGCGTCATCGCCCAGCAATAACCTCCGTTCTTTCACTGGCACCCGCATTTTTACGCGGGCGCCAGCACGTTTTCGATTTATATCGTAAGATCACGATATTGGCATCGGAAAAAGACGATATGCATGTCGTTCCAACCCGAAGTCATGTTTGAAGGAAATACGATGAATATCGACGCGATCCACAAGGCCCTGGCCAATCCCACGCGGCGCCAGATTCTGGCGTGGCTGAAGGATCCTGAGCAATACTTTCCGACCCAGTCGCACCCGTTCAGCAATGGCGTGTGCGCGGGCCAGATCGACCAGCGCGTGGGGCTGTCGCAATCGACGGTGTCGGCCCACCTGGCAATTTTGCTCAAGGCGGGGTTGATCACGTCGCAGCGCGTCGGCCAGTGGAACTATT
Organism: Duganella sp. Leaf61; assembly: GCF_001421905.1. Lineage (NCBI taxonomy): Bacteria > Pseudomonadati > Pseudomonadota > Betaproteobacteria > Burkholderiales > Oxalobacteraceae > Duganella > Duganella sp. Leaf61. Next base: position 46,765 of record NZ_LMLM01000030.1, read on the forward strand.
TTCAACGCGATGAAGCCACGATCCGGGCTTTCATCGACCAAATGACCCTATAAAGGAAACATATGCCTACCCTCTTCGACCCGATTACCATTGGCGACCTGACCCTGAAAAACCGCATCGTCATGGCCCCGCTCACACGCGCCCGCGCCATCGGCGGCGCCCGTGTGCCGAACGCCCTGATGGCCAAGTACTACGAGCAGCGTTCCACCGCCGGCCTGATCCTCTCGGAAGCCACTTCGGTCACGCCGCAGGGCGTCGGCTATGCCGATACGCCGGGCCTGTGGTCCGACGAGCAGGTGGAAGGCTGGAAGCAGGTCACCGCTGCCGTGCACGCGGCAGGCGGCGTGATCTTCGCCCAGCTGTGGCACGTGGGCCGCATCTCGGACCCGAGCCTGCTGAACGGCGACGCTCCGGTAGCGCCTAGCGCAATCGCAGCCGAAGGCCACGTCAGCCTGCTGCGCCCGATGCGCCCTTACCCGGTGCCGCGCGCGCTCGCTACGGAAGAGCTGGCCGGCGTGGTGGCAGCCTATAAACTGGGCGCGGAAAACGCCAAGAAGGCTGGCTTCGACGGCGTGGAAATCCACGGCGCCAACGGCTACCTGCTCGACCAGTTCCTGCAAGACAAGACCAACCAGCGCACCGACAACTACGGCGGCACCATTGAAAATCGCGCCCGCCTGATGCTCGAAGTGACCGATGCCTGCATCGCCGTGTGGGGCGCCAACCGCGTGGGCATGCACCTGGCGCCACGCCGCGATGCGCACGACATGGGCGACTCCGACCCGACCGCCACCTTCGGCTACGTGGCGCGCGAGCTGGCCCAGCGCAAGATCGCTTTTATCTGCGCTCGCGAAGCCGTGGGTGAAGACAGCCTGGGGCCATTGCTGAAAAAAGAATTCGGCGGCGTGTACATCGCCAACGAAAGCCTGGACAAGGCCGGTGCCCAGCAGCTGCTCGACAACGGCACCGCCGACGCAGTAGCCTTCGGCAAGGATTTCATTTCAAATCCTGACCTGCCCCGCCGCCTGGAAACCGATGCGCCGCTGAACAAGTGGAATGCGGAGACGTTCTATGGCGCGTCGGCTGAAGGTTATACCGACTACCCAGCCCTGGCCGCCTAAAAGCCACTGCCCCGCCAGCCGCGCGGGGCGCTGTAATCGCCTAGCGCGGCTGCGTGTAGCTGACCGGCACGAACTGGTAAGCCTTGCCGTTGGCACGGACATGGCCCAGTGCCGGGAACGACAGGTGCGCCGCGCCAATCAGGTAGCCGCCCTTGGCCGCTGCCGCGAACGCCGCGTTGCGCTCCTTGATCGCCACCGAGCTGTCGGTATCGAAGGCGATGCCGACATTCGGATCGTCAAACTGCACCGACTGCACATGCAGCAGGTCGCCCAGCAACACCAGCTTCTGCCCCTTGCTCTCCACCACGTAACTGATATGTCCCAGCGTATGGCCGCCATTGAACTGCGACCGGATGCCGGGCGCCAGTTCGCCATTGGCGGTAATCGGCTGGAATTTTCCGGCTTTCACGTACGGCGTGAGCGACACCATCGGTCCTTCGAAATTGGCCTTCGCGTCGGGCTTGGCCTGGTCCAGGTTGGCTTGGCTCAGGTAATAGTCGGCATCCTGCTTGCCGGCGCGGACGATGGCATTCGGGAACACGCGCTGGTCCTTGCTGGCCAGGCCACCGACGTGGTCGCTGTGCATGTGGGTGATGTAGATTTCATCGACCTGGTCCGGCGTGTAGCCGGAAGCCTTGAGGCTCGCCGCCAACTGGCCGGCGGTGGGGCCGAACAGGCCGGCGGCGCCCGTGTCGATCAGCACCAGCTTGCTGCCGGTGTTGATCAGGAAGGCGTTGACCGAGGTCTGCAGTGGCTCTTTGAGGAACGATTTGTCCAGCGCCGCCTTGGTTTTTGCTTCCGGCTGCTTGAGCAGCTTGCTCACCGGCAGGTCGAGCGTGCCGTCGTTGAGCACGGTCACTTCGAACTCGCCGAGCGTGGTGCGATAAAAGCCGGGGGCCTGGAATTTGGCAAACGGCGCGGCAGCGTGCACTGGCGCCATGGCGCCAGCCAAAACGGCGGCGACGGCAGTCGCCATGGCAACCCGGGAAGAACGAGCGATGTTGATCATGATTTCACCTTCTTGTTGATATTCTGGAACCTGACAGCTTACCGCATCCGCACACCAACACCTGCCTCGAAAGGATGAATAACTTGCCCCCCATCCGGCCCCAATATAGAATGCGCCGAGTTTTTTGACGAGGAAGATGTCGCCGTGTCAAGAGTATAAATAAACCAATACAGGGTGCATGACATGAGCGAATTCGAACTACAGGTAGCGGCGCTGCCACGGTGGCGCCAGCGCGCAGCGCTGCGGGTATTGAACTTTTTCGGCTGGAAGGTGCTGTTCCGGCCCCTGCCCGGCCCGCGTGGCATTTGCGTGATTTATCCGCACACGTCGAACTGGGATTTCCCGATCGGCTTGCTGGGCAAATGGGCGATGGACCAGCCATTCCGCTTCCTGGCCAAGGACTCGCTGTTCAAGTCGCCGCTGGGGCCATGGTTCCGCTGGCTGGGCGGCGAGCCGGTGCAACGCGGCGCGCCGCAAGGCACCATCAAGGCCCAGGCCGAGCGCATGAACGCGTCCGAATACTACTGGGTGGGCATCACGCCCGAAGGCACGCGCGCATACCGGCCGAACTGGAAGAGCGGCTTTTACCATCTGGCGATGGAGGCCAAGGTGCCGCTGGTGCTGGTGTTCATGGACTACCCGAGCAAGACCCTGAGCCTGGTCGATCACATCCACCTGACCGGCGACCAGGAGGCCGACATGGCAGCCATCCGCGCGGTGCTCGAGGGTCACCAGGGCCTGCATCCGGAAAACGCGGCGCCGATTATCCTGGCGGAGCGGCGCGCGGAGCCGCGCGGCTAGCCTTTACAGCGCCGCAGCAAGCACCATGCCGGTCGCGGCAATCCCCGCCCCGGAAAATTTCACCGCCAGTGCCGGCCCCACGCGACCCAGCAGGCGACCGCCATACACCAGCATCGCGCTGGCGACCAGCAAACCCAGCGCACTTGATACGGCCGGCAGTTCCAGGCCGTGCGCATTGCCGTGCAAGAACGCAAACGCGCCCACCATCGCCACACTTGCCGCTGCCGGCAAGCGCGCGGCAAAGGCGATCAGCGCACCGAGCGCCGCCACCGTCAGCGCGTTGCCCAGCTCCAGGCCAGGGATTGCCATGCCGAGCGCGCCGGCCAGCATGCCCGCCATCACCATGCCGATGAACGTCGGCGGCAGCCACTGCGCGGTAGACTGGCGCGCGCTCCACACGCCCACCGCCAGCATCGCCAATAAATGATCGATGCCGGTGAACGGATGGGCAAAGCCGTCGAGGAAGCCGTGCGCGTGCGCGCCCGCCTGCGGGTGGGCGACGGCGGCGGTGCTGGCCAGCGCCAGCGTCAGCGCTGGAACGAGGAATTTGACGGTGCGTTTCATTTGGTCTCCTGGGCAAAGTGCGGGGTCGAGCCGAGCAGGCCCTGTTCGCGAATAAAATCGATGACAGCGGTGACGCCGTCGCCGCTGCGCAGGTTGGTGAAGATGAATGGCCGGCTGCCGCGCTGCTGTTTGGCATCGCGCGCCATCACGTCCAGGTCCGCGCCCACGTGCGGCGCCAGGTCGGTCTTGTTGATGATCAGCAGGTCGGAGCGGGTGATGCCGGGACCGCCCTTGCGTGGAATCTTCTCGCCACCAGCCACGTCGATCACATAGATGGTCAGGTCGGACAGCTCGGGGCTGAAGGTGGCGGCCAGGTTGTCGCCGCCCGACTCCACCAGGATCAGGTCGAGATTGGGAAAATCGGCCTGCATGCGGGCGATGGCTTCCAGGTTGATCGAGGCATCTTCGCGGATCGCCGTGTGCGGACAACCACCCGTCTCCACGCCCATCAGGCGCTCGGCCGGCAGCGCATCGGCGCGCAGCAGGATTTCCATGTCTTCCTTGGTGTAGATGTCATTGGTGATGACAGCCATGTCGTAGTGGTCGCGCATGCCCTTGCACAGCATTTCGCACAGGGCGGTCTTGCCGGAACCGACCGGGCCGCCGATGCCGACGCGCAGGGGATTGGAAGTCATTTGAGTCATATCGTTTATCTCGTTTTTGTAAAATTATGATCGGTAAAGCCGGCTGTACTGCACCTCGTGCTGCATCGACAGCAACGACAGGCCCGGCGCCCAGTTGCACATGTCGTCGTCAGCCACGGTTTGCGCATGGCGGGCAGCCGCCTCGATATCGTCGCGCAGCGACAGCAGCATGCGCTGCCCCGCTACCTGCCCCAGCGGCACGGATTTGACGCACACCAGCACCTGGTTTTCGGCCCAGGCGAACAGCATGGCCAGGAGCGCGGCGTCGTGCGGAATCTTCAGTGCCGCCACTGCGCAGGCAAACGCGGTGGGCAGCGCCACTTCGGGTTCGCGCTGCAAGTGGGCTTGGGCGTCGGCATCGAGGATATCGAGTTCGCCCAGCAGCTTGACCAGCGAGTAGCCCATCTGGATGGTCTCGGCGCGGAATTCGGCACTATCGCGCGAGGCGATGAAGCGCTCGCTCCAGTCGTCCACGGCCTGCCAGTCGCGCTTGGTCCACGCCTGCATCAGGCGCCAGGCGACCGGCGCTTCCCATTGCGCCACCACTTCGTGCAGGTGGCGCAAAATCCAGGCGCGCGCGGTGGGGGCGTTGTGCACGGTGCCGTTTTCCAGCGCGGCCTCCAGGCCTTGCGAGTAACTGTAAGCGCCGATCGGTAGCGCAGGGCTGGCGAATTGCAGCAGGTTGAGCAGCGCTGATGCTTGCATCGATACGTGACCTTATGCCGCGTCGCCGGGACGATGGATCTTCTGCCGCACCGGGATCGGCGCCAGCGGATGGTTGTCGTGGTGATGGCCATGACCGCCGCCATATGCGCCCGACTCCGGCTCGAAGGCGGCCGATTCTTCCACCACCACCGCGCCCAGCCCCGCCAGCATTTCCTTCAATACCGCATCGGCGCGAATGCGCAGGAAGCCGTCGCCCACTTGCGCCTGGGTGTGGCGGTTGCCGAGGTGGAAGGCGCAGCGCAGCAGCGTATGCGCATCGGCACAGGTGACCTTGTAGGTCGGTTCAGCCGCCGCCACCACGGCGATCACGCGCCGGTCTTCGCCGGTGAGCAGGTCGCCGTCGCGCAGCACCGTGCCGCGCGTGGTGAAGACCGCGACGTCCTCGCCGTTGTCGAGGGTGGCGCGCAGGCGGCATTTTTCGCGCAGTTCGTAGGGCAGTACCAGCCGCGCGGCGATGGGGCCAGCTTCGGCCGCTGAAATTTTGGTGTGAAAGGTGAACATGTGGTTTTGCTTAGAACAGGAAGTAACGCTGCGCCATCGGCAGCACGCTGGCCGCTTCGCACACCAGCAGCTCGCCATTGGCGCGCACTTCGTAGGTTTCGGGGTTGACGTCCATCTTGGGCGCCAGGTCGTTGTGGATCATGTCGGACTTGCGCAGCGCGCGCATGTTCTTCGCCACGATCAGCGTTTTATTGAGCTTGAGGCGGTCGCCGATGCCATCGTCGAATGCCGACTGCGAGACGAACGTAAACGATTTTTTCAGGCCGCCGCCAAAGGCGCCGAACATCATCCGGTAGTGCACCGGCTGCGGCGTGGGGATCGACGCGTTCGGGTCGCCCATCGGCGCGGCCACGATCATGCCGCCCTTGATGATGGTGGATGGCTTGACGCCGAAGAACGCCGGCTTCCACAGAACCAGGTCGGCGATCTTGCCCACTTCGACCGACCCCACCGCATGCGCAATGCCGTGCGTGATGGCCGGGTTGATCGTGTACTTGGCGATGTAGCGCTTGACGCGAAAGTTGTCGTTGTTCGACGAATCCTGCGGCAGCGGGCCGCGCTGCACCTTCATCTTGTGCGCGGTCTGCCAGGTGCGCAGCACCACCTCGCCCACGCGGCCCATGGCCTGCGAATCGGACGACATCATCGAAATGGCGCCGATGTCGTGCAGGATGTCTTCGGCGGCGATGGTCTCGCGGCGGATACGCGATTCGGCAAACGCCACGTCTTCCACGATGGCGGGGTCGAGGTGGTGGCACACCATCAGCATGTCCAGGTGCTCGTCGAGCGTGTTGACGGTGAACGGCCGGGTGGGATTGGTCGATGACGGCAGCACGTTCGATTCACCGACCGCCGCGATGATGTCCGGCGCATGGCCGCCGCCCGCTCCTTCGGTGTGGAAGGTGTGGATGGTGCGATCCTTGAACGCAGCGATGGTGTCGGCCAGGTAGCCGCCTTCGTTGAGGGTGTCGCTGTGGATGGCCACCTGCACATCCATCTCGTCGGCGACAGTGAGGCAGTTGTCGATGGCGGCCGGGGTGCTGCCCCAGTCCTCGTGCAATTTGAGGCCGATGGCGCCGGCCCGCACCTGCTCTTCCAGTGGCGCGGGCAGACTGACGTTGCCCTTGCCGAGGAAGCCGAGGTTCATCGGGAAGGCATCGGCCGCCTGCAGCATCGAGTGCAAATGCCACGGGCCGGGCGTGCAGGTGGTGGCCGAGGTGCCGGCCGAGGGACCGGTGCCGCCGCCGATCATGGTGGTCACGCCGCTCATCAGGGCTTCCTCGATCTGCTGCGGGCAGATGAAGTGGATATGGGTGTCCACCCCGCCGGCCGTGACGATCTTGCCTTCGCCGGCAATGATCTCGGTGGCGGCGGCGATGATCATCGTCACGCCGGGCTGGATGTCCGGATTGCCGGCCTTGCCGATGGCGGCGATCATGCCGTCGCGCAGGCCGATGTCGGCCTTGACGATGCCCCAGTGGTCGATGATGACGGCGTTGGTGATCACGGTATCCATCACCAGCGGGTCGGTGCGGCAGCGCTGCGACTGGCCCATGCCGTCGCGGATCACCTTGCCGCCGCCAAATTTCACTTCTTCGCCATAGATGGCGTAATCATGTTCGATTTCGATAAACAGTTCGGTGTCGGCCAAACGGATGCGGTCACCAAGGGTGGGACCGAACATCTCCGAATAAGCGCGGCGCGAGATTGTAGCCATGTCTGCCTTTAGCTGAGTTTTTATTCTTTGGGGGGATTCGGGTCCAGCTTGCCCATGACTTTGCCGCTGAAGCCATAGACTTCCATGTCGCCCGACAGCGTGACCAGTTCCACCGTGCGCTGCTGGCCCGGCTCGAACCGGACCGCAGTGCCGGCAGCGATGTTGAGGCGCTTGCCGTAAGCCTTCCAGCGCTCGAACTTGAGCTCCGTGTTCACTTCAAAAAAGTGGAAGTGCGAGCCGATCTGCACCGGGCGGTCGCCCTGGTTGGTCACCACCACCGTGGCGGTCTCGCGGCCTTCGTTGAGACCTATCTCGCCTTCCTTGAGTCGATATTCACCGGGAATCATTGCGATCTCCTCGTTCAGGGTATGGGATTGTGGACGGTGACAAGCTTGCTGCCGTCGGGGAAAGTGGCTTCGACCTGGATGTCCGGGATCATCTCGGGGATGCCGTCCATGACATCCTTGCGCGACAGGATGGTCTGCCCCTCGGACATCAGCTGCGCCACGGTTTTGCCGTCGCGCGCGCCTTCCATGATGGCGCAGGTGATCAACGCCACCGCTTCCGGATAATTGAGCTTCAATCCGCGCGCCAGGCGGCGCTCGGCCACGATGCCGGCGGTGAAGATCAGCAGTTTGTCTTTTTCTCTCGGTGTCAGTTCCATGTGCTTCCAGTCATATTCGTATTCTGTTCGTCGGCGGTTCAGGTTTGCCAGATGCGCGGTGTGACTGCTTCGCGCTCGAGCAGTTGCGGGCGCACGCGGCGCCACACCGCCAGCATCAGGCGCCGCGCGGTCTCGCTGTCGTCGCCCAGGTGGCGCGCCACGAGCACGCCCCTGGTATGGGTAACGCCGAACACGTGCCCGCCGTTGACCGCCGCGCCGGTCGAGCCGTTGGCCGCACCGTTGGCAGCACTAACGGCCGCACCGTCCGCCGCAACATCGGCACGGATATCGGCCAGCAGCTGGTTCATCTGCGCCGTTGGCAGCGCCTTGCCCGCCGCGATCAGGGTGGCGCACACGGTGCGTCCGCCCAGCGCCAGCGGGCTGTCGAGGCGCCCGCCCAGCATGGCGCCCTGCTCCCACCACAGCAGCTTGCCCTCGCGCCGGATGGTGCTGCGCTGGGTGACGGTGCCGGTGTTGAACACTTCGCCCGAGCCGCGCCTGCCCATGCACAGGATCTCGCAGCCGATATAGGTGGCCTCAAGCGCCAGCTCCACGTGCTGGTCGAGGATGACGTCTGCCGTGTCGAAGAAAATCGTCTCCTGCGGCAGCCATTCCAGCGCGGCGTGCTGGTTCACATGCAGGTGCACGGTCTGGCGCGAGCGCTTGCCGTTGGCCTGGTACCACTTGGCCGCGCCGGGCGTGGTAATGCAGGCCTGGGCGCGGTCGCCCACGCCGATGTCGATGGCCAGCTGGTCGCCGCCCACCACGCCGCCCGGCGGATGGACCACGATGGCGTGGCAGACTTTTTCATCTTCCGGGTACAGCGCCTTTTGCACGCGCAGCGGGCCGTGGTGGCGGTTGTTGAACAGGCGCGTGGTGCCGCCGTCGTCCGCGAAACCGAGCGTGAGACCGGCCTGCCAGGCGGCGGCTTGGCGGGCAGTATGGTCGCTCGGTGAGGTGCAATCTGGCATGGCGCAATCGTTCACAAATAATGTCGTGTCGTATGCAAGCCGCGTGCCAGCCTGCCAAGATTATTCATAGCGGTTTTAGAAACCTCACGCACCGCAACGGTGCATTTGCACCAATGTAGCGCAATTCTCACGCCCGCAAATAAATGTTGACATCAAAATCGATTCCTATATCCTTACTAAATCGTTGCACTAAATCGATTTAGTAAGGCTCAGACCGGACAAATCGCCTGATTGGTGTATCGATGCAGTAGAGGCTTACTATAAAAACCACAACGGAGACAACCGATGGTCACAACGCATTCCGGCAGCCCGCTGCCGCGCTATCCCAACATGAAGCCCATGGCTGCAGCCCTGGCGCTGCTGCAGATGTCGTCGATGACCCAGGCCCAGGAAGCCGCCCAGACCGGCGCGCCGCAACTGGAACAGGTAATCGTCTCGGCCAACCGCCGCATCGAAAAGCTCGAAGACGTGCCACAATCGATCTCGGTGCTGACCGGCGAAACGCTGGAGCGCAACAACGTGCGCGAATTCGACGACATCGTCAACCTGTCCCCTGCCCTGACCATTTCCACCGGCACCCAGGTGGGCACCAACAGCATCAATATGCGCGGCATCGGCACCACGTCCAACAATATCGGCATCGAAGGCGACGTGGCCGTGATCGTCGATGACATGCCGTACGCCCAGGCGCAGCAGGCGTTCCGCGACCAGTCCGACGTCGCGCGGGTGGAAGTGCTCAAGGGTCCGCAAAGCACCATGTTCGGCAAGAGCGCGATTGCCGGCGCGGTGGTGATCACGACCAAGCCGATCGGCGCGGGGCCGATGAAGGGCAAGCTGTCGCTGTTTCGCAGCAGCGACGACGAGTACCGCGTGCAGACGTCCGTAAGCGGGCGCATGTCCGACACCGTCGGTGTGCGGGTATTCGCCAGCAAGACCAACTTCCCGGGCCTGCTCTACAACCTCACCACGGACAGCATGCAGAACGGCTCCGGCGGCAAAACCTTCTTCGCCAAGGTGCAGTGGCAGGTCACGCCGGACCTCGACGTGCAGTTGGCGCCGCGCTACGACCACGCGCTGCGCACCGGGAACACCGCCGCCATCAACTCGATCGGGCCGGGCGTGGGCTACCTGTACAACAAGAACTACAAGGCGCTGTCCAATACCGAGGTGCTGCGCGGGATTAACGTCTCGCAGTTCAACACCACCATCCGCAACGACTCGCCCACCGGCCTGGAAGCGACCGATCGCGGCATCGGCGTGCGCGTGAACTACCTGTTCCCCGACAGTTCGCCGATGGCCGGCCACGCGCTGACGTCGATCACGTCGGTGGACAACAACAAGTCCAACGACTTCCGCGACAACGACAATATCGACCTGGTGTCCACGTTCTACCAGCTCGACCACTTCGGCAAACCGTCGGGCATCAACGAGTCGCCCGAGATCAACGGCACCATGGACACCAAGATGACCAGCCAGGAATTCCGCCTGACGTCGCCGGACAGCGGCAATTTTCGCTACCTGGCCGGCCTGTGGATCGCCCGCACCAGCATCGACCGCACCTACCGGCGCGGCAATCCGTTCGTCAAGGAGACCAGCTGGACCAACTACGAGACGTCGTCGTCAGTGCTCAACCGCGCGCTGTACTTCAACGGCAGCTGGGACTTCATCCCGAAACACACGCTCACCGGCGGCGTGCGACTGACGCGCGAATCGAACGACTACATGTTCCACACCATCGACAGCCTGCTGTCCTCCGCCCCGAACAATGTGCACACGGGCGAGAACCACTACAACGCGCCCAAGCACCACGAAAACTACGTGACCGGCAAGCTCGGATACGGCTACAAGCTCACGCCCAACACCATGGTGTACGGCACCGCATCGACCGGCACCAAGGGCGTGGCGTACGACATGACCAGCGGCGCCAACAACGTCAACGTGTTCAAGCGCCTGCCGCTGGCGCCCGAAGAAGCCACCAGCTACGAAGCCGGCTTCAAGGCCAACCTGTGGAACAACCGCGCCACGCTCAACCTGGCCGTGTTCAAGACCCGCTTCCGCGACTATCAAACGTCGGCCACCGAGCGCTTCTCGGACGGCAGCCAGGCCAGCGTGCTGTACAGCATCCCGAAGATCCAGACCCAGGGTTTCGAGGCCGACGCCACCGCGCTGATCACGCGCGAATTCCTGCTGTCGGCCAACCTGGCCTTCACCCGCGCCACGGTGGTGAACTGGCGCCAGGGGCCGTGCTACAGCGGCGCCAAGGACTGCACCGTGCCGAACGAACTGGTGCCGGGCGCCTTCCTGCGCGACGCCAGCGGCGGCCTCATGCCCAACTCGCCCAAGTGGAAAACCAACGTGGGCGGCGAGTACACGCTGCCGATCAAAAGCTTCAAGACCGCGATCAACGCCAACGTGCGCGCGCAGTCCAAAGTGCAGGGCGCGATCAGCCAGGACCCGAGCCTGAAACGGCCGGGCCATGCTATCGTTGATCTGGGCGCCTCGATCGCCGGCCGCGGTGGAAAATACAAGCTGTCGGTCGGTGTAAAAAACCTGTTCGACCACCACTACTCGGTGGGCAACGGCGGCACCTTCCTGAACTTCAAGCAGACGTCGGGCCCCGACATTCGCTCGTATGGCTGGCAACCTGCGCGCGACGCATTCCGCTATTACACCGCCCGGCTGGACGTCAATTTCTGACCGGCCGCTTACCAGAATCAAGGACACCATGAGCGAACCAAAAATTCAGGATGTGGCACGCCTGGCGGGGGTTTCCCCGTCGAGCATCTCGAATTTCCTCAACAACCGCATGGGCCAGATGCGGCCGGATACGCAAGCGAAGATCCAGCAGGCCATCGAGCAGCTGGGCTACCGGCCCAACAACGCCGCCCGCCAGCTCAAAACCGGCGTGGCGTCGATGGTCGGCCTGCTGGTGCCGTCGCTGGCCAACCAGTTTTTCGGCGCGCTGGCCTGCGCGGTGGAGGCGGCGGCCGCCCGCCACCACTGCCACGTGATGACGTTCAGTACCTTCCGCGATCCCGAGCGCGAACGCGCCGTGATGGCCGACCTGCTGGCGTATGGCGTCAAGGGCATCATCACCGGCTCGGCCCTGAGCGATACCGAGCACCTGGCAGCAGTGACGTCGCGCTGCCCGGTGGTGGCGTTCGACATCAAGCGCGGCGACGAATCGCACCAGCGCATCGCCACCGTCTCGATGGACAACGCCGCCGCCACCACGCTGGCGGTGGAGCACCTGGCCATGCTGGGTCACCGCGCCGTGGCGCTGGTGACGCCGCCGCCGTACACCCTGAATCGCCAGGAACGCATACGCGGCTTCCAGCAGGCTGCCGCCGCTGCAGGTGTCAAGGGAGAGCTGATCATCGCCGACGCCACCGACGGCCCCACCGACCTGCACGGCGACACCCGGCTGTTCGAACTGGGGCGCAGCGCCGCCGCGCGCATCGTCACGTCGTCGGCGCACCCCACGGCGGCGATAGCGATCAACGACATGATGGCGATCGGCGTGGGCGTGGGCCTGAAACAGCTGGGACGGCGCATTCCGGCCGATATCTCGCTGATCGGCATCGACGATATTTTCTTCTGCGCCGCGCACGACCCGCCACTGACCACGCTGCGCCAGCCGATCCAGGCGATGGCCGACGCCGCGCTGCAACGCATCCTGACGCCGGACGAACCGGCCGACGGCGCGCTGTTCGCGCCGGAGCTGATCGTACGGTCATCCACCGCCACACCCCCGCAATCCTGAACCACCAACAAATACGGAGACAAGCATGGAAACCAAACAAAACACTGAACTGCAAGGCAAAAAAGCCCTCGTCATGGGCGGCGCCTCGGGCATCGGCAAGGCCACGTCGCTGGCCCTGGCAGCGGCCGGCGCCGACGTGGTGCTCACCTACTGGAGCAGCGCCGAAGAAGCCGAACAGGTGGTCACGCAAATCCGCTCCCTGGGCCGCCAGGCCCACGCCATCCGTGCCGACGTCGCCGACGCCGACGTGGCCGAGCAGGTGTTTGCCCAGGCGGAAAGTGCGATCGGCGAGATCGACACCCTGTTTGCCAACATCGGTGGCCTGATCCAGCGCTGCCGCGTGGTGGACATGCCGCTGTCGCTGTGGAACGAGTCGATGAACCTCAACCTCACCAGCACTTTTTTGATCTGCCAGGCCGCGCTCAAGCGCATGGAACCGCGCAAAGGCGGCACCATCGTCACCATGTCGTCGCTGGCCGCCTTCGACGGTGGCGGCCCCGGTTCGGCGCACTACGCGTCGTCCAAGGCTGCCGTGGCAACGTTTACCCGCGCACTGGCCAAGGAAGTCGGCCCGCTGGGCATCCGCGTCAACGGCGTGGCGCCGGGCCTGATCGCCACCCGCTTCCACGACACCTTCAACACGCCTGCCAACCGCGCCGCCATTGCCGACCGCACCCCGGCCAAGCGCGAAGGTCAACCGGCCGACGTGGCCAACGTGGTGGTGTTCCTGGCATCGGACCGCGCCGCCTTCCTTGCCGGTGAAATCATCCAGGTCAACGGCGGCCTCGCCCTCTATTAATCCGGGAATCCCCATGAATCCATCGATCACACGACGCCGTTTCCTGGGCGCCGCCGCCCTGGCTTTGCCCGTTTTTTCGTCAAGCAGCCTGCTGGCGCAGGACTCGCGCGAAGCGCTTGGCCCCAGGCAGGGCAAGGCCAGGGGCGGCCCGCACCCGCTGCAGGCACTGATGCAGGCCCACCCGGCGCCGCTGCGCGCCGAACTGCGCGGCGTACATCCGCGCGTCTTCATCACCAGCGCCGGCCTGGCCGACCTCAAGCAACGGGCTGCCACCACCCACAAGGCCGAGTGGCAGCAGGCGCTGGCCGGACTGGTGGCGATGAAGCAGGACCCGGCGCCCTCGCCCGCGCAAAAGCGCCGCGCCCAGAACACGGTGGCCATCGGCATCGCCGGCGCCGCCATGGCGTACCGTATCGAGGGCGACGAGCGCTACCTGGCCGCTGCCCGCAAGTACATGGAAGCAGCGGTCAGCTATCCGGTGTGGGGCTACACATTCAGCAAACCGAATGTGGACCTGGCCGCCGGCCACCTGCTCTACGGCCTGGGCATGGGCTACGATCTGCTGTTCGACGTGCTGACCGAAGACGAGCGCAAACGCTACCGCGACAAGCTGGCGCACCAGGCGCGCCTGCTGGCTGCGCACTTCGCGCCCAAGCCGGGCAAGACCTTCTCATATAGCCAGAACCACTGCTTCATCCCGATTGCCGGCCTGGCCATCGCTGCGTACGCGATCTGGGACGAGGTGCCGGAAGCTGCCGCCTGGGCCGCACAGTCGCGGGCGATCTTCTCGCGCGTGCTGGACGTGGCCTCGCCCGACGGCTATTTTTACGAAGGCGTGGAATACTGGGTGTTCTCGATGCCGTGGATTATCCACGCGCTCGACGCCTTTGCCCACGCGGCCGGCGACGACCTGTACGACCACCCGGCGCTGCGCAAGGCCCACCTGTACATGGCCCATTCGCTCACGCCCAACGGCCAGGACATCTTCGACTTCGGCGACGCCTTCGAGGGCCCGCTTACCCGCTCGCGCCACGGCGACGAGGCGGCGCGCACCCACCCGAACGGCAAGCTGCATTCCAACTACAACCTGATCTACCGCCTGGCCGCGCGTTTCAAGAGTGCGGAGGCGCAGGGCGTGGCGGACTGGATGAAGTCCCTCGGCCACGTATGCGCGGAAGACTTCTGGACCCTGCAATGGCGCGATGCGACCATCAAGGCCGCGCCGATCACCGCACTGGCGCCGCACCACCACTTCGACGACCTGGGCACCGTGTACTGGCGCAGCGACTGGACCGACCAAGCCACCGCGTTCGCCTTCCGCGCCGGCCCGCCCGAAGGTCACCACGCAGCCACGCTATTCGACAAGCTGCCCGACTGGCACCTGTCGATGGGCCACTCGCACCCGGACGCGGGCAGTTTTATCCTGTACGCCAACGGCACGTATCTATCGGGACCGATGGGCTATGCCGGCATCCCGCGCAGCAACCTCAGTAACACGGTGCTGATCGACGGCCAGGGCCAGGCCAACGAGGGCCATGGCCACGACGCCTTTGCCGACTACCCCTATGCGCGGCTCGACAGCATTCGCCTCACCACCGTCAAGCTGGCCGCCGACCGCGCCGAAATCGTGGCCGACCTCACCGGCGCGTTCCGGCAGGAGCTGGGCGTGGACAAGCTGGAACGCCGCTTCACGTACGAAGGCGGCGCCTGGACCACGACCGACCGCCTGCGCGCATCGCGCCCAGTCGCGCTGACGGCGCAAGTACACGGCGATACGACGATTGCCGCCGGCGGCCAGCAGCGCTACGTGGTGGCCGGCAAGCCGGCCGCGCTGCAAGTGGACGTCAAGACCGCCGGCGCCAGGGCAGTGATCGAAACAGGCGTGGTCACGGCGGCCGGCCCGCCGGGCAACGTGGACAAGGGCCCACGCGAGGAGCGCGGCTCGGTGCTGCGCATTTCGATGCCGGCTGCGCGCGAAACGTCGATCATCACCACCATGAGGCCTGTCAATGGATAAACGCACACCCGATGTTGTGACCGTAGGCGAAGCGATGGCCTTGTTCATCGCCCGCGAAGCGAAGCCGCTGGCAGAAGTGCGCGACTTCGAACGCGCCACCGCCGGCGCCGAACTCAATGTGTCGGTGGGCCTGTCGCGGCTCGGATTCCGGGTGGGCTACCTGTCCGCGCTGGGCGACGACAGCCTGGGCGCCAACCTGCTCGCCTTCATGGATGCCGAAGGCATCGACCGCAGCCACGTGCGCATCGATGCGGCGCACCCCACCGGCTTCATGCTCAAGGCAATGACCGACGACGGCAGCGACCCGCAAGTGGAGTACTTCCGGCGCGGCTCGGCGGCCAGCCGGCTGTCGCCAGCGGACCTGCGCGACCCCGATCCGTGGCAGCAGGCGCGCCTGCTGCACCTGACCGGCATCTCGGCGGCGCTGTCGGACGGCTGCCGCGAACTGGTGTTCGCCATGGCGCGCCAGGCCCGCGCGGCCGGCCGCCCGGTGACGTTCGACCCCAACCTGCGGCCGCGCCTGTGGCCCTCCGAAGCCGCGATGATCGCCACCATCAACGATCTCGCGAGCCTGGCCAACGTGGTGATGCCGGGACTGTCCGAGGGCCGCCTGCTGACGGGCCGCAATGACGCTGCCGGCATCGCCGATT
Organism: Duganella sp. Leaf61; assembly: GCF_001421905.1. Lineage (NCBI taxonomy): Bacteria > Pseudomonadati > Pseudomonadota > Betaproteobacteria > Burkholderiales > Oxalobacteraceae > Duganella > Duganella sp. Leaf61. Next base: position 62,712 of record NZ_LMLM01000030.1, read on the forward strand.
TTTACCTGGAACGCGGCGCGCGCCAGGTGGTGGTCAAACTGGGACCGGACGGCGCGTATTACGCCGATGGCGACAATCGCGGCACGGTACCCGGCCAGCCGGTGGCCAAGGTGGTCGATACGGTGGGCGCCGGCGACGGCTTCGCTGTAGGCGTCATCAGCGCCCTGCTCGACGGCTTGCCGCTGGCGCAAGCGGCCGCGCGCGGCAACGCGATAGGCGCGCGCCAGGTGCAGTTCCGAGGCGACTGCGACGGCCTGCCCACGCGCGAACAGCTGGCGCACGCCATGGCACCACCGCCCGCCTGAAACATCAGCGCCCCAATAAGAACCTGAGCAGCGCCTCATTCCCTGCCGAGACAGGTTCTAAAACCAACAAGGAGACAAGGGCATGACAACCAAAAAAGGGCTGCGCTGGCTGGTGATCACACTGGTCGCCGCTGCCACCATCATCAATTACATCGACCGTTCGGCACTGGCGGTGATGTGGCCGGGCATCGCCGCCGAACTGGGGCTGGACAAGCGCGACTACGCCAACATCATCACGGTGTTCCTGATCGGTTACGCGATCGGCCAGTCGCTGTTCGGTAAAATTTTCGACGCGCTCGGCACCCGCATCGGCTTCCTGCTGTCGATCGTGGTGTGGTCGGTGTCGATCGGCCTGCATTTCGTCGCGCGCAGCGCATTGTCGTTCGCGCTGTTCCGCGCCCTGCTCGGCATCGGCGAGGCCGGCAACTGGCCCGGCGCCACCAAGGCCATCGCCGAATGGTTTCCGGTGCGCGAACGGGCGCTGGGCCAGGGCATTTTCGGCGCCGGCGCCTCGGTCGGGTCGATCATCGCGCCGCCGCTGGTCGCCTTCCTGTATGCGTACGTGGGCTGGAAAACCACGTTCATCCTGATCGGCGCGCTCGGTTTCATCTGGATCGTGCCTTGGCTGATCGTGTACAAATCCGGCCCGGATTCGCACCCGTGGGTCAGCGCCGACGAACGCGCGTATATCCTCGGCGGCCAAAAAACCACGCAAGCTGCCGCTGACGAATACGTGCCCACCATGGCCGAGTTGCTGCGCCACCGCCAGAGCTGGGGCGTGATTGCCGCGCGCTTCTTCATCGATCCCGTGTGGTGGCTGTTCGTGGGCTGGCTGCCGCTGTACCTGAACGAGAAATTCGGCTTCGACGTCAAGCAGATCGGCCTGTTCGGCTGGGTGCCGTACGTGGGCGCCGGCATCGGTGCGCTGGCCGGCGGCTGGTTCTGCGGCCGCCTGCTGCAGCGCGGCTGGTCGGTCAACCGGGCCCGCAAATTCGTCATCGCACTCGGCTTGATCGTGATGTTCCCCGCCCTGCTGCTCACCACCGTGGCCGCCACGCCACTGGCCGCCGTGCTGTCGATTGCCGTGATCCTGTTCGGCTTCCAGGCAGCGATCACCAACATCCAGACCCTGCCCAGCGACTTCTTCTCAGGCCGCACCGTCGGCTCGCTGGCAGGTGTGAGCGGCACCGCCGCCGTGCTGGGCGTGATCGGCTGCATGCAGCTGGTGCCGGTGCTCACGGCCGGCGGCAACTACACGCTGTTCTTTGTCCTCGGCGCCGCGCTGGTGCCGCTGGTGTACCTGTCGATCTGGCTCGGCGGCGCCGTGGAGCCGGTGCGTCCCCATGCCGTTCAAGTAAAGGAAAACCCATGATGTCGTTGACTTCCCGCGCACTGCTGCTGTCGCTGGCATTGCTCACCGCCCCTGCGCTGGCGCAAACCAATCCGCGTGAAAGCGCATCCATCGCCTCGCCCAAGCAGGACGATGGCAAGTTCCTCAAAAAGCACGAGATCAACCTGGCCCGCGCAAAGAGCGGCCCGGTGGGCCTGCTGTTCCTGGGTGACTCGATCACCGACAACTGGCGCAAGGCGCCCGAGATCTGGGAAAAATACTATGGCAAGTACCAGCCGGCCAATTTCGGCATCGGCGGCGACCGAACCCAGCATGTGATCTGGCGCATCGAGCACGGTGAGCTCGATGGCATCGCGCCCAAGGTCACCGTGCTCATGATCGGCACCAACAACAGTCTCGATTACAGCGCGGCCGATATCGCGGCGGCCAACCGCAAGGTCGTCGATATGGTACGCGCAAAACTGCCGGGCACCAAAGTGCTGCTGCTGGGCGTGTTCCCGCGCGGCCCGCGTGACCGCTTCGGCGGTCCGGTCACGCCGGCCTTCGTCGCGGAAGCGGCCAGGCGCATGGAGACCATCCGCGCCGTAAACCAGGAACTGGCGCGGATGGATGACGGCAAGACGGTGCGCTTCCTCGATATCACCGGCGTGTTCTTGGACAAGGATGGCAAGATTCCGGATGCCGTCATGCCCGACCAGCTGCATCCGAACGCTGCAGGCTACCAGTTGTGGGCCGATGCGATGGCGCCGCTGCTCGACGAGATGATGGCCACGCCGTAAGTGCATTGTTGCGCCGCAGTCAAAACAGCTTTGTGCGTGCGCACCTTGGTGCGCACCGCTATCGCTCCCATACTTGATCATTCAATCAAACGGGAGCACGGCATGAAAGTATTCGTCACAGGCGCGGCAGGTTTTATCGGCGGTTCGATCGCAGCGGGGCTGGTCAAGGCGGGCCACCAGGTGATTGGCCTGGTGCGCAATCCGGACCAGGTGGCGGAAGTGGCCAAAATCGGCGTGACCGGCATCGTCGGCACGCTGGCCGACCACGACCTGCTGGTGGCGCAAGCACGCGCGGCCGACGCCGTCATCAACGCCGCCAGCAGCGACAACCGCGCCGCGGTTGAAGCCATCATCGAAGGCCTGGCCGGATCGGGCAAGCCGTTCCTGCACACCAGCGGTTCGAGCATCGTCGGCGACGCTTCCGGCGGCCTGGGTACCGACAAGATCTACTACGAAGACCAGTTGCCGGAACCCACGGCCGACAAGACCGCGCGCGTGGCGATCGACAACCTGGTGCTGGCCGCTGCCGGCCAGGGCGTTCGTTCGGCCGTGCTGTGCAACACCCTGATCTACGGCCACGGCGCACTGCCGCGCGACAGCGTGCAGCTGCCACGCCTGCTCAAGCAGGCCAAGAAGAGCGGCATTGTGCGCCACGTCGGTCCGGGTCAGAACATCTGGTCCAACGTCCATATCGACGACGTGGTGGACCTGTATTTGCTGGCCCTGGAAAAGAGCCCGGCAGGCGCATTCTATTTCGTGGAAAGCGGCGAGGCATCGTTCCGCGACATGAGCGCGGCGATTGCCAGGGCGCTGGGCCTGGATGCGCCGCAAGACTGGCCACTCGAGGAGGCAAAAGAGGAATGGGGCTACGAGATGGCGTCGTACGGCCTCGGTTCCAACAGCCGCGTGCGCGGCAAAAAGGCGCGCGAGCTGCTGGGATGGCAGCCGCACGGGCCGTCGGTGATGGACTGGATTGCGAACGATATGCTGCGCTAAGCGGTGTCGCTCGGCATCAGCCGTTGAAGATGGTATTGAGCCTGGCACACCACCGTTGGGCGGCTGCTTCGCCCTGCATCGGGAACGTGAAGATCGGGTTCTTGACGTCGGCTGTCTCCAGCACCAGCTTGAAGTTCTTTTTATATTCGGTGTGGGAGGTGTCGGCCTGCGGCATCGTCAGAGCGAACAAGGCGGAGAAGCCGGCAATAGGGAGAGGTTGCGTGCAGTGGACATGGTGACCTGAGACAGTGAATTAATTGAAATTAATGCAATCCATAAGTAATAACATTCAAGTCACGCACCAGGCAAACGTGTTTGCCTTATTCCGGCACCAGCGAAAACACGTGCGCATCCACCGCACGGCCATCGATGCACAGGCGGTTGCGCGCCACCCGCTCGTCAAACGCACCGCACTTTGCCGCCACCGCCAGGCTGGCTGTATTGCCGACCGCAACCACGATCTCCACCCGGTGCAGCGCCAGCGCGTCAAACGCATGCGCGGCCAGCGCCTGCACACTGCGTGACGCCACGCCCTGCCCCTGGCGCGACTGCCGCACCCAGTAACCGAGGTTGCAAAACCGGTGCAGCGGTCGGATGTCGTTGAGACCCGCGCCGCCTAGAAAATCGCCCGTTTGTCCGCAAAAAATGCCGAACTCGAACGCGGTGCCCGCTGCTTCGCTGGCGCGGCACATGGCAAACCACTCCAGCGCATCGGCAGCGGTGTAGTCGCTGGCGCACCACGCCATCCAGGGCGATACCGAAGGCACCGACTCCACCACGGCCGCGGCAAAGGCGTCGGCGTCGGTATCGGCAAACGGGCGCAGCACGAGGCCGGAGAAATGGATGTGAGCGTCTGTCATGGTGGTCCTGGATCGGTCGGTGTTACCTGGCCTGCATCGGCATCGGCGTCGGCGTCGACGGCATCGGCAACTTGCCGTTCTTCAGGCCGAACATCGACGGCCCTTTGCCGTTCAGCGTGAGCACGCCATTTTTCAATTCGATCACCGTGCGCACCTCGTCCTTGTCCACGACCGCGAAGCCGGACTGGCGGATATCGGTCATCACCTTGTCGGCCATGTTCTGCTCCAAGGCAGCCATTTGCGCCGGGTTGGCGGCCTGCTCGGCGGGCGACCGGGCTTTGACTGCCTTGGCGGCGTTGGCCCGTGAAATTTCTTCGATGATCACCACCGGCACCCGCACTTCCAGCCGCACCGCGAGCTTTTTCACGATCGCCGGCAGCGAGTTCAATTCGGCGTCGGTGGCTTTGGCAAAATCGATGCGGCCCTTGATCGAGGCAACCTGGCCTTTCCAGGCGGCGCTGATGTCGTCGATGACCACACTTACGCCACCCTTGAGCAGCGCCACGCCCAGCTCCTTGAACTTGCGCAGCATTACCTGGGTTTGCGCCGCCGGGGCCAGTTGCTGCAACTGCGGCGAGCTGGCGAACCGGGTGAAATCGGCCATCACCTGGCCGTCCATGCCCAGCACCCGCGTGGCGACGTTGACGCGTTCGACCTTGTGCTCCCCCGCGCCGGCCGAGCGTATCGACAAACCGTACGCCAGGTCCACGGTCTTGCCGCGCCGTTGCATGTCCGTCTTGAACCGCAGGTCCTCCATCAGCAGCTTGCCGGTAATGCCGTCTTCGACAGCGATGCGGGCCACGCTCAAGTTCACCGCGCCATACCACATGCCATCGCTGGCACGCGCCTGACTGCCTCCCAGGCGCAGGTCGGACAGCTGCAGGCGGCTGGCGACGCCCACATTCAGCGACGCCATCTCGCCCGTGTAGTTCATCTGGTTGCCGGCCGCGCTGGTGTCGCCCTTGAGGATGATATCGCTCCACGCGGCATGGCCCTGCGCATCGGTATGGCTGCCGGCTTTGAGCACGCTCTGGTAATGCTGGCGCCCACGGCTGTCGGGCAGCCGCTGCGGCGCGAACGGTTTGTCGGTGCCAAAGACGGCTTTCAAGCGCGGCTTGAGTTCGGGCGAGAACGAGAATTTTTCGTAAGCGGCAATGCGCTTGTTGATGTTCGGTTCCGTGGCGTCGAGCGCGCTCACTTCCCTCGCTGCCTCGGTGTAGACCTGGGCGATCTCGGAAGGAGGTTCAGCCTTGTCCGGCTGCTGCGCCTGCGCGCCGAGACTGAAGAACAAGCTTGATACGGCGAGCGCAACGGATTTTTTATACACGGGGATGCCTATGAAAACGGATGAAGTCGGATTATTCAAAAGAACAATATTACTTCATCCGCCGTGATCAAAAATGCGCCAATTGTCACCGTTGGCGTTAATCCAGGTTCGGGTACGGGCTCTTGCCGCCTTCCTTGATGAACAGGTCGATGCGCGCTTCCAGCACCGGCAGCGGCACCGACCCCAGTTGCAGCACGGTGTCGTGGAAATGGCGGATATCAAACTTCTCGCCGAGCGCGGCTTCCGCCTTGCGGCGCGCCTTGATGATGCTCATCTGGCCCAGGTAGTACGACAGCGCCTGCCCCGGCCACGAGATGTAGCGATCGACCTCGGTTTCGATTTCGTGATCCGACAGCGCGGTATTGGCGCGCAGATAGTCCTGCGCCTGCTTGCGGGTCCAGCCCTTGCTGTGGATGCCGGTATCGACCACCAGGCGCGAAGCGCGCCAGGCCTGGTAACTGAGCATGCCGAAGGTTTCGTACGGGGTCTCGTAAATGCCCATCTCGGCGCCGAGGCGTTCGGTGTACAGCGCCCAGCCCTCGCCATAGGCCGAGATGTACGCGTTGCGGAACGACGGCCGGCCTTTCTGCTCCATCGCGACCGGCATCTGGAACGCGTGGCCCGGCGCCGACTCATGCAGCGTCAACGCCGGCATGCTGTACAGCGCGCGCGATGGCAGGTTGTAGGTGTTCACCAGGTACACGCCCGGACCGCCCCGGCCCGACGTGTAGAACGGCGCCTGGTCGGGCGGCACCGGGATGATGGCGAAGCGGCGGCGCGGCAGGTAGCCGAAGTACTGGGCCACCTTGCCGTCGAACTTCTTGGCCACCCAGGCCGAGCGCATCAACAGCTCTTCCGGGGTCTTGGCGTAGAAGCGCGGATCGGTGCGCAGGAAGTGCAAAAAGGCCGGCAAATCTCCCTCGAAACCGGTCTGCTTTATCACGTCCTGCATCTCGGCGCGGATCTTGGCCATTTCCGCCACGCCGATCTGGTGGATCTCGTCGGCGGTCAGATTGGTGGTGGTGAATTCGACGATCTTCGACTGGTAATAGGCTTTGCCGTCGGGGAGGTTCTCGGCAGCCAGGTCTTCGCGCGCCTTGGGCACGTACTCGTCGCGCATGAAACCGAGCAGCTTGACGAACGACGGCTGCACCGCCGTGGCAATGGCTTTCACGCCCTGCGCACGCAATTCGTTCTGCAGCGCCGCCGGCATGGTGGCCGGCATGGTTTTGAACGGCTCGTAGTAGATGCTGTCCTGCGGCGTTTTCGCGTCGGCCACCGAGGAGATCGACGAATCACGCCCCACCAGCGTCACCTTGGGCGGGGTGAAGCCGCGCGCCAGACCGGCGCGCATGTTGACGACTTCCTCGTCGAAGTAGCGCGGCACATCGTTCAACTGGCGGATGTAGGCGCGATATTCCTTCTCGGTGGTCATCGGGCGGCGCGCGGAATACGCCAGGTTGGACCAGAACGCGGTATCGGCGTTGAGCGGCTTTTCGTATTCGCGGAAGGCGATGTCCGCCACCAGCGCCGCAATCTGCGCCTTGTACACCTGGTAGTTGATATGCTCTTCACCGGACAGGCTGGCCGGGTCGATGCCGTCCAGCTTTTTCAGCACGCCCTGCCAGTAGGCCAGCCGTTTGGCCTGGGTGGCCGCGTCAATGCGCGGCAGCGCGGCGGTCACACCATTGTCGTCGTCCTCGTCGCTTTCCTGCTTCTGCGTCTGGCGCCACTTCAGTTCTTCGGTGTAGATGGCCTTGAAGCGGGCGTCGGCCGGTCCGGGCCTGGCGGCCGCCTGGGCGTTCATCGACAATACCAGGCAGGCGCCGGCAACCACGCCGGCAATGGTGCTGAACTCGATGGTGCTGAACTTCTTGTGCATAAGGCTCCTAGACGTCAAACAGATTGCGCCGCTCGCGCAGCAATTCGGTGAACTCGCCGGCGCTGACCGGCCGGCTGAAAAAGTATCCCTGCATTTCGTCGCAGCCGCGTTCGGTGAGGAACTGCACCTGCTCGCGCGTTTCCACGCCCTCCGCGATCACCTGCATATTGAGGTTGTGCGCCAGCGAGATGACCGACAGCGCGATCGCCGCATCGTTGGCGCTGGTGGTAACGTCGTCGACGAACGACTTGTCGATCTTGAGGGTGTCGATCGGGAAGCGCTTGAGGTAGCCGAGGCTCGAGTAACCGGTGCCGAAGTCGTCGAGCGAGATCGACACGCCGATGTCCTTGAGCCGGTGCAGCGCGGCCACCGCCTTGTCCGGGTCGCCCATCACGGTACCCTCGGTGATCTCCAGGCCCAGGCACGACGGCGCGATGCCGAAGTGGCGCAGCGTACTTTCCACGTACGGCACCGTGGCGTCATTGGCGAACTGGCCGGCGGCCAGGTTGACCGATACCTTGACCTCGCCGAGCCCCTGGTCCTGCCAAGCGCGAATTTGCGCGCACACGCTTTCCAGCACCCAGTCGCCGATCGAATTGACCAGGCCATATTCTTCGGCCAGAGGGATGAAACGGTTCGGCGGCACCCGGCCCAGCACCGCGTTATTCCAGCGCAGCAGCGCCTCGGCGCCCGCCAGCCGGCCACTGCGCAGGCACATTTGCGGCTGGTAGTGGACCTCGAATTCGTCGCGGGCGATGGCGCCGCGCAGCTGGCTCTGGATCGCCAGCTTGTCGCGGATCTCGGCGTCCATCCGCTCGGTGAAGAAGGCGTAGTTATCGCGACCGGTTTCCTTGGCACGGTACAGCGCGGTGTCGGCGCTGCGTATCAGTTCGTCGAAGCTGTCGCCGTCGGTGAGGCTGACGGCGATGCCGATGCTGGCGGTGACCGTGATCTGCTGGCCGTCGATCACCAGCTCTTTGCGCAAGCCGGCCAGGATTTTCTGCGCCAGCGCCATGGTGGCGCCCAGCTGGCTGTCGTCCTGCACCACGATCTGGAATTCGTCGCCGCCCTGGCGGGTGACGATGTCGCCCTCGCGCACGCTGTCGGTGAGGAAGTGCGACACCACCTGCAACGCCTTGTCCCCTACCTCGTGGCCGTACGAGTCGTTGATGCTGCGGAAGCGGTCGAGGTCGAGGCACATCACGGCGACGCAGCGGCCGTCGCGGCGGGCGCCGGCCAGCGACTGCTCGAAGCGCTGGCGCGCCAGCAGGCGGTTGGGCAGCCCGGTCAGTGCGTCGTGGTGGGACAGGAAGTCGATCAGGTGCTGCTCGGCCTTGCGCTCGGTGATATCGAGGAACAGCGCCACGTGGTTGGTGACCTCCCCCGCCGCATTGCGCAAGGTGGAGGCGCTGAGCAGGCCGGGATAGGTTTCACCATTCTTGCGCCGCGCCAGCAGCTCGCCCGACCAGTGGCCGCTCCTGGCCATGGCCTGCACCACCACGCCCAGGTTGGCGGCATCCTGTTCACCGGCATGCAGCATGGTGACATTGCGGCCCAATACTTCTTCCCGCGTGTAGCCGGAAATTTGCGTAAAGGCGGGATTGGTGGCGACGATGCGCGCCTCGGGATCGGTGACGACGATGGCGTCGCGGGTGGCCTCGAACACCTGGCTCGACAGGCGCATGAATTCCTCGTTGGCGCGGCGCTGCTCGATCTCGCGCGCCAGTTCGGCCGTGCGCTCGGCCACCCGCTGTTCGAGCGTGGCGCGCTCCTGCGCCAGCGCGTGCTGGGCGCGGCCCAGGCGCACGTGGGCGTCGGTGCGGGCCAGGATTTCCTCGGCCTGGAACGGCTTGGCGATGAAGTCCACCGCGCCCAGGGCAAAGCCGCGCACCTTGTCGTCGGTGTCATGCTGGGCCGAGAGGAAAATCACCGGCACCTGGCGCAGTTCCGGCGACTCCTTCAGGCGCCGGCATACTTCGAAGCCGTCGATGCCGGGCATGCGGATGTCTAGCAGGATCAGTTCCGGCGGGCGCGATTGCGCGGTCCACAAGGCCAGTTCGCCATTGGGCGCCTGCCGCACGGAGTAGCCCGCGTCGGTCAGCAGGTCGCTGAGGAGCTTGAGCGAGGCCGGCGTGTCTTCCACGATCAGCACTTCACCCTTGGTGTGTTGTTCCGATAAGTCCCGGTGCATGAATACTCTCTATCGCGCCAAATGCGTGTGATCCAAACGTCATCATATACCTCAACTGCCTTGTGCTCCAGCCTGGTCCAACAGCGTGCACAGTTGCGGGTACTGGTGCAGCCGTACCATGTGTTCGATGCCGTCGACCACGGCGTGCAGCTCGGGTGGCAGCGGCTCCAGCAGCAGCGCCACGCGGGCCAGGTTCAGATCCTGCAACGCCGCCTTGAGCTGGGCGCGCAGGTCCGGCCCCAGCTGCGCCAGGTCGGCGGCGGCCAGCGGCACGGCGGTGCGCAGACCGGCGCCCTCGGGCGGCGCGGTCAGCAAGCGGCGCGCACGCTGCATTTCCTGCGAGCTGATGCCGCCCGCCGCCGCCAGCTGCGCTGCGTCGGCGACCGGCGCGCAGATGGTGAACCGGAAGGTGGCGCCGGCGCCGCGCACCGACTGCACCGACAGTACGCCGCCCATCAGTTGCACGAATTCGCGCGAAATGGTCAGGCCCAGGCCCGTGCCTTCCTTGGCGCCCGGCCCTTCCGCCTGGATGAACGGCTCGAAGATGCGGGTCTGGTCGATGGGCGAGATGCCGGGGCCGTCGTCGATCACGGCAAACGCCAGCTCGCACTGGCCGCCATCGACCGGCGTGCCGGCCACGCGCAGCGTGACATTGCCCTGGCCGGTGAATTTGACCGCATTCGACATCAGGTTGAGCAGCACTTGCCGCAGCTTGGTGCCGTCCACCCGCGCGCCCGGCGGCAAACCGACGGCGTCCAGCGTCAGGTGCACGCCGGTCTGGCCCGCGCGCATGCTCACCATGTCCATCACTTCCTGCAGCACGTCGTCGATGCGCACCGCCTCGGTTTGCAGCGTGGCGCGCCCGGCCTCGATGCGCGAGAGTTCGAGGATGGCGTTGATCAGCGTGAGCAGGTGTTCGCCCGAGCGGTGGATGATGGCGAGATTGCGCTTCTCTTCGGGCAGCATGTGCTTGGAATCGGCCATCAGGCGCGAGAAGCCGATCACGGAATTGAGGGGCGTGCGCAGCTCGTGGCTCATATTGGCCAGAAAAATGCTCTTGGCCTGGTTGGCCGCCTGCGCCTGGCGCACTGCCACCGACAGCGCGTTGGTGCGTTCGGTGACCAAATCTTCCAGGTGGATGCGGTGGCGGCGCAGCTCCTGCTCGGCGATTTTCTGCTCGGTGACGTCGTAACATACCCCCACCATGCGCGCGGGGCTGCCGTCCGGGTCGCGGAAGATCACCGCCTCGCCGTGCAGGTAATGCAGCGAGCCGTCCGGCCACCGCACGCGGTATTCGCTGTCGAAGTCGCCGGCGCCGGCCAGCGCGCGCGTGAGCAGTTCGTGCAGCGGCACGGCGTCATCGGGGTGCACCATCAGCATCCAGTTTTCGACCGCCGACCGGTGCGGCCCGGTGTGGCCGTCCGCCACCCCGTAGAGCCGGTGCATCTGCTCGTCCCACACCATCTTGTCACTGTGGATATTCCAGTCCCAGATCCCGATCGAGGCCGCGCTGCTGGCGATCTGCAGCCGCTCCTCGCTGTCGTGCATGGCCTTGTAGCGGCTGTCCATCAGCTGCACCATCTCGCGCATCGAGGCGTTGAGGGTGCGCAGTTCGCCGAAGAACCAGTCGCGCGGCGGCAAGGCGCCCGGGTTCTGGCCGGCCTTGACGTTGGCGGCATAGCGTTCGATGGTGGTGATCGGCTTGAAGATCATGTGCGACAACAGCAGGTACAGGCAGAACACCAGCGTCACGTCGAGCACGAAAATCATGCCGGCAATAGTATAGAGGCGCTGGCGCAGCTGTTCGATCATCGCCTCCGGCGAGGCGTACACGGTAATGGCGCCGATCAGTTGCCCGGCGGCGACGATGTCGCGCCGTTCCGACAGCAGGTCGGGGTTGTCGGGCAGGCGCGTGGTTTCGTGCAGCTGCCCCTGCTCGTTGCGGGCAAGGATGAAGGCCTTGCCGCCGGTGGCCGGCGTGACCGCGCCGGCATACAGGTCGCGGTTGCTCAAGCCGCTCTTGATGATGGTGGTGATCTGGTTGTCGTCGAAGTTCCAGGCCGGCAGTGCCACGGCGGCCGCCAGTTCGTCGGCGCTGTTGGCCAGGGTCTTGTGCAACTGCTCCCAGCGCTGCGCGCGTTCGAGCGAATAGAAATACAACGCGAAGGTGGCCAGCACCACGGTGACGACGGCAGTCAGCGTCACGCTGACGAAGGTGGCAATCGAAATTCGTCCCGCACGGCGGGCAAGTCGGTGCAGCATCGGTAGATTATCAGCGGGCCAGCGGTGGGTGGATTTGGAACGTTGCCCTTGATCATATTGTCAATCCGGCCGGAAGTCCATGCGTATTATTGCTGGCCGGCCTGGATGTGGTCGCAGGCCATCGCCGTGCTGAGGAACAGTTTGCCGTTCAGGTCGCGCAGCAGGTCGCTGTGGCGCAGGCGGTCCATCACCGGCCCCTTCACCTCGGCCAGGTGCAGGCCGATGTTGCGCCGCTTGAGGCTCTGATTCAGTTCCGCCAGCGCGTACAGGGCGGTGGTGTCGATCGAGCTGACCGCCGTCATCACCAGCAGCAGGTCGCGCGCGCTCTGGTGGGTGCGCAGTTCGCACTCGATCCGTTCGCTCACCGATTCCACGTTGCCGAAGAACAGATTGGCGTCGATGCGCAGGATCAGCAGTTCCGGCTGGGTGGCGGCCGGATAGCGCTCGATATTGCGGAAATGCTCGCTGCCCGCGATGCGGCCCAGCACCGCGATATGCGGGCGGCTGGCGCGCCAGATCAGGGTGCCCATCGACAGCGCCACGCCCACGATCACGCCCGCCTCCACGCCCAGCACCAGCACGCCCAGGCAGGTGGCGGCCCACGCCAGCACGTCGCTGCGGTCGTACGACCAGGCGGTGCGCACGATGCCCAGTTCCAGCATGCCCAATACGGCAACGATGATGGTGGCGGCCAGCACCGGCAGCGGCAGCAATGCCAGCCAGCCGGTGGGCGCCAGCAGCGCGCAGGCCAGCAACGCCGCCGTGATCAGGCTCGCCAGCGGGGTGTTGGCGCCGGCCGCGAAATTGACGGCGGAGCGCGACAGGCTGCCGGTGACGGGAAAACCGCCGGACAGTGCGCTGGCCACGTTGGCCGCACCAAGGCCAATCAGTTCATGGTTGCTGACCAGCTTTTCATTGCGCTTGAGGGCCAGCGACTGCGCCGCCGACATCGACATCAGGAACACCATGAAGCCGATCAGCAGGCCCGGTTGCAGCAGCGCCGGCCAGTGCGCGCTGGACGTGGCGAGATTGAGCCCCGGCAGCCCGGCCGGCACCGCGCCGGTGGTGCGCACGCCCAGGTCGTGCAGGCCGGTAAAGGCCATCAGGGCGATCCCGCCCAGCACCACCAGCATCGGCGCGAGCTTGGTGCCGATGTCGGCCGCCAGCGGCGGCAGGCCGCAGGCGCGCAGCACGCCGGCCAGGTACCGGCGCGCCAGCAGCAGCAACGCCAGCGAACCCACGCCCAGCAGCGCACTGGGCAGATGCACGTGCAGCTTCAATACGTCGGCGATCGGGACGCCCAGCAGGGTATGTACCTGGTCGAACGCGATCACAATGGCCGAGCCGACGGTGAAGCCGCTCATCACGGGACGCGAAAAGAAATTGGCGAGAAAGCCCATGCGCAGCAGGCCGCACAGCAGCAGAGTGGCGCCGGCCACCACCGCCAGTTGGGCCGCCAGCACCGCAGCCAGGGTGGAACCGGGTACGGCCAGCGGGCCGATGGCGGCGGCTGTCATCAGCGAGATGATGGCCATGGGGCCGACCGATTGCGTCATGCTGCTGCCAAACAGCGCATACACCACGGGCGGCATGATGCTGGCGTAGAGGCCCACCACCGGCGGCAGCCCGGCCACCATGGCGTAGGCCATGCCCTGCGGGATCATCATCATGGCCACGACCAGGCCGGCGCTGATATCGCCGGGCAGGAGCGCGCGCCGGTAGTGCTTCAACCAATGCAGCATGCTGGAATTCGAAAAACGGGGAAAGCGACAGGGTACGCGATAGACCCGCGGCGGTCCAGCGCCAAATGCGTTTTTCGCATTTGTTAATACGGAAAACACATAAGCAGAATCAGCTCGCGTCGCTTGCCGATATTTGTGCGCGCACCGCCGCCAGGATTTCCTGCGACAGCGCTTCGTCATTGACCGCGCGGGCCAGTACCATCGCGCCCACCATGGCGGCGTAGGTGGCCAGTGCTTGCTGGCGAACGGCGGCGACATCGGCACCTTCCCCTGCCAGGCATTTTTCCACCACCGCGACCTGCCCCACCACGCCAGCTGTCATCGCACTGCGTGCGGCCGGCCCCAGCCGCGCCACGTCAGGCCCCAGCGCGGCGATGGCGCAGCCGTTTTCGGGATGGTCGCGGTGGCGCGTGGAGAGGTAACCGCTGGCGAGTTCGGACAGGCCGGCGACCGGATCACTGGCCGTCTTTTCCTGCCAGCGCTGCACCGACCGCTGCAAGGCGTGCGCGGTGGCCTCGGCCAGCAAATCCTCTTTCGAGGCGAAGTGGCCATAAAAGCCGCCGTGCGTGAGGCCTGCGCCTTTCATCAGGTCGGCCACGCCGATGCCGTCATAGCCCTTCTGGCGAAACAGCCGGGCGGCGGTTTCCACGATGCGCTCGCGGTTGAGCGCCACTTGTTCCCTGCTGACTTTCATGCGCGGCCTCCCGTTCAAGATGCTTCGATTATACATGACGAGGATAATCTATAGGCCGGCATGGCCGGCAGCGCCGCGCAAATCCGGGCTTATGTGGCGAAACGCACCGTCATCGTAAGGGACGGCGCCAATACTGGCAGTTCATTGCAATCGGAGGCAGCATGGACAACCAGCATAATCGAGGTAACCGCAGCGGTAGTACCAACGGCACCGCCAGCCAGCAGCGCGAGATCCAGCAGCGTCAGGACCAGGCCGACCAAAAGAAAAAACAACGTTCGGGCGGCAGCCAGTCCGGCGAGCGTCAGGGACCGGTGCAAACTACCGACCATGACTACCCCGGCACGCCCCTGCCCGCGCAGCACCTGGCCAAGCCGGGGCTCGAAGCCCAGATGGAACTGCAACCGGAATTCATGGCCCCCGACTACCAGGGCAGCGGCAAGCTCGAAGGCATGGCCGCCATCATCACCGGCGGCGATTCGGGCATCGGCCGCGCCGTGGCGGTGCTGTATGCCCGAGAAGGCGCCGATGTCGCCATCGTCTATCTCGAGGAAGACCAGGATGCGATCGACACGAAGCGTTACGTGGAAGCGGAAGGCCGCAGCTGCCTCCTGATGCGCGGCGACGTGCGCGAGGCGCAATTCTGCCGCGAGGTGGCCGAACAGGTGCACAAGCGCTTCGGCCGCCTCGACATCCTGGTCAACAACGCCGCATTCCAGGAGCATGCCGAGAAAATCACCGACCTCACCGAGGAACGGTTCGACATGACCATGAAAACCAATGTGTATGGCTACTTCCACATGGCCAAGGCGGTGGTGCCCTTCCTGAAAAAAGGCGGATCGATCATCAACACCGGTTCGGTAGTGGGCCTCAAAGGCTCGGCCCACCTGATCGACTACTCGACCACCAAGGGTGCGATCCACGCTTTTACCATGTCGCTGGCGTCGAACCTGCTGGAGCTGGGCATCCGCGTCAATGCGGTGGCGCCCGGCCCGGTCTGGACGCCGCTCAATCCGGCCGACCAGTCGCCCGACAAGATCACCGAATTCGGCGCGCAGGCCGACATGCGCCGTCCGGCCCAGCCGCAGGAGCTCTCACCCGCTTACGTGTTCCTGGCTGCGCCTTCATGCGCGAGCTACATCACCGGCATCGTGCTGCCGGTAACCGGTTCGGTGGGGAGCTGACCGTGGCCGCCCGCGCGTTGTGGAAAGGCGCCATCAGCTTTGGCCTGGTGCACATCCCGGTGGACCTGTACACGGCCGTGCAGGAGCACGACCTCGACCTGTCGATGCTGGACCGGCGCGACTTTTCGCCCGTGGGCTACAAGCGCTATAACAAGAAGAACGGCAAGGACGTCGATTGGGACGATATCGTCAAGGGCTACGAGTACGAAGACGGCGAGTACGTAGTGCTGTCGGACGAAGACCTCAAGCGCGCCAACGTGGAGGCCACCGGCACCATCGACATCCAGGCCTTTGTCGATGCGGCCGACGTGCCGCTCACCTATTACGAGCACCCCTATTATCTGGCGCCTTCTAAGGGCGGCGCCAAGGTGTATGCTCTGCTGCGCGAAACACTGCGCAAGGCCGGCAAGATCGCCATCGCCACGGTGGTGATCCGCACCAAGCAACACCTGTGCGCGCTGGTGTGCATGGACGACAAGATCGTGCTCAATACGCTGCGGTTCGAGACCGAGATCCGCGACAGCGAAGACCTCAAGCTGCCACCCGTCACGCTCAAGGGCGCCGGCATCAGCGACAAGGAATTGAACATGGCGCTGTCGCTGGTCGAAGGCATGACCGAGGAATGGAAGCCGTCGCAATACCACGACACCTACAAGGAAGACGTGATGGCGCTGATCAAGAAAAAGATCAAGGCTGGCCAGACCAAGACCCTCACCGCACCGGAACCGGAACGCAAGGCGCCCAAGTCGTCGAACGTGGTGGATTTGGTGGCATTGCTGCAGGACAGCCTGGGCAAGCGGCCGGGCAAAGCGCCCGCCAAGGCCAGACCGGCTGCTGCAGACGAAGATGAGGCGGAAGAAAAGGCGCCGGCGCCGCGCAAGCGGGCTGCCGCTGCCAAGTCGGCCCCTGCCAAAGCCAAGGCGGCGGCGCCTCGCAAGCCTGCGGCCAAGTCATCGACTGCGCGCAAGGCGGCTTGACGCAATGGCTGGACGAGAACGGTGCTCCTCACTTCTCCGGTTTAAAGTCGAGCATCTTCATCGCCGGCGCCAGTCCCTTGGCGGCCTTGGCATAGCCGTCCCACGGCGCATTGCCCACGTCCAGCCGCGTGTGCACAGTGGCGACCGTCCAGTGGTCGCCGCCGCGCAGCTCGCCCAGTTCTTCCCAGCTCACGGGCACCGAAATCCCCAGCCCGGGCCGCGCCCGCGCCGACCAGGCGCACGCGGTGGTGGACCCGCGACCGTTGCGCAGGTAATCGATAAAGATCTTCCCTACCCGGTTGCTCGGTCCACTTTTGAGCACGAAGCGCTCGGGAATATTCTGCGCCATGTGCGCGACAATCGCCTGCGAGAACCCCTTCACGTCATCCCAGCCGTAACCGGGCTTGATTGGCACCACCACGTGCAGCCCCTTGCCGCCGCTGGTTTTTAAAAATGCCGGCAAGCCCAGGTGATCGAGGAAGGCCTTCATCAGGGTGGCCGCCTCCTGCACCTGCTTCCAGTCCACGCCCTTGCCAGGGTCTAGGTCGAACACCATGCGATTGGGCTTGTCGTACGACGCGGCATTGGCGTTTTGCGTGTGCAGTTCCACCATGTTCCACTGCGCTGCCGACAGCAAGCCCTTTTGCGTCGCAACTTCCAGCATCGGCGCGTGCCCGGGATCGAGCGACTGCTTGAGGTTCTTGACGCCGTCCATTTTGTCGGTATCGGCGTGCTTCTGGAAAAACAGCTCGCCACCGACGCCTGCCGGCGCGCGCACCAGCGAGACGGGACGGCCTTTCAGGTGCGGCAGCATCAGCGCGCCCACCAGCGCGTAATAGCGCACCAGGTCGATCTTGGTGGCGCCGGTTTGCTTGTCGATCACGCGATCTGCGTTGGTGACCTTGAGAGATGCGGGCAGCTTGCACGCCACCATCGGTTCAGTATCGGTATCTGTCACAGCTTGTTCCTCCTTCAGGTGCGCAGGCAGCTCACGCACGATGGACGTGGCCTGCTTGTCCTTGCGCAGTCCCTTGAAGACCGCGTGCCGGATCGAACCGGCGCTGGTCCATTCGCCGAACGCCACTTCCGCCACCAGCGTGGGCTTGAGCCAGTGCGCTTTGCGGTCGATCTCGCGGCTCGGCGCAAACGGGCTTTTTTCGACCGCCAGCTTGTCCATTTTCGCCTTCAGGTCGCGCAAGGCAGCGCCATCGAAGCCGCTGCCCACATTGCCGGCGTAGCGCAATGTTCCGTCGGCGTCGTAGGTGCCCAGCAGCAGCGAACCAAAGCCGCTGCGCGCGCCCTGCGGATCGGTATAGCCGCCGATGACGAACTCTTGGCGCTGGCCGCATTTGAGCTTGATCCAGCTGCCGCTGCGCCGCGCCGTGTAAGACGCATCGCGCCGTTTGCCGATAATGCCTTCGAGGCCCATGCTGCACGCGGCGGCAATCATGTCCTCCGGCGCTGCGGCCAGTGCGGCGCTGTAGCGTACCGTGTCGCTGGGGCGTTGATCGAGCACCGCTTGCAGCTGCGCGCGGCGTTGTTCGAGCGGCGTGTCGCGCAGGTCGCGGCCATCGAGGTATGGCGCGTCGAACAGAAAGTAGACGACGTCGCCCGGGGCGTTGGCGTCAAAGGCGTTTTGCAGCAGGCCGAAGTCGGGTCGGCCCTCGTCGTTGTGCACGACGATTTCGCCGTCGTACCAGCCGGGCGGCAGCTTCATGCTGGCCAGTGCCTTTTGTAAGGGCTGCAGCTTGTGGGTCCAGTCGTTGCCGTTGCGGGTAATCAGGCGGATATCCTTGCCATCGATGCGCGCCAGAATGCGGTAGCCGTCGAACTTGATTTCAAACAGCCAGTCGTCACGGTTCGACGGTGGGCCGTCCACCAGCGTGGCCAGTTGTGGCGACAGTTTTTCGGGCAGCGCGACTTTGGGTGGCGCCTTGCCCGCTTTTGCCGGTGTGGCTGCCGTTGCGACGCTGCTGCCGCTGTTGCCCTGAGCCGCCTCGGCGGCATCGTTGGCCTTGGCCGCTTTCGTGGCCTTGACAGTCTTCGTGGCCTTGACAGTCTTCGTGGCCTTGACAGTCTTCGTGGCGTTGCTGGCCTTGGCCGCTTTCGTGGCTTTGCTGGCCTTGGCCGCCTTTGTCGCTGCGGTGCCGGGGCCGGTATCGGACGCCTTTGCTGCCGCCGGCGTCAACCTGCCCGCCCCCTCGGGCATTGGCAGCGCCTTCACGCTGTCGGGCATTTCATCGATCACGGAAAATTCGGTGGCCGGCCGCGCATAATCATCCTTCTCCTTGATCAGCAGCCACGGCTCCTGCTTTTCGCCCTTGCCGCGCATGCGCACCAGTACCCAGCGGCCGCGCAGCTTGTGGCCGTGCAGCGTGAACTTGAGGTTGCCGGCGGCGAGGCCCTTGCGCGGATCATCGTGCGGCTGCCAGCTGCCCTTGTCCCAGATGATCACCTTTCCGGCCCCGTATTGCTTGGCCGGGATCGTGCCTTCGAAGTCGTTGTACGAAATCGGGTGGTCTTCCACGTGCACGGCCATGCGCTTGTCGTGGGTGTCGTAGCTGGGGCCCTTGGGCACGGCCCAGCTCATCATCACGCCGTCGAGTTCCAGGCGGAAGTCGTAGTGGAGGCGGCTGGCCCAGTGTTTCTGGATCACGAACGCCAGGTGCTCACCGCCCTCGGCGCCGCCTTCGGCCGGTTCCGGGGTGATGGTGAAGTCGCGCTTGGACTTGTAGGTTTTGAGGGAGGCTGTCATTCCTCCAGCGTAGGCCCGGCGCTGCTTGGACTCTGTGCGATGGCGAACATGTAAGCGATTGTAAAGGCCGTCAACGACGGCGAATCGGGCCGCGTTTTACGCTCAGAGACACGGGAATAGTCCCGGGCCCTATCAACCGAAACGAGGAACTTCATCATGAAAAAACTTATCGCTACCGTGATCGCCGGCCTGTTCGCTACCGCAGCTTTCGCTCAAACGCCTGCTACTACCCCGGCTGCACCAGCTGCTGCCAAGGCCGAAGCGAAAGAAGCCAAGGCTGATGCCAAAGCTACCGCCAAGGAAACCAAGGCCCATATCAAGGCCGATGCCAAAGCCGCCAAGGCAGAAGCCGAAGCCAACAAGGACGTCGCCGTAGCGCAGGCCGATGCCAAAGCCGACAAGGCCGACGCCCACGCCAAGGCCCACAAAACCAAGGCCAAAGCCCACGAAAAAGCGGTGAAAGCCGATGCAGCGGTCACCCCTGCCCCGGTTACCCCAGCCAAGTAATTCATCTCCATTCAGCCCCGTACCGGGGTTGAAGCGTGAAGTAAAAACGGACCCTCGCGGGTCCGTTTTTACGTTGAGACCTTCTCGGGTCTTGTCGCCGTTACTGCTGCGCCACCGTCTGCACGGTCGGGCTGTCCCAGCCGCCGCCCAGCGCCCGGATCAGCGCCACCGTGGTTACTGCGCGGTTGCCGCGCAGTTGCACCGCCGTGCGCTCCACCGCTGCCAGGTTGCGCTGCGCGTCCAGCAGGTCGATATAGCTCGACCGGCCTGCCGCGTACAGTTTTTGCGCCAGGTCGGCCGAACGGCGCGCCGACACCAGCGCCGCTTCCATCTGCGCGGTTTGTCCGGCCAGGATGCGCAGGCCGGCCAGGTTGTCTTCCACCTCGGCGAATGCCACCAGTACGCTCTGGCGATACGCGCCGACCGATTCTTCCAGCGCACCTTCGCTGCGCGTGATGTTGGCCTTGTTGCGGCCGCCGTCGATGATCGGCATCGACATCAGCGCACCCAGCACCCACGAACGGCTGCTCCACTCGAACACGTTCGAGAACGACTGCGCCGCCGCACCGCCGCCGGTGGCGCTCAGGTTCAGCGCCGGGAACATGGCCGACCGGGCCACACCGATGCGGGCGTTGGCCGCTTCCATGGTGCGCTGCGCGGCAGCGATGTCGGGACGGCGCTCGAGCAGCGACGACGGCAGGCCGGCCGGTACCACCGGCAGCAGCGCGGTGTCGAGCAGCGGGCTGGCGCCGGCCGTGTAGCTGGCCGCCGGTTTGCCCAGCAGGACGGCCAGAGCATGCTCGGCCGTCACGCGCTGGCGTTGCAGGCCGATCGCTTCGGACCGCACTGTCGCCAGTTCGGTCTCGGCGCGCGACAGGTCGAATTCACCGATATCGCCCAGGTCGAAGCGGCGCTGGTTGACCTTCACATCCTCTTCCCGCGTTTGCACGGTGCGGGCCAGGGTTTCCAGTTCGGCGTCGGTGGCGCGCAGACGGAAATACGTCTGCGCCACGTCGGCTTGCACCGACAGCAGCACCGAGCGGTACGTCGCTTCGACCGAGGCGGCGTCGTTGCGGGCCGCCGCCACGTTGGACGACACGCGGCCGAACAGGTCGATCTCGTAGCTGGCCGACAGGTTGGCGCTGTAAGCGTTACCGGGACGGACCGGTGTGCCGTCCGGCAGGCCGAGCGACGGCGCCGAAGCGCGCTGGCGCTGGGCGCCGAGGTTGGCGCCTACTTGCGGAATGCGGTCCGCTTCGGCCACGCCGGCAATCGCGCGGGCCTGCTTGACGCGTGCGGCCGCCACGGCCAGGTTGGCGTTGGCGCGGGTGGCTTCGGCGATCAGCTCATTCAAAGCGGTATCGTTGAAGGCGAGCCACCATTCGCCGCGCGGCTGCGCTTCGGCGGCTTGCGCCTGTTTCCAGGTGCTGCCGTCGGCAGCGGTCTGGATGTGGGTGGCCACTTCCGACGGCACCGGCGCCTGCGATTCCTTGAAGGCGGTCGGCACGTCGATGGCCGGTTGCTTGAACTCGGGTGCGGCGCATGCGGTCATCAGCAATGCGGCCAGCACGGGAGCCACGCCTTTGGCGATCATCTGCAGCTTGTTCATATTAGTGGGTCCCTTCCAGTTTTGGTGCGGTGACGACGGTCTCGCCGGTCACCACGGTTTTCTTGCGTTCCAGCCTGACCGACAGTT
Source organism: Duganella sp. Leaf61 (assembly GCF_001421905.1). Classification (NCBI taxonomy): domain Bacteria; kingdom Pseudomonadati; phylum Pseudomonadota; class Betaproteobacteria; order Burkholderiales; family Oxalobacteraceae; genus Duganella; species Duganella sp. Leaf61. The sequence goes on from NZ_LMLM01000030.1 coordinate 84,217, forward strand.
TGCGCAGCAGGACGTAGAACACGGGCGTCAGGAACAAGCCGAAGAAGGTCACGCCCAGCATGCCGGCAAACACCGCCACGCCCATCGCATGACGCATTTCCGAACCGGCGCCGCTCGAGAACACCAGTGGCAGCACGCCCATGATGAAAGCGATCGACGTCATCAGGATCGGACGCAGACGCAGGCGGCACGATTCCAGCGCCGCTTCCACGATGGTGCGGCCGTGCAGTTCCAGTTCGCGGGCGAATTCCACGATCAGGATCGCGTTTTTCGACGCCAGCCCCACCAGCACGAACAGGGCGATCTGGGTAAACACGTTGTTGTCGCCAGCGGTCAGCTTCACGCCGATCAGGGCGCACAGGATCGACATCGGCACGATCAGGATCACGGCCAGCGGCAGGGTCCAGCTTTCGTATTGGGCAGCCAATACCAGGAATACCAGCAGCACGCACAGCGGGAACACGTACATCATGGTGTTACCGGACAGGATGTCCTGGTAGACCAGTTCCGTCCATTCATACGAGATACCCTTCGGCAGCACTTCCTCGACGATTTTGGTCATCTCGGCCTGCGCTTCGCCCGACGACACGCCAGGGGCCGGTGCGCCGTTGATCTCGGCGGCGACGAAGGCGTTATAACGCTGCACGCGGTCCGGGCCATAGCTGTCTTTCACGCGCATCAGCGACGACAGCGGGATCATTTCGCCACGGTCGTTGCGGACCTTGAGCTGGCCCATGTCTTCGGCGTGCGAGCGGAACTGCTGGTCGGCCTGCACGCGCACCTGGTAGGTACGGCCAAACTGGTTGAAGTCGTTCACGTACAGCGAACCGAGGTTGATCTGCAAGGTCTGGTAGATCGTGTTGAGCGGCACACCGAGCTGCTTGGCTTTCACGCGATCGACGTCGGCGAACAATTGCGGCACGTTGATCTGGTAGCTCGAGAACACGCCAGCGAGTTTCGGGTTGGTCGCAGCCTTCGCTTGCACCGCCTGCACCGCTTTATACAGCGCGTCGTAACCGAGGTTGTCGCGGTCTTCCAGCATCAGCTTGAAGCCACCGGTGGTACCGAGGCCGTTGACCGGCGGCGGCGGCAGCACCATCACGAACGCACCTTCGATGGCGCCCATGCGCTTGTTGATTTCGCCGGCGATCGCTTCGGCCGACTGCTCCTTGCCGGTGCGCTCGTGGAAGTCCGACAGGCCCACGAACACGATACCGGCGTTCGGCGCATTGGTGAAACCGTTGATCGACAGGCCCGGGAATGCGATCGAGTTGGCCACGCCAGGGATGTCCTTGGCGATGTCCGACATCTTGCGGATCACGGCGTCGGTACGGTCGAGCGAGGCGGCATCAGGCAGCTGGGCAAAGCCGATCAGGTACTGCTTGTCCTGCGCCGGCACGAAGCCCGGCGGCACGACCTTGAACATGAAACCGGCAGCGACGGCCAGCACGGCGTACACCACCAGCGAACCACCCTTGCGTTTCAGGACGCCGGTCACGCCTTTTTCATAGTTGTTCGACGCGCGGTTGAAGAAGCGGTTGAACCAGCCGAAGAAGCCGCCGAATACCTTGTCCATGCCACGTGTGACGATGTCTTTCGGGGCGTCGTGCGGTTTCAGCAGGGCTGCAGCAAGGGCCGGGGCCAGGGTCAGCGAGCTGAATGCCGAAATCACGGTGGAAATCGCAATGGTCAGCGCGAACTGCTTGTAGAACTGGCCGGACAGGCCGGAAACGAAAGCGATCGGCACGAACACGGCGCACAGCACCAGGGCAATCGCAATGATCGGACCACTGACTTCTTTCATCGCCTGGATCGTCGCATCATGCGGCGACAGGCCGTCGTGGATGTTACGTTCCACGTTTTCCACCACCACGATCGCATCATCGACCACGATACCGATGGCCAGCACCAGGCCGAACAGCGACAGCGTATTGATCGAGAAGCCGAAGGCCAGCATCACTGCAAAGGTACCCACCACCGATACCGGCACGGCCAGCAGCGGAATGATCGAGGCGCGCCAGGTTTGCAGGAAGATGATCACGACCAGCGCCACCAGCACGATCGCTTCGATCAGCGTGTGGATCACCGACTTGATCGATTCGCGCACGAACTGGGTCGGGTCATAGACGATGTCATACGCCACTCCCTCCGGGAAGTCTTTCGACAGGCGTTCCATGGTGGACCGTACGTCGGCCGACAGTTGCAGCGCGTTGGCGTTCGGCGCTTCGAAAATCGGAATCGCGGCAGCCGACTTGTTGTTCAGTAGCGAGCGCAGTGCGTACGAGTTCGACCCCATCTCCAGGCGCGCCACGTCCTTGAGCAGCGTGACAGCGCCGTCGGCGCTGGCCTTGACGATGATGTTGCCGAATTCTTCCTCGCTTTGCAGGCGGCCGTGGGTGTTGACGGTGAGCTGGAAGTCCGCGCCCTTGCTCGGGCCCTGGCCAATCACACCTGCCGCGACCTGCACGTTCTGCTCGCGGATCGCATCGACGATGTCGCCGGCAGTCATGCCGCGCGCAGCGACTTTTTGCGGATCGAGCCATACACGCATGGCGTAATCGCCGGAACCGAACAGCTGCACCTCGCCCATGCCGGGCAGGCGCGCCAGTTGATCCTTGACGTTCAGCACCGCGTAGTTACGCAGGTACAGGTCGTCGTAGCGGCCATTGGGCGACAGCAGGTGGACCACCATGGTCAGATTGGGCGACGACTTGACGGTCGTCACGCCGATCTGGCGCACTTCTTCCGGCAGCCGTGGCAAGGCGCGCTGGACGCGGTTCTGCACCTGCGTTTCAGCCTGCTCGACGTTGGTGCCGATCTTGAAGGTGACGGTCAGCGCTAGGGCGCCGTCGGACGTGTTTTGCGAGGACATGTACAGCATGTTCTCGACGCCGTTGATCTGCTCTTCCAGTGGCGCGGCCACGGTTTCGGCGATGATCTTGGGGTTGGCGCCCGGGTACTGCGCGCGCACCACCACCGATGGCGGCACCACGTCCGGGTACTCGGAGATCGGCAGCTTGAAGATCGAAATCAGGCCGGCCACAAAAATAATGATCGACAGGACGGCCGAGAAAATCGGCTTGTCGACAAAAAATCGGGAGATGTTCATTTTAATTATTCCTTGGTAGTGCCGGCTTTCGCATCAGCGACTGCGGCGACTTTTTCATCTTTTTTGGCTTCCGGCTGCGCCACGTTGGCGGCCAGCGGATCGGCGTCCATCGCCACCATGGTCGGCGTGATCGGTGCGCCGGGGCGCACGCGCTGCAGGCCGTTGACGACAATCTTCTCGCCGGTTTTCAGGCCGGAGCGCACCACGCGCAGGCCATCGACCTGCGGGCCCAGCGTGACCGGACGGTACTCGGCCTTGTTGCCGGCACCGACCACGAACACGAACTTGCGATTCTGGTCGGTGCTCACGGCGCGGTCGTTGATCAGCATGACCGGCTTGGCGCCGGTCGAACCGGCCAGTTGCACGCGGGCGAACAGGCCAGGTACCAGCGAACCGTCGTCATTGGCCAGGCGGGCACGCATGCGCACCGAACCGCTACGCGCATCGAGCTGGTTGTCGACGAATTCGAGCTTGCCTTCGTGCGGGAAGCCTTCTTCGTTGGCCAGGCCGATACGCACCACGGCCGGCTGGCCCTTGTGGGCGGCGGCGCCCACGCGCAAATAGGTTTCTTCGTCGCCGTCGAACGACGCGTAGATGTTTTCCAGCGAGACCACGGAAGTCAGCACGGCCGACGCATCGACCAGGTTGCCCAGCGTGATTTCCGCTTTCGACACGCGGCCGCTGATTGGCGACGTCACGCGCGTGTAATCGACATTGAGCTTGGCCGCTTCGTACTGGGCCTGGGCGGCGCGGGCATCGGCGTCGAGCTGCTTGAAGTTGGACGAACGCTCGTCGAATTCGCGCTGGGCGATGGCTTTATCGGCCAGCAGCTTTTCGGCACGGTTCATTTCGAGCTTGGCCAGTTCGGCCTTGGCGCGCGCCGAACCGGCAGCCGCTTCGGCGCGGTTGGCTTCTGCCTGGAATGGACGGGCGTCGATCACGAACAGCACGTCGCCCTTTTTCACCTGGCTGCCCGGCTTGAAGTTGATCGCGGTAATAAAACCGGCCACGCGTGGACGGATCTGCACCTGCTCGATCGCTTCGAGGCGGCCCGAGAATTCCTGGGTTTCGGTCAGCGTCTTCTCGACCACCGCCGCGGCGGACACCGGCGGGCCGCCTTGCGGCGCGCCCTGGGCCTGGGCATTCTTGCTGTTGGCTTCTTCGCAACCGGTGAGGCCAATGGTGGCCAGGCCCGCCAGCGCCATGGCGGCGGCCAGCGGCCCTGCCAGAGCGGTCATTTGTTTAATGGTTTTCATTTTATATCCTTTTTGAATGAAAATTATTAATAGAAAGGGCGGCGCCGGGCGCAAGCACGGACGTAGCACGAAAAACAAGACAACAAGAGTCGGGCGCCCCGCCGGCAAGCCAGTGGGGACGTGAAGGGTACTAATCAGGTATCAGACGTACGGGCAGCTATTCCTGTGACAACGGTGCCGCGTCGGCGCGGTCCAAACCGGCGATAAAGGTGGCGATCTCGCCGAGCGCGATGCACTTGCACGCGCACTCGTTGCGCTCGCCCGCTTCGGACTGCAGCGCGGGGGGCATGCGGATCACCGATGTCTTGACGCCGTTGGCAATCAGCTTGGCGCCATACTGTTCGGCCTCATCCCGCAGCGGATCGTCCTCGGCGGACAGGATCAGGGCGGGGGCCAGGTTTTTCAGGCGGCTCGACTGCAGCGGCGACGCATACGGGTGGGTGCGGTCGGCGCAGTTGGGCAGGTAGCCGGCGTAGGCGGCAGCGCAGGCATCGGCCACTTCCAGCAGTTCCGGCGCCTGCTGCATTTCGCGCATCGAGCAGGTGGTGAGGCCAGGGTCGAGCATGGGCATGATCAGGATCTGGCCAGCCAGTGCCGGGCCGCCACGGTCGCGCGACATCAGCGCGCAGACCGCGGCCAGGTTGGCGCCAGCTTCGATGCCGCACACCAGCAGGCGCTTGCCGGTCCATGCCGCCTTGGCCTTGTTCTTCTTGGCCCAGTTGAGCACCGCGTGGGCATCTTCCACCGCTGCGGGGAACGAACGTTCGGTGGCCAGCGTGTAGCTCGAGGACAGCACGGCAACGTGCGGATTGTCGTCGGCCATATGGCGCAGGAAAATGTCGGCGCCTTCCAGGTCGCCGCCCACGAAACCGCCCGGGTGGAAGAACACCAGCAGGGTGTCGCGCTTGCCGGCACCGCGTTCGCCTGAATCACCACTGGTGTACAGGCGTGCCGCGAGCGGGCCTTCGGCGCCGCCCACTTCCAGCGCCCGCACCTTGATGCGGTCGGACAGTTCGGGCAGCGGCTGCTCTGCCGGGTTCATTTGAGCGCTCATCGGGTGACCGTCAAGACGTCGCTGGCGACCAGCGAGGTGTCGGCACATGCCAGCACGTCGCCGCTGGCCACCTCGGTCAGGGCACGAACGCCTTGCACTTCGGCCTTGGCCGTCTGCATATAGGCATCGGTGGAGACGACGCCCGCCAGCATGACCGTGGTCAGCGCAACGGCGATCGTGGCAAAAATTCCATCCCGATTTTTCATGATTGATCCTTTCCTTCAACTGTGGCCTGCCGCCGGAATCATTTCTTTTTCTTTGTGCAGTACAGCAATCTTAAACATGTTCTACAATCCGATAAAGACGGCAAAACTGAATTGATTGTTCAGAATCTTGAACAATGGGAGTATTACATGAATAAACTACAAGCGATGGAAGTTTTTGTGGAGGTGGTGGACACCGGCGGCTTCACGCGTGCGGCGGAAAACCTGCACTTGCCCAAAGCCACCGTCTCGACCTTGATCGCGTCGCTGGAAACCGCGCTGTCGGTCAAGCTGCTGCACCGGACCACGCGCCACGTGAGCGTCACCGCCGACGGCGCCGCCTATTATGAACGCTGCCTGCGTATCCTGTCCGATGTGCGCGACGCCGAGGAATCGCTTTCGCGCACGCGCCTGAGCCCCAGCGGGCGGCTGCGGGTGGATGTACCCACCGGCCTGGCGCACGACGTGCTGATCCCTGCCATGCCCGATTTTTTCACGCGCTACCCGGACATCCAGATGGAGATGGGGTGCAGCGACCGCAGCGTGGACCTGATCGAGGAAGGCGTCGATTGCGCGGTGCGCGGCGGCCAGTTGGTCGATTCGAGCCTGATCGCACGCCGCGTGGGCATGCTCAATTTTATTACGTGCGCGGCGCCATCCTATTTGCAGCGCCAGGGCGTTCCCGTGCATCCGCAGGAATTGCTGCAGCACCAGTGCGTCAATTATTTTTCGTCGCGCAGCGGTAAACTCCTCGACTGGGACTTTACCCGCGACGGCGAACGGCTGCAGGTCACCCTCCCCGGCCTGATCGCCGTCAACGACACCAACGCCTATATCGCGGCCGGCGTGGCGGGACTGGGCATCATCCAGACCCCTGGCTTCGTGATCGAGGCGATGCTGGCCGACGGGCGCCTCACCACCATTCTCGACGACTGGACCATCGATCCGTTGCCGGTGCACGTGGTGTACCCGCAAAACCGCCACCTGTCGGCCAAGGTGCGGGTATTCGTGGAGTGGGTCGCCGAACTGTTTGCCAACCACCCGGGCATGCGCCTGCCGAAAGCGCCGCCGCCAGCGGCGCGCACCGCGCCCTCACCATTGGAGTTAGCCGTATGACCTCTGTAACTGATGATCAACACCGTATTGTTTTCCTCGACCGCGACAGCGTCATCGCCAACGTGCGCAAGCCGTCGTTTGCGCACGCGTGGAGCGAGTATCCGGCCACCAAAGCGGCCGACGCGGTCGCACGCCTGCGCGACGCCCGCGCCACCATCGCCATCACCAACAAGGTGCCGCTGCGCGCGGACGCGCTGGACCAGTTGCCCGACCTGAAAATGATCGCGGTATCGGCCACCGGCACCGACATCATCGACCTGGCCGCATGTCGCGCGCGCGGCATCACCGTCGCCAACATCCGCAACTACGCGGTCAACACGCTGCCCGAGCACACCTTCGCGCTGATGCTGGCGCTGCGCCGGCAACTGATGGCGTACCGCGCCGACATCGAGGCGGGCCTGTGGCAAAAGGCCGAACAATTCTGCCTGTTCGGCCATCCGATTGCCGACCTGGCCGGCAGCCGCCTGGGCCTGGCCGGCTACGGCGCGCTGGGCAAATCGGTGGCAGCCATCGCGCGCGCGTTCGGCATGGATGTGGTGGTGTTCAACCGGTCGCCGGTCGAGGACGAAGGTGTTGCGCAGGTGTCGTGGGACGAGCTGCTGGAAACGTCTGACGTACTGAGTTTGCACCTGCCGTTGAACGACAAGACCCGCAACATGATCGGCGCCTCGGAGCTGGTACGCATGAAGCGCAGCGCCCTGTTGATCAACACCGCGCGCGGCGGCCTGGTGGACGAACAGGCGCTGGCCGACGCGCTGCGCGCCGGCGTAATCGGCGGCGCCGGCTTCGACGTGCTGACGCAGGAACCGCCGCCAGCCGACAACCCGCTGCTCAACCTGCGCTTGCCGAATTTTATTCTCACGCCCCATTCGGCGTGGGCCAGTACGCAGGCGATGCAGGTGCTGGCGGACCAGTTGATCGACAACGTGGAAGCCTGGGCGGCGGGCGCTCCGCGCAACGTGGTGGCATAAGCCGGAGGAGAAGACAGGGCGCCTGATTAACCTTCGGGCGCCAGTATTCAAATACTAGAGGAGCGGCATTGAAAATCCAACCCAGTACGGTGATGACCTTGATTGCAGTGGTGCTGCTGTCGGCGTGGGCCTGGCACCAGCTTGGCAAGACGCCGAAAGTGCCGGAGGCAACGGCTGCCAATTGTTCGCAGGAAGCGATCCGCGCGGTGGCGGATTCGATTGAGCGGGCGATCCTGTCGGGGCGCTGCGCAAAGCAGGCGGCCCCGGCCAAACCCGAAAACTAAGGAATAAAGAAAAAAGGCCTGACGATCACTCATCAGGCCTTTCATCTTACGAATTTTGGTGCGGCTGGCAGGAATCGAACCCACGACCCCTTGGTTCGTAGCCAAGTACTCTATCCAGCTGAGCTACAGCCGCGAAAGACAACATTGTAACAGCATCCAGTCGTCCGGTGAAGCTGCCGAGAGAGGAAATTTTCATTTACTTTCAAGGGCTTACACTTAAAGAAAAAGGGCCTGATGATTACTCAACAGGCCCCTTCACTTACGAATTTTGGTGCGGCTGGCAGGAATCGAACCCACGACCCCTTGGTTCGTAGCCAAGTACTCTATCCAGCTGAGCTACAGCCGCGAAAAACAACATTGTAACAGCGTTTCGACATCTGGTGAAGCTGTCGAGAGAGGAAATTTTCATTTACTTTCAGGCGCTTACACTTAAAGAAAAAGGGCCCGACGATCACTCATCAGGCCCTCCCACTTACGAATTTTGGTGCGGCTGGCAGGAATCGAACCCACGACCCCTTGGTTCGTAGCCAAGTACTCTATCCAGCTGAGCTACAGCCGCGTAAAACAAGATATTAACAGCGTTTTCTTGTCTGGTAAAACATGAATTTTTGGTGCGGCTGGCAGGAATCGAACCCACGACCCCTTGGTTCGTAGCCAAGTACTCTATCCAGCTGAGCTACAGCCGCCAAAATTTCATGTGCAACATTGTATCAGATAAACTTTATTTTGCAAAGTCCGACATTTCTATCGATTTGTTTGCCTGGCGCACGAAACACCGAACAAACCCTGTACAAAAACCTTACCCTTACTTTGCTGCACTTCTCTCGTCCAGCATGCCGTTCGAAAGAAGCAGCATTATAGGGACGGATTCCGCGCTTGTCCACCCGTAAATTGCGATCGCCTCATACGCCATTCAAACGCCATATTCGGCAGCCGCCTTCGCCGTCCACAATGCTTCGTTGTAGGACGGATACGGCTGGCCATAACAATCGATGGCGCCGCCGTCGCCGATGAACTTGATCCACCACCCCTGCTCGTCCTCGATCAGACCGATGTCGCCGGCTTTGCAAACTTGCAGCAACTGCTCGCCGGCACCGAGCACGACGATCTTGACGCCCCGGTGTTTAACTATTGTCGTCATGATTCCTCCTGGTTAATCGAATGCCTGCCGTGCACTGCAACATGAGCAAAAAAGCATACCATTCACGCCACTTATCGCGATCATCATGAATAAAAATTTGCATTCGTTTGCGCATTGCAGCATTATTGAGCTGTCTCCTCTATTCTCCTCCAAGGAAATAGATTTAGCCCGCTCCCGTAGCGGGCTTTTTTTTTACCGTGTACGATGCGTTCATCTTGTGAAGAGGTCAACTCGTATGTCATTTCCCGATTCGATCGCAGCGCCCGCCCCTGACTGGACGCGCACCGCCCTTGGCGATCATGCCAGCTGGCCAGCCAGTTTGCGGCTGACGGTCGATATTCTGCTCAACTCCCCGCTGGCCATGGTGCTGCAATGGAGCGAGCAGCAAATCATGGTCTATAACGATGCGTATGTCGAGCTGCTCGGCCTGCCCAGCCTGAGTGCGCCGGGCGGTCACGTGCCGCCGATGCAGCCGTCGGCGTGGAGCTGGAATCCCGAAGCGATCGCCCATGCGCGCCAGGGTCATAGCGCCAGCTACCGCGGCCGCAACCTGCCCGTGTGGCGCGACCACGCGTTTACCCAGAAGCCGCTGGACTTGTATTACACCCCGGTGCGCGATGACAACAATGTCGTGCAGGGCGTGCTGTGCGCGTTGGCGCCAGCGCAGTCGATGCCGGCAACACAGTCCGGGCGCGCCCTGACGCTGCTGGTGGTGGAAGACAATGCCGACGCCCGCTACCTGGTGTGCGAAACCCTGCGCGCGCTGGGCCACGAGGTGGAGACGGCTGCCAGCGGCGAAGAGGCGCTGCCGCAACTGGCCAGCCAGCAGTTCGACGTGCTGTTTACCGATGTCAGCCTGCCCGGCATGTCGGGCGTGGACCTGGCGCGCCAGGCGCGCCGCGACAAACCGTCGCTGGAAGTGCTGTTCGCTTCCGGCTATGGCGACGAGCTGACCCGCCACCTGGAGTTTCCCGCCCGCTCGCTGCAAAAGCCCTACGATCTCGATGTGCTGCAAGACGCTTTGCAGCAGATTGTCCAGAGCGTGCAGGCCAAAGCGGCGTAAGCGCCACCGGCGATTCAACCGTGCGGAGGCGGGGCGAACTATCACGCTAGAATGGTCAAACCGTTAACTTTCCAGTGTTAGCTTCGCGCTTCTCGTCCGCCAGTCGGCTGACGGGATAGCGCCAGGCCTGCCGCCATCGATGATTTCTCCTAATGAGCCTGTGAGCGCCACCTCTGCCGTCCCGGTGGAAGACGCTGCGCTCACCGATCCACAACGCGCGCTGGACGAACTGCGCAGCGCGCGCGAGTTGCTGCGTCAAAGCCGGCACGAGCTGCGCGCGCTGGCGGAGTCCATGCCGCAACTGGCATGGATTGCGGAACAGGACGGCGCGATGATCTGGTACAACCAGCGCTGGTACGACTACACCGGCGCCACCCCGCAGGACATGGCCGGCGACGGCTGGCGCCGCGTGTACGCGCCCGACTGCGTAGCGGCCCTCGAACAATTATGGCAACAATGCCGCGCCAGCGGCGAGGCGCTCGAGCTCGAAGTGCCGATCCGCAGTGCCAGCGGCGAATTCCGCTGGTTCCTGGTGCGCGCCAACGCCGTGCGCGACGCCGATGGCCGGCTGGTACGCTGGTTCGGCACCAGCACCGACGTCGACCAGGTCAAGCGCGCCCAGGAAGCCTTGCGCGAAGAAACCGCCGCACTCGAACTGGTCAACCGCACCGGCACCGCCCTCGCGTCGCGGCGCGACCTGCACCCGCTGTTGCAGGAACTGACCAACGCCGCCACCAGCATCAGCGGCGCGCGCTACGGCGCCTTCTTTTATCAGGCCGACGACACCGGCGCCACCGTGATGCGCCACACCCTGTCCGCCAGCGCGCCTGCCAGCTTTGGCGGTTTTTGCGCCCCGCGCGCCGAAGCCCTGCTCGCCGACGGGCAACCTTTTGCCTCTGGTCATGCTGCCATCCGCAGTGTCGATTTACCGGCGGAAGCGGGCGACGAGCAGGCCAGCCCCAATCACGGCTTGCCGCCGGGTACGCCACTGGTACGCAGTTACCTGGCCGTGCCGGTGGCGCTTGGCACGGGCACGGTGATCGGCTGCCTGTTCTTCGGCCATCCCGAGCCGGCCATGTTTACCGAGCGCACCGAACGGATTATCAGCGGCATTGCAGCCCAGGCCGCGATCGCCATCGACAACGCGCGCCTGTACGAAGCTACCCAGCAGGCAGCCGAAGAGCGCAAGCAGCTGCTCGACAGCGAGCGCGAAGCGCGTGCCGAAGCCGAACGCAACAGCCAAATGAAGGACGAATTCCTGGCCACGCTGTCGCATGAACTGCGCACCCCGCTCACGGCCATCCTGGGCTGGTCGCAGGTGTTACGGCGCGGCACCCGCGACGAAGCCGACCTGCATCGCGGCCTGCAAACCATCGAGCGCAACGCCCGCGCGCAGGCGCAACTGATCGAAGACTTGCTCGACATGAGCAGCATCGCGTCCGGCAAGGTGCGGCTCGAATTGCTGCCGCTGTCGCCGTCGGCAATTGCCACCGCCGCCATCGACACCGTGCGTCCCGCCGCCGAGGCCCGCAGGATCAGCCTGATCACCGAGTTCGACAGCGCGGCCGGCATGGTGTCCGGAGACGCCAGCCGTCTGCAGCAAATTATCTGGAACCTGCTCACCAACGCCATCAAGTTTACGCCGGAGGGCGGCGCGGTAACAGTCGCCGTACGGCGCGAAGACAGCCAGGTTGCCATCGACGTGCGCGACACCGGCGCTGGCATAGCTGCCGACTTCATTGGCCACGTGTTCGAGCGCTTCCGCCAGGCCGACGCCACCACCACCCGCAAGCACGGCGGCCTGGGCCTGGGTTTGGCAATCGCCAAGCACCTGGTGGAACAACACGGCGGCACCATTGCCGCCCACAGCGACGGCCCCGGCCTGGGTTCGTGCTTCACCGTGCGTCTGCCGCGCCGGGCCGGCAAGAACGATGCGGCGCCCGGGCACGCATGTGCTGCGCCGCACGATCTGGCCGGTTTCCAGGTGCTGGTCGTGGACGATGACGACGATTCCCGCGAGCTGATCCGCCGTATCCTGCACGATTGCCACGCCCATGTACTGACCGCCGCCAGCGCTGCCGAAGCACTGTCGCTGCTCGAACACCTGCGGCCGGGACTTCTGCTTACCGACCTCGGCATGCCAGAGATGGACGGTTACGGCCTGCTCGAACGGGTGCGGGCGCTGGGCCCGGCGCACGGCGGCGACGTGCCGGCGATCGCGTTGACCGCGTTTGCACGCGCGGGCGACCGCGTGAAAGCGTTATCAAGTGGTTTTTTCGCACATGTTTCGAAACCGGTGGAGCCGGCAGAACTGATAGCCAAAGTCGCTTCCGCGCGATCCGCACGCACGGGCTTTTCCACGCCCCCCCACTCTGAGCGACGATGACATGCAATAAACACACGTAAATATTATTGCCATAAAGCATTTTTCCTGCTCCTACTTATAGACGCGGCAATGTCCTACAAGCAATCAGACGCATGCTTGCTACACTTGGAAAATCATGGAAAGCAGGTAGAATTGTTTCCTTATAGAAATTAATCGCAGATGTGTGCGCCGCAGCACAGAGGTTTGCGATATTATCTAATTATTATGCATTTATTATGCGGCCGGGACCCCGCCGCTTAGATGAGACTGAGAAAAAATATGCCGAGCCGTGACGATATTCTGCACGCCAAGATCCTGGTGGTAGATGACAGCGCCGACAATGTCGAGCTGATGTTGGAGATCCTGCGCGAAGCCGGTTACACCGACGTGTCCTCGACCATGCTGCCCGAGCAGGTATGCCCCATGCATCGCCAGCATTGTTACGACCTGATCCTGCTGGACCTGCAGATGCCCGGTTTGAACGGCTTCCAGGTCATGAAGGGTTTGAAAGAAATCGAGCAAGGCGGTTACCTGCCCGTGTTAGCGCTCACTGCACAGCCTAGTTTTAAAATCGCCGCGCTGGAAGCAGGCGCACGCGACTTCATCAGCAAACCGTTCGACCTGCTCGAAGTGCACAAGCGCATCCACAACATGCTCGAAGTGCGGCTGCTCTATAAAGAACTGGCGCAGTACAGCAAGCAGCAGCAGGAACTGGCGCTGCACGATCCGCTAACCGGCCTGCCCAACCGCCGCCTGCTCGAAGACCGTATCGCCACCGTGCTGCAACACGCCACGCGCCAGCAGAACAAGGCGGCGGTCATGTACCTCGACCTCGACGGTTTCAAGCCCATCAACGACACTTACGGCCACGCGGCCGGCGACGAAATCCTCAAGCTGGTCGCGCAGCGCCTGGTCAGTTGCGCCCGCAAGGAAGATACGGTCGCGCGCGTCGGCGGCGACGAGTTCGTCATCGTGATGGGCAATATCTCGCACGTCGGCGATACCCAGGAACCTGCCAACAAGCTGATCGAATCGGTCTCGCAGCCGTATATCGTCAACGGCCATACGCTGCAACTGTCCACCAGTATCGGCATCGGGATTTTCCCGGACGACGCCGACGCGGTGGCGGCCGTGATCGCGGTGGCCGATGCCGCGCTGTACGAAGCCAAGCGCTCCGGCAAGAACCGTAGCTGCACGGCGCAAGCCCTGCGCACGCGGTCTGCGGCCCAGCCGGTGCTGTCCACCACGGTGTAATCGATGCCAACGGGTCGCCTGCACCCGCGGCGCGCAATAAACTAAAAGCCGTCATTCCTCTGCAGGAATGACGGCTTTAAAGTTTTACGGCCAACGACGAGCGGTTACGCTGCTGCCTTGTCTTTCGCTCCTGCCTTGCCTGCCGGCTTGGCGCTGCTGTGACGATGATCATCCTTGGCATCGACCATTTCCGGCGGCACTTCGATGCGCGTGATGCCGGCATCGACCGAGACCGGATCGCTGGCCGGGAAAGTCATCTCCAGGCCATCGTCGAGCAGGGTTTCCTTCGCTTGTTCGGCCGGGGTGGCTTGCTCGAGGTCGGCCAGGGTAGTGATCGCTTGCGCCCATTTGACGAAGTCCATATTGGCCAGGTCGCGCACCGAGTGCACGTTGAATGCCTGCGCCAGCGCCTTGGCGTCCTTTGCGCTCACGCCGCGCAGCGCGCTGACCGGTGCCGCCGCCAGTGCGCGGAAGCTCTGGCCCAGATATTCTTTGTCCACGACAGTATCGATATTCATGATGTGTTCCTTGAGTGGGTGGATACGGCTTGACTTTGACAGCACCGGCCCGACGGGTCTGTGCGGGAGCAAACATAGAGCGGCGGCCGGTAGGAAGGTTCTATTGACTACCGGTCTTTTGACATTCATACAAGCAATTGTTATGATCGTGCGGTCCCCTCGCCGTCAGCAGACATCGTGCCCATTCCAGCCCAACCCAAGATCCTGGTCGTCAATGACGACGCCAACAGCCTGTTCGCGTTGACCAGCCTGCTTGGACTATGGGCCGAGCAGGAGTCCTACGAAGTGCTGTCCGCGCGCACGGGACAGGAGGCGCTGCGCCAGGTGCTGCTCCACGATTTCGCGGTGATCCTGCTTGATGTGAACATGCCCGGCATGGACGGCTTCGAGACCGCCGAGGCGATCCACGCGCGGGCGCGCTCGGCCGACATTCCCATCATTTTCATCACCGCCTTCCTGGCCGACGAACTCGACCGACTGAAGGCGTACCAGCACGGCGCGGTCGATTTCCTGTTCACGCCGGTGATCCCGCAAATTCTGTACGCCAAGATTTCAGTGTTCGTGGCGCTGGCGTCGAAAAGCGAGGAACTGAAAAAGCAGGCGCGCGAACTGAGTTCGCGCAGTGCCGAGCTGACTGCCTCGAACAAGCGCCTGCGGCGCGAAATCGAAGAGCGCCAGGTGGCCGAGCGCGAAAACCACGCCAAGGACGAATTCCTCGCCATGCTGGGCCACGAGCTGCGCAATCCGCTCAGCGCGATCAGCAGCGCGGCGGCGCTGATCGGCTTGCAGGGCGTCAGCGTCGATGGCGTCCAGCGCGCCAAGAAAATCATCGAACGCCAGAGCCAGCACCTCGGCCGCATCGTCGACGACCTGCTCGACCTGTCGCGCGCCATGTCCGGCAAGATCCTGCTCGACCGCGCACCGGTGGACCTGGCCGCGCTGGTCGCAGGCACCCTGGAAACCTTTCGCGCCACGGGCCGCAGCAACGGCTACCACCTGGCGCACGACCTGGCCGGCGGCTGGGTCGAGGGCGACGCTACCCGGCTCGAGCAAATTGCCAGCAACCTGATCGACAACGCGCTCAAGTACACCCCCAGCGGCGGCCGCATCGAGGTGCGTACCTGGGCCGAGAACGGCGAAGTCGTGCTCTCCGTGCGTGACAATGGCGTCGGTATCGCGGCCGAGCTGCTGCCCCACGTGTTCGATGTATTCGTGCAAGGTTCGAGCACGCTCGACCGCTCGCAGGGCGGCCTCGGCATCGGCCTGTCGCTGGTGCGGCGCCTGGCCGAATTGCACGGCGGCGACATCGAGGCCGACAGCAAGGGCCCCGGCGCCGGCAGCGTGTTTATCCTGCGCATGCCGCGCATCGAACCGCCGGTGCAACTCGCTACAGTGGCGCCGCCGGCCGCCGATGGCAAGCCCACCCTGCTGCTAATCGAGGACAACGAAGACGGCCGCGAAATGATGACCATGATGCTCGACTGCTATGGCTACCAGGTGCGCGCCGCCGAGGACGGCTTGCGCGGACTGGACGCGGTGCGCGAGTTTCGGCCCGATCTGGCGCTGGTCGATATCGGCCTGCCCGGCATCGATGGCTACGAGGTGGCGCGGCGCCTGCGCGCCGACCCGGACACCCGCCACATCAAGCTGATCGCCCTCACCGGCTACGGCCTGGCAGAAGACCTGGCGCGCGTGATGGCAGCCGGCTTCGACCGCCACCTGGTCAAGCCGGTCGGCATTGAACAGTTGATGGAAACAATCGCCAGTTGCATGCGAGAACCATTGAAATTGTAACCATGGGTAATTGATTTCCCAGCGGAGCGCCGTCTCATGGAAAGCTCGGGTATGATCGGCAACGAGACTCCTTCTTTACAACTTACACCAAGTCTTTCCATACATACAGAGATGCCCATGTCCGTACCGGCCCCACAAGAACATCACGACGCCCAGCGCAGCGCCGACCTGAGCGAGTTGCTCGGTCATGTCCACACCTGCTGGGACAACGAACGACGCTCGCTGTCGCGCCAGTTGCACGACAGCCTGGGCTCGTCACTGACGGCGCTGACCATGCACCTGGGCTTGCTGATGCAAAAGCTGCCTGACGACCAGGCGCTGCAGGACCGCGCCGGCCACATGAAAAAGCTGCTGGGGCAAATCGTGGAAACCAACCGGCAAATGCAGATCAAGCTGTGGAACGACAAGCTCGAATTCCTCGGCGTGCGCGTGGCGCTGGGCGAACTGGTCGAGCAATTCGGCCAGCAGCACAACATCAAGGCCCGCAGCAGTTTGCCCGACGACGAGCTCGACTGCCCGCGCAGCCACGGCATCGTGCTGCTGCACACGCTGGAAGAAGCGCTGCGCAACATCGTCGCCCATGCCGGCGCCACCGAGGTGGACGTGATCGTGGACGACAATGAAGACGAAGTGATGATGACGGTGAAAGACAACGGCGTGGGTCCTGCAGCCAGCGGTTCCGTCGCTGCGGGCGGCGCCGACGCCGTCAAGTTCGGCCTGCGCATGGCGCGCGAACGGGCCGCCTACCTGGGTGGCACCCTCACCCTGGCGCCGGGCGTTGCGGGCGGCGCCACCCTGACCATGATCCTGCCAAAACCGCAGAAAACTTAGCGCCTGGCGAACCTCCAGGGCTGCGTGGCCGCTCCTCGCCCTACCTTCGTATTGTCGTCGTCGCTGCGCCTTGCGGCTGACGGTTCGCCAGCCGCTCCTGGTTGCTAGTGCAGTTTCACCAGCGGAGTGCTGCGCTTGATCAGGAAGCGGGCCAGCGCCAGCACCCCGGTGCGCACCGTGCCCAGCACGGCCTTGTGGTGCAGCAGGTGCAGGCTCACGTACATCAGCCGCGCGACAAAACCTTCCACGAACCAGCTCAAGCCCTTGAGCGAACCCATCAAACTACCGACCGACGTGGTCTGGCCGAACGATACCAGCGAACCGTAGTCCTTGTATTCGTAGGGCTTGGTTTGCGCCGGCTTGTTGTCGCGCTGGCGCAGGAATGTGTCGAGCAGGTAGTCGGCCTGCTGGTGCGCGGCTTGGGCGCGCGGCGGCACCGGCTTGCCGTCCGGCCCGATACAGGCAGCGCAGTCGCCCAGTGCGTAAATCCCCGCAAAACCTTTTACCTGCAAGTGCTGGTCCACGTCCAGCGCACCCGACTTCACGGTAGGCAGGCCCAGTTCCCTGAGGAAGTCCGGCGCCTTGATACCGGCCGCCCATACCACCAGCTGGGCCGGATAGACGATGTCGCCGGCCGTCACGCCGTCGGCCGCAATCGCGGTCACGCGGGTATTGGTGACCACCGTGACAGCGCGCTGGTGCAGCAGGTTGAGCGCGGCGCTCGAGACTTTTTCCGGCAGCGGCGCCAGGATGCGCGGCGCGCCTTCGAGCAAGGTGATGCGGATATCGCGTTCGGCCTTCAGCTGGCCGAAGCCGTAGGTGGCATACACGCCGCTGGCCTCGCGCAATTCGGCCGCCAGCTCGACGCCGGTGGCGCCGCCGCCGATGATCACCACGTCCACGCCAGCCTCGACGTTGTGTTCTTTTTTCAGAGACGCCAGCGTCAGCAGTTTGAGCAGCGTGAGACGGAAGCGTTCCGCGTCCTCGGTGGCGTTCAGTGAAATCGTGTGCTCGGCCGCACCGGGCACGCCGAAATAATTGGAGGTGCTGCCCACTGCGATCACCAGCGAATCGAAGCCCACCTGGCGTTCGGGCAGCACGACTTCGTCGCGCTCGTCGCCGGCAGTGATGGCGCCGATGGTGATGGAACGCTGCGCATGGTCCAGCGCCAGCATGGGGCCGTAGGCAAAGGTAAAGCCGTTGTCGTGCGCCAGCATCTGGTACGACAGGCCTTCCTGGTGGACGTCGAGGGTGCCGGCAGCCACTTCGTGCAGCGACGGCTTCCAGATATGGTACAGGCGGCTATCGACCAGCATCACCTCTCCCGGCATTTTGCGGCCCAGTTTGCAGGCCAGCTCCAGGCCACCCGCGCCACCGCCCACGATCACAATTTTGCTATGCAAGTCTTTCTCCCAGTTTTTGCTCAATATGTATAGCCCCATGATACCAAGGCTGGCGAAATCTTTCCTTCTGCCACCGAATGTCGCCAAAGCTGCTACAATAATCGTTCGATATCTAACCATTAACCACCGAATCATATGTTCACTATCGAAGAGCGATTTTCGGCCGCCCTGCATGGCAGCGCCCGCGCCTGGCGCCTCGCCATCGACCGCCGCCTGCGCCACCTCGGCATCAGCCAGTCGAGCTGGATGGCGATTGCCCTGACCGCCAAGGAAAAAGAGCCGCCGTCGCAAACCCGGCTGGCCAATCGCGTGGGGGTTGAAGACCCGACCATGGTGGCCACCATCGACCGCCTGGTCAAAGCCGGCTACATGATCCGCACGCCGTCCGCGACCGACCGCCGCGTCAAGCTGCTCAGCCTGACGGAGTCCGGCATGCAGGTGTACCGCAGCGTCAAGCAGGAAGCCGACGCGGTGCGTGGCGAACTGCTGGCCAAGGCCGATCCGGCGGTGCTGGCCATCGTCACCGGCTTCCTCGAGCAAATGCAAAGCGATATCGAGTCCGGCATATGAATGCGGTAGCACCACCCGTCACGGACGCCGGCATCAACCGCACCATGATCACGGTGTCGATCATGCTGGCCACCATCATCCAGGCGCTCGACGGCACCATCGCCAACGTCGCCCTGCCCCATATGCAGGGCAGCCTGTCGGCCTCGCAGGACCAGATCACCTGGGTGCTGACTTCCTTTATCGTTGCCACCGCGATTGCCACCCCGCTCACCGGCTGGCTGTGCGACCGCTTCGGCCAGAAGAATATTTTCCTCACCGCCGTTGCCGGCTTCACGCTCGCTTCGGTGCTGTGCGGGTTGTCGATGAACCTGGGCGAGATCGTTGCCGCGCGCATGCTGCAAGGCGTGTTCGGTGCGGCGCTGGTGCCGCTGTCGCAGGCCACGCTGCTCGACATCAATCCGCGCGAAAAGCATGGCTCGGCCATGGCGGTATGGGGTATGGGCGTGATGATCGGTCCGATCCTCGGTCCCACGCTGGGCGGCTGGCTCACCGATGCCTATAACTGGCGCTGGGTGTTCTTCATCAACGTGCCGATCGGCGCGATGGCGTTCTACGGCATCTGGCGCTACATCGGCAAGACCACCGCGCCGCGCAAGATGAAGTTCGACGCCTTCGGTTTTATCACGCTCAGCGTGGCCATCGGCGCCTTGCAGATGCTGCTCGACCGAGGCGAACAGAACGACTGGTTTGCCGCCACCGAAACCTGGATCGAAGCGATCGTGCTGGCGCTGGCGTTTATTTATTTTGCCGTGCACACGGCGATGCAACCGCCCGGCAAATCGTTCTTCGACTACCGGCTGCTGAAAAACGCCAACTACGTCAGCGGCTTGCTGTTCATCTTCATCGTGGGCCTGGTGCTGTTCGCTACCCGCGCACTGACTCCCACCATGCTGCAAAGCCTGATGGGCTATCCGGCCGCCATCGCCGGCCTGGTGACGGCGCCCAGCGGCATCGGCACCATGATTGCCATGCTGATCGTCGGCAAACTGGTGGGCCGGGTGGACCTGCGCCTGCTGCTGGGCGCCGGCTTTGCCATCACCGCCTTCTCGCTGTGGCAGATGACGCGCTACACGCTGGTGCTGTCGCAAAGCGACATCATCTGGCCCGGCGTAATCCAGGGCCTGGGCCTGGGGCTGGTGTTCGTACCCTTGTCCGCAGCCACGTTTGCCACGCTGTCGCCCGAGATGCGCGCCGAAGGCACGGCCATCTACAGCCTGATGCGCAATATCGGCAGCTCGATCGGCATCGCCCTGGTGCAAACGCTCCTGGTGCGCAACACCCAGACCATGCATGCGACGCTGACCGAAAAAATCACCATCGCCAATCCGGCCGCGCTCGATGCTCTCGCTGCGCCCAACGGCGCCGCGCTGCTCAACAACGAGATTACCCGGCAGGCGTCGATGATCGCGTACGTGGACGACTTCTGGCTGATGCTGATCTTGACCCTTTGCGTGCTGCCGCTGCTGCTGTTGATACGGCCGGCCGCCAGACACGAAACACCGGCGGTGCACGCCGCCCACGATTGAAGTCAACCATGAACCAACACGTGAAAAAATCCTTACTGAGCATAGCGGTCCTGCTGCTGGCCGGCTGCGCCGCGATTCCACCCGATGCGCACATCCCCGTCAAACGCGACATCGCCAAAGCCGACCTGGCGGCCGACATCCACCTGGCGCGCGAAGGCTGGCCGCAGGCGCGCTGGTGGACAGCGTATGGCGACGAACAGTTGAACGCGCTGATCGAGCAGGCACTGCAGGGCGGCCCGAGCCTGGAAGTGGCGGCGGCGCGCATCGGCAGCGCGCGCTCGGAACTGTCGCGAAGCATGGCCGACACCGGCATCGACATCAGCGGCTACGCCAACGCCAACCGCCAGCGCTATTCCGGTACCGGCCTGTTCCCGGCGCCGATCGGCGGCGCGTACTTCACCACCGAGACGCTGCGGCTCGAAGCGCGCTACAACTTCGACTGGTGGGGCAAGCACCGCGCCCAGGTGGCCGCTGCGGTTGGCTCGCTCAACGTGGACCGGGCCGCCTACGCCCAGGCCGAGCAGGCGCTGGCCGCCGCCATCGCGCAAAGCTATTTCAGGCTGCAAGGCGATTTCGCGCGGCAGGACAACCTCGCGCAACTGACCGCCGTGCAGACCGCGCTGGCGCAGGACCGCACCCGCCGCATCGACAGCGGCCTGGCCAACGCCGATACCGGCCACGCGGCGCAGGCCGACCTGGCGCAACTGCGCAAGCAGGCGGCGCAGCTGAACACCGATATCGGCGTCGAGCGCGAGGCGCTGCGGGCCTTGCTGGGCGCCGACCACACGGCGCTGGCCGACCTCAAGCCCGTGCCAGCCAGCGCGGTGGCGCACACCCTGCCCGCGCAGCTCGGCATCGACCTGTTGGCGCGCCGGCCCGACTTGCAGGCCGCGCGCTGGAAGCTCGAATCGTCGTTGAGCCGCATCGATGCCGCCAAGGCCGCGTTCTACCCGGACGTCAACCTGACCGGCTCGATCGGCCTCGACACCATCAAGCTGGAAAACCTGCTGCAGGCAGCCAGCCGCACCGTGTACCTGGGCCCGACCCTGACGCTGCCGATCTTCGACAGCCGCCGGCTGGACGCCCAGCTCGACGCCACCCGCACCGCGCGCGACGAACGCATTGCCGAATACAACCAAGCGGTAGTAGAAGCAGTGCGCGAGGTGGCGCAGGACGCCTTGCAGGTGCAGGGCATCGAACAGCAGATCGCCGAACAGGCAGCCAGCAGCGCAGCGACCGGGGCGCAGCTGGCCTCAGTACAGAAGCGTTTCGAGCGCGGCCTGGCCGACAACGCCGGCGTTTTGAATGCGCGGCTGGCCGTGCTGCGCGAACGCGACGCCGACCTCTACCTGCAACAGGTGCAGCGCCTGGCCGAAGTGGCGCTGACCAATGCCCTCGGTGGCGGCTACCACGAGCAGGCGCCGCTGGCCACTGTACTGAAGTAATTCAACGAGACCATCATGACCACTGAAACCAAGCCAAGCAATAACAAGAAACGCAACACCGTCCTGGCCGGCATTACCGTGCTGTTCCTGGCCGTGGGAGGCGCCTATGCCGTGTATTACCAGACCGTGCTGTCGAAAATCCAGGAGACCGACAACGCCTACGTGGGCGGCAACCTGGTCAACCTGTCGTCGCAAGTAACCGGAAACGTCACCGAGATCCGCGCCGAAGAAACCCAGATGGTGCAAGCTGGCGCGCCGCTGGTCATGCTCGACGCGGCCGACGCCGACGTCGCGCTGGCGCAGGCCGATGCGAAGCTGGGCGCCGCCGTGCGCCAGCAGCGCCAGCGCTACGCGGACGTGGCGCAATACGACGCCACCGTCGCCCTGCGCCGCCTGGAACTCAAGAGCGCCGAGGACGACCTGGCGCGGCGCCTGCCGCTGGCGGCCGACCACACGATTTCGGGCGAGGAAGTGGCGCACGCGCGCCAGGCCGTCAACAACGCCCGCGCCGCCGTGGCAGTGGCAGTGAAACAGGAACAGGCGGCGCAGGCGTCGGTGACCGGTGTCGATGTGTCGCACCACCCGGACGTGCTGGCGGCCAAGGCCGACTACCAGAGCGCCTGGCTGGCTGCGCGCCGCAACACCATCGTCGCGCCAGTCTCCGGTTACATCGCCAAGCGCGCGGTGCAAGTGGGTGCACGCGCCACGCCAGGCACGGCGCTGCTGGCGATCGTGCCGCTGGACCAGTTGTGGGTGGACGCCAATTTCAAGGAATCGGAACTGCGCAACATCCGCGTGGGCCAGCCGGCATTGGTGGAAGCGGACATGTATGGCAGCAAGGTGGAATTCCACGGCAAGGTGGCGGGATTATCGGCCGGTACCGGCAGCGCCTTTTCGCTGCTGCCGGCGCAAAATGCCGGCGGCAACTGGATCAAGGTGGTGCAGCGCCTGCCGGTACGCATCGCCCTGGACGCCGCCGAGCTGCGCGCCCATCCGCTGCGCATCGGCCTCTCGACCACCGTCAAGGTGGACATCAGCAAAACCGACGGCCCGGTACTGGGCGCCGCCATGCCGCAACAACCGGTGTACCAGACCGCCGCGCTGTCGCAACCGCTGCAACAGGCCACCACGGCCGCCGACACCATCATCAGCCGCAACCTGCACTAGGCTGCAAGCCAGCCCGACAGCGATAGGGCTCGGTTCGTGTCCGGATGCCGGAACTGGCCCCGGACTATTTGCGCAGTTCGGCGTCGAGCTGGGTGATCGCGGTTTGGGCCTGCGTGATCACGCGGTCGGCAATGCGCTGGCGCATGCCGGGCACACGGCCGGCCGCTTCGGCTTCCAGCAGCAGCGGCATCAGCATCTGTTCGGCCGACTCGCGGAAGCCTTGCGCCACCAGGTCCAGCTGGGCGTTGAACGTGTGTTCCGCGCCTTGCAGTTGCTTGCGCAGTTCCGCTTCGAAGGCGGTGCGCTTGTCGCGAATTTCGGTGCGTTTGCGCTTGCCGGCGTCGGTGAACCATTTGAAGGCGCCCGCCAGCAGCACCGCGCCACCGACAAATGGGGCCGCCGGCGCCACCACTGGCAACACCACGGCCGCGCCGATCAGGTAGGCGGCGGTGCCGGTGCCGGCGGCAGCCACCACGCCGCTCATCAAGGTCACATTGGCGGCGGTTTCGGCGCTGTTGGCCAGCCGCGTGCCGATGCGCAGACGCGGCATCAGGCGGGCCAGCGTGGAATGGTGCTGGCGCTCGAACATCGACACCTGCCCCAGCCGCATGCCGGACTGGAACAGCCGCAGGTCCTCTTGCAGCAAATGCACCGCCTGCTCCTTGCGCCGCACGATGCGGTCGAGCCGGCGCTCCATCTCCTGGCCGAACTGGTTGCGGCCGATGCTCTCCCACACCTCGTCCTCTTTCCACTTGTCGGTGGCCAGGCGGTCGGCGATGGCCAGTTCGATGGCATTGCCGGCGTCGTGCACGGCGTCGTCGATTTCTTCGGTCAGCAGGCGCCGTTCGTAGGCGATGCGCTGCTCGACCAGCACCAGCCGCTGCATCACCTGGCTTTTCATTTCGTTGGCAGTGGTCACCAGGGTGGCGGCGATCGACTCGTCGAGCCCCATCTGCCGCGCCTGGTCCAGGTACGCGGCGATGTCTTGCAGGATGACCGTGGTGGTGCTGCTCACCAGCGTATGCAATTGCGCGTGGTCGATGTCGCCCGCTTGATAGTTGCGCGCATGTTCGACCAGCACCGGCTGGCCGGCGCTGCGGCCGAAATCGGCCACCGCGTCGGACAGCGAACGCCCGCGCACCAGGCGCCGCGCCTGCTCGCCCAGGTTGGCCAGCAAGCCCTTCTCTTCGGCGGCCGGCAGGCGCTCGAAGTCCTCGGGCGCCAGGCGCACCGACAGGGCCTTGGCCAGCCGCTGGGCCAGCGACCGGGCATCGCCGCCGTGCAGCGCCAGCAGCGGGACCGCCATGGCCAGCGCGTTTTCGCGCGCGGCCTGGTCGATCGGTGTAGCGCTGCGGGCCAGGGCCGCAAAGGCCCAGTCCACGTCGACGCCGGACTCGATGGCGTTGAGCACCAGCGCGGTGAACACGGCCGATGATTTGCCGTCGCCGGCCAGCTCGGTGACGGCGGCAAACTGCGCCAGCGTGAGCTTGCCGTCGCGGCCGGCAATGGCGCCGACCGCGCGCGCGTAGGCGGAGCTGAAGCTCTGGTCGGCGGAAAGATGTTCGTCGAGGGACCGCACGTGGATGGCGTCGGCGCTGCTGCCGACGCTGGTGCTGGTGCTAGTGCTGGTGGGAGTACCGTGGGTGTTCACACTTGCTCCGTCTGGTTGTATTTCATGCCCGCTATTTTAGCGGATGACGGCGGAGGACATCACGCACCGGTGGCCAGCGCCAGCGTCTCCTTGATCTCTTCCATCACCACGTAGCTTTTCGACTGCGCCGCGCCGGGCAAACTGAGCAGCATATCGCCGAGCAGCTTGCGGTACTCGGCCATCTCGTGGATGCGCGCCTTGATCAGGTAGTCGAAGTCGCCCGACACCAGGTGGCACTCCTGCACCTCGGGAATGCGCAGCACTTCGCGGCGAAACTGCTCGAACACCGGGCCCGATTTCTGGTTCAGCGTAATCTCGACGAAGACCAGCAACTTGGCGCCCAGCGCCGGCGGGTCGATGCGCGCATGGTAGCCGGTGATGACGCCGTCGCGCTCCATGCGTTTCACCCGTTCGATGGCGGGCGTGATCGACAGGCCCACCTGCTCGCTCAGGTCTTTCATCGAGATGCGGCCGTCCGCTTGCAGGATGTGCAGGATCTTGCGGTCGAGTTTGTCCAGGGTTCGGACAGATTCCTTCTGTATTCGCATGAAATTCCACTGAATTTATCGATTTTTACAGTAACAAAAGCTAGTGTTTCAAGCATACCATAGCGGATTATAGGGGCGCGCTGCGTCCAACCACAATATTCGGGGGCTCACATGCGCGTACTCATACTCGGCAGCGGTGTCATCGGCGTCACCAGCGCCTATTACCTGGCCCAGGCCGGCCACGACGTTACCGTGATCGACCGCCAGCCCGGCCCCGCACTGGAAACCAGCTTTGCCAATGCCGGCCAGATCTCGCCCGGTTATGCGTCGCCGTGGGCCGCCCCCGGCATCCCCCTGAAAGCCGTCAAGTGGATGATGCAGCGCCACGCGCCGCTGTCGATCACGCCCGACGGCACCCTGTTCCAGCTGCAGTGGATGTGGCAGATGCTGCAAAACTGCACGCCCGAGCGCTACGCCGTCAACAAGGAGCGCATGGTGCGCCTGGCCGAGTACAGCCGCGACTGCTTCAAGGTATTGCGCGCCGCCACCGGCATCGAATACGAAGGCCGCCAGCAAGGCACCACCCAGCTGTTCCGCACCCAGAAGCAGCTCGATGATGCGGCCAAGGATATCGCCGTTTTGCAGGAAACCGGCGTCCCGTACGAACTGCTGAACCGCGCCCAACTGGTCGGCGCCGAGCCGGGCCTCGACCAGACCAAGCTGGTCGGCGGCCTGCGCCTGCCCAACGACGAAACCGGCGACTGCCAGCTGTTTACCACGCGCCTCACCGCCATGGCGGAAGAGCTCGGCGTCAAATTCCGCTACAACATCGAGATCGATGCACTGATCAAGGCAGGCGACCAGATCCGCGGCGTGCAGACCGGCAGCGAACTGCTGACCGCCGACTCGTACGTGGTGGCGCTGGGCGCCTATTCCACGCCGCTGCTCAAGGGCCTGCTGGACGTGCCCGTTTATCCGCTCAAGGGCTACTCGATCACGGTGCCGATCGTCAATGCCGACGCTGCGCCCGTCTCGACCATCCTCGACGAGACCTACAAGATCGCCGTCACCCGTTTCGACGACCGCATCCGCGTCGGCGGCATGGCCGAGATTGCCGGCTTCGACAAGCGCCTCAATCCGCGCCGCCGCGAGACGCTGGAAATGGTCGTCAACGACCTGTTCCCCGGGGCCGGCGCCACTGCCGAAGCGAGCTTCTGGACCGGCCTGCGGCCGATGACGCCGGACGGCACGCCGATCGTCGGTCGCACCGGCCTGCGCAACCTGTACCTGAACACCGGCCACGGCACGCTGGGCTGGACCATGTCGTGCGGCTCGGCGCAACTGCTGGCCGATATCATCTCGGCGCGCAAGCCGGCGATCCTGGCCGACGATCTGTCGGTAGCGCGGTATGGCGCAGCGCCGGCGCAGCGCCAGCCGCAACTGGCCAGCGCTTAACGATTATCTTTTAAACACCGGGACTGTCGCATCCCCGCCTCTATTCGTGAATCAGAGCCCGCGCAGCCCAACATGGCGTTGAGCTTGTGCGCCGGGCTGCGTATAATTTTGATCATGAATAAATTAGAAGCATTCGGCCACATTGCGGCCATGGCCATCCGCGGCGAACTGGTGTTCCCCACCAGCGTCAACGCCGCCCTGCGCGTGCAGCTTGCGCTCGACGATCCCGACTGCCCGATCGACAAGGCCATCAGCCTGGTACTGGCCGAACCCACGCTGGCCGCGCGCACCGTCGCCATCTCCAACTCCGCCATGTTCGCGCGCGCGGGCGCGCCCGTGGTCACCAACGTCCGCGGCGCCATCATGCGCATCGGCTACCAGAACCTGTTCGCACTGGCCGCCGCCATGGTGGTGCGCCAGTTCGGCAGCAAGCTGATCGACCCGGCGCTGCGCGTCAAGGCCGAAAAACTGTGGGACCACACCATTGCCGTGGCCGCGCTGGCGCGCCTGATCGCGCGCGACGTCACCGGCGTCAACGAGGACACCGCGCTGTTCGCCGGCATCGTCCACGAAGTCGGTGGCTTCTACCTGCTCTCGCGCGCGGACGAATTCCCGGGCCTGCTCGAGGAAGACCCGGAAAACTGGCACTCGGCCAGCGAAGAAATCATCACCCGCGAAGTGATGCGCAAGCTGTGCATCCCCGAGCCGGTGGCAGACGCCATCGAGGGCCTGCGCGACGCCTTCATGTCGATCCCGCCCGATACCTTGCTGGACACGCTGCTGCTGGCCAACCTGCTCACGCCGGTGCGCTCGCCGCTGCAGGAGGCCGAGCGCGAACTGCCGCCGCATTCCGAATCGGCCATCGACCTGTTCATCGACGCCGAGCGCCTGCAAGTGCTGCTCAAGCAGGCGCATGACAACGCCGCCGAGATGAGCGCCGCGCTGCTGGTGTGAGCATGCAGCAAGCGCCCCTGTCTTACGGCTCCGATGCGTCCGGCCTGGTGTGCGGCTACGTGTTCGGCCGCGCGCAGGAAGGCGTGGGCGTGCCGCTAAACGCCGACGAAGCGTGCGCCTGGCTGGACCACCGCGACCTGCATCCCTCGGAATTCATCTGGCTGCACTACAACCTGGCCAACACCGCCAGCGAGAAGTGGCTTAACGAGCACCTGTCGCTGCCCGAGGAATTTTACGAAAGCCTGCACGAGGGGCCGCGCTCCACCCGCATCGAGGTGGCCGACAATACGCTGATCGCCGTGGTCAACGACGTGCTGCACGATTTTTCGTTCGACCCGTCCGACATTTCCACCTTGTGGCTCAGCGTGGACAAGCAGGTGGTCATCAGCGCGCGCCGCAAGCCGCTGCGCGCCATCGACAGCCTGCGCAACGCCGTGCGCAACGGCGAACCGATCCGCTCGTCGGTGGAACTGCTGATCCACCTGCTGCGCGACCAGGCCGACGCCCTGATCAAGATCGTGCGCCATGCGATCGCCACGGTCGATGGCATTGAAGACAATCTGCTCGCCGGCAAGCTCAACACCAAGCGCGCCAGCTTGGGCGAGTTGCGGCGGGTACTGGTGCGCCTGCGCCGGCTGCTGGCGCCCGAGCCGGCCGCGCTGTTCCGCCTGCTGCAACGGCCGCCACGCTGGGTGGCCGAGATCGACGCCCAGGAACTGCGCCAGTCCACCGAGGAATTCTCGATGGTGCTGGCCGACATGGCGTCGCTGCAGGAACGCATCAAGCTGATCCAGGAAGAGATCGCCGCGCTGGTCAACGAGGGCAACAACCACAGCCTGTTCGTGCTGACCATCGTCACCGTGCTGGCCCTGCCGATCAACATCATCGCCGGCCTGCTGGGCATGAACGTGGGCGGCATCCCGCTGGCCGACGCGCCGCACGGCTTCCTGGTGGTGGTGCTGATCGTGGCCAGCTTTACGGCAATCGCCGGCTGGCTCGCCTTTCGCCGCCAGCGCGACCTGAGGTGAGAGACTCGTCGCGGTAGATATACAGGCGCTGCGCACCCAGCAGCATGAACACCAGCCCCATCACCAGTGCGACGAGATTGTCGCGCCGGTAGCTGGCGCGCACGTCGGCCAGGCTGGTGACCTCCTTGCCGCCCACCGACACGCCGTATGCCACGTGGAAGTCGCCGGGCAAAAAACCGGGATGATTGACTTGGGCCGGATTGAAGCGCACCGTCACCGGGTACAGCTTCGTGGCCGAGCGCAGCGCCGCGCGCAGGCGGCCATCGGCATCGCCCTTGACGTGCACGACGAACTGCTGCGGCGTGGTGCGGGCGGCAAAATACATGGCGCCGCGGCTGTCGTAAGTCCAGTCCACGCGGCCGGTCACGGCCTGCAATTGCGCCGCGCTTGGGAAGCGCAGTTCGAGTGCGATAAAAATTCCGATGATGCCGATACCGAGCAGCAGGAAAAACACCCCGCCGCGCCGGCCGCCGAACCAGTTACGCCACTTGCTGATCATGCTCCGTCGTGCTCCGGTCTGTAAGAAGAGCGCCATCATACCGCGCAGTCAGAGGTCCAACAATTAATAAACATTTTCGTTTACTTATTCTGATCGGGCCGTTACAGTAACGCCATGAAAAATTCCCTGCTCATCAGCAGCGCCTGCCTGCTGGCCCTGCTCTCCACCGTCGGCGCCGCGCTGCCGTATCCGATCCTGGCGCCCCTGTTTGCCGACGGCACTGCCAACGGCCTCAACACTTTCCTCGGCCTGCCGCCCAAGCTGCTGTTGGGCCTGGCATTGACGATCAACCCGCTGGGCCTCCTGATCGGCTCGGCCCTGCTCGGCCCCATGTCCGACCGCTACGGTCGCCGGCCGGTGCTGCTGGTGACTGCCGTCGGCGCGGCCATCGGCCATGCCATCACGGCGCTGGCCCTGGTGATCGAATCGTTCCCGCTGTTTATCGTGGCGCGCTTCATCACCGGCCTGCTGGAAGGTAATGGCTCGGTAGCGCGCGCCATGCTGGCCGACAAGCTCGAAGGCGATTTGCGACGCAAGGCGCTGTCGTGGCTGAACGGCGCGTTCTACATGGGCTGGCTGGTGGGGCCGCTGATGGCCGGCTTTACGCTGGGGTACGGCGTCACCACGCCGTTCTGGATAGCCGTCGCGCTACTGCTTGGCACCGCCGTGCTGGTGGCCAGGGCGCTGCCGCGCGAAGCGCCGTCGGCTGCCACCACGTCGTGGTGGCAGGTGGCGCGCCACCGCTATGCCTTGAATCTGCTGCGCGAGCCGGAGCTGCGCACGCTGTTCATCATCACGCTGGCCTACAGCTGCTGCGTCACCGGCTTCTACGAGTTTTATCCGCTGTGGCTGGTGGAAGTGCCGGGCTACGGCCCGCGCGGCATCGCCTGGGCCACGGCGGCAATGTGCGGCGTGATGACCGCCACCACCATCGTCGCCGGTGGCAAGTTCGCCGGCGAGCCGCTGCTGCGGGCGCGCGGCTTTGCGTATGCGACCGCCACGCTGATCGGCGTGCTGGCGGTCAGCAACGCCAACGTCGGCCTGGCTGCCATCGTGCTGTTCGGGATACCGCACGCCTTCCACAGCAGCATCGTGCCGCACTGGTGCGCGGAGCGCTTCGGCGCCCATGGCCAGGGCGCGGTGATGGGCCTGATCTCCACCACTTTCTGTCTCGCCAATATCGTGATGGCGCTGATCGGCGCGGTGCTCACCCTGATCGACACGCGTTTGATCCTGCTGCTCTCGGCCGCGCTGGGCGCGTGGTCGGCGTGGCGGCTGCAACGCTGGCACTACAGCCTGCAACACGCGGCGCCGGCGGCGGGAGCGCTGTCATGAACACCGCCGACCAGACCCTTTTCCTGATCAAGACGCGCGGCCCGCAAACCGCGCAACAGCTGGCCGCGCTGCTCGGCCTGACGTCGATGGGCGCGCGCCGCCAGCTCGAAGCATGGCAGGAGAAGGGCATGCTTACCTACGAGGACGTGGCCGCGGTGAACGATGGGCCGGGGCGGCCGTCGCGGCGCTGGCTGCTGACCGAAGCGGGCCACGCGCGTTTCCCCGACCGCCACGCCGACCTGACCGTGCAACTGATCGACCAGGTGCGCCAGCTGTTCGGCGACGCCGGGCTCGACAAGTTGATCGCCTCGCGCGAGCAGGCCAGCGAACAGCAGTACCGCCAGCACCTGGCCGGCGCCCGCGCCCTGCCCGACCGGGTGGCGGCGCTGGTGCAGGCGCGCTCGGTGGAAGGCTATATGGCGGAAGTACAAACGGCCGGCGACGGCGCCCTGCTGCTGATCGAAAACCACTGCCCGATCTGCGCGGCCGCGCGCCAGTGCCAGCAATTCTGCCGCTCGGAGCTGGACCTGTTCCAGCGCGTGCTGGGCAGTGATTGCTCGGTCGGGCGGGTGGAACACATGCTCAACGGCGCCAGGCGCTGCGTATATCTCATCAAACCTGTTACCAAGTAAGTTTGGCAAACGGAAAATAAATAGGAATAGGAAATTAGTTGTCAAGCGGCACGGACAAGGTCCGTGTGGCTGTTTGATGGGAGTCAAGTCCCAAAGTGCTGGTCAGCCGACAATCGATGCATCCCGAGCCGCCTACCCAGGCCTCGCCTGCTTTTTGAAGGTAATGCACCATGCACGTCTCCGTCCACCACCCCGCCTCTTCCGTCCGCCAGCTGTGTGTGCGGCTGGCCGCCATCAACCGCAGCGGCAAGCGCCTGCTGATGTGCGTGGCCGATGGCGTGGCGTTGCCGCTGTGCCTGGTGCTGGCGATGGCGGTGATCACCGGTGGCATGCCGCCGTTGCCCGCCGCCGCGCTGCTCACGGCGCTCAGCATCTCGGCATTGTCGATGGCGTCGCTGTACGGCGCCGCGCTGCGCCAGCTCGAACAGCGCACGCTGATCCTGGCCGGCATGGCCCTGGGCGCCGCCATCGTCGCGCTGTACCTGCTGACCAGGGACGGCGCGGTGGCGCGCATTCCCGGCCCGGTGCTGGCCATGTACTGGCCGCTGGCGATGTTGTACCTGATCGCCTCGCGCGCCGGCATGCGCGCCCTGCTGCGGTCCCTGCTGCACCACCAGGTGCCGCCGCCGATGGACGCCGCCAGCCGCCGCCTGCCCGACTTCGCCCTCGAACAGCTGCTGGGCCGCGCACCGGTGCAGCCCGACAGCGCGCTGTTCGCGCGCTGCGTGCGCGGCAAGAACGTGCTGGTCACCGGCGCCGGTGGTTCCATCGGCAGCGAGTTGTGCCGGCAAATCGCCAGCCTGGCGCCGCGCTGCCTGCACCTGATCGATCACAGCGAGTTCGCGCTCTACACCATCGCCCAGGAATTGCGGGCGCGCTGGCCGCAACTGGTGCTGCATGCGCACCTGGGCTCCGTGTGCAGCGAGCGCATGCTTGAGCGCGTGATGGACGGCGCGGCCATCCACACCATCTACCATGCAGCCGCCTACAAGCACGTGTCCATCGTCGAAACCAATATGGTCGAGGGACTGCGCAACAACGTCGTCGGTGCGCGCAATGTCGCTAATGCGGCTGCCCGCCACGGCGTGCATACCTGCGTGCTGGTGTCGTCCGACAAGGCGGTGCGGCCCAGCACCATCATGGGCGCCAGCAAGCGCCTGTCCGAGCTGGTGTTCCAGGCCGCGCAGGATGAAGGCGCGGGCGTCACCACGTTCAGCATGGTCCGCTTCGGCAATGTGCTGGGGTCGTCCGGCTCGGTGGTGCCGCTGTTCCGCCAGCAGTTGCAGCAGGGCGGTCCGCTCACCATTACCGACGCCGCCATGGAGCGCTACTTCATGCTCATTCCGGAAGCGGCGCAACTGGTGATCCAGGCCGGCGCCATGGCCGAAGGCGGCGAAGTATTCGTGCTCGACATGGGCGCGCCGCTGCGCATCGTCGATCTGGCGCGGCGCATGATTGCGCTGGCCG
This sequence comes from Duganella sp. Leaf61, assembly GCF_001421905.1. NCBI lineage: Bacteria > Pseudomonadati > Pseudomonadota > Betaproteobacteria > Burkholderiales > Oxalobacteraceae > Duganella > Duganella sp. Leaf61. The sequence goes on from NZ_LMLM01000030.1 coordinate 116,796, forward strand.
GCCTCACCGAACGCACGCCGCGCAATCCGCAGGGCGATATCGACATCCGCTACGTGGGCCTGTGCCCCGGCGAAAAGCTGCAGGAAGAACTGCTCATTGCCGACGACGCCACGCCAAGCCGCCACCCGCGCATCCTGTGCATGAAAGAGCAGGCGCTGCCCGCCGCGCAGCTCGACCAGTACCTGGAACTGCTGCTGGTCGCCTGCGCCAGCAACGACCGCTGGCTGATCGAGGCCATGCTCAAGACCATCATCACCGAATTCACGCCGCAAACCGGGGTCCGCGCCACCGACAGCGAGGCCGCGCTGCGCCGCCTGCGCGTGCCGCCTCTGGCAGCCGTGGCGCCGGTGGCCGTCCACGCTTCCTGATCTTTCTGCACCCACTGCAAGGAGTAGCCCATGCGTCAATTCTGCCCTGCCGTCACCGACCGCAAGCTGCGCTTCGCGCTGGTCGGTTGCGGCCGCATCGCCCGCAACCATTTCGGCGCGCTGGCCCAGCATGCCGACCGCTGCGAACTGGTGGCCGTGTGCGATGTCGATGCCACTGCGCTCGACCGCGCCGCCGCCGACACCGGCGCCGCCCCGTTCGACAACCTCGACCACATGCTCGCGCGCAGCGACATCGACGCCTGCATCATCACCACACCGTCCGGCCTGCACCCTGACCAGGCGGTGCGGGTAGCGCGCGCCGGCCGCCACGTGATCACCGAAAAGCCGATGGCCACGCGCTGGGAAGACGCCAAGCGCATGGTGGGCGCCTGCGACGCGGCCGGCGTGCGCATGTTCGTGGTCAAGCAGAACCGCCGCAACGCCACGCTGCAACTGCTCAAGCGCGCGGTGGACAACAAGCGCTTCGGCCGTATCTACATGGTCAACCTCAATGTGTTCTGGACCCGCCCGCAAAGCTACTACAACAGCGCGCCATGGCGCGGCACCTGGGAGTTCGACGGCGGCGCCTTCATGAACCAGGCCAGCCACTATGTCGATTTGCTCGACTGGATCATCGGCCCGGTCGAAAGCCTGCAAGCGTACACCGCCACGCTGGCGCGCGATATCGAGGTGGAAGACACGGGCGTGATCAGTCTGCGCTGGCGCAACGGCGCACTCGGCTCCATGAACGTCACCATGCTGGCCTACCCGCACAACCTCGAAGGCAGCATCACCGTGCTGGGCGAAACCGGCACCGCGCGCATCGGCGGCGTGGCCGTCAACGAGGTGCAGCAGTGGGACTTCGCCGTGCCCGACGCGGACGACGCAAAGGTGAAGCAGGCCAGCTACGCAACGGCGTCGGTGTACGGCTTTGGCCACCCGCTTTATTACGACAACGTGATTGCCGTGCTGCGCGGCGAAGCGGAACCGGAAACCGACGGCCGCGAAGGCCTCAAATCGCTCGAAGTGCTGATCGCCGCGTATCGCTCGGCGCGCGATGGCCGCCGCGTGGCGCTGCCGCTCGACTACTAGGAGTTTCTCAATGGATAACCTTGTGCACGCCAGCGCGATTGTCGATACCGGCGCCATCCTGGGCGAAGGCACCCGGGTCTGGCACTTCAGTCACGTGTGCGGCGGCGCGCGCATCGGCAACCACTGCTCGCTGGGCCAGAACGTCTTCATCGCCAGCGATGTCGTCATCGGCCACAACGTCAAGATCCAGAACAACGTCTCGGTGTACGACGCGGTGGTGCTCGAAGACGACGTGTTCTGCGGCCCCAGCATGGTGTTTACCAATGTGCACAACCCGCGCGCGGCCGTGGTGCGCAAGCACGAGTACCGCCGCACGCTGGTGCGCCGGGGCGCATCGATCGGCGCCAACGCCACCGTGGTCTGCGGTGTGACCGTCGGCGCGTACGCGATGATCGGCGCCGGCGCCGTGGTCACCCGCGACGTGCCCGATTTCGCGCTGATGGCCGGCGTGCCGGCGCGCCAGATCGGCTGGATCAGCCGCCACGGCGAACGCCTGGACTTGCCGCGCGGCGCCGACGGCCGGGCGTGCTGTCCGCATACCGGTGACGTGTACTCGGTGACGGGCCGCGTCTGCACCCTTCAACCAGCCGACTAATTCGGGAGAAATAAATGGAATTCACGGGCCTGAAACAGCAGTATGAATTACTGCGCAATGACATCAACGCCGGCATCCAGCGCGTGCTCGACCACGGCCAGTACATCATGGGTCCCGAGGTGGCGCAACTGGAGGCGGCGCTGGCGCAGTACTGCGGCGCGCGCCATTGCGTGACCGTGTCGTCGGGCACCGAGGCGCTGCTCATTTCCCTGATGGCGCTCGGCATCCAACCCGGCGACGAGGTGATCACCACGCCGTTCTCGTTCATCGCCACGGCCGAGGCTATCGTGCTCGCTGGCGCGCGGCCCGTGTTTGTCGATGTCGAACGCGCCACCGGCAATCTCGATCCGGCCCGCATCGTCCGCCGTATCGGTGCGCGCACCCGCGCCATCATGCCCGTCTCGCTGTACGGCCAGCCGGCCGACATGGACGCCATCAACGGCATCGCCCGCCGCCACGGCCTGGCCGTGATCGAGGATGCGGCGCAAAGCTTCGGCGCCAGTTATCGTAGTCAGCGCAGCGGCAACCTGTCCACCATCGGCTGCACCAGCTTCTTCCCCAGCAAACCTTTGGGTTGCTACGGCGATGGCGGCGCCATCTTCACCAGCGACGATGAACTGGCGCGAGCGATGCGCGAGATCCGCATCCACGGCCAGGCCGAGCGCTATCACCACACCCGCGTGGGCGTGGGTGGCCGGATGGATACCCTGCAATGCGCGGTGGTGCTGGCCAAACTGCCCACGTTTGACGACGAAATCGCCGCGCGCCGCCGCGTAGCCGCCGCCTACGACCGCTGCTTCGGCAGCCGGGTGGAGACGCTGGGCGGCAGTGAGGCCAGCGCCTGGGCCCAGTACACCATCGTGCCGCCCCGCCGCGAGCCGGCGCAGGCCGCGCTCACGGCCGCCGGCATCCCCAGCGTGGTGCACTATCCGCAGGCAATCCACCAGCAACCGGCCTACCTGCGTTACGACGACGCTGCCTGCCCGGTGGCCGAACTGCTGGCGCAGCGGGTACTGAGCCTGCCGATGGGGCCACACCTGACCCAGTCCGACGTGGCGCGCGTGGCGGCCACCGTACTGGCCGCCCTGGACGCCTGAGGTTTGACAACGCCATGGCCGCCCTGCCCACTTTCTGGAAGCACCTGCTCACGGTACTGGGCGGATCGCTGGCCGCGCAGGCGCTGCCCATCGTGGCCGCGCCCCTGATCACGCGGCTGTGCACCCCGGGCGAACTGGGCGCGTTCAGCGTGTGGCTGGGCGTAGTGGCGATTGCCGCCGTGGCGGCCACCTTGCGCATGGAGTTCGCCATGGTGGTCGATCCGGGCCGCATCCGCCAGCGGCTCTGCTTTGGCGTGGTGGCATGGTCGTCCACCTGGCTGGCGGTGGTGCTGACGGTGGCGCTGGTGGCGGCGCGGCTGCTGGACCTGGTCGCCATGTCATGGCCGGGCGTGCTCACCCTCGGCCTGGCGGCATGGCTGACGGCCGCCATGCAGACCTCGCTGGCCTACGCCGCCTCGCATAACGGCTTTGCGGCAGCGGCCAAGGCGCGGATCGTGGCGGCTGGCGGCGTGGCTGGCGCCCAGTTGGGATTACTGGTCATGCTGGCATCCCTGCCCTGGTTGACCATGCGGTTGACCGACACTGGCGGGGATGCCCTGCTGGCCGGTCAATTGGTGGGCCTGGCTGCAGGTCTGCTGGCCGCACGGCGGCTACTGCATTTGCCATTACGGGGTGCCGGATTGAAAGCAGCGCGCTTGCAGGTTTACCTGCGCCGGCTGCATCGCCAAGGCTGGGCTGCACTGCTGCCCACCACCCCGCAACGTCGCTACCTGCGCCACCACCGCGCTTTCTGGCGTTTTACTCTGCCATCGAGCCTGCTCAACGCGGCGGTCGGCCAGTTGCCGCTCTTGATCATCGGCGCGCGTCACGGCGTGATGGCAGCGGGGCTGTTTGCGCTCACGCAGCGCGTGCTGGCTGCGCCGATTTCGCTGCTGGCGGCGTCGGTGCTGGAAGTATTCAAGCGCGAGTCGGTGCGCCAGTACCAGGAGCATGGCGACTGCCGCCCCGCCTACCGCCATGCGCTGCGCGTGCTGCTGGCGCTGGGCGCGGTGCCTGCCTCGGTGCTGTGGGTGGCGTCGCCCGCCCTATTTTCCTTCGTGTTTGGCGCCGACTGGCGCGGCGCCGGTGAGCTGGCGCAGATCATGGCGCCGCTGTTTTTCCTCAATTTCGTTGCCGGCCCGCTCAGCTACGTGTTCTCTGTGGCAGGCCGGCAAAAGATCGAGCTGCTGTGGCAGGTGGCGCTGTTTGCCACCACCGTCGCCGCGTTTGCGGCGCCGCTGTCGCTGGCGCACAATGTGCTGGCTTACAGCATCGGCTATTCGCTGTTATACCTGGTGTATTTGCACCTGTCGTACCGCTACGCGCTCGACCGCCCGCCGGGCCGGAGGCTCCATGCTGCCGGCTGACGCCATCGCCTTCCCCGCCCCGCCGCTGACGCAGGTGTACGCGGCCGGGCGCCGCGCCGGGCCGCTTGGCCTGCTCGGTCCGGCCTGGGCCGAACTGGCGTTCTGGCTGCTGTTCCCCGGCTTTTTTGCCTACCAGACCCTGCTTGGCCTCGGCCTGATCCGCGCCTACCTGGGCGGCTACTTCGCCTGGATCTCGCTGCTGATGTGCACGCCGCTGCTGCTGTCATACCTGCTGCGCATGCGCGCCTGCGGCTGGCGCGTGCACCGGGTGGATGCCGCGTGGCTGGCGTTCCTGGCCTACTATGCAACCATCATCGTGCTGCACATGGGCCTGGCCGGTGGCGGCGCCACCAGCCACCACACCCTGGGGCTGCTGTACATGTTCCTGCTGTTCGTGATCTTCAAGACGCTGGACTTCGAATCGAAGCGCTTCCAGCTGACCTTGCTGGCCAGCCTGCTGGCGATGTCGGCGGTGGTGTTCGCGTACGCGGTCGATGGCGCTTTTTACCTCGCCGCGCTGGGCGCCGCGCGCGATCCCGAAAGCGTGGCCACGTACCAGGGTTTCTCACGCTCCTACCTGCTGCCCATGGTGGTACTGCTGGCCTGCACCCGGCATACCTCGCTGCGTTGGGCGCTGTACGCGCTGGGCCTGCCTACGCTGTACATCAACACCGCGCGCAGCGAGTTCGGCGCGCTGCTGTTCCTGATCCCCCTGTTCGAGCTGCACGCAGCACGTTCGCGCCTGGCCATGCTGATGCTGATGGCAGGGGCCATCATGCTGTTGCAGTTCAATCTCGATGCGCTGGTGGCAGCCGTGCCGGGCAACCGCACGCTGGAACTGCTCGATTTGTCGCATTCCACATCCGCCAGCGCGCGCCACGCGCTCACCGAGCAGGCGCTGCGCACCATCGCCGACCACCCTATCCTGGGCGACTACGGCAGCTACCCGAGCGGCCGCTACGCCCACAACATCCTGTCGGCGTGGGTGGATTTGGGGCTGCTGGGGTTTGCCGCGCTGCTGGCGTTGTTGCTCTATCCGCTCACGCACCTGGCCATCCACGGCTATTTGCTGGGCGGACGCACCAGCCGCGACCACCGCTACCTGCTGGCCTGGAGCCTGCTGACCAGCACCTTGCTCTTGCTGTGCCTGTCGCATTTTTTCAGCGACATGCTGATCGGCGCCGCGCTGGGCGCCTATGCGCGGTACCGCGCGGGAGATTGACATGCTCAATATCGCCCACCTGACGTCTGCCCATCCGCGCCACGACGCCCGCATCTTCGGCAAGCAGTGCCGCACGCTGGCCGATCACGGCCACCGGGTCACGCTGGTGGTGGCCGACGGCCGTGGTGACGAAGACCGCCATGGCATCCGCATCGTCGATGCCGGCGCCGCACGTGGACGGCTACAAAGGATGATGTCGGCCACTACCCGCGTGTATCGCTGCGCGCTGGCGCTGGCGCCCGACGTGGTGCAGTTGCACGACCCCGAGCTGCTGCCGGCCGGCCTGCTGCTGCAACGCCACGGCTGCAAGGTGATATTCGACGCCCACGAGGACGTGCCGCGCCAGTTGCTCGGCAAGCCTTACCTGCCAACCTGGACCCGGCGCGCGCTGGCCGCCACCTACGCCCGCTTCGAACACCAGGCCTGCCGCCGGCTCGATGGCGTGATCACGGCCACGCCGTTCATCCGCGAACGGTTCGAGCGCATCAACCGCGCCACGGTGGACATCAACAATTTTCCGATGCCCGAGGAGTTCGGCGCCGACCTGGCCTGGGCCGACAAGCCGCTGCAAGTATGCTACGCAGGCGGGCTGTCGGCGATACGCGGCATTGCCGAAATGGTACACGCCTGCGAGCTGCTGCAAACGCCCGTACGGCTGCAACTGGCCGGCGCTTTCAGCGAACCTGCGCTGGCCGCACAACTGCGCGCCCGCCCCGGCTGGCGCCACATCGACGCATTGGGCCAACTGGCGCGCGGCGACGTGGCCGCACTGCTGGGTGCCTCGCGCGCGGGACTGGTCACGCTGCATCCCACGCTCAACCACCTCGATGCGCTGCCAGTGAAAATGTTCGAGTACATGGCCGCCGGCATTCCCGTGATCGCGTCCGACTTCCCGCGCTGGCGCGCCATCGTGGAAGGCGGTAGCGCCGGTGGCGGAGCGTGCGGGCTGTGCGTCGATCCGTGCGATCCGCCCGCGATCGCCGCCGCCATCGACTACCTGGCCGGCCACCCGGACATCGCCCGCCGCATGGGCGATAACGGCCGCCGCGCGGTACGCACCCGTTACAACTGGCGCAGCCAGTCCACCAAGCTGATCGACTTTTATGACCACCTCTGACACCTCCGGGCTCTGGCCGGCCGTGCTGGCGCGGCTGCGACTAGTCGCCGACATCGTCCGCCTGCCGCGCGCCCGGCTGCGTTTCGATGCCTCGCTCAATCCCGACCTGATACGGCGCACCTACGCCAGCTTTACCAAGCCGCACCCGCGCTACCGCATCGTGCGCAACAAGTCGCTGGGCGTGGCGCTGATCGACCTGCGCGCGTTCGCCAGCGGCGCCGACTACCTGCAGTCGGTGGCGCAGAAAGACCACGCCGGCTACCAGGCGCAACGGGCCCGCGCGCGCGGGTACACGGTGGCAGAAATCGACCGCAACGACTACATCGACGACATCCACCGCATCAATACCTCGCAGCGCATGCGCCAGGGCCGGCCCATGGACGCCGCTTACACCGACCGCACCGACCATTACGTGGCCGTGGACAGCTTCCGCTACTACGGCGTGCGCGATGGCGACGGCAAGCTGGTGGCCTACTGCGACCTCGGCATCTACGGCGACTTCGCCGCCACCGACCGCCTGCTGGGTATCAAGACCGACGGCGTGATGTACCTGCTGCTGGCCGATATCGCCTGCCGCCTGATCGACGAACACCGCTACAACTACCTGATGTACGACACCTATCTCGGCGCCCTGCCCGGCCTGCGCGAATTCAAGCGCAAGCTCGGCTTCGCGCCGTACCGCATCCGCTACGCCATTGCATGAGGTTTACCATGATCGCCAATCTCCCCCGACTGTTCAACTTCGCCCCCCTCGCGCGCGGCTGCCGGCTGGTGCTCGAAGTGGCGCGCCTGCCCGTTGCCACGCTGTGCTTCGACACCCGCTACCATCCCGACGACGTGCGCAATACCCACCGCCAGTTCACCCGCCGGCATCCACGCTACAAGGTGATCGGCCACAAGCAGCTGGGCGTGGCGCTGATCGACCTGCGGCGGCTGGCCGAACCCGCCGTGTACCCGGGCAGCGGCGCGGCCAGCTACGTGGGCAAGGCACGCAAGCGCGGCTACCGGCTGGTGCAGATCGACCGCAACGATTACATCGACGCCATCCACGCCATCAACACCAGCATGTCGAGCCGCCAGGGCCGGCCGATGGATGCGCGCTACCAGGACAAGGCCGCGCATTACGAGCCGCTCTGCCACTACCGCTATTTCGGCGTGTTCGACAAACGCGAGCAACTGGTCGCCTACTGCAATATGGGCCGCTTCGGCAACTTCGCCGCGTTCGCCCAGCTGCTCGGCTACCGCAACAACGACGGCGTGATGCACCTGATGATCGCCGACATCGTCAGCCTGCTGCTGGCCGAAGCGCGCACCGGCACTGGCCCCGACTACCTGATGTACGACACCTTCTTCGGCGCGCAACCGGGCCTGCGCCAGTTCAAGACCATGCTCGGCTTCACGCCGTACCGTGTGCGCTACACGCTGCAATGAAAACCATCCTGAACCGGCTGTACGCCGACTACCTGATGCCAAGCCGGCTGCCGCACTACGACGCCCTGCTGGCGCAGGCGCGCGACCACGGTTACCGCCAGACCTCGGTGCGCGGCTGGCTGCACACGCTGCGCAGCCCGGGCCATGGCAACGGCGCCGCGTATCGCCAGCCGCCTCCGCCGGTGCTGGTCCACCGCCACGACATCGACACCGACCTGGCCACCGCGCGCCGCATGTTCGAGATCGAGCAGCGCCACGGCGTGCGCGCCAGCTACTACTTCCGCCTGTCCACGCTGGACTTCGGCCTGATGCACGCGATCGAGGACTATGGCAGCGAGGCCAGCTACCACTACGAGGAACTGGCCACCTACGCCAAGCGCACCCACCTGAAGCTGCCGGGTGAAGTGCGCGCGCGGCTGGACCAGATCCGCGCCGAATTCGAAGCGAACTTCCAGCGCATCGAGGCCACGCTGGGCCGCAAGCTGCACACGGTGGCCAGCCACGGCGACTTTGCCAACCGGCGCCTTGGCATCACCAATTGCGCGGTGCTCGATGACAGCGAGCTGCGTACCCGCTGCGGCATCGACGCCGAATGCTACGACGCCGAGCTGCTGTCCAGCTTTGATTTGTATATCAGCGACAAGCCGGCGCCGCGCTACTTCCACCCGGTGGCGCCGCAGGTGGCGTTGGGCAAGCACCGGCGCATCTGCCTGCTCACGCACCCGTCGCAATGGCACGCCGGCTGGGCCGCCAACAGCCACAAGAACCTGGTACGCGCGCTCGACGCGTGGCTCTGGTAACCGAGGAGCGCTCATGAACATCCTGCTGATCAACCACTATGCCGGCTCGACCCACCACGGCATGGAATACCGCCCCTATTACCTGGCGCGCGAATGGGTGCGCGCCGGCCACCGGGTGCGCATCGTGGCGGCCAGCGCCTCGCACCTGCGCGCGCGGGCACCGCAGATGGATGGCCGCGCGGTGCTGGACCAGCAAATCGATGGCATCGATTACCGCTGGCTGGCCGTACCAGCCTACGACAGCAACGGCGCACGGCGTGCGGCCAATATCGGCGCCTTCATCGCGCGCCTGTACCAGCAGTCGAAGCGGCTGGCGGCCGAGCGGCCCGACCTGGTGATCGCATCGAGCACGTACCCGGCCGATATCTGGCCCGCGCGCCGTATCGCCCAGGCAGCCGGCGCCCGGCTGGTATTCGAGGTGCACGACCTGTGGCCGCTGTCACCGATCGAACTCGGTGGCATGTCGCCGCGCCATCCGTTCATCCGGATGATGCAGTCGGCCGAAGACTATGCCTGCCGCCATGCCGACACCGTGATCTCGATCCTGCCCCACGCGGGCGGCCACATGGCGGCGCACGGCATGGCGCCGCACAAGCTGCACGTCGTGCCCAACGGCGTGGTGCCGGCCGAGTGGGAAGCGACGTTGACGCCACTGCCCGGGCCGGTGGCAACGCTGCTCGCGCGCCTGCGCGCCCAGGGCCGCATGCTGATCGGCTACGCGGGCAGCCATGGCGCCGCCAACGCGCTCGACACCCTGCTCGACGCCGCCAGCCTGCTGCGCGGCCAGCCGCTGGCTTTTGTATTGGCCGGCGCCGGTCCGCACAAGCAGGAACTGCAACGGCGCGTGGACGTGGACGGCCTGCACCATGTGCACTTCCTCACGCCGCTGCCCAAGCCCTGCATGCCGGCGCTGCTGGGCAGTTTCGACATCGCCTACCTGGGCTGGCGGCGCCAGCCCTTGTACCGCTACGGCATCTCGCCCAACAAGCTGGGCGACTACCTGATGGCGGCGCGCCCCGTGATCCACGCGGTGGACGCAGCCAACGACACGGTGGCCGATGCCGGCTGCGGCCTGAGCATCGTCCCCGAAGACCCGGACGCGCTGGCCGCCGCCATCAGCCACATGGCCAGCCTGCCGCCAGCGCAACGCCAGGAACTGGGCCAGCGCGGCGCCACCTACGCCCGCCGCCACCTCGACTACCGGTTGCTGGCGCAGCACTACCTCGATGCCTGCTGTCGAACCGGTCAGCCCAGTCCTGGCACCGGCATGCAGCAACACGCGATACCACGCACCAGCCGCCATAGCACGCAATAGCCTGCCGGCCCCTGGCCGCCCGCCGATCACTCCGTCACGGCAGTGCGCACCGCAGCCGGCAATCCGCAGTCAGCATCCGTACCAAAGGAGACCACGATGACTACTCCCCCAGATGACTTCCTCCCCTTCGCCCTACCCGACCTGGGCCACGAAGAAGCCGCCGCCGTGCTCGAGTGCCTGCAATCGGGCTGGATCACCAGTGGACCGGTGAGCCGCCAGTTCGAACAGGAATTCGCTGCCTACCTGGGCGGCGACGTGCACGCCATCGCCGTCAACTCCGCCACTGCCGGCCTGCACCTGGCGCTCGAAGCGCTCGGCATCGGTCCCGGCGACGAAGTGATCGTGCCCACCATGACCTTCACCGCCACCGCCGAAGTGGTGCGCTACCTGGGCGCCGACGCGGTGATCGTCGATGTCGATCCGCACACGCTGTGCTTGCAGCCCGAAGCCATCGCCGCCGCCATTACACCGAACACGCGCGCCGTGGTCCCGGTCCATTACGGCGGCCTGGCCTGCGACATCGACGCCATCGTGGAGTTGGCACGCCACCACCACGGGCTGCGCGTGATCGAGGACGCGGCTCACGCTTTTCCCACCACCCTGCGCGGGCGCCTGGTGGGAACGCTGGACAGCGATGCCACCGTATTCAGCTTTTACGCCAACAAGACCATGACCACCGGCGAGGGCGGCATGGTGGTGTGCCGCAACGCGGACATCGCGCGCCGGGTGCGGGTGATGCGCCTGCACGGCATCAGCGAAGACGCCTTCGACCGTTTCACTTCACGCCGGCCGGCCTGGTTTTACCAGGTGATCGCGCCCGGCTTCAAATACAACCTTACCGATATTGCCGCCGCCATCGGTCGTGCGCAGCTGCGCAAGATCGACGGCTTTCTGGCGCGCCGCCAGCAACTGGCGCGCCGCTATACCGAATGCCTCGCCGACCTACCGTTGATACTGCCGCCCGATGCGCCGGCCGGCAGCCAGCACGCCTGGCACCTGTACCCGGTGCGCCTGACGGCCAAGGCGCCACTGGCGCGCGACCGCCTGATCGAGCAGTTGTCGGAACACGGCATCGGCACCAGCGTCCACTACATCCCGCTGCACCGCCAGCCGTACTGGCGCGACCGCTACCAGTTGCGTCCCGAACAATTCCCCCATGCCGAAGCCAGCTACCACGCGCAGTTGACGCTCCCCCTCTACACCGCCATGGCCGATGCCGGCCAGGCGCGCGTAATCGCCACCCTGACGGAGTTGCTATGTTAGCCAAACGTTTGTTCGATATCGCCGCCGCGCTGGCCGGCCTGTTGCTGCTCTCGCCATTGCTGTTACTGCTGGCGGCATGGATACGCTGCGACTCGCCGGGACCAGTGCTGTTTCGCCAGCGCCGCGTGGGGCGACACGGTGCGCCATTCGATATCCTCAAGTTCCGCACCATGGCCGCTGGCGCGGAACGCGACGGCCAGCTGTCGGTGACCGACGACCGGCGCGCCACCAGGGCCGGGCGCTGGCTGCGGCGCCACAAGCTCGACGAACTGCCGCAGCTGGTCAATGTGCTGCGCGGCGACATGAGCCTGGTCGGTCCGCGCCCCGAAGTGCCGCGCTACGTGGTCCACTATCCGCCAGCCGTGCGCGCGGTCGTGCTGTCAGTCGCGCCGGGCATTACCGACTGGGCCGCACTGCGCTTCCGTAACGAGGGCGACATCCTGCGCCAGGCCGTTGACCCCGAACACGCCTACCTGCACCAGGTGCTGCCCGTAAAACTCAAGTACTATGCGCGCTACGTGCAGCGCCGCAGCTTCGCCACCGACTTGCAGATTTTGCTGTGCACGGTCGCCACGCTCCTGTTCGGCGCGCGCCGCAAGCGACCGCTGTTGCGTGTACTGCGCAGCAGCCGGCTGGCCACGCACGGCGGGCAGTCGGTGCTGATCGACTGGCTGCGCGGCCTGGCGGCCTTGCAGGTGGCGGCGGCCCACTTGCGCGCCCAGGTGTTTCCCGGTCTGAGCACCATGACGGATCCGCCCTTGTGGTACCAGGGACTGGCGTTCATGACCGGCTTCGCGCACCAGGCGGTGCTGGTGTTCTTTGTGCTCAGCGGCTGGCTGGTGGGCGGTGTGTTCCTCGACCGCAGCCACGATGTGCCGCCGGCACGGGCGCTGCGCGACTATGCGCTCGATCGCGCCACGCGGCTGTGGACCGTGCTGCTACCAGCTTTTATGCTGATGCTGGCACTGGCCTGGGCCGGCGCACTGCCGTGGTCCGATGCCAACCCGGCCGCCGATACCGTTGTTGTCACGCCTGCCGCAGGTACCGCCGCTGTTACCCATGCCGGCGCCGGCACGGCTGCCACGGACGATGCGGCTACCAACGCCCGCACGCTGCCAGTCAATGTTGCTGGCACTACCGCCGATATCGCCGGAGCAGACGCCCGCACAGCGTGGTCGTTTTCCACGCTGCTGGGCAACCTGGTCGGCTTGCAGACGCTGGTCGTGCCGCCTTTCGGCGAGAACTTTCCGCTCTGGAGCCTGGCCAACGAAACCTGGTATTACGTGCTGTTTCCACTGCTGGTGATCGCAGCGCGCGCCGGCGCCGCCTGGCTGCGGCTCGCGTGCGCGGCGCTGGCGTTTGCGGTGGCAACGCTGCTGGGCGCGGCGATCACCGGCTATTTCCTGGTGTGGCTGCTGGGGGTGGCGGCATCGCGCCTGCGTTTTGATTTCTCGGTAGTACAGCGCTGGCTGTGGCGCGGCGCGCTGCTGGTGGTTGCCGCGCTGCTGCGCCTAGGGGGGCAGGATGGCGACTTCACCTTGTCCACCCTGGACCCGGACCTGTTGCTGGCGTTGCTGCTGGTCGTATGCCTGTGCAGCGTGGGACGTGGCCGTCCGGCGGCGGCGGTGGCGCAGACCGGAGCCTTCCTGGCCGGCTTCTCGTTCACCCTGTACGTGGTGCATATCCCGTTGCAGCGCATGTTGTGGGCGTACCGCAATGGCGCGCTGCTGGCGCCGGGAGAACCCACCAGCCTGGCGGTGTATGCCGCCATGCTGGCCGTGGTACTGGCATTGGCCTATCTGTTTCACCTGCCATTCGAGGCACAAACGGGCAGGCTGCGACGGCTGCTACGCCGGCGCTTGCCGGGCCTCAAAGACATCGATCGCGTCGTTGAAGCGCCGCCTGCACGGCGCTCCATCGACGCGGGGTGAGGGACCGGCGGCTACTGCTTTACTGATACGCACCAATGGTCACCGGGGCCGTGACCGGCTTGCCCTCGATGTCGATCGCCGGCGCATAGTCGGCCGTCCCCTTGCCCTTGGCCGGCGACGACGCGCGCACGTGCAAGTCCGGCGTGCCGGTACGCGTGTAGCTGACAAATTGCGGATCGGCCGACACCGTGCCGGTCGCCTTCAGCCCGTTTTTCAGGCTGATGTTGTAGATGCTGTTCTGGTACACCAGGTTGTTGCGGTAGGTGTTGTGGGTACCGGTCGAGCCCTGCTCGGTGATGCCGTAGCGGTTGTCGTACACGATGTTGTTGACGACGTGCGTGTAGTCGTTGGGGGCGCTGCGGTTGTAGAAATCGCCCGCGCCCACCACGATGCCAGTGCCGGAAGCGACCGCCGTGTTGTTGGCGATGATGACATTGGTCGCATCGTGCCACAGGTGGATTGCCGCCTCCGACACGCGGTACACCACGTTGCCCACCACGCTGCCCGACGTGCTCACGTAGATGCCCTGGATGTACTTGCAACCGGCCGGACCGATATCGTGGACAAAGTTGTTGATGACGTCGCCCTTGATGCCCTTGTAGTACGAATCGACACCGATGGCCGAGGCGCCACTGCCGTTGCATGCCAGCGTGTTGGCGATGTGGTGCACGCGGTTGCCACGAATCACATCATACGAGCCGCCTGTGTACAGGCCGCTGCGCCACACGGTACCGCCCTGCAGCTTGCTGCCATCGACCTCGAAGCCGATGATATCGACGTAGCTGCCGCGGTTGTCCCAGGCGATGTTATTGCTGGAATTGGCCGGCGGCACGATCTTTGCCCCCCACTTGGTGGTCGAGTAGTAGTAGATGCGGCCGGCAGCCGTGCCGCTGGTGGTGGTCTTGAAGCCGCCGGCGTAGGTGCCCGGCGCCACGTGCACGGTGGTGTTGGGCTTGGCCAGCGCAGACGCGCGGGCGATCGTGCGCAGCGGCGAGCCTTGCGCACCGGAGTTGCTGTCCGAACCCGACGTCGAGACGTACAGGTTGTTCGGCGTCGATGGCACCGGGTTGGGCGCAGGGTTGGGATTGGGTGTCGGCGTCGGGGTCGCGCCGTTGAACTCGTAGGCGCCCACGTCGGGACCGGCGCCTGACGGACGCGCTTTGCCATTGAGGTCGGTGGGCGTGGCATCGGCGGCCGAGCCCTTGTCGATCGCGGGCGACGTCGCTTGCAGCTGGTAGTCGCCGCCACCGGTGCGCACGTAATTGACGAACTGCGGCGCCGCCGCGATGGTAGCCACCGCGACGCCCTTGATCAACATGTACGGATAGGCCGTTTGTTGGTGCATCAGGTTGTTGTTGTAAGTGTTGTTGCTGCCCACGTTGCCCTGTTCGACCACGCCGTACTGGGTATCGACCACGATGTTGTTGGCCACCCGCGAGTAATCGTTGACGCCGCTGGACACATAGGGATCGCCGCCTCCCACCACGATACCAGTATGGGCGGCAAAGATGGTGTTATGGCTCACCGTCACGCGCGCGGCGTCATGCCAGAGCTGCACCCCGGCCTGCGACACGCCATAGATCAGGTTGTTCTTGACGTCGCTGTCGGCGCTGCTGACGAACACGCCGAACATGGTCTTGCAACCGGCCGCGCCGATGTCGTGTACCACGTTGGCCAGCACATCGTTGCTGGCGCCCCCGTAATAGCTGTCGGCGCCGATGCCGCCGCCCGATGCGCACGCGCCCTGGCCCACGTGGTGCACATGGCTGTTGGTCACCGTGCCGAACGAGCCGGCCGTGTACAGACCCACGGCCCAGCGGGTACCGGCCTTGTGCGCACTGCCATCGACTTCGAAACCGTCGATATCGACATAGCTGCCCCGGTTGTCCCAGGCCACGGCATTGGCAGACGTGGCCGGCGGCACGATCTTCGCGCCCCACCTGGTATCGGACACATAGCGGATGCGCGCCGTCGGCGTGCCGCTGGTGCTGGTGCGGAAGCCCCCTTCATAGACACCGGGCGCCACATGTACCACGGTGCCGGGCGTGGCCGCCTGGGCGGCGCGGGCAATGGTCTTGAACGGCTTGGCGCTGGTGCCGGGATTGCTGTCGGCGCCAGTCGTCGCCACGTACAGCGCAGTGGCCGCAGCGTTATAGCTGGCGTCCGCTGCCGGTTCGTCCGACACCTGGGTGGTGGCAGCCAGCGTCAGGCCGGATGCCTGGGTGGCGCTATCGTTTTGGCCGCCGCCGCACGCAGCCAGCAGCACCATGCATGCGGTCGCGCCGGCGGTTTGAGACAGGTAGTTGACAGATAATTTCATCAGCCGTTCCTCGCTTTTTCAAAGTAAATGAGCAAGGTTTGATCGGCGTCAAGTTCTATAGTTCAATGCTTTCAGAAAAAAAGTTCTGACAAGGTTTTTATAATGCAAATAGATATGCTTTTGAGCAAGTTAATACTCAGTAAACATGCGGCTTGCAGCCAAAAAGAGAGACGAAGTCGGGCACGAAAAAATTTTATGTTTTGGCGTCAAACATCGTTGAACACCACCCCGCGCGGCGCGATGCCGGCATGGTTGAGACGCTTGACCGCAGCTCCCAATTGGACCTCGGTAGTGACACCAGCACGCGCCACCACGAACACGGACCCGGCACTGGCGCCCACCACCAGCGCGTCGGCGGCCGTCAGCACCGGTGGTGCCGTCACCAGTACCACGTCGTAGCGCGCGCCGAGACGCGCCAGTACGTCAGCAAACAGCCCCGGCTGCAACAACTCGGCCTGGTGCGGAACGGCGCCACCGGCAGCGATGAAGTCGAGCCGGGGTGCCACCTCGGCGCGCAGCGCCTGGTGCGGCTGCAACATACCGGCCAGGCAATCGGCCAGCCCGGCCGCACGGTCGAGGCCGAAGTGTTCGTGCAGCGTGCCATCGCGCAGGTCGGCATCGACCAGCAGCGTGCGCTGGCCGCCAGCCGCCAGCAGCAGCGCCAGGTTGACCGAGACAAAGGCCGCGCCGACCTCGCGCGTGGGACCCAGGCAGCACACGACATTGTTACGGCTGTGCGGCAGCACGAATTGCAACGTGGCGCGGAAAGCGCGCAGACTCTCGGCGGCAACGTCGTCGGACGCCGCATGTGCCAGCAGCAGCGAGGCCGGCAACTGCTGGTCGGCTTGGAGAGAGAGGCCACTTTTGCGCGCGCGCCGCGCGTGCTGGCGCAACCGGTCCTGGCTGCGGCTATGGGGAATGATCGCGTGCACGGTGTTCGGCCCCAGCAGTGCTTCGATGCGTTCGGCGGCGTCGATGCCGCCGCGCACGGCGCGCCAGGCCAGCGCCAGCAGCGCGCCGAGGAACACGCCGCTCACCATGCCCAGCATCACGATCAGCGGCCGGTTGGGCTTGAGCGTGTTCTCGGGCGCCACCGGCATGTCCACCATGCGCACGGTACCGATGCTGCCCACCGCCATCAGCCGCAACTGCTGCGCCGTGTTGAGTAATTCAGTATAGAGGTTGGAGCTGACCTTGACGTCGCGCTCGAGCCGCACCTGCTCTTGCTCGATGCGCGGCAGGCGCTTGATACGGGTTTCCAGTGCGGCAATTTCGCGGTCGTTCTCGCGCATTTGCTGCGCTACCGCCTGCAACACCGGGTGCTCGTCGGTGAAGCGGCCCAACAACTCGGCGCGCTTTTGCACCAGCGTGCTGCGCCGTGCCTGCGACGCCGCCAGCGTATCGAGCGCAATGCGCACCTCCTGGGTCAGGTCGATGGTGTCGTGGCCGCTGCGAAAGCCGTTGTAGCTGGCCTCGGCCGCTTCCAGTTGCTGCTTGGCCACCGGCAACTGGCGATCGAGGAAGGCCAGCGTCTTTTGTACCTCCTCGGTGCGGCGCGCCAGGTTTTGCCGCATGTATTCGCGGCCGATCTCGCTCAGCGTGGCATACACCTGCTGCGGATCGCTGCCCTGCAAGGTGACCGAAATAATGCCCGACAGCTTGCCCTGCTCGGAAATCTGTAACGCGCGCTGCACGCTCTCGAGCGCTGCCAGCCGCGAAGTACGGCGCAGCAGGTAACGGGTACCGGGCGCGCCGCGCAGCCGCGTGACCAGCAATTCCACGACGTCCGGCGCGCTTGCCCCGATTTTTCGCGCTGCTCTTGCCATTCCGGCTGAATCCGCCGCTACAGCCTCTACAGCCCCTATAGCCGCAGGTATTTCCAGCCGCGCCAGTTGCCCCACCCTGCCCTCAAGCAAAGTGCGGCCGGCGCTGTCGGCCAGGCGCCAGCGTTCGCCGCCGAGCGCGGTGATACGGAACTGGCGGCCGTACCACTGGCTGGGCACATCGAACACGGCAACGTCGATCTTTTCGCCACCCCATGCATAGCCGCCGCGCTCGAACAGGCCAGGCGCCGACAGCTGACCGCCCCGGCGCTGGGCGATCCACTCGCCGCCGAGCGGAAAATAGCGCGGCCGCGCGTGGATATAGAGGCGCAGGGTATCGACTGCCGGCGCCACTACCAGCCGCGAGCGCAGCAGCTCCATCTCGGCAATCGCCGCCTTCTTGGTCTCGAACAGCGACGACACTTCGTTGAGAATGTTCTTCGAGGCGTTGGGCTGTTCTTCCTCCACATGCAACAGCATATTGGCTTGATAGACGGGTGGCGCCACCAGCGCATAGCCCAGCGCCGCCAGCGTACACAGCGCGGTGACCGTCACAATCAGCCAGCGCCGTGCAGCCAGTGCACGGAACCAGGCGCGCCAGGCCAGCATGGTCGGATCGGGCGGTGCCGGCGGCGCCGGGTGCTCGATCAGGCGGGCTGGCTGCGCCACGCCTGGCAGCGGGCGCAGCATGCGGGAAGTGTCGGCGTCGCGTGGCGTATCCATGTGAGACTCCTATGGCCTGGTGGTCACGCCGACGGCTGAAGACAGTTCGCCCGGGAACAACTGGCTAATCGCCCGGTGCCAGTTGGTCAGCATGGAGGCGGCCACATACACGACGTCGCGCGGCTGCAACTCGAACTGCTCGGCCAGGGCCAGCGCGCTGGCCGACCGGGCGTCGAGCCGGAAGACCAGCGGCCCGCGCGGCGCTGAAGGCGCCGCCGATGCGTCCGCGCCAGCCGTGACGAGCCCGTTTGGACCGTTAAGCTCGTTAAGCTCGTTAAGCGAGCCCGGTGAACCAGTCATGTACGCAGTGTCGCCCTGCTGTGCGCGGCGCACCACGTACACCTGGCCAGCATCCGCACTTTGCGGATTGAGCCCCCCGGCCTCACCCAGCGCCTCGCCCAGGCTGAGGCGGCCGTCGTGCATGGTGAGTGCGCGCGGCGACAGTACTTCGCCTACCACGAATACCTTGTTCTCGTCGCGCGGCGGCGCCCGGACCACGTCGCCGTCGGCCAGCAACATCGCGCCCGGATACCCTTGGTATGGCAGCAGTCCTGGCGACTGGCCAGGTGCCGGGCTGGCTGACCGGTCTGGCGCCTGCGGCGGCCCGCCACGCATTGCCGCCACCAGGTCGATGCGGTACCGTCGTCCAGCGCGCTCGACCGTGATGCGGCTCTGGTCGGCGGTGGGCAGCAGGCCGCCGGCGCGGTTGAGCGCTTCAAGCAGTGTCATTGGAATGTCGTTGATCGGCTGCGGGCCGGGCGTGCGCACCTGGCCATCGACATACACGCGCTGGCTGCGGTAGGCCATCACCGTGACTGTCACGCGCGGCGCGCGGAAGTAGCGCGCCAGCCGCTGTGCCAGGCTGTCGCGCGCCTCTTCGCGGGTGAGCCCGGCCAGCGGCACGGCGCCGGCAAACGGAAAGTGCAATTGCCCCTGCTGATCGATGACAAACGTGGCCGGCGGTGGGCCGATCTGGCCGTCCAGGTTGTCGGACCGCGACGGCAGGCCGGCGCCGGTCAGTTCCGGATGGTCCCATACAGTGATGGACAGCACGTCGCCAACGCCGAGCCGGTACTGGCCACCGTTGCTTGCGCCAGGCGCCAGGAAAGCCCCGGCACTGCCGGCTACCGGCCAGGTACGGCGATAGGCACCAGCACCAGCCTCAGCCGTCGCCTCACCAACGGAAACGGGTTGCGTGGAAGTGGGGGGCGTACCAGGGCCAGGAACAAGGACACCGCCGCCTCCGCCAGCATCGCGCAGCAGGCGCTGCTCGGCCAGCCACTGTGCCGTAATCGGGATCACTTCCGCATCGCCGGGCGCCGGCGCGCGATGCGAGGTGCCGGCGCAGCCGGCCAGGCAAAACAACAATACTGCATACAGGAATTTCGCCATCGCAGCCTCCCGGACCAACGACCAGCGTAGTGGGCGCGCGCCAGCATGGCCTTGTCCGAGATCAAACGCGCCTGCGCGCAAACACCACAAAACTCGAGCTATCAACGTTATAGCTTCGGTCGGCTAATGGTTACCTGAGCCTGGCCGTCAACCTCAACAACGTCACCGGCAAAAAGTTACCTGACCAGCCTGTACTGGACCCAGAGTTACTATGCTGCACCGCGCAACGGCAGCGCCACGCTGACCTAGGACTTATTGATGTGGTCGAAGCATCCGGCCTGAAAATACCAGCTATCCGATAAAACAGCTTCCCTTCTGCCCCGCTACGGCCTACTCTGAATGTAAGAAAGCGCGGGACGCTTGTGCGTACCAGCCATACAGAAGGAGACAATCATGGTCACGATCAAGATCGCTGCAATTATCGGCATGCTGCTGCTGGCAGCCATGCTCGTACAAGGCCTGGTGTTCGCTCCAGCCACCACGGTAACGGCCGCAGAACAGACCCAGCACCAGCCTGCCATCGACCTCGACGGCATGCGGCGCGCGTTCCGCGCCTGACCGGCCCTTACTCCCGCACCGCCAGCAAGGTCCCCAGCAACGCCACGTTGTTAATGTCGAGCTTGTTGAAAATGGCCTTGATCTGGGTGCGGATGGTTTCCGGCGAGCGGTGCAGCTGGGTCGCCACTTCCTTGTGAGTCAGGCCGCCGGCCAGCAGGCGGGCGACCAGGAACTCGCGTTCGCTCAGCGTATCGACCGCTTCGGCCGCACGCGCTTTCAGGAACAACACGTCCTGCTCGCGGCTGCACTACAAGATCACCCCCTCGTGCATCAGCGTGCGCGGCCCGTTGCCGTCTCCGACCAGTCGCGCCAGCAGCGCTGGCGGCAATCGGCCCGGATCGTCGCGGCCCCAGGCGGACGTCACACATGACCTGAAACGTTCGTCGGCGTGGTACAGCACGCCGCGCTGGTCGGCAATCGCCACCGACCACTTGGCCCGCACCACGCCCGACCGCCTGACCCGGATCGACATCCTGGCCGACCATGAAGATGCCCACGGGCCATGGGTGCGCAAGGTGTATGACAATGCTCCGGACGTGATCGAACGATGGCAAGTGAGCTCGCGCGCAATGGGCACGACCAGCCAGGATGCCGCGCGGGACTGGACGCTGCCGCGCCGGGTAGGCACCATCCGCGCCGGCCTGGGCGCGATCTGGATGGGCGCCGGCGCCACCATCTATAAAGTGAGCGGCAACACCGTCACCATGTTTTCCGGCTTCAAGGGCACGGTCATAATGGACACTGCGTCCCTGCTCTGCCTGAGCAGCAACGATATCCTGGATGCCCGCCACGACGCTCCCCTCACCTCGCCGCAGGCAGTTTCGATGACGGCCTCCGGCAGGTACTGCGCGGACGACCTCAACCAGGCGCTGTACATCCTCACCATCGCACCGGGGATGCTCAGGCATGCGGCGATCAGGATTATTCCGTTGTGAGAGGATAGGCAGTACTCTCCGGTTTGGCAGATGGACACCATCACCAATGACGTCATCATGACGTCACGTCCTTTGCCTACACTATCCGCCATGAAAATCCTGCCTGCCCTGCTCCTGTTTCTGTCCCTGGCCGCCGCCACTGCTAACGCCAAGCCGGCGCGTCCCGTCATCCTGGTGTCAATCGACGGCTTTCGTGCCGAGTACCTGGACCGTGGCGTGACGCCCAACCTGGCCCGGCTGGCGGCCGGCGGCGTGCGCGCCGTGGCGATGCGTCCTTCATTCCCGTCGATTACCTTTCCCAACCATTACACGCTGGTCACCGGTCTGCGGCCCGACCATCACGGCATCGTCGAGAACGAGATGAACGATGTCGCCATTCCGGGCCAGCACTTCACCCTAAAAAACCGCGCGGCCGTCATCGACCGCCGCTGGTGGGACCAGGCCGAGCCGGTATGGGTGACCGCCGAGCGCCACGGCGTACGCAGCGCGACGCTGTTCTGGCCCGGGTCCGAAGCGGATATCCGGGGCGTGCGCCCCACCGTCTCGCCCAGGTTCGATGGCAAACTGCCGGCCGATGCGCGCGTGGACTTGCTGCTATCGTGGCTGGACCGCCCGGCCGATCAGCGCTTCGGCTTCATGACCCTGTATTTCGACGATGTGGACCACGCCGGCCACGACTTCGGCCCGGACGCGCCACAGACCACCACCGCGCTGGCCGTGGTGGACCGCGCCATCGCACGCCTGCAGGATGGCTTGGCCGCCAGGCAGGTGGAAGCCGACCTGGTGATCGTCTCCGACCACGGCATGGCGGCATTGAGCCATCGCCAGGCTCAAAGGCGGCAACCACGGCTACGACAACGCCGTCCCCGAAATGGCCGCGATCTTCATCGCCACCGGTCCCGCGTTCAAGCGCGGCGTGGTGCTGCCGGCGTTCGACAATGTCGATGTGTACACGCTCGTGATGCGCCTGCTCAATCTCGCGCCGCTGCCGTCCGATGGTGATATCGCGCCGCTGTTGCCGGCGCTGGCAGCTCCGCAATAAACCAATCACGCCACTGATACAGGCCTGCCAGCTACGCCTTACGCCAATGCCCACACCGGCGGCTGCCCGATGGCCGCGCGCAGCGCATCAAGCAGCACCGTCACGCGTGCCGGCGGCTGGCGCAGCGCCCGCAACGCGTGGATACCGGTGGTGGCGCACGGCTGCTGCGACCATTCGGGAAACAGCTGGCGCAGCTGGCCGGCCTTGATATCGGGCCCCACCACCCAGTCCGGCAAGTACGCAATCCCCATCCCCTCGTGTGCGGCCAGGCGCATCGCCTCGAAATCGTCGCAGGCGAATACCGGCTGACCACCGCAGGCGCGCGCCGGGTGCCCCAGCACGTCGGTCCAGCCCAGTAAATCCGCGCCATGCAGCTTGTCGATCAGGCGATGGCAGCCGATGTCGTTGACTGCGGCCGGTGCGCCCGCGCGCTCCAGGTAGGCCGGGCTGGCGCACAGGATGCGGGTCTGGGTGGCCAGGCGGCTGGCGATCAGCGTGCTGTCGGCCAGGTCGCCGATGCGGATCACCAGGTCCAGGCGCTCGGCCACCGGGTCCGCCAGCCGTTCCGTCAAATCCAGTTCCAGCCGCAGGTCGGGATACTGGCTGGCCAGTTGCCCCATCACCGGCAGCACGTAGCGCTTGCCGAAGGTGGGAAAGCACGCCACCCGCAGAATGCCCGTCACCGCGCCCTTCATCGAAGCGAGTTCCTGCTGGGCGTCGGCCAGCGCGTCGAGGATCTGGCGCGCGCGTATCAGCAGCGCTTCGCCGGCATCGGTGAGCGTGAGCAGCCGCGTGGAGCGCAGGAAAAGCGGCGACTCCAGGTGCTCTTCCAGCATGTCGATCTGGCGGCCGATGGACGACGGCGTGCGGCCGCGCCGGCGGCCCGCGCCGGAAAAACTGCCCTCGCGTGCGACATCGACGAACACGCCGAGAAATTCCGCGAATTTTTCTGATTGCATCTTTGCGTTCCTTGCATAGCTGTTGTGGGACGGCGCCCGCTTATCACGCACGCCGTCCGGTTTTACGCTTCTTCCCACGGCACTTCAACTCCACCAAGGAAAAAATCATGCGTACTTTAAATTATGACCAACTCGCGCTGTTCATCGACGGCGCCTGGCTCGATGCGGGCAACCGCGACACCGCGCCCGTCGCCAACCCCGCCAGCGGCGCCATCCTGGGCCGCGTGCCGCTCGCCACCGCCGCCGACCTGGACCTGGCCTTGACTACCGCGCGCACCGCCTTCGACGTCTGGCGCCACACCGTGCCGGCCGAACGCTCGCGCATCCTGCGCCAGGGGGCCACGCTGATGCGCGAGCGCGCCGAGCACATCGCCACCCTGATGACGCTCGAGGAAGGCAAGCCGCTGGCCGAAAGCCGCGACGAAGTGCTGCGCGCGGCCGAATACTTCGAGTGGTTCGCCGAGGAGGCGCGCCGCATCGATGGCCGCGTGGTGCCGTCCAACCGTCCCGGCGTGCAGCAACTGGTCAAGCGCCAGGCGATCGGCCCAGTGGCCGCCTTCACGCCGTGGAACTTCCCGGCCATCACCCCGGCCCGCAAGCTGTCGGCGGCGCTGGCTGCCGGCTGCAGCGTGATCCTGAAACCGGGCGAGGAAAGCCCGGCCACCGCGCTGGCGCTGGCACGCTGCCTGGACGACGCCGGCCTGCCCAAGGGCGTGCTGCAAGTGGTGTTCGGCGTGCCGGACATGGTGTCCGCCAGGCTGATCGCCTCGCCGGTGATCCGCAAGGTGGCGTTCACCGGCTCGGTGCCGGTGGGCCGGCTGCTGTCGGAACGGGCCGCCGCCGGCGTCAAGCCGATCACGCTGGAACTGGGCGGCCATGGTCCGGTCCTGGTGTTCGACGATGCCGATATCGAGGCCGCCGCGGTCGGCGGTGCGGCCAACCGCTTTCGCGGCACCGGCCAGATCTGCATCTCGTCCACCCGCTTCCTGGTCCAGCGCGGCGTGTACGACCAGTTTGTCGAACGCTTCGTCGCCGCCACCGGCGCGCTGGTGATCGGCGACGGCATGGCGTCGCAAACGCAGGTTGGCCCACTGGCCAATCCCCGTCAACTGGCCAAAATGGAGGCCCTGGTTGCGGACGCCGTCGAACAGGGCGCCACCGTGCTGGCCGGCGGCAAACGCATCGACCGCCCCGGCTATTTTTTCGAGCCCACCGTGCTGGTCGACGTGCCGATGACGGCGCGCATCATGCATGAAGAACCATTCGGTCCGATCGCCGTGCTGCTGCCGTTCGATACCCTCGCCGACGGCCTGGCGGAAGCCAACCGCCTGCCCTACGCCCTGTCGGCATATGCCTTTACGACGAATGCCCGCACCGCGCTCGACGTGGGCGACGGCCTGGAAGCGGGCATGATCGGGATTAACCAGTACCGCATCGTCGCCACCGAACTACCGTTCGGCGGCATGAAGGAAAGCGGCCATGGTTCCGAAGGCGGCGCCGAGGGCATCGGTCACTATCTGACAAATAAATTCATCAGCCAGGCCTAAGAGCGCCCGGCAAAGCCTTCAGAGCAAGGCGCAGCGACGAAGACAGTACGCTAGTACGGCGAGGCGCTGCAACGCAGCTATGGAGGCTTTGTCGGGCGCTCCTAACAGCATTTGTGCAAAAGGCGCATAACGGCTTATTACCAACGGCCAGTTATCGCCTTGTCAAAACATTGTTACGCTCAAAAACGAATGGAACACCAACTTTGAGGAGCAGGACAATGGCGCAAACGCTAAGGGTGAACGGCCACGAACATGTCGTGGATGTCGAGGGCAGCACGCCGCTGCTGTGGGTGATACGCGACGTGATCGGCATGACCGGCACCAAGTTCGGCTGCGGCATCGCCCAGTGCGGCGCCTGCACCGTGCACGTGGACGGCAACCCGGTGCGCTCGTGCGTGCTGCCCGTGTCCAGCGTCGGCAACCGCGAGGTGACCACCATCGAAGCGGTCGGCGCCACCGACAGCGGCAAACGCATCCAGGATGCGTGGCTGGCGGTGGACGTGGTCCAATGCGGTTACTGCCAGTCGGGCCAGATCATGTCGGCCGCCGCGCTGCTCGAGCGCACGCCCAATCCCACCGATGCCGATATCGACGCCGCCATGTCCGGCAATATCTGCCGCTGCGCCACCTACGTACGCATCCGCGCCGCCATCAAGCAGGCGGCCACCGGCAAGATCGTGGTCACGCAAGCCATTCCCGTTGCCGCAATCGGAGGCCGCAAATGAGCCACGTCATTGACACCGTTTCGACCGGGCGCCGCCAGTTGCTGAAAGCTGCGGGACTGTCGGTGGCCTTCGTGTGGCTGGCCACGCCCAAGACCGCCCTCGGCGCGGTCACCCCGCACCGCCAGCCCGGCGATGCCAGGGCGGCAGCGGCCGACGGCGCGCCTGCGTTTGCCCCCAACGCCTTTGTGCGCATCGACGCCAGCGGCGCCATCCGCCTGGTGATGCCGATGGTGGAAATGGGCCAGGCCATCTACACCGGTTCGTGCATGCTGCTGGCCGAAGAACTGGACGTGGGCCTGGACCAGATCCAGGTCGAACACGCGCCGGCCAGCGACGAACTGTATGGCATGAAGCTGCTCAAGGGGCAAATCACCGGCGGCTCCACCAGCACCCGCAGCACCTTCACCGAACTGCGCACGGCAGGCGCCATCGCCCGCACGCTGCTGGTATCGGCGGCCGCCGCGAAGTGGAAGGTGGCGCCCGGCGACTGCGTGGTGGAGCGTGGCATGATCCGGCACCAGGCCAGCGGCAGGACGCTCACCTACGGCCAGGTGGCTGCCGCCGCCAGCCGGTTGCCCGACCCCGGCAACGTCAAACTCAAGTCGCCCGGCGAGTTCCGCCTGATCGGCAAACCGATGGCGCGCCTCGATTCGGCCGACAAGGTGGCCGGTACCACAAAATTCGGCATCGACGTCAGCGTGCCCGGCATGCGGGTGGCGACAGTGAAGGCCTGCCCCACTTTCGGCGGCAGGCTGGTAAAGTTCGACGACCGCGCCACGCGAGCCGTGCCCGGCGTGATCGATGTGCTCAGGATAGCCAACGCGGTGGCCGTGGTGGCCGTGCATTTCGGCGCGGCCAAACGCGGCATGGAGCTGCTCGACATCGAATGGGACCGGGGCGCCAATGCCAGGCTGACCACGCGCGACCTGCGCGCCGGCCTGGCTGCCAGCCAGGCCAGCGGCAAGGCCATCGTCGGGCGCGAAGCAGGCACGCGCCCGCAAGGCGAATTGATCGAAGCGACCTACAAGCTGCCGATGCTGGCCCACGCCACCATGGAGCCGCTCAACGCCACCGTCCACGTCACCGCCGACCGCTGCGAGATCTGGGCCGGCACCCAGGTACCGACCCGGGTGGTCGCCAATGCCGCAAAAATTACCGGCCTGGCGGTGGAACAGGTGGTGCTGCACCCGCAATACCTGGGCGGCGGCTTCGGCCGCCGGCTCGAGAGCGACTACGTGGACCAGGCGGTGATGTTCGCCAAACTGGTCAAGTATCCGCTCAAGATCATCTGGACCCGCGAAGAAGACATCGGCCATGACATCGTGCGCCCGATGTACCACGACGTGATTTCGGCGGTGGTGGACGCCAAGGGCATGCCGGTGTGGTACGGCGACCGCATTTGCAGCGCCACCGTGTTGGGACGCTGGCGGCCGGGTGGCATGCGCCCGAACGGTCTCGATGGCGACGCCATCGAATGCGTGGCCGACATGCCCTATGCCATCCCCAACATGAAGGTGGAATGGGTACGCCACGACATGCCGCCCGGTTTGCTGGTCGGCTGGTGGCGCGGCGTGGGCGCGCTGCACAACCTGTTCATCGTCGAGAGCTTTTTCGATGAACTGGCCCACCGCGCCAAGACCGATCCGGTCGCATGGCGCCGCGCCCTGCTGCGCCACAATCCGCGTGCCTCCGCAGTGCTGGACCTCGCCGCAGCCAAGATGGGCTGGGGCGCCGCCCTGCCCCCGCGCGTGGGCCGTGGCGTGGCGCTGGGCGAGCCATTCGGCAGCAAGGTATGCGCCATGGTGGAAGTGGAGGTTACGCCTGCCGGCGACGTGCGCCTGCGGCGCGCCGTGGTGGCGGTCGATTGTGGCATCCCTGTCAACACCGGCTCGATCGAAGCGCAGATCCAGGGCGGGCTGCTGTTCGGCCTGTCCGCCGCGCTGTTCAATGAAGTGACCATCGCCAACGGCGCCATCGAGCAAAGCAATTTCAATGACTATCGCATGATCAGGATGAACGAAACGCCCGACGTGGAAGTCCACATCGTCCACAACACCGAGGCGCCCGGCGGCATCGGCGAAGTGGGCACGGCCATTGCCGCACCGGCACTGGCCAACGCAATCTTTGCGGCTACCGGCGTGCGCCTGCGCGAACTGCCGATCCGCCGCGAGCTGCTGGCACAAAAAGGGAGCAAGGCATGAAACCCATCCTGATCCTGGCGCCCGTGTGCGCCGCCATCCTCGGTACGGCCGCTTACTTCTACCTCACCCGTTCCGATCCCACCCCGGGTACGGCGCCGGTATTGGCCGGCGCGCCGGCGTCCGCGTCGAAAATCGTGCGCGGCGCATACCTGGCCAAGGCAGCCGATTGCGTGGCGTGCCACACCGTCTCCGGCGGCAAGCCGTTCGCCGGCGGCCTGCCGTTCAAGCTGCCGTTCGGCACCCTGTACTCGTCCAACATCACGGCCGACCAGAAGACCGGCATCGGCAACTACAGCGACGACGACTTCGTGCGTGCGCTGCACGACGGCGTGCGCCACGACGGCAAGCGGCTCTACCCGGCCTTCCCGTACACGTCGTATTCGCTGCTGAGCCGCGAGGATGCGCTGGCGATCAAGGCGTATTTATTCAGCCTGCCCAAGGTTACGCAGGAGACGCCGACACCGGACCTGGCGTTCCCGTTCAACCAGCGCTGGGCAATGGGCTTCTGGAACGCCGTGTTTTTCAAGAGCGAGCGTTTCAAGCCCGCGCCTGACAAATCTGCGAAATGGAACAGCGGCGCCTACCTGGCGATCGCGCTGGCACACTGCGCCGAGTGCCACACGCCGCGCAACATCGGCTTCGCGCTCGACCACCGCAATGAACTGAGCGGCGCCGTGGTCAACGGCTGGCAGGCGCCCAATATCACGCCCGACCCGGTCCACGGCATCGGCAAATGGACCGACGCCGAGTTGTACCAGTACCTGCGCGCCGGCCACGCACCGGGCCACGGCGCGGCCTCGGGACCGATGCGCGAAGCCGTGGAAAACAGCCTGCAATACCTGGACCCGGCCGATATCCGCAACCTGGTCACCTACCTGCGCAGCGTGCCGCCACGCACCGGCGACAATCCGATCGTGGTCAATCCCAAACCGGACAGCGTGGCTGCGGCAGGCCCGTACGCACCGGCACCGGGCACCCCGGCCAACCTCAAAGACGGCCTGCGCCTGTTCGAAAGCAGCTGCGCCAGCTGCCATCAATGGAACGGCGCCGGCCCGCAATCGCAGTACGCCGCGCTGCTGGGCGCGCGCTCGGTAAACGACCCGTCAGGCCGCAACGTGGTGCAAATGATCCTGTCCGGCACCCGCGCCCAGATCGCCGGCGCGGAAGTGTTCATGCCGTCGTTCCGTGCGTCGTTCACCGACGACGAGATCGCGCAGTTGAGCAACTACGTGATTTACCAGTTCGGGGGCAAGCAGGGCAAGGTGACGGCGGCGGATGTAGCGAAACATCGCCAGCAATAAGCACAACAACTCCGCGTCAAAGAACGGCGGCAAAAACAAAAGCGAGAGCACGACGCAGGAAGATGTGGCGCGGCCGCGTGGGCTGGCGGTGAACTGCCACCACTTGTGCGCGGTGTGCACAGCGGTTAGTCGGCAGGGGCAGATTATCAAACCGGTGGTTCGTCGTTAAGCTCGATTCACCTCTACTTTTTCAGGAACCCATCATGAAAGCCATCACCTTCGACAAATTTGGCGCCAGCGACGTCCTCACACTGGGCGACGTGCCCGAACCAATACTGCGTCCCGACGACCTGATCGTGCGCACCCACGCGGCCGGCGTCAATCGCGCCGACCTCACCCACCGGCGCGGCGGCTATGGCTGGCCCGACTTCGGCGACTCCACCATCATGGGCCTGGAAATCGCCGGCGAGGTGATTGCCGTCGGCGCCAACGTCAAGGACTTCAAGTTCGGCGACCGCGTGATGGGCATCGTCGGTGGCGGCGCGTATGCCGAAGTCTCTCGCATCGACCACCGCATGGCGATGCCGATTCCCGCAGGCCTCGACTATATCCAGGCGGCGGCAATCACCGAAGTCTTCGTCACCGCGCACGAAGCCTTGCTCCACCTGGGCAGGCTGGAAAAAGGCGAAACGGTGCTGATCCACGCCGGCGCCGGCGGCGTGGGCGGCGCGGCCGTGCAGCTGGCGCGCGCGGCCGGCGCCACCGTGATCACGACCGCGCAGGCAAGCGCCCACGACCTGGTGCGCCGCATGGGCGCCCACCACGCCATCGACTATGAGCATGAAGACTTCGCGCAGGTGGTGGCAACGCTGACCGACAACTGCGGCGTGGACGTGATCCTCGACTTCATCGGCGCGCCGTACTTCGAGCGCAACGTCAATGCGCTGAACTTCGGCGGGCGCCTGGTGCAGATCGGGATCATGGGCGGCATCGAGAACGCAAAAATCCCGCTCGACCGCCTGCTGTACCGCCACCTCCACATCATCGGCACGGTGATGAAGTCGCGCAGCCAGGAAGTCAAGCACGCCATGTCGCGCCGCTTCAAGGAACGCTGGCTGTCGCAGTTCGGCAAGGATGGCCTGACCCCGGTCATCGACAGCGTCTTCCCGCTGTCCCAGGCCGGCGCCGCGCAGCAGCGCATGGAAGATGGTCTGAATGTCGGGAAGATCGTGTTGACCATGTAGGCTCAACGACTCGGGCACGAACCGGAAGCGAGGGGTCAGTGCAGCATCAACCCTCGGTCGCCGCCATCGCCTTCTGCCACGCCGGACGCGCTTCGATGGCGGCGGTGAAGGCTTGCAGGCGCGGCCAGCGGCGGCCTTCGGGCTGTTTGACGGCGATGCCGACCGGGAAGCTGAGCATGATGTCGGCGCCGGTCAGGCTGTCGCCGATGAAGTAGCCCGATGGTTCGAGGATGCTTTCCAGGTAGTCGAAATGGTTCGTCACTTCGCTGTCGATGCGACCGTGCAGCGGCACGCCGCCGTCGCCCAGGCGCGAAACGTA
This sequence comes from Duganella sp. Leaf61, assembly GCF_001421905.1. Taxonomy (NCBI): domain Bacteria; kingdom Pseudomonadati; phylum Pseudomonadota; class Betaproteobacteria; order Burkholderiales; family Oxalobacteraceae; genus Duganella; species Duganella sp. Leaf61. The sequence goes on from NZ_LMLM01000030.1 coordinate 147,423, forward strand.
AATGCGCAGCAGCAGCGGGATCATGGCCGAGCCTTCGGCGAAGTGCATCAGTTGCAGGTGGCGCAGCGCGGCGGGCGTGCCGGCCGCCGGTTGCAGCGCGCCCTTGCCGTAGCGGTCCAGCAGGTACTGGACGATGGCGCCCGATTCCTCGATCAGCACACCGTCGTCTTCAAGCAGCGGCGATTTGCCCAGCGGGTGGATGGCCTTGAGTTCGGGCGGGGCGAAATTGGTGATGGCGTCGCGCTGGTAGCGTACCAGTTCGTACGGCAGTCCCAGTTCTTCGAGCAGCCAGACGATGCGCTGCGAGCGGCTTTTGTTGAGATGGTGTACGCGAATAGCCATGTATGTCTTCCTGTCTGCATAAACGTTGGAAAACGATTGTACAACAGCGGTTACGCCGGCTCAGGCGGCAATCAAATCGGCGGGATTGAGCATCAACGCCAGCCGCTCCGGCGGCAACGGACGGCTGATCAAATAGCCCTGCAATTCGTCGCAGCCGTTCTCGGACAGGAAGCTGCGCTGCTGCTCGGTCTCCACGCCCTCGGCGATCACGCGCAGCTTCAGGCGGTGCGCCAGGCCGATGATGGAGCTGGCGATGGCCTCGTCGCCGTCGCTGCGGCCCAGGTCGCGCACGAAGGACTTGTCGATCTTGAGGGTGCTGATCGGGAACGACTTCAAGGCCGACAGGCTCGAATAGCCGGTGCCGAAGTCGTCGATCGACAGGAACACGCCCATCGCCCGCAACTGCCCCATCTTTTCCACCGCCTGCGCCAGGTCGCGCATGATCACGCCTTCGGTCACTTCCAGCTCCAGCCAGCGCGGCTCCATGCCGCTGTCGGCCAGCGCGCGCGCCACGCGGTCCACCAGGCCCTGCTCCTCGAACTGGCGCGGCGAGACGTTGACGGAGATGCGCAGCGGCGCCAGGCCGGCGTCCTGCCAGGCCTGGTTCTGGAAGCAGGCGGTGCGCAGCACCCATTCGCCGAGCGCCACGATCATGCCGCTTTCCTCGGCCAGCGGGATGAAGCGATCGGGCCCGATCACGCCGCGCGCCGGATCGTCCCAGCGCACCAGCGCCTCGCAGCCGAAGATGCGGCCGCTGCGCATGTCCACCTTGGGCTGGTACATCAGGTGGAACTGCTGCAGGTCGAGGGCGACGCGCAACCCTTCCATCAGGCGCAGCTTTTCCTCGATATTGACGTTCATTTCGCGGGTGTAGAACTGGTAATTGTTCTTGCCCAGGTCCTTGGCCCGGTACATGGCGGCGTCGGCATGCATCAGCAGGGTTTCGGCGTCGCCGCCATCGTGCGGATAGACGGCCACGCCGATGCTGCAGCTGACCTGCACCTCCTGCCCTGCCACGCACATCGATTGCAGCACCGCGTGGCGCACGCGCTCGATCACGGCGGTTGCGCGCGCCGACTGGTCGGCGCCCTCGGCATCGAGCATCAGCACGAATTCGTCGCCGCCGAAACGGCCCACCGTGTCGCCGGCGCGCACGCAGCCCGCCATGCGCTCGGCCACCACCTTGAGCAGTTCGTCGCCGGCGTTGTGGCCCAGGCCATCGTTGACCAGCTTGAAGCCATCGAGGTCGATAAACGCGACCATCACGGAGCCGCCATCGGCCACCATCTGGCTCAGACGCTCGGTGATGCGGATACGGTTGGGCAGGCCGGTGAGGTTGTCGTGGTGGGCCAGGTGCAGCATGTGTTCCTCGGCCAGCTTGCGCTCGGTGATGTCGCGCACGATGGCAACGATGCCGCCTTCCACCGACACCACCTGCTTCTGCATCCAGCGCGGGTAGCGCGGCTGGGTGGTATTTTCCCATTCGCGCTCATGCACACCGCCGTCCTCGCTGGCCTGCACCAGCAACTGGAACATGCCGCCCTTGCGCGCTTCCGGGATCATTTCCAGCAGCGTCATCGAACACAATTCGGCGCGCGACATGCCGGTCATGCGCTCGGCGCGGGCATTGACGTCGATGAAGCGGAAGTCGGTGATGGCATTGCCGGCGTCGCGCAATTCGCGCAGCACGAAGAAGGCGTCCAGGCTGGCGGCAGAAGCGGCAGCAAAGGTTTCGCGCGCACGGCGCACGCGGGTGCGGTTGCGCGCGCCCTGCCAGGCCCAGATCCACAGCAGCACAGTGCCCACGATCAGCACCAGGCTGACCATGGCCATGACCCACAGCTTGTCGCGCGTCTCGCGCTCGAACGGCGCCATCTGTTCGTTCTCGTCGAGGCCCGCCACCACCCGCAGCGGCACCTGGTGCAGCTCGCGCGCGGCGGCAAAGCGCTTCACGCCGTCGTCCACATCGGCACCACCGGCAGGCAGTTGCTGGCCGTACGACACCTGGTCGCCCACGCGCAGCGCGCGCACCACGTCGTCGGCGCCGACCAGCGCCAGCATGCCGCGTTCACCCAGGCGGCTGCGCTCGTAGTCGCTGGTGAAATAGGCGGGATCGGTTTCCAGCATGACGATGCCGGCGAAATTGCCACGGGCGTCGTCCAGCCTGCGCGTGAAATGCAGGTGGGCGTCGGACTTGACGGCGTCGCGCTGGGCGTGGCTGACAAAAATGCCGCCGCTGTCGCGCTGCTGGTGATACAGGAAATAGGCCTGATCGGCCACCGAGAGCGGTTGCGCGCGCGGATTGCTGGCCACCACCATGCCGTCGCGATCGGCCATGCTCACGGCGAACACCATGCTGGGGGGCAGCAGGCCTTCGCGCGCGAGCTCGGTCAGCGCACCCGGCGAACCGCTGCGCTCGACCGCGTACTTCATCACGCGCAGGGTCTGGTCGATGCTGTCCACGCTGCGCGCCACTTGCGCCTCGTAGGTGCCCAATATTTCGCCTACCGTGTTGACGGCAGCGGCGCGGGCGCGTTCGCGGCCCTGCTCGATGTCGTGCCAAGACAGCAGCCACAGGCCGGCCAGCAGCGCCAGCGCGAACAGCGGCAGCGAGATATAGGTATCGAGCCCGCGGCGCAGCCAGCGCGCAAACAGTTGAACGATCATGTGAAGCTCCTCGCCCATGCCACGGGCCTACCGGCGAACGCGCGCGGGCGGGCCCGGACGGGCGTCTGCACTAACTAAAAAATGGGGGGCAGGAATTCGGACGGGCCGCATCAATGCGGCCCTGCGCAACCAGCCGGAGCCGGGCGCGATGAGGTGTTACCAGCACTACCCAATGGCCAATTTCATGCCATACGGAAATATACCAAAGATTCTCACCAAAAACCACCAATTGTTTGATAGAAATACACCAATAGTTACTTTGTATTACTAAACCAGCGGGATTTTGGCACCCCTGGTCAGATGCGTGCCAGCGCTTCCACCAGTTGGTCGATGCTGAACGGCTTGAGCAGCAATTGCGCGCCATCGAGCATGGATCTCGGCGTCTGACCGCTGGCAAAAATCACCCGCAGGCCTGGTCGCAACGCCAGCGCGCGCGCGGCCAGTACCTCGCCCGACAGGTCGGGCAGCGAAATATCGGTGAGCATGATGTCGAACTCGCCACCGTCCAGCGCGGCCAAGGCGCTGGAAGCGTCGCCGCAGGCGCTGACCTGGTGGCCCAGCAGTTCGAGCAGTTCGGCGGTGGTCTCGCGCAGTTCCGGTTCGTCCTCGACCAGCAGGATGCGGCGGCCGGCGTCCCGGTGGCCGGCACTCCGGCGGCCGGCGTCCCGGTGGCCGGCATCCCGGTGGCCGGCGTCCCGGTGGCCGTCATCCGGCTGCCCTGCAGGCTCGCCGGGCATCTGATCAGGCGCCATCGTCGCCGTTACAGAGGTGGCCGCCATGTCGGTCGTATCCGCCGATGTATCGGCCGCGTCGCCAGCTTCCGCCAGTTCGGCATGTTCAGCCATCTCCGGCGCCTCGACCACCTCCGTCCTGCGCGTCAACTGGGCCAGCATCGCTGCTGCCGGCTGCGCCGCCAGTTGCGCCGCATGCTGGCGGTTGGCCAGGACATGGCGCACCTTGCGCGCCAGCGCTTCGCGGGTGTACGGCTTGCCCAGCAAGTCCACGCCGGCGTCGAGTCGGCCGCCATGGACGATGGCGTTCTCGGTGTACCCGGAGGTAAACAGCACGGCGATGCCGGGCAGGCGTTCGCGCGCCTTGCGCGCCAGTTCGGGACTGCGCAACGGGCCGGGCATCACCACGTCGGTAAACAGCAGGTCGATCGGCATGCCGCTGTCGATGATGGACAGCGCGCTGGCGGCGTCGTTTGCCTTTAAAACCCGGTAACCGAGTTCGCCCAGCATTTCGACCACGGTGGCGCGCACGCCTTCGTCATCTTCTGCCACCAGGATGGTCTCCTGGCCGCCGACCACGGCGCGCATTTCCGGCGGCGCCGGGGCGTCCTCGATATCGGTGGAGCGCGGCAGGTACAGTTTGACCGTGGTGCCGCAACCGGGCTCGCTGTAGATCTGCACGTGGCCGCCGGACTGGCGCACGAAGCCATACACCATCGACAGTCCCAGGCCGCTGCCCTTGCCTTCGGGCTTGGTGGAAAAGAACGGGTCGAAGGCCTGCGCCATGATCTCGGGCGACATGCCGGTGCCGGTGTCGCTGACGGCGATCATCACGTACTGGCCGGGAGACAGTTCCGGGTGGTTCCGTGCGTAGTGGTCGTCGAGCATGGCGTTGCCTACCTCGATGGTGAGCTTGCCGACGCCGTCCATGGCGTCGCGCGCGTTGATGCACAGGTTGAGCACCGCGTTTTCCACCTGGGCGGTATCGACCAGCGTGTTCCACAGACCGCCCGAGATCACGGTTTCCACCTCGATTTCCTCGCCCAGGCTGCGCCGCAGCATGTCTTCCATGCCGGCGATGAAGCGGCCGATGCGCACCACGCGCGGATCGAGCGCCTGGCGCCGGCCGAACGCCAGCAGGTAGCTGGCCAGCTTGGCGCCACGGGTGACGCCGGCCAGCGCCTGTTCCACGCGGCGCTGGGCGCGCGGCATGTCGGCCACGTCGGCAGCCAGCAGTTGCAGATTGCCGGAGATGACCTGCAACAGGTTGTTGAAGTCGTGCGCCACGCCGCCCGTGAGCTTGCCGATCGCTTCCATCTTCTGCGCCTGCTGCAATTTGAGCGACGTGCGGCGCATCTCTTCGGCGGCCGCCCGTTCCGCCGTCATGTCGCGGCCCACGGCGTGGATGAAGCCCTCGTCCGGCACGGCGGTCCAGGACAGGATGGCATGGCCGCCGCCCTTGCGCAGCGTGCGGTTCTCGAATTTGAAGGTGCTGTGACCCTGCGCCAGCGAGTCCATTTCGGCAATCGACGACTGGGCGTCGTCCGGGTGGATGATCTTGTGGATCGAGGTACCGATGATTTCTGCCTCGTCCCAGCCCAGCAGGCGGGTAAAGGCCGGATTGGCGGCGGTGATCCAGCCGTCGAGCGTGGTCACCAGCATGACATCGGTGGCGTGGCGCCACATGCGGTCGCGCTCCGCCGTGCGCTCGGCCACTTGCAGCTGCAATTTGCTGGCGGTGGCTTTCTGGTCCTCGATATCGGTGCTGGTGCCTACCCAGCGCTGCACCACGCCGTTGTCGTCGATGATGGGCATGGCGCGCACGATGTGCCAGCGCCAGGCGCCGTCCGCGCGGCGAATCCGGTATTCGACCTCGAAATTCTGCGCGGTGGCGACCGAGGCGCGCCAGGCAGCGGCCACCTTCTCGCTGTCGTCGCCGTGGACGATGACGGTCCAGGCATCGCCGGTCAACTGGCCGGGCTGGGTGCCGGAATAGCGGTACACCTGCTCGTTGAACCAGTTGAGCGAACCGTCGGCGTCGGCCGACCACACCTGGCTGGGAATCGCCTGGGCCAGGGTGCGGAAGGTATTTTCGCTGGCGCGCAGCTGCTGCTCGGCGCGGATCTTGTCGGTGGTGTCCACCACCACCACCAGCACCCCGCACGGCTTGCCCGCTTCGTCCAGGATCGGTGCGTAGTCGAGGTTCATCCACACCTGCTCCGGTTTGCCGGAGCGCAGCAGCGTCATTTCCTGGTCCTTGTACCCCAGCGTGCCGCCGGCCAGCGCCACCCGGATCACGTAGTCGTTATGCTCGGCCACCTCGGGCCACGACTCGCGCACGTTGGAACCGAGCGACATCGGGTGGCGGCGGCCGGCAAACTCGGAATAGCCGTCGTTATAAATCATCACACCGTCCTCGCCCAGCAGCGCCACCATCGGCAGCGTGGAGCGCAACATGGTCGACACGGTGGTCTTGAGCGATTGTGGCCAGGTGTCGATGGCGCCCAGCGCGGTACCGGCCCAGTCGTAGGAGGCGATGATCTGCGCGATGTGGCCGCCGCCGTTGAGGAAGGGATAGTTCACGAGGTTACTGGCTTGTATGCGGTAAGGAACGGAGACCGTCGATTATAGGACGTCGCCGCCTGAAAAAGGTGGTGCGCAAGCCAATCGTACGTTGCAGAGGAAACAAATACCCGCTATAGTGCGAATAAGAATCATTATCATTTCTTAGTACTGTTGCCGACCAACCGCATGGATATTCCACAAGAACTCCGTAAACTGGGCCTCAAGGCCACCCTGCCCCGCCTGCGCATCCTGCAGCTGTTCCAGGAATCGAAGTCCAAGCACATGAATGCCGACGATGTCTATCGTCTGCTGCATGACGAGGGGATCGACATGGGACTGGCCACCGTGTACCGGGTGCTGATGCAGTTTGCCGATGCCGGCATCCTGATCCGCCGCCATTTCGAATCGGTGGCCTCGGTCTTCGAACTCAATGAAGGCGGCCACCACGACCACCTGATCTGCACCAACTGCGGCAAGATGGAGGAATTCCTCGACGCCGACATCGAGCAGCGCCAGGAAGCCGTGGCCAGGGAGCGCAACTTCGTGCTGCACGAGCACTCGCTGTCGCTGTACGGTTTTTGCGGTGACTGCGCCGACACATTAAAGCCTGGCATGGGCAAACGCTTCCGCCGCAACTGAACGCCTGAAAAACCTCCAGCGCGGCGTTGCAGCTCCTTGCCGTACTAACGTACTGTCTTCGTCGCTGCGCCTTGCTCTGGAGGTTTTGTCAGGGCGTTCAGTTGACGCGATGGAGCGCTTTACGCCGCCTGCAGGTGCAGGCCGTCCTCGATAAAACGCCGCGCCATCGCGGCGGGCAGTGGGCGGGCGTAGCAATAGCCCTGGATTTCGTCGCAGCGCCAGGCGGCCAGCATGGTGCGCTGCTGTTCGGTCTCCACGCCTTCGGCGATCACGGTCAGTCCGAGGCTGTGACCGAGGCTGATGGTGGCCTGGACGATCGTGCTTTGCTCGCTCACGGTATGCATATTGCGCACGAACGACTGGTCGATCTTGAGCTTGTGGATCGGGAAGCGCGACAGGTACGCCAGGCTGGAATAACCGGTGCCGAAATCGTCGATGGCCAGTTTCAATCCCAGGCCACGCAGCCGGTGCAGCAGCGCAATCGCCATTTCGGCGTTTTCCACCATCACGCTCTCGGTAATTTCCAGCTCGATCGACGACGGTTCCACACCGGTGGCGGCCAGCACGCCTTCCAGGTGCGCCAGGAAGCCCGGTGCGGCAAACTGGCGCGGCGAGATATTGATCGCCACCTGCACCGCCTGGCCGGTTTCGCGGTGCCATTCGGCGGCCTGGCGGCAGCCCTCCTCGATCACCCATTTTCCGATCGGCACGATCAGGCCCGATTCCTCCGCCATGGGAATGAAATCGGCGGGCGAGATCAGCTGTCCCATGCGGCGCCAGCGCAGCAGCGCCTCGAAACCCACCAGGCGGCCGTCGCGCAAACCTTGCTGCGGCTGGTAATGCAGTTCCAGTTCGTCGCGTTCGATGGCGTGGCGCAGCAGCGCTTCCATGTCCAGCCGCTCGCCGGTTTGCGCCGTCAGTTCCGGGCCATAGGTGACCAGGCTGTCGCCGCCGGCCTTGCGCGCCGCCTGCAACGCGGCATCGGCATGGCGCAGCAGCGCCTGCGGCGACTGGCCGTGCAGCGGATAGCTGGCCGCGCCCAGGCTCAATGTGGTGAAAATCTCGTGGCCTTCGCAGTCGTAGGGATTGCGCACTTCCTCGCGCAGGCCGGCCAGCGCCAGCTCGAATTCCACGCTGTCGCAGCCCACCCGGTACAGGATGGCGAAATTGGCGCCGTCGAGGCGGAACACTTCACCGCCGCTGCGCTCGGCCGCCAGCCGCAAACGGGCCGCCAGTCCCACCATCACGCGGTCGCCGAAAGCGTGGCCGAAGCCGCCGATAATGCGCGAAAAGCGGTCGATGGTGCCCAGTACCACGGCGTGGCGGCCGCTGCTCGCGGGCTGGGCGGCCAGCGTGTGCAGCCTGGCCTCGAAGGCGCGGCGGTGCGGCAGTCCGGTGAGCGGGTCGTGGCCGGCCAGGTGTTTGAGTTCATCCTCCACCCGCACCCGTGCCCGGACGTGGTACAGCAGGAACAGGCCTGTGAGCACGGCCAGCACATCGAAAATGTGGATCAGCGCGGTGATCGAGGAAATGCTGCGGCCAGCCAGCGTGCCGTTGTCGTACAGCGCTTCCTGGACCCGCAGCTGCATCGCATCGACTTGCGTGCGCAGCGCCTTGACGTCGTCGTTCATCGTCACCAGCAGGCGGCGCGCGGCCTCGGAATGCGCATCGGCTTTGGCATCGGTATCGGCGCCCACCAGGCGCTCGAATTCGGGCGCCATGGCGACGATGCGCAGGGTGCCGTCGCGCAATACGCCCAGCTCCGGGCCATCGCCCAGGCTGGGCCGCAGTTGCCCCAGTGTGGAATCGAGTTCGCTGCGGCCCATGCGTTCCAGGAAGCGGAAGCGGTCCGGCGTAATCGACTCCGTGTATCGTTTATCGAACGCCAGCTGGTACCGCAGCAGCGCACTCTCGAAATCGCCGAGGTAGCGCAGCTGCGGGATGATCACAGTGAGCAGCGGCGTCTCGTTGCGGCGGATGGTGTTGGCGGTCCTCTCCATCGCCGCCGACAGCGCGAGGCTGGCAGCGATAACCAGCAGCAGCATGATGTATATGACATGGCGCGAACGGCTGGCGGAGGGTTGCATCGCTTACTCCAGTGGAGGGGTGGGTTCGGCGCCGCTGGCCTGGCGCAGGCAGCGCAGCAGCGCATTGGCCTCGAATGGTTTGCTCAGGAAGCAGCTGGCGCCGCCCGACAGCGCGCGCTTGCGCAGCGTCGCTTCCGGGAAGGCGGTCATCAGGATCAGCGGCAGCGCATTGCCCTGCCGGCGCAGCTGCTCGAGCAGCTCGATGCCGCTCATGCCTGGCATTTGCAGGTCGGTGATCACGCAGTGATAGCCGCCCAGCGCCTCGTTGGCCAGCAGTGCGCCGGCCGAATCGTAGGCATGGGCCGAGTAGCCGTAGGAGCGCAGCAGGCTGCGCAAGGCCACCCGCACCGACTCGTCGTCGTCAACGATGGCAATATTGGAAAAATCTGGATCTGGTTGAAACACTACGTACTCCCATGTTCGAACGGCGGCTAGCGGCCGTCCAGCGCATGGGAGAACAATACCGGTCCGGGCGGGATCCCGGAATCATACATGGGTATGAGAGGGGCGGTGCTCAGGCCAGCCCCAGCGCCTCGGCCATGCGTACCAGGTCGGCAAAGGTTTTCGCTTCCATCTTGCGCATGGCGTTGCCGCGATGGATCTTGACCGTGATTTCACTGGTGCCCACCTCGCCGGCGATCTGCTTGTTCATCAGGCCGCGGGCGGCCAGCGCCATGATTTCGCGTTCGCGCGGGGTGAGCGTGGCGTAGCGCGCGGTGACCGCGTGCAGCGCCTGGTCGCGGCTGCGGCGCGCGCTGTCCGCCTGCAGCGCCACGTTGATGGCGTCGAGCAGGTCCTGGTCGCGGAACGGCTTGGCCAGGAAGTCGATGGCGCCCGCCTTCATGGCCCGCACCGACATCGGAATGTCGCCGTGCCCGGTCATGAAGATCACCGGCAGCGGCACGCCTTCGCGATTGAGGTCGGCCTGGAAATCGAGCCCGCTCACGCCCTGCAGGCGCACGTCGAGCAGCAGGCAGCTGGTCACATCCCCGCGCGGCACGGCCAGGAACGCCGCCACCGACGGGTAGGCGGCCACCCGCATGCCAACGGAACGCAGCAGGCTGCCGATGGCGTCGCGCAGCAGCGCGTCGTCGTCCACCAGGTAGATCAGCGGTTCGATGTCAGGTGGATTCATGCAGCATCCATGGCGGGTAAGGAAACCACGATGGTAGCACCGGCCGGGGCGTCGGATGCAGGTTCGACGGCCCAGATGCGGCCACCGTGGGTTTCGATGATGGAGCGGCAGATCGGCAGGCCCATGCCCATGCCATCGGGCTTGGTGCTGTAAAAGGCTTCGAACAGGCGCGGCATCTCGGCGGGCGGGATGCCGGGACCGGTATCGGTCACGCCCAGCCACAGCGTGCCGTTGGCGCGGCGCTCGGTGCGCAGCGTGAGCACGGCCTGGCCGGACGGGCAATGGTGCATGGCCTGGATGGCGTTCATCAGCAGGTTGATGATCACCTGCTGCAGCTGCACGCGGTCGCCGTTGACCGGCGGCAGGCCGGCTTCCAGTTCGAGCACCAGCGCCACCCGGTGGTTGTTGAGTTCACGCCGCACCAGGTCCACGCTTTCCTCCGCCAGCAGGTTCAGGTCCAGGCTCAGGTGCTGCGGGTCGCTGCGGCGCGCCAGCGCGCGGATGCGCTTGATCACGCCGGTGGCGCGGGCGCTCGCTTCGAGAATGGCGTTGACGGTGTAGCGCGCCTCTTCCAGGTCCGGTTGCGGACGGTTCATCCAGCGCAGACAGGCCTCGCCGTTGGTGGAGATGGCGGCCAGCGGCTGGTTCACTTCGTGCGCGATGGATGCGGCAAGTTCGCCGAGCATGGTCACGCGGGTGGCATGCTGCAACTGCACCTGCGAGTTGTGCAAGGCCTGCTCTGAAACGACGGCGGCGGTGACGTCGGTGATCGAACCGAGATATTCGCAGTCGCCATCGCGCGAAAACAGCGGTTCGGCCAGCACCTGCACATACTTGATCGAGCCGTCGGCCATCACCAGGCGATGGCGCAGATCGACGCTGCCCAGGCACTCGATGCAGCGGTCGAACGCGGCGCGCACCATCACGCGGTCGTCTGGCGCGGTGCGCGCCAGTATCAGGTCGATGGTGGGGGTGATGTCGGGCGCGTAGTCGAAAATCCGCGCGGCCTCGTCGGACCAGAACATGTCGCCGCCCGGAGTCTTGATGCTGAAACTGCCGGTTTTGCTGATGCGCTGGGAGCCGGCCAGGAAGGCCTGGCTGCGGCGCAGCGCCTTTTCGCGCGCCAGCAGCGCGTTGGTGGCTTCCTGGCCGCGCAGCACCAGGAAAGTGGCGATGCCGATGGCGGACATGCTGACCACCATGCGCCCTACCGCCGCGACCGAAAACACGTCGAGGTGCGTCACCACGTATGACAGCGCGGTGGCCACCAGGCATGCGCCGCAAGTCCACAGCACGCCGCGCCGCTGCCATACGCTTGCCGACAACAGCACCACCACCACGTACAGCACGGCGATGGCGACATCGAGCGGCGTGAAGGTGTCGAGGATGAAAATCAGCAGCGTGCTGAGGATCAGCAGTGTGGAAAGCAGCGGTGTTCTGGCGTCCCGACGCATCGTCAACCTTGTCATTATCATAGTAATCCACGGGATTATAAGGTGTAACCAATGGTTTGCTCCCCTATACTTCGGTATAGGTAAAACGTCACCAGAAGCCCGCCGTTAGCAACCAAAGTATAATATCCGGTAACTTCCGGTTGGCATAAGCTGTGGTCATTGTCATCTCGGAGAACGCCTTGAAACTGTATGAGACGCTGGCGGCGGACATCGCCGGACAGATCGCCCAGGGCGTAATCCGCGAGGGCGAACGCATTCCCTCGGTGCGCCAGACCAGCCAGCACCACAACCTCAGCGTCTCCACCGTGATCCGCGCCTTCCTGCTGCTCGAGAGCCAGGGTGTGATCGAAAGCAGGCCGCAATCGGGCTACTTCGTGCGCCGTCGCCCGCCCGGTGTGGCGCTGCCTACGACCGCCCCGCTGCCGCCGGCGCCGGCCGAGGTGGCGCGCGCGCCATCGCTCGACATCAGCGCGCTGGTGCTCACCACCTTGCGCTCGATCGATCAGGGCAGCGTGCCGTTCGGCTCCCCCTACCCCGATCCCGCGCTGTTCCCTTGGGCCCGCCTCAATCACTACGCCACCAGCATCGGGCGCCGCGGCGGCCGCATGCCGCTGTCCGACCTCCCGCCTGGCAACCCGGAACTGATACGCCAGATCGCCCGCCGTCACCTGGACAACGGGCTGGCCGTCGATGCGTCCGAAATCATCGTCACCGCCGGCGCCACCGAAGCCATCAACCTGTGCCTGCAAGCGGTAGCGCGGCCGGGAGCCGCCATCGCGGTGGAAACGCCCACCTATTACGCGCTGCTGCAGGCAGTCAGAAGACTCGGTATGCGGGTGCTGGAAATCGCCACCGATCCGCAACGGGGAATCGACCTGGCGGCGCTGGAACGCGCCATCGAGACGGACGATGTGGCAGCGTGCGTGGTGATGCCCAACTTCCAGAACCCGCTGGGCTTCCGCATGCCGGAGGAATGCCAGCGCGCGCTGGTGGACCTGCTGGCGCGCCACGATCTGCCGGTGATCGAGAACGATGTCTATCACGAGCTGTATTACGGCGACAGCCATCCGGCAAGCCTCAAGCACTTCGACACGCACGGCCTGGTCATGCACTGCAATTCGTTCTCCAAGAGCCTGACCAACGGCTGGCGCATCGGCTGGACCCTGCCCGGGCGCTGCCACGCGCAAGTGGAAAGGCTCAAGTTCCTCAACTCCCCCAGCATGCCGTCGCTGCCGCAACTGGCGATCGCCGAATACCTGCGCACCGACGGTTACGACTACCACCTGCGGCGGGTGCGCAAAACCCTGGCACAGCAGGCCAGCATCATGGCGGCGGCCGTGCTGCGCTTTTTCCCCGACGGCACCAGCGTCTCGACACCCGCCGGCGGCTACCTGCTGTGGGTCGGTCTGCCGCCCGGCGTGCAGGCGCTGGAACTGTATGCGCGCGCGCAGGAACGCGGCATCAGCCTGGCCGCCGGCGACATGTTCGCCGCCAGCGGCGCCTGGCGCCACCATATCCGGCTGAACTACAGCTACCCGTGGACTGCGGCAATGGAAGCGGCGGTGCGCACGCTGGGCCTGGTCGCGGGCGAGTTGATGGAGCCATTGCGTCGCAGCGGCTGACTTTTCGCACAACTGTACTCCCCCGCCATGGCGCGATCTGTAGCCATGGCGCGGCCGCGCGCGGCCCTATCCTGTAGCCTTCCACACCACCGCACAGGTCCCCCATGAAAACCTCCCGCATCAAGGTCGCCAACCTGCTGATGGCCGGCTTCGGCCTGATGTGCCTCCTGCTGGCCGCCGTCATCGCGCTGGCGCTGCAGGAGCAGGCCAAGCTCAATGCCGCCACTGCCGGCATGGCCGACGACCGCTGGCCCAAGATCGAATTGGCCACCGGCGTGCGCCTGCGCGTGACGGACATCGCGGTCTCGCTGCGCAACATCATGCTCAGCGACGACGCCGGCGTGCGCATGCAGGAGATCGAAAACATCCACGGCTACCGGCGCGACATCGAAGCGGCCATCGCCCAGCTGGACCGCCGCGTGGTCACGGCGTCGGGGCGCGCCGCGCTGGCCCGGGTACGCACCGCCTACGATGGCTATACCGCCGGCCAGGAGCGCCTGATCGCGCTCGAACAGGCGGACCGCAACGCCGAAGCCAACACCTTGCTCAACACCGAACTCAAAGCCATGCTGCAAGCGTGCCGCGCTGCGCTGGCGACCCAGATCGACAACGAGGTAGCCCTGATGCGCCAGGCCCGCGAAGACGCGGCGCATGTCTACACCCGCAACCGCGCCACCATGCTGGGACTGGGCCTGGCAGCGCTGCTGCTCTCGGGCGCGGCCGCTGCGCTGATCATCATGCGCCTGCGCCGCGCGCTAGGCGGCGAACCTGACCAGGCCGCACACACCGCCGCCCGCATCGCCGAGGGAGACCTGAGCGCCGCCATCGCGCTGCGTCCCGGCGACCAGGTGAGCATGCTGTATGAAATGGAGCGCATGCGCGCCAGCCTCGGAATGCTGGTGGCGCAGGTGCGCGCCGACACCGACCTGATTGCCGCCGCCTCCACCCAGATCGCCAGCGGCAACCTCGATCTGTCGGCGCGCACCGAGCAGCAGGCGGCCAGCCTGCAGGAGACTGTGGCGGCAATGGAACAGCTGACCGTCACCGTGCAGCAGAACGCCGACCATGCGCGGCGCGCCAGCGACATGGCGCAACAAGCCTCGCAAGCCGCCGGCAAGGGCGGCGCTGCGGTGGCAGCTGTGAGCGACCGCATGGCGGCGATTCGCGCCTCGTCGGCGCAGATGGCCGACATCGTCGGCATCATCGACGCCCTCGCATTCCAGACCAATATCCTCGCGCTCAACGCGGCGGTGGAGGCGGCGCGCGCTGGCGAACAGGGGCGCGGCTTCGCGGTGGTGGCCGGCGAAGTGCGGCAACTCGCGCACCGCTCGGCCGACGCCGCACGCCAGGTCGGCACGCTGATCAAGGCCTCGGTGGCGCAAGCCGACGCCGGCGGTGAACAGGTGCGCGCCGCCGACGTGGCGATGCAGGACATCGTGACCGGCGTGGCGCTGGTAGCCGACCTGCTCGGCCAGATCCGTCACGCCAGCGCAGAACAACACCAGGGTATCGCCGCCTGCAGCGACGCCGTGGTGCAGATGGACCAGGGCACGCAGCAGAACGCCGCGCTGGTGGAGCAAGTTGCGGCCGCCGCGCAGTCGCTGCAGGAGCAGTCGGTGCGGCTGGCGCAGGCGGTGGGCCGCTTCCGCATCGCCGCGCCGTGCCGGGCGCCCGCAACTGAACCGGCAACGTCGGCGACAACGCCGGCGCTGCGGCTGGCGGGCCGGCTGCAACGGAGCGCGGCATGAGCCTCGCGCCCGGCCAGCACTCGCTGCGGGTGGTCGTCATCGACGGCGACCGGCGCGCCTGCGAGACCACCATTGCGCTCTGCCGCCAATGCGGCGTGCGCGTCAACGGCTGGGCGCATGACGGCACGACCGGGCTGGAACTGATTGAATCGCTGCCGGCTGCGCCCGACCTGGTGATCCTCGACCTGCACCTGCCCGACATGGACGGCGCCGACCTGCTGCTGGCGCTGTCGATGCTGGCGCCAGCCACCAGCGTGGTGATTTGCAGCGCCGTGTGCGAGCGCATCCAGGACGCGGCGCTCACATTAGCAACTACACTCGGCTTGCGGGCGCTGGGCATGGTGCCCAAGCCGGCGCAGACTCCGGCTCTACTCGCCGCGCTCCGCGCATGCACCCACGACGGCCCCGCCATGCCGCCACGACCACGCCGGGAAGCACCGCACACGCGGACGGCGCTGGCGGTGGATACAGCGCAGGTGCACGATGCCATCCGCAGCGGCCAGTTCGAACTGCACTACCAGCCCAAGGTGGCGCTGCAAGGCGCGGGGACACCGTTGCAAGGAGCGGAAGCGCTGCTGCGCTGGCGCTTGCCGGGCCAGGGCCTGCTGGCGCCGTGCGACTTCCTGCCGCAGGTGGAAGCGGCCGGCATGATGGACCAGGTGACGATGGAAGTGGTGCGTCTGGCGCTGCGCGACTGGCAGGCCTGGAACCGCTCCGGCCTGGCACTGCCGCTATCGATCAATCTGTCGCCGTTGTCATTGACCGACCCGCACCTGGCCAGTGAACTGATCGCCGCCGTCGCGCGCGCCTGCATCCCGCCCACTTACCTCACTTTCGAGATCGTCGAATATGCCGAGGTGGCCGACCTGGCCACCGCGCTGCGCATGCTGATCAAGCTGCGCCTGCACGGCTTCGGGCTGTCGCTGGACGACTACGGCGCCGGCCATGCGTCGATGCTGCGGCTGGCACGCTTTCCGTTCAGCGAGCTGAAACTGGATTGCCAACTGGTGCACGGGGCGTGGCAGCGCCCGCACGTCAAGCCGCTGCTGCGCCACGCGATTGCCATCGCGCGCGAGTTGGGCGTGACAGCGGTGGCGGAGGGGATCGAAACGGTGGAAGACATGACGCTGCTGCGCGAACTCGGTTGCGACCAGGCGCAGGGCTACCTGGTGGCGCGGCCGATGCCGGCCGAGGCCATGCCCGACTGGCACCTGGACCGGTTGCGCGCCAGCGCCCATGCGCCGGCCTTGCGCCAGGAAGCGACGCAAGGCCGGGTATTGCAGCTGCGCCGCCCAGCCTCGTTCTCTGCGCCGGGCGGCGATCGGAAACGGTAACGCGGCTGGTAGGAAGTTATCGGCCGCCGCCGGCAGGCATGGCGCCCGGCGACAGCAGCACGGGGATCGATTTCGACGTGGGCGTGCCGGCGCCGTCGGCCACGCTGGCCAGCGGCACCAGGCCATTGGTCTCCGGGTAGTAGGCGCCCAGGCAGCCGCGCGGAATATCGTAGGCCACCAGCATGAAGCCGTCGGCGCGGCGCACCGTTTCGCGCTCAACCCCATCATCGTCTTCCACCCACACGCTGCGCACATCGACCCAGTCGCCCGCCTTCATGCCCAGCATGTCGAGGTCGGCCTGGTTGATGAAGATCACGCGTCGCATGCCGAACACGCCGCGATAGCGGTCGTCCAGCGCATAGATGGTGGTGTTGTACTGGTCGTGGGAACGGGTGGTCATCATCACCATCAGCTTGTCGCCATGGCGTTGGCGCGCCCGTGCAATCGGCGTATCGACCGCCACCGCATGGGGGATGAAAGTGGCCTTGCCGCTGGCGGTGCGCCATTTCATCTGGCGCGGTCCCACCGGCAGGTGGAAGCCGCCCGGCGCCGCAATACGCTCGTTGTAGTCGTGGAAGTCGTCGAACACCAGCGCGATATCGTCGCGGATGCGGGCATAGTCGTCGCGGTACGTGGCCCAGGCCAGGCTGCCGCGGCCCACGCCCGGACCAGAACCCAGGGTGGCTTCGGCCATGCGCGCCACGATCGCCACTTCCGACAGCAGGTCCGGCGACGCCGGCTGGTTGATGCCGTACGAGACGTGGACCATGCTCATCGAATCTTCCACCGTCACGCCTTGCGGCACACCCTGCCGTTCATCGATCTCGGTGCGCCCCAGCGTGGGCAGGATCAGCGCTGCGCGCCCGTGCACCAGGTGGCTGCGATTGAGCTTGGTGGTGATGTTCACGGTCAGCGCGCACGAGCGCAGCGCAGCGTACGTCACCTCGGTGTCGGGCGTGGCGACGGCAAAATTGCCGCCCAGGCCCACGAACACTTTCACTTCTTTTGCGGCCATGGCGGCGATGGTGGCTACCACGTCCAGCCCGTGGTGGCGCGGCTGCTCGAAACCGAACACCTGTTCCATTCGGTCGAGGAAGGCGTCTGTCGGCCGCTCCTCGATGCCAACCGTGCGGTTGCCCTGCACGTTGGAGTGGCCGCGCACCGGGCACAGGCCCGCACCCAGGCGGCCGATATTGCCGCGCATGAGCATCAGGTTGGCCAGCATCTGGATGGTTGCCACGGAGTTCTTGTGCTGGGTGATGCCCATGCCCCAGGTGGCGATCACGCGCTCGCCTTTGGCGTACACCTGCGCCAGTTGTTCGATGGTGGCGCGGGGCACGCCCGATTCGGCCAGCAGCACGTCCCAGCTTTCGGCCCGCAGGTCGGCGGTAAAGGCATCGAAGCCGGTCGTATGCTCGGCGATGAAGGCCACGTCCAGCACCCGCGCGGCATTTGTAGCGACTGCCGCGTCGTCGAGTTCCAGCACGCGCTTGGCCAACGCCTTGATCAGCGCGAAGTCGCCGCCCACGCGCGGTTGCAGGAACAACGAGGCGATCGGGGTGCTCGACAGGGTGATCATTTCCACCGGGTCCTGCGGGCTGGCAAAGCGTTCCAGGCCGCGCTCGCGCAACGGGTTGATCGACACGATGGTGGCGCCGCGCCGGGCGCAGTCGCGCAGTTCGCCCAGCATGCGCGGATGGTTGGTTGCCGGGTTCTGGCCGAAGATCATTATCACGTCGGCATGCTCGAAATCCTCGAGCACCACCGTGCCCTTGCCCACCCCCACGGAGGCCGGCAGTCCCCGGCTAGTCGCCTCGTGGCACATATTGGAACAGTCGGGGAAGTTGTTGGTGCCGTAGGCGCGCGCGAACAGCTGGTACAGGAAGGCCGCCTCGTTGCTGGCGCGGCCCGACGTGTAGAACGCCGCCTGGTCGGGGTGGGCTAGCGCCTTGAGTTCGCGCGCCACCAGGGCGAATGCGTCGTCCCACGACACCGGCACGTAATGGTCGGTGGCGGCGTCGTAGCGCATCGGCGCGGTCAGGCGGCCATGTTGTTCGAGTTCGTAGTCCGACTGCGCCAGCAGCTCGGTCACGCTGTAACGGCTGAACAAGTCGTTGGTCACGCGCTTGCTGGTGGCCTCCGCCGCCACCGCCTTGACGCCGTTCTCGCAGAATTCGAAGGTGGAACTGTGTTCGCGGTCGGGCCAGGCGCAGCCGGGGCAATCGAAGCCGTCGGGCTGGTTCTGGGCAAACAGGGTGCCGTACTTGCCGGCGGCGACGCGCTCGCGCCACAGGTTGAGGGCCACGTATTTGAGCGCCCCCCACCCCGCCGCGGGGTGGGTGTAAGGCTCGATCCGGCCCGCAGCTTCAGTGTGTTTGGTACCCATGTCGTCAAAGCTCCTGTAAAAATCGGTGGTTCCAGCTTACCTGCCCGTGCGCCGCCATGGCGGATACAGTTCGCCTGCGCGGCGACGGGCACAGTCCTATGCTACCAGCGCGTTGCAATCAGCGGGCGCCGCCAGCGGCAGCTCCATCAGCGGCGCCGCGCGGCCGAACAGGTGGCCCTGGAAGGTATTGCAGCCGATGGCCTCCAGCGCCGACCATTGTTCGCGGCTTTCCACGCCCTCGGCCACCACGTCGAGCTCCATGCTGTAGGCCAGCGTGACGATGGCGCGCACGATGCTCGAGGCATGGCGCGTATGCAGCATGTCGTGCACGAACGAGCGGTCGATCTTGAGCTGGTCGATCGGCAGCAGCTTGAGGTAGCTGAGCGAACTATAGCCGGTGCCGAAGTCGTCGAGCGAAAAACCCACGCCGTGCGCCTTCAGGGTAGTCATGCGGGCGATCACCTCGTCCATGTCGGCCAGCAGCATGCTCTCGGTCAGTTCCAGCTTGAGCAGGCGCGGATCGGCGCCGGTCTGCTCCAGCACGCGCAGCACCTGCTCGACGAAATGGGGCTGGCGGAACTGGCGCGCGCTGACATTGACCGCCATGGTCAGGTGGGCCGTATCGGCGCAGACGGACCACGCCACCAGCTGCGCGCACGCCTGTTCCAGCACCCACGCGCCCAGTTCCAGGATCAGGCCCGATTTTTCCGCCTGCGGAATGAAGTCGCCGGGGCCGGTCAGGCCGCGCCGCGGGTGGTTCCAGCGCAGCAGCGCCTCCACGCCCTTGACGCGGCCGTCCACGTCCACCACCGGCTGGTAGTACAACTCGAACTGGCCGCCTGCCAGCGCGAAGCGCAGGTCGTTTTCCAGCGATGCCGAGGCGTCGAGCGCGACCTGCATGCGCGGGTCGAAGAAGCGGAAGGTGGCGCGGCCGGCCGCCTTGGCCTCGTACATCGCCATATCGGCCTGGCGCAGCAGGTCGTTGATGGTGTGGTGCTCCTGGCAGAACAGCACCACGCCGATGCTGGGGGTGCTGAGCAGCTCGTGGCCGTCCAGCAGGTAGCAGCGGCTCAGCGCCTCCAGCACCTTGCCGGCCACCGAGGCGGCGTTGTCGAGCGCGGCCTGCTGCTCAGTGCCCAGGTCTTCGAGCAGGATCACGAATTCGTCGCCGCCCAGGCGCGCCACGGTGTCGGTTTCGCGCGTGACTTCCTGCAGCCGGAAGGCCACCATCTCCAGCAGGCGGTCGCCCATGTCGTGGCCCATGGTGTCGTTGAGCGACTTGAAGTTGTCGAGATCGACGAACAGCACGGCGCCGTGGCTGGCGCTGCGCCCGGCCTTGGCAATGGCGTGGTGCAGGCGGTCGAGCAGCAGGCGACGGTTGGGCAGGTTGGTCAGGCCGTCATAGAACGCCAGGTGGGCGATTTCCGCTTCCGCCAGCTTGCGGGCGCTGATGTCCATGCGGGTGCCCAGCATGCGCAGCGGGGTGCTGTCCGGCGCGCGGTCCACCACCCTGCCCCGGCTTTGCAGCCACACCCAGTGGCCGGCGCGGTGGCGCATGCGGTATTCGGCCTCGTACGAGCGGCTGCTGTCGGCCAGGTGCGCGGCCAGCGCTGCGTCCAGGCCCGGCATGTCGTCGGCATGGACCAGCGGACGCCAGTCGAGCAGCACACGGTTCTGTTCTTCCAGCGTGTAGCCCAGCATGGCCGCCGAGCGCGCATCGACACTGCGCACGTCGGCCACCATGTCCCACTCCCACAGGCCCAGGTTGGCGCCGTTCAGGGCCAGCTCCACTTTTTCGGCGGCGGCGGCCTGCTCGTCGGCGCGCAACCGCGCCAGGTCGTCGAGCGCCTGGCGGCGGCGGTGCACCAGCGCCAGCGTGCCGGTGGCGCACAGCGCGAACAGCAGCCAGCCCAGCGCGCTGGACCAGGCCATGCTGCGCCAGCCCTGGGCGATCATGGCGGGATCGCGCCCCAGGCTCACTACCAGCGTGTGGTCCAGCCCCAGCCCGCCCATGAACATGGTGCGTTGAACCACCAGGCGCGGTGCGCCATGGGCATCCAGGCCATCGAAGGCGGTGTCGGCGCGGCCGCTGCGCTGGTGGCGCGTGAAGAACGGATCGGGCAAAGTGAGCGCGCGGCGCATCGCCGCCGGATCGGCCGGCACGTACAGGATGCGCCGGCCGCTGTCCTCGATGATGGCGCTGTTCATGTCCGGCGCATACAGGGCCGAGCGCATCACGGCGTCGAAATATTCGGGGTTGAGAATGGCGATCACGGCGCCGTTGTTGGTGCCGTCGGCGTGCATCAGCGCCATCGACAGCTTGATGTTGAACACGCCGGGCGTGTTTTCGTAGGGCTGCGACAGGTACAGGGTGTCGGCGTCGCGCATGGCGGCGACCTTGCTGGTGTAGTTGCTGTCGTCGAGGCGCACGTCGCGCAGGTCGTCGTCGGAGCTGACGATGGCGCCATGGCGGTCCACCACCAGCAGCGCACGCACGCCGGGCATGGCGCGCTTGAGCGACTGCAGCAGCAGGCGGCGGCAATCGGCGGTGCACATGCCGTTGGCGCGGAAGGCGTCGCGCGTGCTGTCGAGCGCACTGCGCACGCCCTCGAACTGGCGGCTGAGGTTTTCGTCGATGATCAGGGTTTGCAGCCGCATGCGTTCGATGTTGGAGGCGATCAGCAGCGCGCGCTCGTTCCAGATGAAGTAACCCATCATCAGCGCGCTCACCAGCAGCACGGAACACAACACCAGCCATTCAGCTTTTACCGTGCGCAGCACGGGCAGCTTTTTATCGTTATGCACGAACATGTTCTCTCCTGGGTGGCAAACAGCAGGACGGCGGCGCCGACCTGTAGCCAATATAGAGCGGTGCGGAAGTTGGCGAAATCGCACCTTGGTAATGCCGACTCATACTTAGGTTTAGATTCATCGGTACATGCCTTGATTGCATGACTCAATTACAATGGTTCGCATTATTGCGTTTGCCGACTTCGTCCCCATCTTCGTCCCCATGAGCCAACCCGCCCTCCACGACTGGCAAGATTTCCACCCCGCCGTTGCCGCGTGGTTTGGCGCGACCTTCCCCGCCGCCACTGAAGCCCAGCGCCGCGCCTGGCCGCTGATCCAGGCCGGCCGCCCCACCCTGATCGCCGCGCCCACCGGCTCGGGCAAAACGCTGACGGCTTTCCTGGCCGCGATCGATGCGCTGGTGCGAGACAGCGGCGCCGGCCCGCTGCCCGATGTCACGCGGGTGCTGTACGTTTCGCCGCTGAAGGCCTTGTCCAACGATATCCGGGTAAACCTGCTCGCGCCGCTGGAGGGCATCGCCGCGCAGTTGCAGGCGATGGGACTGCCGCCGCACGGCATCCGCAGCGCCGTGCGCACCGGCGACACCACCCAGGCCGAACGCAACGCCATGCGCCGCCGCGCGCCGCACATCCTGGTATCCACGCCCGAATCGCTGTACGTGCTGCTCGGTTCCGACAGCGGCCGCGCCATGCTGGCCGGCGTGCGCACGGTGATCGTCGATGAAATCCACGCGGTGGCCGGCAGCAAGCGTGGCAGCCACCTGTCGCTGAGCCTGGAGCGGCTCGACGCCTTGTGCGAGAAGCCGCCGGTGCGCATCGGCCTGTCGGCCACGCAAAAACCCTTGTCCACAGTGGCGCATTTCCTGGCTGGTACCGGCGCGGATTGCGCGGTGGTGGACGTGGGCCACGTGCGTGCGCGCGACCTGGGGCTGGAACTGCCGCCGGTGCCGCTGGAAGCGGTAATGCCCAACGAAGTGTGGGAGCGCGTGTACGACAAGCTGGCGGAACTGACCGTCCTGCACCGCACCACGCTGGTGTTCGTCAATACGCGGCGCATGGCCGAGCGCATGGCGCGCCACCTGGCCGACCGCCTGGGCGGCGAACACGTGGCCGCGCACCACGGCAGCCTGGCCAAGGAATACCGGCTCGATGCCGAGCAGCGCCTCAAGCGCGGCGATTTGCGGGTGCTGGTGGCTACGGCCTCGCTGGAACTGGGCATCGACATCGGCGACGTGGACCTCGTTTGCCAGATCGGCTCTCCGCGCAGCATTGCCGCCTTCCTGCAGCGCGTGGGCCGCTCGGGCCACCACGTGGGCGGGCTGCCCAAGGGACGGCTGTTTCCCACATCGCGCGACGACCTGGTGGAATGCGCGGCGCTGCTCGACTGCGTGCGCCGCGACGAACTCGATATCCTGCATGTGCCGGTGGCGCCGCTCGATGTGCTGGCCCAGCACATCGTGGCCGAAGTGGCCAGCCGCGAATGGCGCGAGGACGACCTGTTCGCCCTGATGCGGCAGGCCTGGCCCTACGCCACCCTAGCCCGCGACCGTTTCGACGCCGTGCTGCGCATGCTCTCGGAAGGCTACACCACGCGCCAGGGCGTGCGCGGCGCCTACCTGCACCGCGATACCGTGAGCGGCACCGTGCGCGGAAGGCGCGGCGGCAAGCTCACCGCCGTCACCTCGGGCGGCACCATTCCCGACAATGCCGACTACTCGGTGCTGCTCGAACCGCAGGGCATCTCGATCGGCACCGTGCACGAGGACTTCGCGGTCGAAAGCCTGGCCGGCGACGTTTTCCAGCTCGGGAACACGTCGTACCGCATTCAGCGCATCGATGCCGGCAAGGTACGGGTGGAAGACGCCCACGGCGCCGCGCCCAACATCCCTTTCTGGATCGGCGAGGCGCCGGGCCGCAGCGACGAGCTGTCGTTTGGCGTAGCGCGCCTGCGCGGCGAGATCGACCGGCTGCTGGGCCGTGCCGAGGGCGAGTCCGGCGCAGCCGCATTGGAACGCGCCATCGACTGGCTGCACGAACACCTGGGGCTGAACGACGACGCCGCGCGCCAGATCGTCGACTACCTGGCCCGCGCCCGCTCCGCCCTGGGCGCACTGCCCACCCATGACACGCTGGTGATGGAGCGCTTTTTCGACGAGTCGGGCGGCATGCAGCTGGTGCTGCATACGCCGTACGGCAGCCGCATCAACCGCGCCTGGGGCCTCGCCTTGCGCAAGCGCTTCTGCCGCAATTTCAATTTCGAGTTGCAGGCCGCCGCCACCGAGGACGCCATCGTGCTGTCGCTGTCCGAGAGTCACAGCTTCCCGCTCGACGAGATATGGCGCTACCTGCGCGCCGCCACCGCCGAGCAGGTGCTGGTGCAGGCACTGCTCGACGCGCCGCTGTTCAACGTACGGTGGCGCTGGAACGCCACCACCGCGCTGGCCTTGCCCCGTTACGCCGGTGGGCGCAAGGTCGCGCCGCAACTGCAAAGAATGAAAAGCGACGACCTGCTGGCCGCCGTGTTCCCCGACCAGGCGGCGTGCCTGGAAAATATCGTCGGCGAACGCGAACTGCCGAGCCACCCGCTGGTGGACCAGACGCTCGATGATTGCCTGCACGAGGCGATGGACAGCGAAGGCTGGCTGGCCCTGTTGCGGCGCATGGAGGCGGGCAAGGTGCGGCTGCTGGCGCGCGACCTGCCGGCGCCGTCGCCGCTGGCGATGGAAATCCTCAACGCCCGCCCTTATGCCTTTCTGGACGACGCGCCGCTGGAAGAGCGCCGCACCCAGGCAGTGCTCAACCGCCGCTGGACCGACCCCGCTTCCACCGACGACCTGGGCGCGCTGGACGCCGGCGCCATCGAGGCCGTGGCACAGGAAGCGTGGCCCGATGTGCGCAACAGCGACGAGATGCACGAGGCGCTGGTCGCCCTGGCCGCCATCACGCAGGACGAGGCCAGCGCCAACGCCGGCTGGACCGGCTGGCTGCAAACGCTGGCAGCCGGCGGACGCGCCACGCTGCTGGCCGATGGCGACACGCAGCTGTGGGTGTCGCTCGAACGGCTGGCCTGCCTGCAAGCGGCATATCCGCACGCATCAGGCACACCGCCACTGGCGCCGCCACCGGCCCACCTTGACGACGAAGCCTGGACCCGCGACAGCGCGCTGGTGGAACTGCTGCGCGCGCGCCTGGGCGGCTTCGGCCCGCAGACCATCGCCGCCATCGCCGCTCCTTTGGGTTTGAATGCATCGACAGTGATCATCGCGCTCACCCGGCTCGAGAGCGAAGGCTATGTGATGCGCGGCCGCTTCACGCCCGATACGGAGGACGAGGAATGGGTGGAACGCCACCTGCTGGCGCGCATCCACCGCTACACCATCAAGCGGCTGCGGCGCGAGATCGAGCCGGTCGAGCGCCAGGACTTCATGCGTTTCCTGTTCGACTGGCAGCACCTGTCCGAAGGTAACCAGCTCAGTGGCCAGGAGGCGCTGGCGCAAATCCTGGCGCAGCTCGAAGGCTACGAGGCAGCCGCCGGCGGCTGGGAAAGCGACCTGCTGGCCCTGCGCGTGGCAGACTATTCGAACACCTGGCTCGACGACCTGTGCCGCGCCGGCAAAATCGTCTGGACCCGCGTGGGCGCGCCCAGTTCCGCCGCCGGCGGCCCGGTGCGCGGCACGCCGCTGGTGCTGCTGCCCCGCCGTCAACTGGCGCTGTGGCACGCGCTGCCGGCGGTCGCTGGCGAGATCACCGTATCGGCCCGCGCAGCGCGGGTGCTGGCCGCGCTGCGCAGCGAAGGCGCGATGTTCTTCGACGAACTGGCGCGCGACGCCCGCCTGCTCGGTGCGGAACTGGAAACCGCGCTGGGCGAGCTGGTGGCCACGGGCCTGGTCAATGCCGACAGCTACGCCGGCCTGCGCGCGATGCTGGCGCCGGCAGCCAGGCGCAACACGCTCGATAAACGCCGCCGGCGCGGCATGGTGGGCGCAGGGCCTGCGATAGAAGAAGCTGGCCGCTGGGCGCTGGTGCGCCGCGCCGACGGCGTGACCATCGTCGAACGGCCCAGCGAGATCGTCGCCGCCGGCGAACCCGCGCCAGCAAATCCCGCAAAAAAGCCGACGGCGCCGGCGAGAAGACCACGCACCGATCCCGCAACGCTCGAGCACATCGCCATGACCTTGTTGCGCCGCTATGGCGTGATGTTCTGGCGCCTGCTCGAGCGCGAGGCATCGTGGATGCCGGCCTGGCGCGAACTGCTGCCCGTCTATCACCGGCTCGAAGCGCGCGGCGACATCCGTGGTGGGCGCTTCGTAACCGGCCTGTCAGGCGAACAGTTCGCGCTGCCCGAAGCGATTCCGCTGCTGCGCGATATGCGGCGGCGCCCGCACGACGGCGCCCTGGTGTGCCTGTCGGGCATCGACCCGCTCAACCTGTGCGGCACCCTGCTCCCCGGCGACAAGGTGCCGGCGCTGGCCGGCAACCGCATCCTGTTCCGCGACGGCCTGCCGGTAGCCACACAGGCGGGCAACAAGCTGCGCTACATGGGCAATCCGGAACCGGTCGAACGCGAACTGCTGCGCGCGCACGTGCTAACCAATAGTTAGCCTTGCGGCAACCAACCTTGCGCGTATGTGGTGAAGCGCACATTAATGGGGCGTTGTCAGGCCTACCATGAAGCCATGACAAAATCACGCCCACTCAATATTTTCCTTGCGATCGTCGGCTTCCTCGTGCTGGTGCTGGTGGCGGTAGTCATCTTCATCCTGACGTTCGACTGGAATCGCGCCAAGCCCTACATCAACAACAAGGTGTCGGAGAGTATCGGCCGCGAGTTCGCCATCAAGGGCGATCTCAGCGTGCGCTTCAAGTGGAAGGAACCGAACGAAACGGGCTGGCGCCACTACGTGCCCCGGCCGCAGATCAACGCTGCCGACGTCCACATCGCCAACCCTGAATGGACCAAGGCCGGGCCGCAGCTGGTCAGCGTGGGCAACGTGGCCGCCGGCATCCACCTGCTGCCGCTGCTGCACAAGGAAGCGCACATCTCCGACCTGGCTGTCGAAAAGCTGGCAGTGGCGGCCGAGCGCCGTGCCGACGGCACCAACACCTGGACCTTCAAGGACAATGGCCCGTCGGAATGGGACGTCAATATCGACCGCGTGCAGCTGAGCGAAGGCACGGCGCGCTATATCGACCGTGGCATCGATCTCGATGTCAACGCCAAGGCGGAAACCTTGTCTGGTGACGAAGCGCAGACTTACGGCCTGCGCTTCATCCTGGGCGGCACCTACCGCGACGCCAAGATTGTCGGCGGCGGCAAGATGGGCAATGTGCTCTCGCTGCAGCAGGACCACCTCAAGTTTCCGATCCAGGCCAATGCCGCCGCCGGCAAGAACAAGCTGGCACTGGAAGGCGTGATCACCGATCCGCGTTCGCTGGCCGGTATCGACCTCAATATGTCGCTGGCCGGCGCCTCGATGGCCGACCTGTACACGATCACCGGCGTGCTGCTGCCGGCCACGCCGCCGTATGCCACCCGTGGCCGCTTGGTCGGCAAAAAAGTCGGTGCTGACTGGAACTGGGCTTACCGCAATTTCACCGGCACGGTCGGGGGCAGCGACCTCGAAGGCACGCTCGAATACAGTGTGCGCAAGCCACGGCCGCTGCTCACTGGTTCGGTGCAGTCGAAGCAGCTGCGCCTCGAAGACCTGGGCCCCACCATCGGCGCCGACTCCAACGAAGACAAGGCGGCGCGCGGCCAGAAAAAAGTCCAGCCGAATGGCAAGGCCCTGCCGGTCGAGCAATTCAATACCGAGAAATGGGACGCGCTCGATGCCGACGTCAAGTTCACCGGTAAAAAGCTGGTGCGCACGGCCGACATTCCATTTACCGACGTGGAAACCCATGTCCGCATGAAGGACAAGGTGCTCACCCTCACGCCGCTCAACTTCGCCATGGCCGGCGGTTCGGTCTCGTCCAACATCCGCCTCGATGGCCGCAACAACACCATCGATGCCCAGATGCGCGCGGCCGCACGTCACCTGAAAATCAAGCAGCTGTTCCCCAAGCTGGAATCGATGCAGGGCAGCGTGGGCGAAGTCAACGCCGACGTGGCGCTCGCTGGCAAGGGTAACTCGGTATCGACCATGCTGGCCACGTCCAATGGTGAACTGGGCGCCACCGTCAGCGATGGCACGGTCAGCAAATTCATTCTCGAAGCGGCGGGCCTGAACGTGGCCAACCTGGTGTTCGTCAAACTGTTCGGCGACAAGCAGGTGCAGCTCAATTGCGGCGCCGGCGACTTCGTGGTGGAACGCGGTAACGCGCAAATCCGCCGCTTCGTGGTCGATACCGACGAAGCGGTAATCAATGTCGCGGGTTCCGTCAACCTGGCCACCGAGCAGCTGGACCTCGACGTCAAGCCGCAGACCAAGGGCGCCCGCATCATCACGCTGCGCACGCCGCTGTACGCCAGGGGCACCTTCACCGACCCGAAAGTGGGACCGCATGCCGGACCGCTGGCGTTGAAAGGTGGCGCGGCGGTGGCACTGGCGTCCGTGGTCAATCCGCTGGCAGCGCTGCTGCCTTTGATTAACGTCAGCAAGGTGGAACCGGTCAATTGCGCTGCGGCGCTGGCCGATGCCACCCGCACCCGCAACCTGGCGCAATCGCCGTCCGCAACGCGCAATGTGCAGGCCAAAAAGCCGGTGCCCGATGCGCAGAATGTCACGCCGGTTCCCAGCAAAAAGTAAGCACTGATCCCCTGAGGCAATACGTGTAATCATCGTCTTACACAGCCTCAGGGGGAGCACCGATATCACGTCTTCCCCCCGCCCGGGATAATGCATCAAATAAACCAGTTTCCGGGCCTCCCATGCAAACCTCCCTCGCGCCACTGTTGTCGTCAGCGCCTTCGGCGTCCTCCACGCCATCGGCGAAAGAACTTTATTTTTTGCTTGAACATGGCGCATTGACCGAGCACCGCGACACTGCGCGCGGCTACCTCGACCGCCAGCTGCAAGCGGCGCGCGCGCTGCAGGACGACGTGCCGGCCGACGTCACCGCAATGGGCGAATGGATGCGCGCGCGCAGCGTGGCCGTCGGCCAGCAGTACCGCGACTATCTCGACGCTCGGCGCAGCGGCGCCCCGCGCCGCTATTTCGCCAGCAAATCCCACGCGATGTACTTCATCAAGGCGGTCGCACCAACCAAGTTGGTCGATGGCGCCTGGCTGTTTGCCCTGCTCGAGCGCTGGGAGGATCCCGATTTCCGTCCGCTGATTCAAACATACCTGGAAGAACTGGGCGACGGTATCGCTGAAAAAAACCACGTGGTCCTGTACAAGAAGCTGCTGGCCGGCCTCGAATGCGACCAGTGGCGCGGCCTCGACGACGACAAGTTCGTGCAAGGCGCCATCCAGCTGGCGCTGGCGGCGGACGCCGAACACTACCTGCCCGAAATCGTCGGCTACAACCTCGGTTACGAACAACTGCCGCTGCACCTGCTCATCACGTCATATGAGCTCAACGAGCTGGGCATCGATCCCTATTACTTCACCCTGCACATCACGGTGGACAACGCCGGCACCGGCCACGCCCACAAGGCGCTGCAAGGCGTGCAGCAGTTGATGGCCAACGCCGCCGACCCGGCCGACTTCCAGCGCCGCATGCTCGACGGCTACCGCCTGAACGACCTGGGCGCCGGCACCACGTCGGTCATCGACGAATTCGACCTGGAAGCGGAGCTGGTGCAGATCATGCAGGACAAAAGCGTGGTCGGTCAGAACATGCACTCCGATTACTGCCGCGTGGCGGGCCGCAGCATCAACGACTGGCTGGCCGAACCCGCGCAAATCCCGCACATGCTGCTGGAACTGGAAAACGCCGGGTGGATCAAGCGCGGCGAACCTGCCGAAAACAGCCGCTTCTGGAAACTGATCCAGAGCGAGCGCGCCGAGATGTTCGGCGTGTTCAGCAGCTATGAACAGCAGATTTTGCGCGACTGGATCGCCACGCCACGCGCGGCCACCGCGCAAGCACCTGCCACGGGCGCGCGCGTGATCAGCTTCCGCGCCCGCCAGCGCGCCATGGAAACGCTCGGTGACGGCGCTGCCACGCGCCCCAATGCCAACAAGCCGCGCGGCGTGATCCGCCACCATCCGGCACGCGAAGCGGACCTCGATGCCGGCGACGGCGGCTCGGAACTGCGCCGCCTGGAACAGCGCCTGGCCGCCGCCGGCAGCAAGCCAGCCGCGATGACCATGCTGATCGACCTGATGTCGCCGGCACGCCATCACAGCGCCGCCGGCCTGATGGCCACGCGCATCTTCCGCCAGCTGCTGGCGTGAGGGTGGATACAAGCGTGAGCACAGGCCACCTGATGATCATAGGCGGAGGCGAAGACCGCACCGATGACAAGAATGTATTGACCCGCTTCGTCGAGATGGCCGGCGGCGCCGAGCGCCGCTTCGTCTTCATTACCACCGCCAGCCGCGTGCCGGACAAGGTGTGGGAGATGTATGACACGGCATTTGCCGACCTCGGTGTCGCTGCCCGCAAACACCTGCATCTCGACTCGCGCGCCGATGCCAACAACCCCGAGCTGGTTGCGGAAATCGAACAGGCAGACGGCATCTTCATGACCGGCGGCGACCAGAAGCGCCTGGTGGCCATCATCGGCGGCACGCTGGCCGACGAAGCCATGCACCGCGCGCTGATCGAACGTGGCGCCGTGATTGCCGGCACCAGCGCCGGCGCGTCCGCCATGTCCAACCACATGCTCGCCGACGGCAAGACCGATCTGCATCCCGAAAAGGGCGCGGTGCACCTGGGTGCGGGCCTGGGGCTGATTAACCGCGTGGTGATCGACCAGCATTTCTCGCAGCGCCACCGGCTCGCGCGGTTGCTCACTATCGTTGCCTCCAATCCGCATTTGCTCGGCATCGGCATCGATGAAGACACGGCGCTGATCGTCACGCCGGGCTTCGGCATCGAAGTGATCGGCGATGGCGCCGTCACCATTGCCGACGGCCGCGACACCATCACCAATATCGCCGACCTGCCGCAGCACGGTTGCCCGGAACTGATCGACGTCCGGCTGCACCTGCTGCCTTCCGGTTCGCGCTACAAGACCGGCGAAGCCCCCGCGCCGCTCGCACATTTTATGCACATCGTCACCCATAGGAACACCCTGTCATGAACATCATCGAACAACGCGTGCTGCGTGGCCCCAATCTCTACAGCAGCGCGCGGTGCCTGCTCACCGTGATCGACCTGGCCGAATTGCAGGGCGTGAGCACCAGCGCCCTGCCCAACTTCAACGACGCGCTGCTGGAACTGATCCCAAGCCTGGGCCAACACTATTCACCGCCCGGTAAGCCGGGCGGCTTCGTGCAGCGCCTGCAGCAGGGCACCTACATGGCGCGCGTGGTCGAACACGTGGCGCTGGAACTGCAAACCCTGGCCGGCGCGCCGGTGGGATTCGGCCGTTCGACGCCGATCGCGGGACAACCGGGCCGCTACCGCGTCGTCTGCGGCTACCAGTTCGAGCAGGTGGCGCAGGAAGCGTTCGCCCTCGCGCTGGACTTGGTGTCCACGCTGGCCCGCGACCAGCCGTTCGACCTGGAAGAACCACTGGCAGAACTGCGCGACCACGCCGAGCGCCGCGCCATCGGCACCAGCACCGCCGCCGTGATCGACGCTGCCACCCGGCGCGGCATTCCGAGCCTGCGCCTGACCGAAGAGGCCAACCTGTTCCAGCTGGGATGGGGCTCGCGCCAGAAGCGGCTACAGGCCACCGTCACCGGCAATACGTCGCTGGTGGCCGCGAACATCGCCAGCGACAAGCAGCTGACCAAGACCCTGCTGGCAGAAGCCGGCGTACCAGTACCGCGCGGGCGCCTGGTCACCGACGTTGAGCAGGCGCAGCGCGCAGCGCGCCGCATCGGTGTGCCGGTCACCATCAAGCCGCTCGACGCCAACCAGGGCAAGGGCGTGACCACGGTGTGCGTCACCCCGGAGCAGATCGAAACCGCGTTCGACCACGCGCGCGGCTACAGCCGCCGCGTGATCGTGGAAAAATACCTCGAAGGCGCAGATTTCCGCGTGCTGGTCACCGGCGGCAAGGTGGCAGCCGCCTCGCGCCGCCGCCCGCCGGAAGTGACCGGCGACGGCGTCCGCACCATCGCCGAACTGGTGGCGCACGAAAACCTCAATCCGGCGCGTGGCGACGGCCATACCAATATTCTGACCAAAATGCGGCTCGACCAGATCGCCGAAGATTTGGTGAAGAAACAAGGCTACGCCTTCGACAGCGTACCGCCGGCGGGCGCCGTGGTGACCCTGCGCGGCAACGCCAACCTGTCCACCGGCGGCACTGCCGAAGATGCAACCGACCTGCTGCACCCGTCCACGCGCGAGATCTGCATCCGCGCCGCGCGCACCATCGGGCTCGATATCGCCGGCATCGACATCATCTGCCGCGACATCGGTGTGCCGCTCGACGAACAGGACGGCGGCATCATCGAAGTGAACGCCGCACCGGGCATCCGCATGCACCAGTACCCGAGCAGCGGCCAGCCGCGCGACGCCGGCGACGCCATCGTGGAAGCCATGTACGGCAAGGACAACGGCCGCATCCCGGTCGTTGCCGTCACCGGCACCAATGGCAAGACCACCACCACCCTGCTGCTGGGCCATGCCGCGCGCGTGGCCAGGCTGGGCACCGGCGTGACCACCACCGAGGGTGTGTTCATCAACGGCGTGCGCGTCGATCAGGGCGACTGCTCCGGCTACTGGTCGGCGCGCAAGGTGCTCACGTCCACGGAAGTGGACTTCGCGGTGCTGGAAACGGCGCGCGGCGGCATCCTCAAACGCGGCCTGGCGTTCGACCGCTGCGACGTGGGCGTAGTATTGAATGTGAGCGCCGACCACCTGGGCATGGACGGCGTGGAAACGCTGGACGATCTGGCGGAAGTCAAAGCCGTAGTGGCGCGCACCGCCAGCCGCGCAGTGGTGCTCAATGCGGAAGACCCGTATTGCGTGCGCATGGCATCGCAGGTCGAGGAAGGCGTGGAAGTGCTGTACTTCTCGCTCGATCCCGAACATCCGGTGCTGCTCACCCACCTGCAACAAGGTGGCCGCGCCACCTGGCTGCAGGGCGGCGTGCTGATGATCGGTCACGGCAGCCGCCACGAGGCGCTGGTCACCACGGCGGCCATGCCGATGTCGGTGCAGGGCCACGCCATGTTCAACATCGCCAACGCGCTGGCTGCCGCTGCGGCACTGATCGCCAGCGATTTCTCGCTGCCCACGATCGCCGAGGCATTGACGACCTTCGTGTCGGACAGCCATAACAACCCGCTGCGCGCGAATATCTACAGCATTGGCCAGGCCACGCTGGTAATCGATTACGCGCACAACCCGGCCGCCTATCGCGCGCTGGGCAAGATGGCCCGTTCACTGGCCGGGACTGGGACCGGCTCGTCCGGCAAGGTAATCGGCGTGGTGACCGCCCCCGGCGACCGCCGCGACGCCGACCTGCGCGATATCGGCCGCAACTGCGCGATCGACTTCAACGAATTGATCGTCTATCAGACCAACCGGCGCGGTCGGGGCGACGGCCAGACCGGCGCCCTGATTGTTGAAGGCATCCGCCAGCAACTGAGCGGCGATGGCACGGCCGTGCAGATCGACGACGTGCAGCAGGCGCTGGCTGTGGCGGTCGCCAAGTGCCAGCCGGGCGATGTGTTGGTGTTTTCGTCGCCGTCCATGCCGCATGTGCTGGTCGAGGCGCTGCGCCCGTTCTACCCGGAAAACGCCGCCATCATCGCGGCCGACCTGCAACCGGTACACAGCGAGTGCAACGACGCCTGATCACCCGGCCCGATACAGCCGCACGCCGAACACCGGGCCGGCGGTGTGGCCCGGTTCCGGTTCGAAGCGCACGGTGATTGCCTGCTTGCCCTGCGTGAGGGCTGGCGGCACCGGGTAGTCTTCATCGAAGAACACGCCGGCATGGCTGGCATCGAGCTTCACCCGCGCCACGCGCACGCCATCGACCAGGATATGAAAGTCGCGGTTGCGTTCCTCGCCCCAGTAGCTGGCCTGCAGCACCAGCGGACCGTCGCCGCACTTGAGGCGGAAGCTGAAATAGCCGCCGGTGCGGGCGTCGCGCCCCATGCGGCCACGATACGACACCGGATACGAGATCTCCGATTGCAGGTCGTGGTCGCGCTCCGGCTGCATTTCGCCCAGGTGCATCACGTCCACCGACCGCGCCGCCAGCGCCTTCAGTCTGGCTTCTTCCTTGCGGAATGCCGCTTGGGACGCCGCCCACTGCGGTTCCGTGTAGGCGTTGAAGTACACGGCCACACGACGCTCGTACTGCGAAAAGAACGGCTTGAATGTCATGTCGCCGGGACGGCCGCTGCCCACGCTGCGGTAGGTGGCGCTCTTGCTGTCCACCGGCGTGAACGCGGCGAGAATGTCGGCGCCCACCAGCGCTGGCGCCAGGCCGTCGAACGGCTGGTCCGACGATCCCAGGTCCGCTGCCAGCACCATCGGCCCGCGCAACAGCGCCTGCACCTGATCGTTGCCGGCCGCCGCTTCCAGGCGCAGTTCCAGTGGCAGCGACAGCCGCACCTTGTCTCCCGCGCGCCAACGCCGACGCAACAGCAGGTAGCCATGGCCGCGCGCGGCCTGATATGGTTTGCCGTTGACCAGCAGCGTGTGGCTCGCAGCCCATGCCGGCAGCCGCAGCGCCAGCGTGGTGGCGCGCGGCGCTGCGATGCGTTCGATCGCGATGTCGATGTCGCCTTCGTACGGGTAGCGCGTGGTCATCTTCAGCGCGGCCGCCGCCTGGCGCCACTCTACCCTGGACGCAATGTAAAGGTTGACGAACAGGGTGTCGCCGTTTTCCCAGTAAATGGAGTCGCCGTGCTTGGCGTGGCTCTCCATGCCGGACAGCACGCAGCACCAGAAGTCGTTTTCCTCGCTCGAATATTCGCGCGCCACGCCGGACATCAATGGCGTCATGTACGTGAACATGCCGGTGCGCGGATTCTGGTGCGCCAGGATGTGATTGAGGTGGGTGCGCTCGTAGTAATCGAAGTAGGCGGCGTGCGGCGCCCAGCCATATAGCTGGCGCGTCATCTTGAGCATGTTGTAGCTGCAGCATGCCTCGCAGGTCTGTTCGGTGATGTGGGCAGCGATGGAGTCGGGCGCGGAAAAATATTCGCGGTCGCCGTGGCCGCCGATCACGTAGCTATGGTGCTGCGTTACACGCTGCCAGAAAAAGCGCGTGGTCTCGGCGTAGCCCGGGTTGGGGTCCACCTCGTGCAGGCGCGCAAGGCCCAGCAGCTTGGGGATCTGGGTATTGGCGTGCAGGTTGGCCAGTTCATCGCGTCCGTGCGCCAGCGGTTCCAGCGCCTTCTTGTGGTACAGCCGATGGGCCAGCGCCAGCCAGCGGCGGTCGTGCGTGCGCGCGTACAGTTCGGCGAAACTCTCGTTGATGCCGCCATGTTCGCAGGCCAGCACCTGCTGCAACTGGTCGTCGTCGAGCGCTGCGCATACATTGGCCAGGTAGCCGGCCAGCCCGATGGCGACTTGCAGCGCCTGCGTGTTGCCGGTGTAAGTGTGGGCGTCGAACAGGCCGGCGAACACCTTGTGCCAGTTATACAGCGGCACCCAGCAGCCATTGAGATCGAAGCCCGCCGATCGGATCTCGCCACGCATGATCTCGGGGAAGATCTCCTTGCCATCGACCACGGTGCCGTCCTTGCGCTTGCGCATGAAACCGCCGATATACCCATCGCCCTGCGCCTGCTGCACGAGCGCCAGTTCGGCCACGATGTAATCGATGCGTGGCTTCAGCGCCGGATCTCCCGTCTGCGCATGCATCAACGCCAGCGCGGACAGGTAGTGGCCGAGTCCTTCGCCGGCGATGGTGTCCGACTCCCAGCCGCCGTAGATGGCGCCCTTGACCGGCAGGCCGGCAAACTTGTGATAGTTGTGCAGGAAGCGGTCGGCGCTCAGGCGCAGCAGGTAGGCCTGGTTGGCATGCACCGCGTCCGCATACACCGATGGCAGCAACCGCACCGCCGACAGTGGCACGGCGCGCGCCGAACCGGGAATCGCGGCCGGTGGCTCACCTGCACTTGCCGCCCGTACGACGGCATTGGCGCCCCACCCGGCCAGTCCGAGGCTGGCAGCGCCCTTCAATAACAGGCGGCGGTGGCGAAACGGAACGGGTACGTGCATGACTGGTCCTCGAACAGGGAATCAGCCCCTAATTTACCGCGACGCCTGCGCTCTCGTCTTGCATGGCCAGCGCGCAAACGATGACGAATTGTGCACAATGGCCTGCATTACGGGTTCTTGTACTCGTCCGACGTCAAGCCATACTTCTGCATCTTGTAATACAAGGTCTGCTTCGGCACGCCCAGCGCCACGCTCACCTCCGTCACGCTGCCGCCGGCCTTGCGCAATTCCTGCTCGATCACCGCGCGCTCGAAGCCGCCCACCTGGTCCGCCAGCGGTACCGGCGCCAGGTTTTTCACCGACAGCAAACCATCCGCGCCGCTCGACAGGCCCAATGCGTACCGCTCGGCGATATTGCGCAGTTCACGCACATTGCCGGGCCAGTCGTGCGCCATCAGCGACTGCATCAGCGGTCCCGGCACCGGCGGCACCACGCGCTGGTAGCGCGCGGCAGCACCGAGCAGGAAGTGCTCGAACAGCAGCGGGATGTCCTCGCGCCGTTCGCGCAGCGGCGGCAGATTCAGCACGATCAGGTTCAGGCGGTAGTACAAATCGCTGCGGAACTTCTGCTGGTCCGACCATTCCTTCAAATCGACCTTCGATGCGGCGATCACGCGCAGATCGACCGGTACCGGCGTATTGGAGCCGAGCCGCTCCACGACCCGCTCCTGCAGCACCCGCAGCAGCTTGACCTGTAACGGCATGGCCAGGCTCTCGATCTCGTCGAGGAACAGCGAGCCGCCGTCGGCATGTTCGATCTTGCCGATCTGGCGCTTGGCCGCGCCGGTAAACGATCCCTGTTCGTGGCCGAACACTTCGCTCTCGAAGATATTCTCGGGGATGGCGCCGCAGTTGAGGGCGACGAAGTGCTTGTTCTGGCGGCGGCTGTACTGGTGCAGGCAGCGCGCGACCATCTCCTTGCCGGTACCGGTTTCGCCGTAGATCAGCACATCGGCCGGTGCATCGGCCAGGTCCAGGATCAGGCGCCGCAGGTCGCGCATGGCCGGTGAATCACCGAGCAGGGTCGCTTCGATGCCTTCGCCATGCTCGATGCGGTGGCGCAGCGCTGCCACCTCCAGGACCAGGCGCCGGGTTTCCAGCGCCCGCTGCACCACTTCCACCAGCTGCTCGGACGAATAGGGCTTGGCGATGAAATCGTAGGCGCCGTCGCGCATGGCATTGACCGCCATGTTGATGTCGCCGTGGCCGGTGACCAGGATCACCGGCAGCTGGGCGTCGATGGCGTGCACCGCCGCCATCAGATCGAGGCCGCTCATGCCGGGCAGGCGCACGTCGGTCACCACCACGCCTGCAAAACCCGGGGTAACGTGCGCCAGCGCGTTTTCGGCCGCGTGAAAGTCCGTCACCTGCAGTCCGGCCAGGTCCAGCGCCTGGGCGCTGCCGGCGCGCACGCTGGCATCGTCTTCAACCAATAAAATTTTCATATCATGCATTGTTTGTCTCCCGCTCCGCCAAAGGCAGCTCAATGATAAACCGGGCGCCACCGGCCGGCGCGGTTTCCACGCGCAGCAGGCCGCCGAATTCGCGCACGATCTGCTCCGAGATCGCCAGCCCCAGGCCCAGGCCCTGCCCTTGCGGTTTTGTCGTAAAAAATGGTTCGAACAGGTGGGCGCGGATGTCTGCCGGCACCCCGGGGCCGCTGTCGGCCACGCCGATCATCACCCGCTCGTCGGTGCGCTCCACCGTCACGGTCAGCTGGCGCACCTCGCTGTGCTGCATGGCGTCAAGCGCGTTGGTGAACAGGTTGACCAGCACCTGTTCCAGGCGATTGCTGTCGCACAGCGCGTGGACGTCGTGGTCGCGCATCGCCATGCGGAAGTTGATGCGCTCCTGCTCCACCCGCCGCTCGACCAGGAACAGTGCGCCGGTAATCGCAGCGGCCACCGGCACTGCCTGCAAGCTGGCGTCGGTCTTGCGTGCGAACTGGCGCAACTGCCCGGTGATCAGGCCCATGCGCGCCACCAGTTGCGAGATGGTGGCCAGGTTGGCGCCGGCTTCGGGCAGGCGTCCGCGTTCGATCAGCACTCGTGCGTTGTCGGCCATGGTGCGCAGCGCGGTCAGGGGCTGGTTCAGTTCATGGGTCATCCCTGCCGACATCTGGCCCAGCACCGCCATCTTGGCAGCCTGGATCAGCTCCGACTGCGCCTGGCGCAGTTGCTGCTCGGCCTTGCGCCGCACCAGGTTTTCTGCGGACAGGTTCTCGGTCATCTGCTGCAGGCTGGCGGTGCGCTCGGCCACCATGGTTTCCAGGTCGTCGTAGGCGCGCTGCAAATCCTCGCGCGCGCGCAGGCGCTGGCGGCCAAGGCGGCGGCGCTGGCGCGCATACAGCACCAGCATGGCCAGCAGCGCCTGCGACAGGCAGGCAAAAACCAGGGCGCTGCGTGCGCTGGCCTCGGCCGGTCCCAGGTCGGAAAAATACACGAACTGCCAATCGCGCGCACCGATGTGCAGCGACTGGCGCAGCATGTGGCCGCTGCCCGGCGCGCCGTCCACGGCCACGATGCTGGTACCGGCTTCCGCGTTCGCGCCGAGCGCTCGCACCTCGCGGTAGCCGATCTGCCTGAGCGAGTGCGAATGGAACTGGCGCGAGCGTTCGAGCTCGCGCCGCACCTCGGGCGCCAGCGGGGCCAGCGTGCCGTATTTCCATTCAGGGACGGAACTCAGGATGGCAACGCCGTTGGCATCGGCCAGCAGCACGCGGTCGCGGCCCTGCACCCAGGACGCTTCCAGCTTTTCGATATTGACCTTGAGCGCGGCCACACCGAGCATATGGCCGTTGCGGTAAATGCCGTGGGCGAAGAAATAACCGGGTTCGCGGCTGGTGGTGCCTACGCCATAGAAGCCGCCCGGCTTGCCGTTCAGCGCATCGCGCACGTAGGGACGGAAGGCGACGTTGTCGCCGACAAAACTGTCTGCCGCGCGCCAGTTGCTGGCCGCCTGGGTAATGCCCTGCAAATTGACGATGTAAATGGTGGCTGCGCGCGACAGCTTGTTGACGCTCTCGAGGTAAGTATTGACCTCGCGCCGCAGCCCGTCGTCGTGCTGGTCGGCGAGCAGCGCGATCACGTCCTTGTTGAGCTCCAGGGTACCGGGCAGGAAGTCGTACTTCGACAGCAGGTTTTCCAGGCCGAGCGCATAGCCTTGCAGGCGCTGGGCGCCCGCTTCGCGCAGGCGCTCGATGGCCGCGTGCTCGGCCCAGCGGCCGGCGACGACGGCCAGCGCCAGCCCGGCCGCCAGCAGTACCGCGAACGTCAGCAACCGCGTCCAGGACGTTTTCTGCGCTGCCGGCATGGATCCCTTTGATTAAACCAGATGAAAGTGTAACTGAGGACCGCTATTAAAACACATGACGCACGCCCAGGTTGAAGCCGCCGGTGCCGGTACCATTGTCGGTGGCATTGCCGACATGGAAAACGGCGCCATTGCGGTTGCTGATATGCGCGTACGCGGTGTACACGTCGGTGCGGCGCGACAGGTTGTGCGTGTAGCCGATGGCCAGTTGCCGCGCGTCCTGGTTCAGCGTGGACTGGTCGCGGTGGAAGATGGCGGATGCGAGCCATTTGCCCTGTCCCATGGCCACGGTGGCGCCGATCAGCGCGTCGTTGCTGGCGCGCTGCAACAGGTCCTGGTTGTGCGACAGCGATGCGTGGGTAGTGACGCTGCCCACGCGGTAGCGGGCAGCGAGCATGGTGGAACGGCTGCGCGCGGTGGCCAGCGCATTGTCGCGTTGGTGGTGGACCAGCACTAGGTTCAAGGGCAACGACTCCGGCCCGGCGTAGCTGACGGCCGCGCCCACGGTGCGGCTTTTTGCCGTGTCGCCCGGTACTTCACCGAAGCCGTACAGCACGTCGGCCGAGAAGCCGTTGACGCGCGGCGTCGTATATTCCACCGAGTTGTCCACGCGCGAGGTGGTGGCGACCATGTTCATGGCGTTACCGGCCAGGCCGACTACGAACGGATCGGCGATATCGCGCAGCGCCTTGTAGTATGGCGAGTACTGTCGGCCGGCGCTGATCGATCCCAGCGTGGTACTCGACAAGGCCACGTAAGCCTGGCGGCCGAACAGCAGGCCGCCCTGGCCGGCCGCGCCGGTGTCGATATTGTGACCGTTCTCCAGCTGGAAAGACGCCGTCAGGCCGCCGCCCAGGTCTTCCTTGCCCTTGAAACCGATGCGCGAGGCCGAAGCCACGCCGCTGCCGAGTGCCTGCACATTGCCGGCCGGGCCGCCGCGTTCGAGCACCAGGCCGGCGTCCGCGACGCCGTAAATGGTGACCGAGGATTGGGCGGCGGCAGTGGATGCGACCACAGCGAGGGCCAGTACGATGGCGAACTGTTGTTTCATGTTGTCTCCGGTGTTTTTATGTTTTATGCGGCGTGCTTGATTGCTTCGACCTGCTCCGGGCGCTCTTCATCGAGCGCGCCTTCCCACTTGGCGACCACTGCGGTGGCCACGGCGTTACCGACCGCGTTGGTGGCCGAACGGCCCATGTCGAGGAACTGGTCGATGCCCATCAACAGCAGCAAGCCCGCTTCCGGGATGTTGAACTGGTTGAGGGTCGCGGCGATCACCACCAGCGACGCGCGCGGCACGCCGGCGATGCCTTTCGAGGTGATCATCAGCACCAGCAGCATGGTGATCTGGGTGCCGAGCGACATGTCGATGCCGTAGGCCTGGGTGATGAACAGCACGGCAAAGGTGCAGTACATCATCGAGCCGTCGAGGTTGAACGAATACCCCATCGGCATGACGAAGCTGTAGATCTTGCGGTGCACGCCGAACTGCTCGAGCGCGGTCAGCATTTTCGGATATGCCGCTTCCGAACTGGCCGTGGAAAACGCCAGCAGGAACGGTTCGCGGATCAGCACCAGCAGGCGGAAGATGCGCTTGCCGATGAAGGCATAGCCGCCCAGCACCAGCAGCGCCCACAGGCACACCAGTCCCAGGTAAAAACCGCCCATGAACTTGGCAAAGGTCAGCAGGATGCCCAGGCCGTTGGTGGTGACCACCGACGCCATCGCCGCGAACACGGCCAAGGGTGCCAGGTTCATGATGGTGCCGGTAATGCGCAGCATGACTTGCGCCAGCTGGTCGATGGCGGATGTCAGCTTCGACGCCGACTCGCCCAGCGCGCTCAAGGCGCTGCCGAAGAACAGCGAGAACACCAGCACTTGCAGGATCTCGTTATTGGCCATCGCCTCGATCGGCGACTTGGGCACCAGGTGGCTGACGAAGTCCTTGAGCGTGAACGCGGCGGTTTTCAGGCCGGTGGTGGCATCGACCGGCGGCAGCGGCAGGCCAAGATGGGTACCGAGTTGCAGGAAGTTCGACAGCACCATGCCCAGCGTGAGCGACAGCAGCGACGCCACCACGAACCAGCCCATGGCCTTGACGCCGATGCGGCTGGCAGCCTTGCCGTCGCCCAGGTGGGCAATGCCGACCGTCAGGGTGGAAAACACCAGCAGCGCGATCACCATCTTGATCAGGCGGAGGAACACATCGGTGACGATCGAGATGTGAGAGGCGATCTGCGCGCTCAGTTGTTTATCGGTGATCGCTTCGTGGCAACCGTAACCTACCGCCACCCCGAGCACCATCGCGACCAGAATGTACAGGGTTAATGGACGTTTCTTTTTCATGTACTCCTCCAAGTTTTAGTCCCAGGGTCGGCGCCCGGGGTATGGGGGAATAGCAATGGTTATGCCAGCCATTATGAAACGATATGAAGCCTGCAAGCCATTGAATTCAAACGAATTTCTTTAAAGAAATTCGGCTCTGACGACAGTATGTGAGCAGAAAACGGTAGAGCTGTGCCAGGCCCATGTATGGAAACTTGGACATCCGCCTCCAGCGTCGGCTTCAATCCGTTATCAAACCCCGGTTCTCGGTATAATCGGCGCCCCACTACCACCAGTCCTCCCGGATCCCCATGAGAACAGTGCTGCACCCCGCGCGCGCGGTCGCCCTTGGCTTCCTGGCCGCGATTGTCGTTGGCACGCTGGTGCTGATGCTGCCGGCAGCGCGCTCGGGCCCAGATGGCGCGCCCGTGCTGGTGGCGTTCTTCACTGCCGTCTCGGCGGTGTGCGTGACCGGCATGGCGGTGGTCGATACCGGCACCTACTGGTCGGGTTTCGGCCAGGGCATGATCATGTTGCTGTTCCAGTGCGGCGGCTTCGGCATGATGACCGCCGCCACCCTGCTTGGCCTGCTGGTCAACGGTTCGCCGCGCCTGCGCACCAAGCTGATGACGCAGATGGAAACCCGTACCCTGGGCCTGGGCGATGTCGCCGCCGTCGCGCGGCTGGTGCTGGTGGTGACGTTTGCTTCCGAGTTGATCATTGCCGCCGTGCTGACGCTGCGCCTGCGCTACGGCTACGACCTGCCGTGGGGCGAGGCCGCGTGGAGCGGCGCATTCCATGCCGTCTCGGCGTTCACCAATGCCGGCTTTTCGATCCACGCGGACAGCATGGTGCGCTACGCCGGCGACGCGCTGGTGCTGCTGCCGATGATGCTGGCCATCGTGGTGGGCGGCGTGGGGTTTCCTGTACTTCACGATTTACGCAAAACCAGCCGCAACCGCTTGAGGGAGTCGCGCCACTGGTCGCTGCACACCAAGCTGACGCTGGCCGGCACCGCGCTGCTGCTGGTCGGCGGCATGGTGGCGATCCTGCTGGCCGAATGGCACAACGCCCGCACGCTCGGCGGCCTGTCGGTGCCGGACAAGCTGCTGGGCGCCTCGTTCATGTCGGTGGCAGCGCGCACGGCCGGCTTCAATGCGGTCGATATCGGCGCCCTCACCCAGGAATCGCTGGCGCTGCACTATTTTTTGATGTTCATCGGCGGCGGCAGTGCTGGCACGGCCGGTGGCGTCAAGGTGGGCACGGTGGCGATCCTGGTGCTGCTGGTGCTGGCCGAGGTGCGCGGCCACTCGGACACCGAAGCGTTCGGGCGCCGCATCGGTGCCTCCGCCCAGCGCCAGGCGATCACCGTGGTGGTAATGGGCAGCGCGGTCGTGGTGGCGGGCACCATGGCGCTGCTGGCAGTCACCGACTTTCCGACCGATCAGATCATTTTCGAGGTAATCTCGGCCTTCGGCAGCGCGGGCCTGAGCACCGGCATCACGCCGCATCTCCCCGCTTCCGGCCAGTTGCTGCTCACGCTCCTGATGTACCTGGGACGGGTGGGCACCATCACGCTGGCCGCGTCGCTGGTGCTGGGCGGGCGCCGCATGCCTTATCGTTACGCAGAGGAGCATCCAATTGTTGGGTAAGATCTTTTCAGAGCAGTTCTCCTTTTCCAGCGGCGACAGCGTGGTTGTCATCGGCCTGGGACGCTTCGGCGGTTCGGTGGCCGAGTCGCTGATGCGCATGGGCCACGACGTCATGGGCATCGACCGCGACGCCGACCTGGTGCAGCTATGGGCAGACAAGCTCACCCACGCCGTGCAGGCCGACACCACCAATGCCAGCGTGCTGCGCCAGCTGGGCGTGGCCGAGTTTTCGCACGCCATCGTCGGCATCGGCGCCGACCTGGCCAGCAGCCTGATGTCGCTGATGGTGCTGACCGAACTCGGTATCAAGGACATCTGGGTCAAGGCGCTCACGCCCGAACACGGCCAGATCGCCCAGCGCATCGGCGCCCACCACGTGGTGTATCCCGAAGTGGACATGGGCGAGCGCGTGGCGCACCTGATCACGGGCCGGATGATGGACTTCATCGAGTTCGACGACGGCTTTGCCATCGCCAAGCTGCGTGCTCCCGCCCTCACCCACAACAAGACCCTGGCCGACGCCCACGTGCGGTCGCGTTTTGGCGTGACCATCGTTGGCGTCAAGCGCGCCGGTGAAGACTTCCAGCATGCGCTGCCGGAAACACTGGTGCGGCCCGGCGACATCCTGGTGGTGTCCGGCGCCACCCACAAGATCGAGGAATTCGCCAGCAGCAAGCAACGCTAGCGTTACCTGACCGCCGCGCCGTCCAGGAACTCCAGCATCGCCGCGCCGATTTCCGCGCCGTGGGTCTCGATGGCGAAGTGGCCGGTGTCGAGGAACCGCACTTGCGCCTTCGGGTTGTCGCGCTTGAAGGCCTCGGCGCCGCCCGGCACGAAGAACGGATCGTTCTGGCCCCAGATGGCCAGCAGGGGCGGTTGCTGACGCCGGAAAAATTCGTGCAGCTTCGCGTACTGCCTGATGTTCTGGCCGTAGTCCAGCAGCAAATCCATCTGCACTTCCACGCCGATGCGTTCGATCGCGGCATGCGCCAGTTGCCAGGTCTCGGGCGCGATCAGCGTGGTGTCACGCACGCCCTCCGTGTACTGCCACCGGGTCATGTCGAGGGTGTTGAAGCGGCGCAGCGCTTCGCGGTTGGCCGCCGTGGGCTCAGCCCAGGCGCGGCGCATGTCGGCCCAACCGGCGCTCAATCCCTCTTCGTAACCGTTGCCGTTCTGGCTGACAATGGCGGTGATCTTGTGCGGATTATTGACCGCCAGGCGCCAGCCCACCGGCGCGCCGTAGTCGAACACGTACAGGGCGTAGCGGTCGATGCTCTTGGCCACCGCGAAGGCGTCGATCACCTTGGCCAGGTTGTCGAAGGTGTAGTCGAACGCGGTGCCTGGCAGCACGCTGGTCTGGCCG
This sequence comes from Duganella sp. Leaf61, assembly GCF_001421905.1. Taxonomy (NCBI): domain Bacteria; kingdom Pseudomonadati; phylum Pseudomonadota; class Betaproteobacteria; order Burkholderiales; family Oxalobacteraceae; genus Duganella; species Duganella sp. Leaf61. The sequence goes on from NZ_LMLM01000030.1 coordinate 191,850, forward strand.
AAGCCCGGCAGGTCCGGCGCCACCACGTGGTACTTGTGCGCCAGTTGCGGGATCAGGTTGCGGAACATGTACGACGACGCGCCGAAGCCGTGCAGCAGCAATACCGTGGGCGCGTCAGCAGGACCGGCTTCGCGATAGAACACGTTGACGCCCTGGACTTGCAGCGACTGGTGATGGACGGCGGGTGGTGCCGCGTGGGCGGATAAGGCGGTAGCCATGATGGCGGCAGCGGCAATGGTGGATGTGGTCATGATATTTCTCCGGATGGGATGAGTTTTAATAACCTGTATAATTATCTCAAGCAGGTTACTTGAGCCGAGTATGTCGTGACTTGAGTAACCTGTCAACTGCATTTTTAAAGGTTATTAAATGAATTCGATGACGACAACCGACGAGGCGCCATTGCTGGGCGACCACCTGGCGCTGGATTTGCTCAACACCGAGGCGCGCAGCGACGGCGCTGTAGTGGAATATTGGCATAGCGGCGACGCTGTGCGCGCGTGGCTGGCGCGACAAGGCATCGCAGCGGCGCAGCCGGCAGGCGGGCAAGCAGACAGTCAATCAGGTGAGGAAGTGAGTGGGCAAGCCGGGGGCGCAGCGCTGCTGGCGCGGGCACTGGCCTTGCGCGCGCTGGCGCGGCGGCTGATCACGCGACACAAAGACGATGCGGAAAGCGGCCCCGATGCATTCGACAAGGCAGATATCGCAGCACTCAACGACTACCTGCACGCCTACCTCGGCGCGCCGCACCTGGCGCGCAGCGAGCACGGCAAGCTGGCACTCACCCGTACCGCGCGCGGCGACGCGATAGCTTCGCTACTGGGCCCGGTGGCCGAAGCGGTGGCGCAGTTGCTGGTGGAAGGCGATTTCACGCTGGTGCGGCAGTGCGAACATCCCGACTGCATCCTGTGGTTTTACGACCGCACCAAGTCGCACAAGCGCCGCTGGTGCAGCATGGCCTTGTGCGGCAACCGCTACAAGGCAGCGCAGTTCAGGAAGAAGAATAGCCAGTAATGGCAGCCTAGCGGTCGCCTTGCAACATCTCGAGTTCCCTGGTGCGGGTCTCGGCCCGATTTTGCAGGCAGCCCAAATACATCACCGTGCGGATGGTGCCGGTGCCGTACAGCGCCTGCACGGTCTTGCAGTCGGCTTCGCGGTACTTGATCCATAACCGCTGGGCGGCGACGAACTGGGTGCGCACCTTGCGCTCGGTGACGGTCTTGAGCACGCGCTGGTACGTAGCGTTGAGATTGGCCTCCGCCGCTTTTTGCGTGCGCGCCGCGCATTCGTTCATGTCCGGCGTGGCAGTGGCGTTGGCGCAGTCGAGCGCTTGGGCGCTGGCACCGCCCAGCCCGAGGGCCATGGTGAGGACTAGCGTGAACAATGGTTTGGACATGGAACTCCTGGCAAGCAAGGTCGGATCGAAGGTCAGATCGGGTCGAACATTTCCTCGTCAATATAGCACCAGCCCCAGGTCTCGCCGCGCTCCTTTGAGCGCATGATCGGGTGGCCGGTGGCCTCGAAATGCCGGGTGGCGTGGCGGTTTTTCGACTGGTCGCAGCAGCCGGTGTGGCCGCAGGTCAGGCACACCCGCAGGTGCACCCAGGTGTCGCCCATTTTCGTGCACTCTTCGCAACCGCTGGTATTGGCGGCATGCGTATGAATCTGGTTGAAGTGTTGGCAGCCGGCACTCATGTCATGTCTCCCGTAATGAATCAACACCAGTCTAGCGCAAGGGCGCTTGATTTCCCCCTGTCCTATGACGGGGTCGGGCAAGGTGACTATCAGTAAAACACTATCGATTTCATAGTAATAATTGACTAGGACAATGAATAACCCGGCAGTAATGTTGTCTTCCTTACCCTGAATTGGAGACATCATGAACCCTACTATCCTGGCCACCCTCGCCCTGTCGGCAGCGATGGGATTTGGCGCCGCCCATGCCCAGAACGCCACGCAGGCTGGTACCCAGCTCACGCGCGACAACGGCGCCCCGGTCGGCGACAACCAGAACTCGCAAACAGCCGGACCCAACGGCCCGGTCCTGCTGCAGGACGTGCACCTGATCCAGAAACTGCAACGCTTCGACCGTGAGCGCCAGCCCGAGCGCGTGGTCCATGCGCGTGGCACCGGCGCCCACGGCGTGTTCGTCGCCAGCAAGGACGTCTCGGAATACACGCGCGCGGCAGTCTTTACGCCGGGCCAGCAGACACCGGTATTCGTGCGTTTCTCCAGCGTCATCCATGGCAACCACTCGCCGGAAACCCTGCGCGATCCGCGCGGCTTCGCGACCAAGTTCTATACCAGCCAGGGCAACTGGGACCTGGTCGGCAATAACCTGCCCATCTTCTTCATCCGCGACGCCATGAAGTTCCCGGACATGGTGCACTCGCTCAAACCTGCACCGGATACCAACATCCAGGACCCGAACCGCTTCTTCGACTTCTTCTCGCACCAGCCGGAATCGACGCACATGCTCACGCGCCTGTACACGGACCTGGGCACGCCGGCCAGCTACCGCGAAATGGACGGCAACAGCGTGCATGCCTATAAATTCGTCAACGCAAAGAACCAGGTCAGCTACGTCAAATTCCACTGGAAAAGCCTGCAAGGCGAGAAGAACCTGAACGCGACGGAAGTGGAAGCCATCCAGGCCCGCGAATTCAACCACCTGACGCGCGACCTGATCGGCGCCATCAAGGACGGCCGTTATCCGCAATGGGATTTGTATGTGCAGGTATTAAAACCCGAGCAGCTGGCCAGGTTCAACTTCGATGCGCTTGACGCCACCAAGATCTGGCCCGGCGTCCCGGAAACCAAGATCGGCACGATGACCCTGAACCGCAATCCCGATAACGTGTTCCTCGAAACCGAGCAGTCGGCAATGGCGCCGTCGAACCTGGTGCCGGGCATCGAGCCGTCGGAAGACCGCATGCTGCAAGGCCGCCTGTTCTCGTACGCCGACACCCAGCTGCACCGCATCGGCGCCAATGCCCTGCAACTGCCGATCAACCGTCCGAGGAACGAAGCCGCCAATTACAACCAGGATGGCGCCTTGAACAGCGGCAGCCGCAAAGGCGACGTCAACTACCAGCCAAGCACCCGGGCGCCGCTGGCCGACACTGCCGAATTCAAGGCCACCGAGCTGAAACTGACCGGCACCACCCAGCAGGCGCGCACCGTCAAAACCCTGAACTTCGCCCAGGCCGGCGACTTTTACAGGTCGCTCAATGCCGGCCAGCAGGCCAACCTGGTAAGCAACCTGGCGGGCGACCTGGGCCAGGTCAAGGATGACGGCATCAAGTACACCATGCTGTCGTACTTCTACAAGGCCGACGCCAATTACGGCCGCGCCATCAGCACGGCCGTAAAGGCAGATCCCGAACGCGTGGCGCAGCTGGCGTCGAAGCTCAAGGAGTAAGCGGAAGAAGTCGTTATTGCTTCTCGAACGCGCCCAGGTCCGGCGCGGCGCCCAGGAACGGCAGGTTGACGTCGCCGCCCTTGTCGATCAAGTCGCTGCCGGTGCGCAGGCGGTAGGAGCGCAGCACCGGCAGGCTGCCGTCGGCCTGGCGCGGCGCATCCCAGCCGGTGGCGGAGACGTCGTCGAAGTCGGCGTCGGACACCGTCACCGGCAAATTCCACGAGTTGTAGCGCATATTGGTGCCGTCGATATTGCGCGACTGCTGGCCCTTGTACGAGATGTTGTTGCGCAGCGTGCCGAAGTTGACGGGCGTGCCGTCGGCCGAGATGCCCAGCATGTCGTAGTTGTAGCCGTTGTCGAATGACGTGTTGTTGAAGAAGTCCAGCGCCAGCGGATGGTGGTTGGCGTAGAAGCCGGCCGCCTTGTTCTTGAACGCCACCGAGAAGCGCACCGTGTGCTTCACCCCATTCGATACATAGGCGCCGCCGTAGCCGCCGGCCTTGATGCCGTTGCCGTTACCGGCCTGCAGCGGCGTAGTGGTGCCGGGCAGGTAGCCGTGCGACCAGGCCCACGAGTTCTCGATGACCACCGGCGAAAACGCGTTGATCAGGTCGAAACCGTCGTCGGAGTTGGCCCAGGCACGGCAGCCGCGGAACACATTGCCCGGGTTGTTGGCCTTGATGTGGGCGCCGAAGCCGTCAGCGCTCTGGCCTGCGCCGTTGGACGTGTACGGGTCGTAGTTGTGGTGCGAATCGCTGTTGAGCACCAGGTTGTAGCTGCCGTTCTGGATGAACAGGCCCGGTCCCATATTGTGGTGCAGGTCGAGCTGCTCGAACGTATTGCGGCTGCCGTTGACCCAGATGCCCCACGATTCGTGATTGAGGCGGTTGCCCGGCTGCTGCGGCGCGCCCGTCACTTCCAGCCCCTTCAAATGCAGCCAGCTGCCGGTGACATTGAAGCCCTTGACCCGGCAGTCGTCCTTCATCGCCGAGAAGTCGAACACCGGCTTTTCGCCCGGGTAGGCCCAGTAGCGGATCGGCCGCCCTTCGGCGCCGCTCTTGTCGAGCGTGATGGCGTTGACGATGGCGGTGCGGCTGGCGCAGCTTTCCACGCCGGCGGTATAGGCATACCGGCCGCCGCGCAGGTACACCGTGTCGCCGGGCTGGGCCTGGGTTTGCGCGCGCGCGATCGTGGCGAACGGCGCGGCCTGGGTGCCGGCGTTGCTGTTGTTGCCATTGGGCGCGACGTAATACGTGGCGGAGAAGGCCGGCGCAGACGCCAGGGCAAGCAGCAAGGGAGCGAATGTTTTCATGAGTCTCTTCATGTAGTTTTATGGTCCATTGATTATAGTCACAGCTCAAACCATGGCATACGCCGGCCAAAAAAATCACGTTCGTGAGCCAATCGCGGCAACTACTTCCTCATTGACAACACTGCAATAATGAACGAGAATTATTCGCATTTAGCGCTTCGAGCGTGCATCTGAAGGAAGTTGTATGGTCTCTACCATTCGTTACCGCGCGGGCGTGTTGTCGCGCACCGTCGCCGCCATTGCCGGCGGCTACGCCTTGTCCGCGCTGGTCGCCGCCGCCCTCGCCCTCACCCTGCCCACCACCCGCGCCGAAGCGGCGATGACCGGCACCCTGACTGCCTTCGTGGTGTATCCGGTGGCGGTGATGTGGGTATTCGCCTGCGCCAGCGCGCTGCGCGCCTGGACCGGTCTGCTGCTCGCGTCCCTGTTGCCTGGCGCCGTGGTGCTGGCCCTGGGCGCCTTCACCGGAGGTGCGGCATGAAGGAAGGATTGCGCCAGTCGATGGCATGGCTGCACACCTGGACCGGCCTCTTGGCCGGCTGGATCCTGTTCCTGGTGTTCTGCACCGGTACTGCCTCGTATTACAAGGACGAGATCACGCTGTGGATGAAGCCGGAGGTCCACCAGTCGATGACGCGCCAGGTGGCGCCGGCCGCTGCCACCGCCAATGCCGTGGCCTTCCTGGAGCAGCGCGCCCCCAAAAGCGACCGCTGGATCTTCACGCTGCCCAGCGAGCGCGAACCGACCTTGCGCACCATGTGGGCGCCGCCGCCAGCCGACCCGGCCAGGCAGGGCGAGCAACGTCCGCGCCGCGCGCGCTTCGGCAATGCCACGCTCGATCCGGCCACCGGCGAGGAACTGGCGGCTGCGCGTGACACGCGTGGCGGCGAATTCCTGTACCGCATGCACTTCGACCTGCACTACATGCCGGTGATCTGGTCGCGCTGGATCGTCGGCATCTGCGCCATGTTCATGCTGGTGGCCATCCTGTCGGGCATCGTCACGCACAAGCGCATTTTCAAGGACTTCTTCACGTTCCGGCCGGCCAAGGGCCAGCGCTCGTGGCTCGACGCCCATAACGCCAGCGCCGTGCTGGCCCTGCCCTACCACCTGATGATCACGTACACCGGCCTCGTCACGTTGATGTTCCTGTACATGCCGTGGGGCGTGAAGGCCGTGTACCAGGACGAACGCGACAAGTTCTTCACCGAACTGCGCCAGGACGTGGCCATCGATCCCAAGGCCTCGCGCGTGCCGGCCGCGCTCACGCCATTACAGCCGCTGCTGGCGCAGGCCACGGCCGCCTGGGGCGAAGGCGGCGTAGGGCGCATCGTTGTCAGCCATCCCAAACAGACCAATGCCGCAGTGGCGTTGTATCGCCGCGACGGCAAGCAGATGTCGGTGGACCAGCCGGCCATGGTGTTCGATGGCGTGACCGGTGCACTGGTCTCGCCGCCGGAGCAGGCGGCAGCACCGGCTGCACAAACCCAGGGCGTGATGATCGGCCTGCACGCGGCGCGCTTTTCCAGTGCCGCGCTGCGGGCGCTGTTCTTTGTCGCCGGCCTGGCCGGTTGCGCGATGGTGGCCACTGGCCTGATACTGTGGGCCGTAAAAGAACGCCAGAAATACGCCAAGGCGCTGGCCAAGGGGGGACGGGTCGGCTTCGGCCTGCGGCTGGTCGATGGCCTGAACCTGGGCGCCATTGCCGGCGTGCCGATCGCCATTGCCGCCTACTTCTGGTCCAACCGCCTGGTGCCGGTGGAACTGGCCGAGCGGCCGGCCATGGAAGCGGCCTGGTTCTTCGGCGCCTGGGGTACGGCAGCCGTGCTGGCAATGGCCCGGCCCTCGCGGCGCATGTGGCAGATATTGCTGGCCGTCGGTGGCGTGTTGTTTGCCGGTCTGCCGATACTCAATATGTTCACTACCGAGTCGCACCTTGGTTACAGCCTGTCGCACGGCTTGCTGCAGATCGCCGGTTTCGACCTGGTGGTACTGGTGATTGGAATCGGATTGTTATTTGCGGCTAAACGGATGGGTAATTCAAGAATGAATAAAGTAAATAAAGTTGACAAGATCAATGAGCCGGCACCGGTGCTGGCGAGTGGAGGCGCAGCATGAGCGCGCTGACCAACGGTTTGCTGATCTACGCGGCGCTGGCTGCCGCGCTGGCCGGTTTTGCCGGGTTGAGCCTTGCAATGGACCGGCACTGGGAAGCGTTGTACGGGCGCGGCTCCTCCCCGGGCGACAAGACGCGCTGGTTGCAGGCATGCGGCACGGCCGGATTGCTGCTGTCGCTGGCCGCGTCGCTGGCGCTCAAGGGCGCCACCCAGGGGTGGGTCATGTGGCTGGGCGCGCTGACTGCCGGCGCGGTTGTCGTGGTGCTGACCCTGACGTACCACGCGCAGCGCCTGATTCCCGTCGCCAAGGCTGCCGCGGTATCGGCGGTGGTTGCGGCCATCGCAGCACAGGCTGCGTACGCCCTGTGAAACCGCTGGCTGCAGGTCGAGGATCTTTACACGACCGGCTTGTCAGGAACGACATCGTGAATCTGCAGCACGCCAACAACTTCACCGGCCTGGTTCTTGACGACCAGCGCGTTGATCCTGGCGGCGCGCAGGCGCGCTTCTGCATCGGAGAAGCGCTCGTCCGGTGCAGCCAGCTTCGGCTCGGACGACATGATGTGCCGGGCCGCGATCTCGCGGTAGTCGGCGGCGGAATCGAACGCGCGGCGCACGTCGCCATCGGTGATGATGCCCAGCAAATCACCGTCTTGCATCACCAGTACCAGGCCCAGGCGGCCACGGTTGATTTCGTGTACCACGTCACGGAACGACGCATCGGGACGGCACACGGGCAGATTGTCCTTGTGCATGACGTCGGCCACGCGGGTGAGCAAACGACGGCCCAGGCTGCCACCGGGGTGGAAGCGGGCGAAGTCTTCAGGCTGGAAATTGCACTTCGACGAGAGCACCACGGCCAGCGCATCGCCCATCACCAGGGTGGCGGTGGTGGAGCTGGTGGGCGCCAGGTTGTTATTGCACGCCTCGCGCTCGACCGACACGTCCAGCACCGCGTGGGCGTGCCGGCCCAGGGTGGAATCGCGGCGGCCGGTCATGGCGATGATCCGGTTTTCCTGGTGCTCGAGGAAAGGCAGGATGCGTACCAGCTCCTCGGTTTCTCCACTGTTGGAAATCATCACCACCACGTCTTGCGGACCGATCATGCCCAAGTCGCCGTGGAAGGCTTCGGCCGGATGCACGAAGAAGGCCGGGGTGCCGGTAGAGGCCATGGTGGCGGCAATCTTCTTGCCGATCAGGCCGGATTTCCCCATCCCCACCAGCACCACGCGCCCCTGGCGGGCCAGGACAATGTCCACAGCGGCGTCGAAATCGGCGCCGATGCGGTCAGCCATGGCCGACAACGCATCGATTTGCATCGCCACCACCTGGCGGGCCTGGGTAATTGATTCACTCATTACTGCATCCATTTCAAAATACAAAAAATTACTGGGCCATGCCCGCCATCACCGTGGCAAAGCCCTCGGCCGAACCGAATACGTGTTCCTTGCCCTGCGCTACCAGGATCGCATCGGCCAACTCGCGGAACGCACCCTTGCCGCCCGCCGTTGCCAGCACGGCGCTGGCGCGGCGCTGCACGTACACGGGTGCATCGGCCACCGCGTACGACAGGCCGCAGGCGGCAAACGCCGGCAGATCGATGCTGTCGTCGCCAATGCAGACGGTTTCGTGGACGGCGACGCCCGCCTGCTCCATCAGCGCGCGGCAGGCGCCGTGCTTGTCCTTGACGCCGAACTGGTACAAGGTAATGCCAAGGTCGGCCACGCGCTTGCGCAGCGTGGGCGAATCACGGCCCGACAACACCGCCACGCGCACACCGTTTTCTTCCAGCAGGCGCATGCCGAGGCCGTCGCGCACGTGGAAGCGCTTCAGGCATTCGCCGGTGGCATCGTAATAAATGCCGCCGTCGGTCAGCACGCCATCGACGTCGGTGATCACGAGCTTGATACCGGCCAGGGAAGGCAATGGCGCGGGCGCCGCTGCTGCAGCCGCAGCCGCAGCCGCGCCAGTCTCCCCTGCCATCAATGCGCGCACGCGCACCAGGCACTCGGGCGTATCGACGCCGGGGCCGGTCGGTTCCACCTCGAACGCGCGGATGCGCATGCCGGCTGCCAGTAAACGCAGCTGCTCCAGTTTTTCCACCTGTTCCAGCATCGCCGGCGGCAGGCTCGAGTAAGCAGCCAGCACGTCGCGGCGATAGCCATACACGCCGACATGCTTGAGGTAGCGCGCCGGTGCGTCATCGCGGGCGAACGGAATCTTGGCGCGGCTGAAATACAGCGCATCGCCATTGCCGGCCAGGACCGCCTTGACCGTGTTCGGGTTATCTGCTTCGTCGGCGTCGATCGGGTGGCACAGGGTACCGACCTGGACCGAGCTATCGGCCCACATGCCATGGGCCAGCATGGCGATATCGCCGGGGCGCACCATCGGCTCGTCGCCTTGCAGGTTGATGTAGATCTCGGCCTCGACCGACTGCATGACCTCGGCCAGGCGATCCGTACCGGACGGATGGTCGGGCGAGGTCATCACGCAGCGGCCGCCGAAGCCGCGCGCAGCCTCGGCCACGCGTTCATCGTCGGTGGCGATTACCACCGCATGCACGCCCGGCACTTCGAGTGCGCGTTCATAAACGTGCTGCACCATGGGCTTGCCGAGGATGTCGGCCAGCGGCTTGCCAGGCAAGCGCGTGGAACCGTAACGGGCCGGGATAACGATGGCCAGGCGCTGGGTGGTGATATCGTTCACGCTGCGATTCTCCATCAAGCGATATTAAGTGCCGGGAACGACTTCACCAGGTCGTCGAGCGACTTCAGTTGCGACAGGAACGGTTCCAGCTTATCGAGCGGCAAGGCGCTTGGACCGTCACAAAGAGCGTGGTCCGGATCGGGATGCGCTTCCAGGAACAGGCCGGCGATACCCACGGCAATGCCCGCTCGCGCCAGGTCGGCCACTTGCTGGCGGCGGCCACCGGAAGCGGCGCCGCCCGGATCGCGTTGCTGCAGCGCGTGGGTGACGTCGAAGATGATCGGCAGGTCGTTGCAGGTCTTCTTCATCACGCCAAAGCCCAGCATGTCCACGACCAGGTTGTCATAACCGAGGCAGGTGCCGCGATCGCACAGGATCAGCTGTTCGTTGCCCGCTTCCTTGAATTTCTCGACGATGTTGGCCATCTGGCCCGGGCTGAGGAACTGCGGCTTCTTGATGTTGATGACCTTGCCGGTCTTGGCCAGCGCCACCACCAGGTCGGTCTGGCGTGCCAGGAAGGCCGGCAGTTGCAGCACGTCGACCACTTCGGCGACCAGCGGCGCCTGGAATGGCTCGTGCACGTCGGTAATCACCGGTACGCCAAACGCCGCCTTGACATCCTGGAAGATGCGCATGCCCTCTTCCAGGCCAGGACCGCGATACGAATGGATCGACGAACGGTTGGCCTTGTCGAAGCTGGCCTTGAACACGTAGGGAATGCCCAGCTTTTGCGTCACGCGCACATATTCTTCGCATGCACGCATGGCAAGATCGCGCGATTCGAGCACATTGATGCCGCCAAACAGCACGAAGCTACCGGTGTTGCTGACATTGATACCGTTCACATTGACATTGACATTGGCCATACGAATTCCATTCCACTTAAATAAATACAATTGATAACAGCCGCCAACCCGGCTTGGCCAGGGGCGGAAAATTCATTCTTGTCGCCAGGCGCGTCTGCGTCGCCATTCGATACCGCAGGATAATTTAAGATTATAAATTCAAACCACCGATTGCCATGGGCCGTTCAGCGCGTATATTTGTCGCGTATCCTGCGCAGCGAGCCGTCCTTGCGCATATTGCTGAGGGTCTGGTCGAACGCCGTGACCACCTCCGGCGCGACCGTGTTGCGGTTGAAAATCAGGTAACTTTGGGTCGTCTCGATCGGCGGACCGATCACTTTGGCCTTGTCCAGCGCATTCAGGCGCTTGAGCACTGCGGCGCCCATCACCCGGCTGCTCACCAGGGCATCCATGCGCCCGGCCAGCAATTTGCGGAAGTTGGCTTCGTAGGTCTGCGCCACTTCCAGGCGATGCAACCCACCCCGGGCGGCAGCGCCATCGAAAATGGCCCCATACGACACCTTGTTGACCACGCCCAGGCGCACCTCGGCCAGCTCGCTGACGTTACCCTGGAACGCCATGCGCGAACCGGCGCGCACGAAGATCACGAAATCCTGGGTCAGCAGCGGTTCGCGCGGGAACAGGTATTTCTGCTCGCGCTCTTCGTTCTTCTTGATGGTGAAAAAACCGTCGGCGCGCGGTGTGTCAATCAGCGACAGGCTGCGCGCCAGTGGATAGAACTGCATGTCGATGGGTTGGTCCATGCGCGCGAAGATGGTGGTCACCAGCTCCACCATCATGCCCGTCGGCGGCTGACCCGGCTGCACCTCCATGAACGGCGGGTAATCGAAGCTCACCAGTACCAGCGGACCTTCGCGCGCCGGCGCGGCCCGCAACACCGCAGCACCGAGCAGAACACCAAGCAGCGCGTGGACAAACAGGCGTTTCATGGCGCTCCCCTTCGGTTCGTATCAGGTTTCGACCCGGCCGGCCAGATCGGCCATCAGCCGCACGATCTCGTCGAAGCTCACCGGCTTGGTCAGGTGGTGGTCGAAGCCGGCCGCATCGGACTTGAGGCGGTCGGCATCGGTACCCCAGCCGGTCAGCGCCACCAGCACCACGCCGTCGAGCGCTTGTTGCGAACGCAGTTCGCGCGCCACGTCGTAGCCGCTCATGCCGGGCAGGCCGATGTCGAGGAAGACCACCTGCGGCAGGAAGCTTTGCGCACGGCCCACGGCGTCGATGCCGTCGTGCACCGTGGCCACGGTGTGCCCCTTGATCTCGAACAGCGCCGACAGCGTTTCGGCGGCATCGACATTGTCGTCCACCACCAGCACGCGCAGGCTGGTGTTCGAAGTGGCATCCACCCGCACCGGCGCGGAGATGGCAGCCGTCGCTGGCGTGGGCGTTTGCGCCGCCAGCAGCGACTGCATGGCCGGCAGCATCACCGGCAGGTGCAAGGTGAAGGTACTGCCGCAACCGGCGCCCGCACTGTGCGCGCTCACCTTGCCACCATGCAGCTCGGTCAGGCGCCGCACCAGGTTCAAACCGATACCGAGGCCGCCCTGCGCCTGCGCCTCACTGCCCGGCACCTGCGTAAACATGTCGAATACGCTGCCCAGCGCGTCGGCCGGAATGCCCACGCCGTTGTCGCTCACGCTCACTGTCAGCTCGCCGTCGGCGACGGCTGCGCGCAACTCGATGGCGCCGTGTTCGGGCGTGTACTTGGCGGCGTTGTTGAGCAGGTTGCCGATCACCTGGGCGATGCGCTGGGCGTCGAGCCACAGCGGCGGCGGGTTGTCCGACACCGAAATTTTCAAACGGTGATGGCGGGCGTCGATCAGCGGCGTGCTCAGTTCCACGGCGTTGCGCACGATGGCGCTCAGGTCGGCCGGACCGAATACCAGCACTTCCTTGCCGCGCGCAATACGCGCCAGGTCCAGCAAATCGTCCACCAGGTGCACCAGGTGGCCCACCTGCCGCTCCATCATGGCGCGGATGCGTTCGATTTCCTCGTGCGCCAGTTTCTGGGCGCGCATCATTTCCAGGCCGCTGCGGATCGGCGCCAGCGGGTTGCGCAACTCGTGCGCCAGCGTGACCAGGAATTCGCGTTGCGCCTGGTTGGCCTGCGACAGTTCGCCGGCCTTGCTGCGCAGCTCGGACTCGCCGCTTTTCTGGTCGGTGACGTCGAGCGTCACGCCGTCGAAGTGGATCATGCCGCCCTGCTCGTCGTGCTGCGACCAGGCGATCATGCGGATCCAGCGCGGCGTGGTTTGCCCCGGCGCCGGGGCCACGCGGAACTCCGCTTCGTAGCCCTCGCCCTCCACCATCGCCCGCTGGAACTCGTCTTCCAGGCGCGCCCGGTCTTCGGGATGCACGCGCTGGTAAAACTGCGAGACCGGCACCAGGCCGTCGGCCGGCAGCGCGAACTGGGTGCGCAACTGGGCGTTGGCCTGCATGGTCGATAGCGGCGAATCGGCATACCACACGCCGATGCCGCTGGCGCGCGTGACATTGGCGAAGCGGTCCTGCAACAGGCGCCGCTCGTGGACGTCGATCACGGTGCCGATATAGCCGAGCAGCCGGCCGTCGTTGCCGAAGCGCGGCGCGCCGGCGTCGATCACCCAGCGGTAGCCGCCCACGCGGTCGCGCAAGCGGTAGTCGATCGAGAACGGCCGGTTGCGGTCGCAGGCGGCGGTGTAGGCATCGGCCACGCCGGCGGCGTCGTCCGGGTGGATCAGCTCCATCCAGCCGCGCCCGAGGTCCTGCTCCAGCGAGCGGCCGGTGTAGTCGGACCAGCGCTGGCTCAGGAACGTGCATTGGTGGTGTTCGTCGGTGGTCCAGAACATGGCCGGCGACGCATTGACCAGCGAGCGGAAATACTCTTCGCGCTCGCGCAGCGCCAAGGTGGCCAACTCGCGTTCGCGGGCCTGCTCGATGTGGTTGCGCACGCGCGCCAGCAGTTCGTTGGCGGAAAACGGCTTGACCAGGTAATCGTCGGCGCCCGCCTCCAGGCCTTCGATGCGGGCCTCCTCGCCGGCGCGGGCCGACAGCAGGATGACCGGCACGTGGCGGATATCTTCGTCGGCGCGGATGGTCTTGAGCAGCGCGAAGCCATCGAGGCGCGGCATCATCACGTCGCTCAGCAGCAGGTCGGGCGGGTTGCGCCGCACGGCGTCGAGCGCATCCTGGCCGTCGGCGCAAGTCTCCACCGTGAATTCGCGTTCGAGCAGCGAGCGCACGTAGCTGCGCATGTCCTGGTTGTCGTCGGCGATCAGGATGCGGGGGCGTTGCAGCGGCCTGGCTGCGACAGCGACTGTCGTCGCGGCAGGCGCAGCGCCTGCCGGCGTACGGGCTTCGACGCCTGGCTCCGCGCCTGTTTCCAGACCTGGTTCAGCGTTTGAGTCCAGCAGGGCGCTGTCGGGCAGCCAGCGCAGCGCCTCCTCGACGAACGCCGAGCCCATGCGTTCGCCGGTGGAACTGTCCGAGTGCGCCACCACGTACTGCGGCGGCAGGTGGCTTGATCCGAACGGTAACTCCACCGTGAACGTGGTGCCCTCGCCCAGCGTGCTCTCGGCGGCGATGGCGCCGCCGTGCAGGCGCACCAGTTCCTGGATCAGGGCCAGGCCGATGCCGGTGCCCTCGTAGCTGCGGCCCTGCACGCCCTCCACGCGGTGGAAACGCTCGAAAATGCGCGGCAGTTCGGCGGCCGGGATGCCGGCGCCGGTATCGCGCACGGTCAAACGCGCGCCGGTCCCGGTTTGCTCCAGCCGCACCACCACGCCGCCGTGCATGGTGAATTTGAACGCGTTCGACAGCAGGTTGAACACGATCTTTTCCCACATGTCGAGGTCGATGAACACGGGTTCGGACAGCGGCGCCGTCTCCACCCGGTAGGCCAGGCCCGCCTTGTCCATGGCCGCCTCGAACACGCTGGCCAGGTTGGCCGTCAGTTGCGCCAGGTCCACCGGCGCGAACCGCGCCTGCACCCGGCCCGCCTCGATGCGCGAAAAGTCCAGCAGCGAATTGACCAGCTTTAACAGGCGCAGCGCATTGCGGTTGGTGAGGTCGATGCGCTCGCGCTGGCGCGGCGCCAGCGGCTCCGCGGTATCGGCCAGCGCGTCTTCCAGCGGACCCAGGATCAGCGTGAGCGGCGTGCGGAATTCGTGCGAGACGTTGGAGAAGAACGCGGTCTTGGCCTTGTCGATTTCGGCCAGCGCGGCAGCGCGCTTTTGCTCCTGCTCGTAGGCCAGCACATTGCCGAGCGCCGTATTGAAGGCGCCGCGCAGCAGTTCGTAGAAATTCAGATAGGCGGCATCGAGCGCGCGGCGGGCGCTCACGCCGGCCACCAGGAAGCCGTACGGGCGCTCCTGTCCGGCCACCGTCAGCGGCAGCACCATGGCGGTGTGCGGCGCTTCTTCATATGGCGCGCAGTCGAAAGCGCCGAAACGCGCGGCCAGGTCTTCCATCCGGTGACTGCCCCCGGCGGCCAGCGCGGCGGCGAAATCCCAGCCGCCATGGCCGTGCAGCGCCGCTTCGGCTGGCGCCAGCGGGCTGTCGGCCGGCAGGCCGACCTGGGCGCGCAAGGCCAGCGTGCGGCCGTCGCCGGCCAGCTGGTAAAGCAACATGAACGGCACATCCATCGCCAGCGTATCGCTGTCATAGACCATGAAGCGCGCCACTTCGTCGCCGGTGCGCGCCAGGGCGATATGGCCGGTAAGGTCGCGCAGGTTCTGGGTGCGGCGCGCGTCCAATACCGCCGCCGTGCCTTCGCTGATTGGGTGGAAGATGCCGCCCACGTTGCCCGATTCGGCCCGGATCGGCGAGAACGAGAACGTCATGAACGCTTCTTCCATGTAGCCGTAGCGGTCGAGGAACATGCGCTGGTCGCGGATATACACGCCCTCACCGGCGTGGGCGCGATCGAAGGCGTCGCCAACGACCGGCAGCGCGGTGGCCCAGCAGATCTTGAACGGCTCGCCCATCGACTGCGGGTGCTTGGCGCCGCAGATCGGCCGGTAGGCATCGTTATAGATCTGCACATCCTCGGAACCCCAGGCCACCAGCATCGGGAACGTGGACGACAGGCACAGGCTGACGGACGTGCGCAAGCTTTGCGGCCAGCCGGAGACAGGCCCCAATGGCGTCGTGGACCAGTCCATCGAGCGGATTAATTCGCCCATGTCGCCACCGCCAGACAACCATCCCAGATCGTCTGCCATCGCCTGTCCGGCCTCTTGCGCCACCGTTCCCTGCTGCTCCATCCATCCCCCGGCTTGTCTTGCGTCCGGCGGCAATTCCGCCGGTCATGCAGTATAACGCTTTCCACATGGATACCCGGAAAAGCGCGTACAGTGCCGCAGTTTTAATGTGCGGTGGCAATAATCCGTTTCAGTGATACCTGTCATCACCATTTCGATATAGGGGAATTCTATTTAGTTATTGGTGTTATACCCGCTTTGCCCCTAAGATTGCGATCCAGGCAAGTCTATAAAAAGGATACAAAGTGGCGGCACCAACACCTTCGAGCAGCACCGCGATCAGCGCATCGCACGCAAATACGGCAAAATCGGCGATGTACCTGCTGACCAGCCTGTTCTTCACCTGGGGCTTCATCACCGTTATCAACAACACCCTGCTGCCACACCTGCGCAGCGTGTTCGAGTTGAACTACACCCAAACCACGCTGATCGAATCGGTCTGGTTCATCGCCTACTTCTTTGCTTCGATTCCGTCCGCGCGGCTGATCGAGCGCGTGGGTTACAAAAAATCGCTGGTTACCGGCCTGGTCATCATGGCCGTCGGCGCACTGATGATGATCCCCGCCGCCCACCTGCCGTCGTATCCGGTCACGCTGTTCGCGCTGTTCGTCATTGCCTGCGGCATCACGCTGCTGCAAGTGGCGGCCAACCCGTACGTGGCAGTGGTCGGTCCGGCCAGCTCGGCGTCGGCCCGTTTGAACCTGGTACAAGCCTTCAACTCGCTCGGCACCATGCTGGCGCCACTGTTCGGCGGCTACCTGATCCTGGGCCGTTCCAATTCGGGCACCGCCACCACCGACCAGGTGCTGACCCAGGCCGAGCGCCTGGCCGATGCCCGCGCCGTGGAACTCCCGTACCTGATCGTAGCCGGCGTGCTGATCATCCTGGCCATCGTCATCGCCCGCTTCCCGCTGCCGGAAATCGGCGCCTCGACCAACCGCGAAGCCGCCAAGGCTGCACGCAAGAACCACTCGCTGTGGAAGCACCGCAACCTGGTGTTCGGCATTCCCGCCATCTTCATCTACCTGATCGCCGAAATCGGCGTGGCCAACCTGTTCATCAATTTCGTGTCGCAGCCGGACATCGGCAACGTGACCCACGAAAAAGCGTCGCACTACCTGATCATCCTGTGGGGCGGCATGATGGTGGGCCGCTTCGCCGGTAGCGTACTGATGCGTAAATTCTCGGCCGAAAGCGTGCTGGCAGGTTGCAGCATCGGCGCGGCGATCGTGATGACGATTGCCACGTTCGCCGGCGGCTCGGTGGCGATGTGGGCGTTGATCTCGGTGGGCCTGTTCCACTCGGTGATGTTCCCGACCATCTTCACGCTGGGCATCAAGGGACTGGGCCCGATGACCGAAGAAGGTTCCGGCCTGATGATCATGGCGATTGCCGGCGGTGCGCTGGTGGTGGTGCAAGGCATGCTGGCCGACCATTTCGGCCTGCAGCAATCGTTCCTGCTGACCGTGGCCTGCGAAATCTACGTGCTGTTCTACGCACTGTGGGGCGCCAAGGCAACCAACGCCTTCCCGGAAGAGCCGGTGGCAGACACCAAATAATCAGCTTGCTGATACGACAGAACCCCGGTGCGCCGGGGTTTTTCTTTTGCTGCCACCGTGCCGCGCTCCACCCTTCGAACAGGAGTTCGCCAAGATGATAGTCCCATCGCGCGCCGCCGCCTTGCTGCCACTGCTGGCGCTGGGCGCGTGCTCCAACAGCATGCAGCCGCTCGAAGCGCACCTCGGCGATGATGGCATCTGGTCGCTGGTGATCGTCAAGCCGGGCACCACGGGGGACGACGGCATCGAACACCTGCTGCTGCGCAGCAGTACATTTGACGTGATCAATTCGGCCGCAACCCTCGCCAAGCTGGTGGAAAAGGTGCCGGCGGACTTTGAAGCGCTCGATTGCGTTGCAGTGGAACATGCCAGCGTGCTGACCACGCGTTCGCGGGTAACGCAAAGGAAAATCATCAGCTTCGGACGCCAGAGTGTCCCTTCTGCAACAATTTAACAGTTTCTGCAGATCAATTTTTTATCTATACTGTTGGTGATCGACACCCTTCTACCATCAGCTTATGGCTATCGGTCAGGCAATTCGAAGATGCTGTATCGCTGGCGGCAACTGACCAACAGGAGCATTGACACAATGAGCAATCAAAACGCCTCCGGGCAGGAGAGCATTGAAGTTGAGGACAAACCGGTTACAGAAGCGCTGTCCGGGGTTGAGCAGGCGCCACGCGGGCCGGAAGATAACAGCGGCAGCGGTGAGGCAAAAGCCGAGAGCGGTACTGAATCCAAAGTTGAAGGCAATGCTGACGCAATAGCCGGTGTTAAAACCGATGTTAAAGCCGATGGCAATGGTGACGCCAAGCCTGACGCCAATGCCAATATCAATGTTGAAGCCAAACCTGACACCAATGTCAAACCTGACATCAAGTCAGATGCAACACCTGCAACAGTCGTCACGGTGGAAGACAAGGCGGCAAGCACGCCCGTCACCAAGTCCCTCGAGGAAGAAGAGCTCGAACTCAGCAAGCAAGAGAAAAAGGAGCGCCTCGCCGAACGCAAGAAGGAACTCGCGCAACGCGAAAAAGAAGCCAATGACCGTCGCTCGCAGTTGATCAAAGCGGTGCGGTTTTCGGCCCCGGCCATCGACAAGGCGCTGGTCGACAAATTTGAAGCGCTCAGCATCGACAGTCATGCATTTGCCGCCAAGGATGTCGTCAAGCTCATGACCAATGACGCCAAGCTGCCGGAAAAGGTGCTGGACTTTTTCGATCTCAACCTGGCGCAGCGCGAAGATCTGCTCGACCGGATCGGCTACTACAAGGGCATCGTCATCGATCACAGTGCCGCCAACCCGGTGGAGACCGGATTCCGGGAAGTGCTGCAAAGAACGCGCGTCGCCAGCAAGCTGAGCAAGCACGGCGGCAACCTGGTCACCGGCATCCTGTATCGCAAGCCGAATTTTTCGGGTTACCACGAGAATTACTACACGTCGTCGGAGTCGCTGCACCAGGTGCAAAAAAATGGCGTGACCGACATCAAATCCTCGCTCAGCGTGGCCGGAGGCAAGGCGGCGTCGGTCGGCGTCGGTGTGTCCGGCTCATCCCATGAGTCCAACAGCTCGAACAGCGGCACGGTCAAGAAAAAACTGTACATCACGGCCAACTATTTCCTGCCCAAGATAGAGCTGTCTTTCGACGATAGCTTCCCTTGCGCCAGCGATGAATTCGAGGCTGCCTGCGAAGAAGCGTTGGCTACTTCGACGCCAGAGAGCCGCTTCGAGGGACTGGTTGCCGTGCTCGGCAAATTCGGGCAGTTCGTCGCCACCCAGACACTGGTGGGTGGCCGCCTGTTTGCCACCAGCGTCAAGGAATTTTCCGGTAACGAATCGCAGGAAGAGATGGTTCAGCGCTACGCCGCCCGTATCAAGGTCGCAGCGGAAAGCGTGACGGCGTCGTTCGAATCCGACACCAGCGTTGAAAAAAGCAACCAGACAAACGACCGCGACAAGGGGCGCAATGAACAACAGTCGGCGACCATCCATGGTGTGGGCGGCGAAGGCGCAGTGGTGGAACAGGCCGGCCGCTGGGCCGAGTCGCTGTACGACTACCGGCGCTGGGCCGCGGTACAGCGCGAAAACCTGATTCCGAGTATCGACCTGCTCAACAAAAAATTGCGTGCGCGCGTGTGGGATGCACTGGGTACCTTCGCGGTCAAAAATACCGCGCTGCACCTGGTGGGCGAATACAAGGCCTATTTCCTGTTCTACGGTCGCTACGACGTCGAAATCGGTCAACTGACCCGGCACGATAACGTCATCCTGAAGAACAAGGGTAGCGAGCGTTGCCTGGCCGTGCTGGGCGAGACCCCGCTTAGCGGTGGCGTGATCGGCAAGCCGTTCGAATGGAGCCAGCAATTGCTATGGCGGATCACGCCAAACGGCAACATCGTCAGCACCATCCCGGTCAGCAGCGGTTTCCCGGGACGCAAGCAAGCAGTCGATTTCGCGCTGACCGTGGTGGGCAAAGTGCCTGAAAAGGACGCTGCGCGGCCACCAACGCTGGCCGTTGAACTGCGTGAACTGGGCAGCGGCGCCAACCAGGTGTGGGATTTCACGGGACGCGGCGAACTGCGCAATGCCGCTTGCGGCGCCGGTTATGCGCTCAGCATGCCGCTCGACCACAAACCATCGCTCAAGCTGGTGGGCGATGGCAAAGACGATACGACCATCTGGAGCGTGCGGGAAGCGGCGCCCGAAGACATCGCCAAAATGGAGGCGCATAAAGCGTACGGCAAACTGGTCCATCCGTCCGGGCTGGTACTTGCCATCGACGGCTACGAGGACAGCGCCAACACGTTTGCCTTGGCCGACCGGCGCCGCGTATTGCTGCAACCGGACAATGGCAGCAAGCACCAGTTGTGGCACGTGCGCAGCGATGGCGTGATCATCTCGGCATTGACCATCGGATCGAACAATTCGTCCATGACCGCCGATGTCTATCTGGCCCTGGCCGACGACAAACGGGTATACGCCCAGGGCGAAAGCATCGCTGCAAAAGTGTTCAAGACCGACGACAAGGGGCGCGCACATGTCCTCGACGCTGCGCAAAAGGCGTTGTATGCCGGTGCGGTCGTGGCCAAACCCGCCTCCGGCCAGCGCGTGACGGTGATGGAGGGACACGGCGATGCGCTGACCTTCACCGCCATGCCAGCCGATACCCGGCCGATCACCTACTCCACCGGCACGGCGGTCAAGTCAGACGGCTGCTACCGCCTGAAGACCGTCGACAAGCGCGAACTCAAGATCGACGGCTATCTGACCGGCATCGAGTTCGTGCTCGAGCAACGAAATCCTGGCAGGATATTCAAGATTGATGAATATTTCCGCATGCGCATGCGCCTGTCGGTCGTGCGCAAAGCCGGCGCCACCACCATGGAATTGAAGGATGAACCTGACAACGACACCGACCGCGATTTCGTGTCGGATGCCGATGGCGTTAGCGACATTCGTGTCGATGAGCGCTTCCTGCTGCTGCCGGAGGGGCCGATTTACTCGCTGCGCCTGCATACCGGCGGCAAGAAGCGGCTCGCGTTCGAATATCGGTTGGTGGAAAACGGCCCGTGGATCGGCCTGTCCGACTCGGACGATCCGACCCAGCCCCTGAACGTCAACCTGCTCAACGTGGGTTCCGCGCTGGACGCCGCCGCCAGTGGCACCCGGGTGGTCGGGGTGGCGCTCGAATACGATGCCAGCGCCCAGCTCCTGAAACCAAAACTGCTGCGCAAGCTGCTGAGCTAATTGGTCGTCAAGCCGGGATTCTTGATTTGCATCAAGGAAACCGGCTTTATATCGATGGGACAATGCGTGCCGTGCAAGACCTCTTATCCGCGCGCACGCGCACCTGGCGACAAGGACCACCGATGGCAAAATATTTCAGCCGGCTGTTCGGCAACGACGACTACCGCATCCACGTGATGCAGGACGATGCACCGCATCCGATCCGGCGCCACCTGCAACCGGCACGCCGCGACGAGCTGGTGCAAGCATTATTCGGCACCGGACCGGCGCGCAGCGTCAAACGCAAGCGCGTCAGCCGGGCCGGCCGCTGACAATCGACGCTGTCAGGCGTCGATCTTCTTGCTGATCGCCTTGCCAGCGATTTTCACATTCGTGAGCACCAGGTTTTTCACGTTATAGGCAAACCACGGCTGCTCCGCGTTGCGCGGGGTGCCGAAATCGCAATTGGTGATGGTGATGTTGTCGAGCGGGAGCGTGGGCTTGCCGGCCGGTCCGTTGTAGGTGCCGGCCACCGGTCCCAGGATCACGAACGCCTGGAAGCACGAGTGCTTGCCGGTCGGCGTTTGCACATCGGAGACGCGCAGGTTCGAGATGTGCACGTCGGAGACCTCGGGTGGGCGGATACGCACGCTCTCGTCCACCGGCGTGTAGTCGCAATCGATGGTGATCACGCCGCCGGCCGTGGTGTGCGGCACCGCCGGCAGCTCGGTGCCCGGCAGTTGCGAATAAGTGCGGCCGATGGTGGCCACGCCGTTGGGCAAGGTGCAGTCGCGCACGTAGAAGTGGCGCAGGAAGCCGCCACGGTTCATATTGGTCTTCATGCGGATGGCGGTATTGAGGCCCGACGTCTGCCAGTACTTGTTGCGGAACTCGAGGCGCTGCGCATACACATGCTCGATGCCGCCGGCCATCTCGCTGCCCAGCGTCATGCCGCCATGGCCGCTGTTCATCACGCAGTCCTGCACCAGCACATTGCGGGTGGGGCCGAACTGGATGTCGCGGTTGCGGCCCGCCTTGATGGCGATGCAGTCGTCGCCCGCGTTGAACTCGCAGTGTTCCACGAACACCGTGTCGCAGGCTTCGGGGTCGAAGCCGTCGCTGTTCGGGCCCTGGCTCTCCATGCGCACCTTGCGGATATGGACATTGCGGCAGTTGACCGGGTGGTGCTGCCAGAACGGTGTGGCGGTCACCATGTAACCCTGCAGCAGCACATCGGTGCAGCCGAT
Organism: Duganella sp. Leaf61; assembly: GCF_001421905.1. NCBI lineage: Bacteria > Pseudomonadati > Pseudomonadota > Betaproteobacteria > Burkholderiales > Oxalobacteraceae > Duganella > Duganella sp. Leaf61. The sequence continues at coordinate 214,048 of NZ_LMLM01000030.1, forward strand.
GAATTCGATCATGCTCGGACGCAGATAGTGGCCCACGCCGAACACGCGCTTGGCCACCGGCACGCCGGCTTCCGACAGCGCCGGCAGATAGCGTACGTCGGCGCGGAAGCTCTGGCGCGTCGCTTCGATCATCTCGCGGTCATGCGCGGGCAGGTTGGGCGCGACCTCGCTCATCGACTTGGGATTGCGCTCGTTGACGGCGATCTCGGTCTGCACGCTGCCCTTGTTGTGGCGGCCCTTCCAATCCCACCAGCAGCCTTCGCCGTTCTCGAACGGCACGCCGCCCTGGCCGTTCAATACGCTGGTCCAGTCCTCGCCGGTGAGGGCGATGTTGGTCTGGCCGTAGGCGTACACCAGCGGCGAATAATTGAGCACGTCGTTTCCCTGCCAGCGCGAAATCGACAGCTTGCCATTCGGGCCGCAATCGATGTCGCCGTACTTGGCAAAGTCGGCCGGGTTGGCGCTGAAATAGACGTGGGCGCCCGCCGCCAGGTACACGTGCACATTCGAGCGCAGCACGATCGGACCGGCCACGTACCAGTCGCCTTTCGGGATCACCACGCGCCCGCCCCCGGCCTTGTGGCAGGCGGCAATCGCCGCAGTAATGGCGGGATAGGCGTCGGGCGAACCGCGCACCGGCGACGGTACGTCGGCTTTTTCGGTGTAACGGATGGTGGCGTTGACCTTGGCCGTTTGGCAGGGTTTGGCGCCGAAGGCGGTGATGACGAAATCCTCGTCGCGGAATTTGAGCGGCTTGGCGAATTTCTGTTCGATGTCGCGTGCGCGCTGCCAGGGGTCGGCAGCCATTTTTTTATCCTCGGCGCTGGCCGTGGCATGCAACAGCGCCGCCGGCACACTGGCCGCCGCCATCATGCCTGCACCGCTGCTCATCAATACGCGACGTTTTTGATCAATCTCCACCTTCATGGTCTGGTCTCCGTGGTTAGCTATTTGCCCGGATTGTTCCGGATCTGGCACTGCGGGACCATTCTAGCAAGGTTTCAAGGTGGTTAGACCACTTTATATCTGGTCTAACCACATCGGTGCAACCAAACAATCGCAGCGGTGATCAATTACCGCTCAACGCTCCGCCAGTACGGGATAAGTCCAGCGTGCGCGATCGAGGTACGGCGAGCGTGCCAGCCACCAGCGCAGGCGCGCCTGCGGATCGCCGGCCAGCGTGGCGTCCGCCGCCAGCGCTGCGGCAAAGCTGGTGCGCAGGGCCGGATCGGCTGCCATCATGCGGTCCGCCATGGGCGCCAGCAAGTGGCGCGGCAATTGCGATTCAAGCGGCAGGGCGTTATCGAAATGGCCGGTGGCCAGGAACGAATCGTCGCTCTCCGGCTCCAGCAGCGCCGCCGCCAGCAAGTGAAATGGCTGATCGCGCGGAACCCGCACCGAACCTGCCGGCAGCGTCCACTGCTTTTGCGCGCGCAGCATACCGGTGCGGTCCTTGCCGCTGGCCAGTTGCACCGTCTCCAGTGTCAACGTGCGCGGCGCCTTCAATTCCTCCACCACGATGCCGTGGCGGCGCAGCGCCGCGATCATGCCCTGCTGTTCGGCGCCGATCCACCACGCCGCCGGCAACGTCACCTCTCTGGTCGAGCGCACGCCGAAGACCGGCATGGCGATATCGACCGGCTCACCGGTCCAGCGCCGCTCGCGCACTCCGGACGCCGGCGACAGGTACGAATCGTAACGATAGCCCTTGAAGGTTTTGACTTCGAGCGGCGCAGTCTCCTTCTCCCAGCGCACCAGCAACTGCGCCGGGCGCGCAGCGCGGTCGCGCGCCTTGGCGGCTGCGATGCCCTGCCCTTCGCGCGCCACGGTCTTGAGTGACTGTTCGAGCAGCACATACGTGCCCAGCACCCGGCGTTTATACGGCTTCATGGCGTGGTTTTCGACCAGCACTGTCGGAATGCCGACAAAATCGCCATAGCCGGTCGAATAGCGCGGCCCTTCGGCGCTGATGCGCAGCCCCTTCTCGGGCGCATCTTCGTCCACCCAGCTCGGATAGATGTCGGGCGTGTGACCCTGCGCGGTGAGCGCCGCGTTGACGTCGGCGTGATAGGTGGTCATCAGCCAGTCGGCGGTCGCGCGCGCGCGCGCATAGGTGCCCCAGCCGGCAAAGGTGTAGGTCACGTCGTACTGGTAGTCGATGCCGTCGCTCACGTGCACGTCGATGTACAGTGCCGGATCGAACGTTTGCAGCAGCTTGACCACGGCCGCAATCTCGGGCGACTGCAAGCGCGCGTAATCGCGGTTGAGGTCCAGCCCCTGGCCGTTGGTGCGCGCGCCCCTGGTGTCCGGGCCGTGCTGGTGCGGGCGGCCGATGTCGCTGGCGTTTTCATGGCCGTCAACGTTGAGGATCGGGATGAACACCAGGTCCACCGCGTCAAGCAGGTCGTCGCGGCCGCGCAGGGCGATATCGCGCAGCAGCATCAGGCCCGCATCCTTGCCGTCGATTTCGCCCGAGTGGATGCCGGCCTGGATCACCACCACCGGTTTTTTGGCGCCAGGCTTCCTGGCCAGCACGTACACCAGGTCGCGCCCCTGCAGGCTTTTGCCGAAGGTGTGCAGCGACAGCAGCTTCGACGTTCCCGCCAGCGTGCGCAGGTAGTCCAGCGTTTGCGCATAGCTGGGCGAAGAACGAAAATCGGAACGCTCGGCCGGTGTGGCCAGGCGGTCGGCAGCCGATACGATCAGCTGCTCGCTCTTGCCGTTCCACGGCGCGGCAGGTGGCAGCACTTGCGGCGCTGGTGCGGCGGAGGTTGGAGCTGCTGCGTACAGCGAGGTGATGAAAAACAGCGATCGAAACAACATGTGAAGGTTCCCGGTTATATAATGAAGGCCTGTCCGGGCCGTCGTCCGGCGCCGAGGAACAGAATCGAATGGAACGAAATACCCGCCAGCGCACCGCCATCCACCAGTGCATCACTGCCGCAGGGCGCCCGCTCGCGCCGCAGGAAATTCTCGAACACGCTCAGCAGGCCGTGCCGGGCATCGGCATGGCCACCATCTACCGCAATATCAAATCGCTGCTGGAGTCGGGCGAGATCGCCGCCGTGTCGCTGCCCACTGGCGGCGACCGTTACGAAGTGGCCGGCCACGGCCATCATCACCATTTTCACTGCCGCGCGTGCGACAAGGTGTTCGAAGTACACGCCTGCCCCGGCGACATGCAGAAGCTGGCGCCCAAGGGCTTCCAGCTCGAGTCGCACGAGCTGACCTTGTACGGCCTGTGCGACCAGTGCAAATAGATTAATCGGTCGCGCAGCTCTTGCAATTGCCGTGGTTGCGGCGATGCGCGACAATCAGCAGCAGGCTGCTGCAAATGGCCAGTGCAGTCTCCCAGGCCTGGCCGAACAGCGGCCCCACCACGTACACCGCCACGATAAACGCTGCCAGGCCGGCAGCGCCCAGCAGCAGCGCCACCGGTTCGCGGTGCTTGATAAAGCCCGGCAGCAGCGCCACGATCACCGGTATCGTCACGCCCAGCACCAGCAGCGAATGTACGGAATCATGTTCGTGGCCCAGGCCCAGCATGGGAAACGCTGCCAGCAGGAACGGCATCGCCACGCAATGCACCAGGCAGATGCCTGATGCCGTCATGCCCGCGTAGTCGCCCCACCGGATCAGGTATTTCATCATCAAAACGACACGCGCACGCCGGCGGTGACATTCCGGCCCGGCAGCGGGGCCGAGTTCTTGATGAACGACGTGTGGCTGTACGCCAGTTCGTTGGTCAGGTTGTTCAGGCGCGCATAGATCTGCGCCGGCATGCCGCCGAGGCGCAGCGTGTAGTGCGTACCCACGTTGAGCATGTTGTAGCCGGGCGTGGCGCCTTCGAAGTCGGCGACCTTGTCCTGCTTGTTCACGCGATAGAACTCCACCTGGCCGTGCAGCTGGCCCAGGTTGCCATCGACGCGGGCGCCCAGGCGCGCGGCCGGAATGCGCGGCAGGTTGCGGTCGCCGCCGGCGCTGTCGAAGCGCGCACGCACGTAGTCGCCGAACACGGTGGCCTCGAACGCTGGCGAGAACTTGTGTTTCACTTCGCCTTCCAGGCCGGTGAAGGTGGCGTCGCGCTGGGCGTATTCGATCAGCTGGAAGCCTTCGAAGTTGTCCAGCGTACGGGCGTAGATATAGTTATCGACCTTGTTGTGGAAGGCGCTCAGCGAGAACGTGGTGGCGCCCGCATACTTGCGCAGCGTGAGATCGACGTTGTTCGAAGTTTCCTTGTCCAGGTCCTGGTTGCCGATCTCGTAGGTGCTGGTCGCCATGTGCACGCCATTGGCATACAGTTCCTCGGCGGTGGGCAGACGGTGCGCGCGCGACAGCGACGCGCGCAGCGAGTACTCGGGCGCAAACTTCCACACCGCGCCCAAGGCGACCGACGTACCGCTCACATCGTGATCGCGCAAGCCGGCCTGGTTGACGGTGATGTCCTGCCACTCGTGGCGGGCGCCCGCTTCGAAGCGCCAGTCCTGCAGCTTGTATTCCTCGGTGACATACACGGCATTTTTCTTGGTGATGGTCGCCGGTACGTAGGCTTCCTCGCCGTCGGCGACGAAATCGCGCTTGGTCGTTTGCACGCCCACCACGCCGCGCCAGCCGCCCAGCGGTGCGTGTTCCGCTTCCACGCGCACGTCGTGCGCCTTGTTGCGGAAGCTGGTCGCCACTTCGGTCCCTTCCAGTTCGTCGTGCTGGTAGTCGGTGAGCGAGGCGCGCAGGCGCACCTTGGTGATGCCGGCCACCGGCGCGCGGTATTCACCGCGCAGGTCCCAGCGGTTGCTGTCGAGTTTTACGGTGGGGATCGCGCCTTCCTCGTGTTCGTGGTCGTGATCGTGGCCTTCTTCCTCTTCGTGCTCGCCGCAATGCAGGGTGGCGCCATGCGGGTGGCAGCCTTCGAATTCGTGGCTGTGGCCGGGAATGCCGTAGCTGGTGCGCTCCTTGGTGTAGGCCAGGCCCAGGTAGCCGTTGGCGCCGATCCACGACACGCCCACGCTGCCGGTGTCGGTGTCCTTGAAACTGCCATCGACGGTGCGGCCTTCGCTCCATCCCTTACCGACCTTGTAGGCGTCGGCTTCGCGCTTGACGCCTTCGGCGTGGAAGGCGAAGCTGCCGGCGCCGCCGGTCACTTCGAATGCACCCGCTTTTTCACGTGCGACCGAGTTGGCGCGCAGTTCGGCGCTGCCTTCCAGGCCGTTGACTGGAATCGCGGTCGGAATCTTGCGGTCGATGATGTTGATGGTGCCGCCTACCGCACCGCCGCCATAGGCCAGCGCCGACGGACCGCGCAGCACTTCGATGCGCTCGGCCAGCATCGGCTCGAACGCCACCGCGTGATCGGGGCTGATGGTGGAGGCGTCCTGGATTTCCGCGCCGTCCGACAGGATTTTGACGCGCGGGCCGTCCATGCCCCGGATGATCGGGCGGCTGGCGCCGGCGCCGAACTGGCTCGACGAAATGCCGGGCTGACGGTTGAGGGTCTCGCCCAGGGTCGATTCGCGCATGCGCACCAGCTCATTGCCGCCGATGGACGTCACCGGCGTGATCATGTCGTCGCCGACCACGCCCAGCGCGCTGGCCGAGACGATCACGGTCGGCACCGACTCCGGATCGGCCGCCAGACGGCTTTCGGCCTGAACCGGGGTTTGGGCGTGGGCCAGCGGGAAATGGCTCAATGCCAGCGTGATGGCCAGGGCGATCGGGGTGCGGTTGCTGCGAAAAACGGACATGGGAAGTTCCTTATCGATGCTTGATAGTCGGTAATGATAAGTCATTATCATTAAACACTCAAGCGTTACGTGTATCCCGTACGTCGATATGGTCCGCCGGCCAGCGCAACTCGAACAGCGTGCCGCCCAGGGCAGACGGCCGGCACGCCGCCTGGCCGCCGTGCGCCTTGGCGATGGCGCCCACCACCGCCAGACCGAGGCCGCTGCCGCCGCTCTCGCGCGAGCGCGAGTGCTCGCCGCGCTGGAATGCCTCGAACACGTGCAGCGCCAACTCGGGTGCAATGCCGGGTCCCTCGTCCTCCACCCGCAAGGCGCACATGCCGTCCGCCACGACGGCGGCGATGCGCAGCCGGCCCGGCGTGGCGTGGCGGCGGGCATTTTCCAGCAGCGCCAGCAAGGCCTGGCGCATGCGCATCGGATCGCACAGTACCGGCTCGCCGTCCGCGACCACCTCGATGCGGAAGCCCGACGCCTGCAAGGCCGGACCGGCCAGTGCGATCACGGTGGCGATGTCGCCGGCCAGGTCGGTCTCCACCCGGTGCAGCTCCAGGTGGCCGCTGCCGGCCAGCGCCACGATGCGCAAGTCCTCGATCAGCCGGCCCAGTCCCTCGACATGCGTGAGCAGGCTGCGGAACTGCGCCTGGTCCGGCACGAACACGCCATCCGTAAATCCTTGCAGGCGGCCACGCAGGATGGTGACCGGCGTGCGCAGTTCGTGGGCGATGGCGGCATTCCAGAAGCCGCGCTCCTGCTCCATGTGCTGCAGGCGTTCGGCCATGCTGTTGAAGTCTTCCACCAGTTGCGAGGCTTCACCGATCGGGCGATCATCGACGGCAGCGCGCGCGGCCAGGTCGCCGCCAGCCACCCGCCGCAGGCTGGCGGCAACGGCGTTCAGCGGCGCCAGGATGCGGCGCGACAGCTTGCCCGCCACCGACACGGCAATCGCCAGCGAACAAAGGGTGGACACGCCCATGTACGCCCACTCCTCCACGCTGGGACTGTAGTCGTGCGGGTTGGCGAAGAACTCGGGCTGGTAGCGCAGCAGCAGCGCATACAGGATGTAGGAACTGATCTGCACCAGCAGGATGATGCCCAGCACCAGGAGCGACATCGAAATGGTGATCTGCCGACTCAGGCCGCCCTTGATCTTCATGCACCGCCTCCCAGCCGATAGCCCACGCCACGCACGCTCTCGAGCAGGCCGGTGGCGCCGGCGCCCTCCACCTTCTTGCGCAGCTTGCTGAGGTGGCTGTCCACGGTGCGCTCCAGGGTTTCGCCTTCGGGCAGGCAGGCGGCCAGCAGTTCGGCGCGGGTAAATACCCGCTTGGGCGCGCGCGCCATGTGCGCCAGCAGACGGAATTCGGTGATGGTCAGCGCCAGCACCTGGCGGCCGGCCACGCCGCACACAGCCGCTTCATAATGTTCGAGATCGACCTCGATGCCTTCGGCGCGCAGCAACTGGTGCGGCTGCGCCCCGCCCTGCAAGGTACGCCGCAGCACCGCCAGCGTGCGCGCCACCACCTCGGCCGCGTTGAACGGCTTGACGATGTAGTCGTCGGCGCCGATGCGCAGGCCGGTGAGCTTGTCGATATCCTGGTCCATCGCGGTGAGCATGATGACGGCAGTGTGACCGCGCCGGCGGATTTCGGACAGCACCGCCCAGCCATCGAGCCGGGGCATCATCACGTCGAGCAGCACCAGGTCGGGCTTGAGCGCATGGTGCATATCGAGCGCGGCCTGGCCGTCGGCGGCGTGCGCCACGCGCAGGCCGGAGCGCGCCAGGTAGGCCATCAGGATCTGGGCGATTTCCGCCTCGTCCTCGGCCACCAGCACCAGCGCCTGGGTGGAATCCGGAGGAGCTTCCATAGTGTCGTGAGGTTTTTGCATAGGCGACCATGATACCGCCGCCCGGCGCGCGTTTGCCAGTGCGGAAAAATATCGTTCGCCTCCACCGAATCTCCACACTTCCCCCATCGAACTTGCATGTACGAAGCGTAATCTCGCTGCACGACCACCTGAATAAATAACCTATGCATACCCTGTTGAAGAAATCGCCGTTGATGATCACGGCCGCACTGGCCCTGGCCGCATGCTCCGAACAAGGCGCCGCGCCGCCGGCTGCGCCGCCACCGGCAGTCACCGTGGTGGCCCTGAAGCCGGCCGCCGTCACCCTCGACGACGACCTGCCCGGCCGCGTGGCGGCGCTGCGCACGGCCGACATCCGCCCGCAGGTCGGCGGCATCGTGCTGCGCCGCCTGTTCGAACAGGGCGCCGAAGTGAAGGCCGGCCAGCCGCTGTTCCAGCTCAACCCGGCGCCGTTGAAAGCGGAGTTCGATTCCGCCGCAGCGTCGCTCCAACACGCGCAGGCCACGCTGGCGCGCACCACGCGCCAGGCCGAGCGCCTGCAACCGCTGATCGACGCCGACGCCATCAGCCGCCAGTCGTTCGACGACGCCGTCTCCGAACGCGACCTGGCTGCCGCCAATGTGGCGCAGGCCCGCGCCGCGCTGGAACGCCGCCGCCTGGACCTGGCGTTTACCACCGTGCAGGCGCCGATCTCGGGCCGCATCGGCTCCGAGCTGGTGACCGAAGGCGCGCTGGTGGGCCAGCTCGACACCAACCCGATGGCCCGCATCCAGCAGACCGACCAGGTGTACGTGGACGTGCGCCAGCCGGCAGCGATGATCGCCTCGATTCACGCGCTGGGCGCACGCGCAGCCGATGGCGTGGCCGTCACCATCCTCGACGCCGACGGCAAACCGCATGCCGCCAAGGCGCGCGTCCTGTTCTCGGACATGAGCGTGGACGCCGGCACCGGCGACGCCACCCTGCGCATCCTGGTGGACAACGCCGACCGCGCGCTGCTGCCCGGGATGTTCGTGCGCGCGCGCATTGCCCGCAGCGCCACGTCGAACGAACTGATGGCGCCGCAGCAGGCGGTGCAGCGCGGCGCCGACGGCGAAGCACTGGCCTGGACGCTCGACAAGGACCTCAAGGCCAGCCTGCGCAAGATCGAAGTGGGACCGGTGGTGAACCATCAATACGTGATCCGGTCCGGCCTGAAAAGCGGCGACGTGCTGGTGGTCGAGGGCCAGGAACGGCTGCAGGACGGCCTGCAGGCGGCGCCACAACCGTGGCAGCCGGTGGCGTCGAAGACGGCGCAACGCTGATCGCACAGGAAAATACCAGCCATGTCTCAATTCTTTATCAACCGCCCCATCTTCGCCTGGGTGGTCGCCATTTTCATCGTGCTGTTCGGACTGATTGCGCTGCCCAACCTGCCGATTGCCCGCTTCCCGTCGGTGGCGCCGCCCAGCGTCACCATCAGCGCCGTGTATCCCGGCGCCTCGCCGCAAACCATGAACGACGCGGTGGTGGCGCTGATCGAGCGCGAACTGTCGGGCGTCAAAAACCTGCTGTACTACGAATCGTCCACCGACACCTCGGGTTCGGCCTCGATCACCGTCACCTTCAAGCCCGGCACCAACCCGGAGCTGGCGCAGGTCGATGTGCAAAACCGGCTCAAATCGATCGAGCCGCGCCTGCCGCAGACGGTGCGCCAGAACGGCGTGACGGTGGAATCGGCGTCGTCCGGCTTCCTGATGATCATCAGCCTCAATGCCGATGCAAAGGACGGCAAAGGCGCCGATGCACTGGAGCTGGGCGACTACCTGTCCCGCAACGTCATCGAGGAACTGCGCCGCGTACCCGGCGTAGGCAAGGTGCAGCTGTTCGGCGCCGAGCGGGCCATGCGGATCTGGGTCGATCCCGAGAAGCTGATCGCCCATAACGTTTCGATGGGGGACGTGACCGCCGCCATCGCCGCGCAAAACGTGCAGATCGCGCCTGGCCGCGTGGGCGACACGCCGTCCGTGCCCGGCCAGCGCGTGACCACGCCGCTCACGGTGCAGGGCCAGCTGCGCAATGCGCAGGAATTTGCCGCCATCGTGCTGCGGGCGGGCCGCGACGGTTCGCTGGTCACGCTGGGCGACGTGGCCCGGGTGGAACTGGGCGCGCAAAGCTACAACTTCCAGGCGCGCGAAAACGGCGTGCAGTCGGCCGGCGCGGCAGTCTCGCTCTCGCCCGGCGCCAACGCCGTGGCCACGGCTGCCGGCATTCGCGCACGGATGGCGGAACTGGCCAAATCGATGCCGCCCGGGATGGCGTATTCGGTGCCGTTCGATACCGCGCCGTTCGTCAAGATCTCGATCGAAAAAGTGGTTACCACGCTGGTGGAAGCCATGGTGCTGGTATTCCTGGTCATGTATCTGTTCCTCCAAAAAGTGCGCTACACGGTGATACCGGCCATCGTCGCGCCGATTGCGCTGATGGGCACTTTTGCCGTGATGGCGGTGGCAGGTTATTCGATCAATGTGCTCACCATGTTCGGCATGGTGCTGGCGATCGGCATCATCGTCGATGATGCCATCGTGGTGGTGGAGGCCGTGGAACGGCTGATGGCCACCGAGCGCCTGTCGCCGCACGAGGCGACGTCGCGGGCGATGAAGGAAATCAGCGGCGCGGTGGTTGGCATCGCGGCGGTGCTCACCGCCGTGTTCATCCCGATGGCGCTGGCCGCCGGTTCGGTGGGCGTGATCTACCGCCAGTTCACGGTGGCGATGGCGGTAGCTATCCTGTTCTCGGCATTTTTGGCGCTCACGCTCACGCCGGCGCTGTGCGCCACCATGCTCAAACCGATCGGCCCCGAAGACCATGTCAAAAAAGGTTTCTTCGGCTGGTTCGACCGTGGCTTCGACCGCATGACGGCCCGCTACGCGGCCGGCACCACCGCGCTGCTCAAGCGCGGCGGGCGCATGATGCTGCTCTATGCGGCGATTGCCGCCGCCGTGGCCTGGGGCTTTACCCGCCTGCCGTCCGCCTTTTTGCCGGAAGAAGACCAGGGCTATTTCATCACGTCGTTCCAGCTGCCGTCCGACGCCACCACCGGCCGCACGCTCGATGTGGTCGAACAGTACGAGCAGCACGTCGCCAGCCGTCCCGGCATCGACGTCAATCAATCGCTGCTGGGCTTTGGCTTCTCCGGTTCCGGTCCCAATGCGGCCATGGCCTTCACCATGCTCAAGGACTGGCCGGACCGCGACGGCGCCAGCGCCCAGGAGGAAGTGCTGCACGCGCAGATGGCGATGGGCGCCGCGCGCGAAGGCATGATCATGTCGGTGCTGCCACCGGCCATCGATGAACTGGGCAACTCGTCCGGCTTCGTGCTGCGCCTGCAGGACCGCGCCAACCAGGGCGCCGCCGCGCTGCAGGCGGCGCAAAACCAGTTGCTCGGACTGGCGGCGCAAAGCCCGTTGCTGGGCATGGTCTATCCGGACGGCTTGCCGCCCGGCGCCAGCGTGCGCCTGGAAATCGACCGCAAGAAGGCCGAAGCCCTGGGCGTATCGTTCGCCGCCGTGAGCGACATGCTTACCACTGCCACCGGCTCGACCTATGTGAACGACTTCCCCAACGCCGGCCGCATGCAGCAGGTGATCGTGCAGGCCGACGCCTCGGCGCGCATGCAGCTCGACGACCTGCTGGCGCTGCGCATCCGTAACAGCGACGGCGGCATGGTGGCGCTCAAAGAAATCGTCCAGCCGGTGTGGCAGCAAACGCCGCTGCAACTGGTGCGCTTCCAGGGCTACCTGTCGAGCCGCATCAGCGGCGGCGCCGCGCCCGGCGTCTCCAGCGGCGCAGCGATGGCCGAGATGGAGCGCCTCGCTGCGCAACTGCCGCCCGGCTTCGGCGTGGCCTGGGCCGGTCAGTCGCTGCAAGAGAAGGAATCAGCCGCGCAGGCGCCCCTGCTGATGGCGCTGTCGATGCTGGTGGTGTTCCTGGTGCTGGCTGCCCTGTACGAAAGCTGGGCGATTCCCGTCTCGGTGATGCTGGTGGTGCCACTGGGCCTGCTGGGCGCGCTGCTGGCGGTGGGCTTGCGCGGCATGCCGAACGATGTGTTCTTCAAGGTGGGCATGATCACCATCATCGGGCTGTCGGCCAAGAACGCGATCCTGATCGTGGAGTATGCACGCCAGTTGCACGCAGAGGGCAAGGGCCTGGTGGAAGCGGCCATCGAAGCGGCGCGCCTGCGCCTGCGGCCGATCGTGATGACATCCCTGGCCTTCACGCTGGGCGTGGTGCCGCTGATGCTGGCCACTGGCGCCAGCGCCGAGACCCAGCAAGCTATCGGCACCGGCGTGTTCGGCGGCATGGTGGCAGCCACCGTGCTGGCGATTTTCTTCGTTCCGGTATTTTTCGTAATGGTAGTGGGCGGCGCCGAGCGCCTGGCGCGCTGGCGCCAGCAGCCATCTGCCGCACCCAAGCTCGAGGAGCAAGCGCCATGATGCGCCATAAACTGATGACTGTCTTCGTGGCCGGCGCGCTGTCGGCGTGCTCGCTCGCGCCCCCGCTGGAAAAGCCGGCGCTGCCGGTGGCGGCCAGCTATGACGCTGCCTCTGCCGCCTCATTTGATTCGAACGCCGGCACCGGCGCAGACGTGGCCTGGCGCACCATGCTGCCCGATCCGCGCCTGCAACAGCTGGTGCAACTGGCGCTGCTCAACAACCGCGACCTGCGCGAAGCTGCACTCAATGTCGCCGCAGTCCAGGCCCAGTACCGGGTCGAGGACGCCAACCGCCTGCCCAAGGTCGATGTCGCGGCCGGCGCCACGCGCCAGCGCGTGATCGGCACCAACAGTGCCGGCGGCTTCCAGCCACGGACGATCGAGGAAAGCAGCAATGCCGGCCTGGCGATCAACGCCTTCGAGCTCGATTTCTTCGGCCGACTGCGCTCGCTGTCGGACGCCGCCTTCGCCCGCTACCTGGCCTCGATGGAAGGACAGCGCGCCGCGCGCCTGACCCTGATCGCGGCCGTGGCGGACGCCTACCTCGAACAGCGGCTGGCGCAGGAGCAGGCGCAGCTCACGGAGCGCACGCTGGACGACTGGAGTCAGTCGCTCGCGCTCACCGAGCGCCTGCACACGGCGCAGCAGCGCAGCGGCATCGACCTGGCCCAGGCGCGCGGCCAGGTGGCGACGGCGGAAGCGGACCTGCAGGCGCGCGAACGCGCGCTGCGGCTGGCGCACAACAACCTGGAACTGCTGGTGGGCGCCGCCATCCCCGCCGACCTGCCCGACGGCGCGCCGCTGTCGCAACAACCGGTGCTGACCACCCTGCCCGCCGGCCTGCCATCGGACCTGCTGGCGCGGCGGCCGGACATCATCCAGGCCGAGCACGCGCTGGTGGCCGCCAACGCCGATATCGGCGCCGCCCGCGCGGCGTTCTTCCCGCGCATTTCGCTCACCGCACAACTGGGCTTCGCCAGCCCGGAGATCGGTGGCCTGTTCCGGGGCAGCCAGCGCAACTGGTCGTTCGCGCCGCAGCTGACGCAACCGATCTTCCACGGCGGCCAGCTGCGCGCCGAGCTGCGACTGGCCGAAGTGCGCAAGTCGATCGCGGTGGTGCAGTACGAACGGGCGATCCAGTCGGCCTTCCGCGAAGTGGGTGACGCGCTGGCCGGCAGCCAGACGTACCGGCTGCAAATCGACGCGCAGCAACGGGTGGTGGACGCGGCCGAACTGCGCGAGCGGCTGTCGAAACTGCGCTACGGCGCCGGCCAGGACAGCCGCCTGGAACTGCTCGACGCCCAGCGCCAGTCGTACGCCGCACAGGGTACCCTGCTCGACCTGCGGCGCGACCAGTTCCGGTCGGCGGTGGCGCTGTACAAGGCGCTGGGGGGTGGCGCGGAGGGCTAGTTCGGTGCCGGCGGCGGATTGCGCACCTGCTCCAGCAGCGCCAGCGCCGCCTGCTCGGCCGCGCCTTCGGCCTCCGCTTCGGTGCCGAATACCTGGTCGGCCGCCACGCGCTGGCGCGCATGAATCACATTCAGGTGCATGGGCGTGGCGGACGGCGCCGAGATGGCGACAAACGCGCCCCACTGGTCGCTGCCCTCCAGCGGCTCGGCCATGTATTCGACCTGGTACTCATCGATGGTTTTGATCGGCATAACGGACCTCCAGAACGTTGAATGGCCAATATAACCGCAGTGTTGCCCAGCGTGGCGCGCGCCTACTATTGCACGATCTCCGCATCGTCCTCCGCCATCTCGTACCACATCGCATTGAGCACACCAAACATCGCTGCCAGCGGCAGCCCCAGAATCCAGGCGAAATACCACATGATTGACTCCTTTATCGACAATTAATAAGCATGGCCGCGATGGTCGGCAATCGCCTCGCCATCGACCTTGCCCCACAAGACCTTGTACACCCAGCTGGTGTAGGCCACGATCAGCGGAATGAACACGCTCGACACCACCAGCATGATGAACAGCGTCAGATGGCTCGACGACGAATCCCACACCGTCAGGCTGGCGCGCGGGTCGAGCGACGATGGCAGGATGAACGGGAACATGGCCGCGCCCACGCCCAGGATGATGCCGGCAATCGCCGCGCCGGAAGCGAGCAGCGCCAGGCCGCCGCGCCGCGCGCGCATCAGCACCAGGGCCAGCAGCGGCGCGGCCAGGCCCAGTACCGGTGCGGCCCAGGTCCACGGATGGTTTTCGAAGTTGGCGAACCAGGCGCCGGTGGCTGCCTGCGCGGTCTTGAACAGCGGGTTCGACGGACCTTCGGTAACCATGGCGCTGGTGATGCGGTAGCCATCGACCGCCTGCCACAGCGCCACGCCGGCCGCGGCGTACAGCACCACGGTAGCCACTGCCGCCACGCTGCCGTAGCGGCGCGCACGGTCGGCGACCTCGCCGTCGGTTTTCAACTGCAGCCAGGCCGCGCCGTGCATCACCAGCATGGCCACCGACACCAGGCCGCACAGCAGGGCGAAGGGATTGAGCAGGCCGAAGAACGTGCCTTCATAGAGGATGTGCATGTCGTAGGTGAAGCGGAACGGCACGCCCAGCAGCACGTTACCGACAGCCACGCCGAAGATCAGGGCCGGCACCACGCCGGAGAAGAACAGCACCCAGTCCCAGCGCGCGCGCCAGCGCGGGTCTTCGCGCTTGCTGCGGAATTTGAAGGCGACCGGGCGCAGGATCAGTCCCGTCAGGATCACGAACATGGCCAGGTAAAACCCCGAGAACGACACCGCGTACAGTTGCGGCCACGCGGCGAAGATGGCGCCGCCGCCCAGGATCAGCCACACCTGGTTGCCCTCCCAGACCGGGCCGATGCTGTTGATGATGACGCGCCGTTCCAGGTCGGTCTTGCCGGCGAACGGCAGCAAGATGCCGGTGCCCAGGTCGAAACCATCGGTGACGGCAAAGCCGATCAACAGCACGCCAAGCAGTATCCACCACACCAGGCGCAGGGTTTCGTAAGACAGTAATTCATGCAGGATCATCATGTGCTCCTCAAGCGGATTGGGGTTGGTTGACCGATGGCGCGGCCAGCGTGCGGCGCTTCGGTGCCGCTGGCACGGCGGCCACGGTGAATTCCTCCGGGCCCTTGCGGATCGCCTTGAGCATCAGCTTCATTTCGATCACCAGCAGCACGGTATAGATCGCGGCAAAGCCGGCAATCGTCGCCAGCAGCGTGGCCACGCCCAGGTGCGACACGGCCATGGCAGTGGGCAGCACGCCTTCGATCACCCAGGGCTGGCGTCCCAGCTCGGCGACGATCCAGCCGGCTTCCACGGCCACCCACGGCAGCGGAATCGCCAGTACCGCCACTTTCAGCAGCCAGCGGTGCCGGTCGAGCGTGCGGCGCACCGACAGCACGAAGAAGGTCGCGGTCAGGGCGATGAAGAAGATGCCCAGGCCGACCATCACGCGGAAGGACCAGAACAGCGGCGCCACGGGCGGCACGGTATCGAGTGCGGCCTGGTGGATCTGCGCGGGCGTGGCCTGGCGCGGATCATCGACGTAGCGCTTGAGCAGCAGGGCATAGCCGAGCGCCTGGCCCTTCTCTTCGAATACCGCTTTGGCGGCGGCGGGTACCGGGCTGCCCGGCGCCACGGCGCGGATGGTTTGCAGCGCGTCGTAGGCGACGATGCCGTCGCGGATGGTGTCCTCGCCCTTGCGGACCAGTTGGGCGATGCCGGGAATTTCGGTGTTCAGTGAACGGGTGCCGATCAGGCCCATCACCATCGGAATATGCAGCGCATAATGCGTCTCGCGCGCCTGCTGGTCAGGGAAGCCCAAGGCGGTGAAGGCCGCCGGCGCGGGTTCCGTTTCCCACATGGCTTCGATGGCGGCCAGTTTCATTTTTTGATGCTCCGACGACTGGTAGCCGCTCTCGTCGCCGAGTACCGCCACCGACAGCGAAGCGGCCAGGCCGAACGCGGCGGCCACCGTCATCGACCGCTTGGCCAGCGCCACATGGCGGCCCTTGAGCAGGTACCACGCCGAGATGCCCAGCACGAAGATGGCCGCCACCGTATAGCCGGCCGACACCGTGTGCACGAACTTGGCCTGCGCCACCGGGTTGGTGAGCACGGCGCCGAAGTCGGTCACTTCCATGCGCATGGTTTGCGGATTGAGCGCGGCGCCGACCGGGTTCTGCATCCAGCCGTTGGCGATCAGGATCCACAGCGCCGACAGGTTGGAGCCCAGTGCGACTAGCCACGTCACCACCAGGTGCGCGCGTTTTGACAGCTTGTCCCAGCCGAAAAAGAACAGGCCGACAAAGGTCGCTTCGAGGAAGAAGGCCATCAGGCCCTCGATGGCCAGCGGCGCGCCGAAGATGTCGCCCACGTAGTGGCTGTAGTAGCTCCAGTTCATCCCGAACTGGAATTCCATGACGATGCCGGTGGCCACGCCCATGGCGAAGTTGATGCCGAACAGGACGCCCCAGAACTTGACCATGTCGCGCCAGATGGTGCGGCCGGTCATGACGTACACGGTCTCCATGATGGCGAGGATGATGGACAGGCCGATGGTGAGCGGCACGAACAAGAAGTGGTACAGCGCAGTGAGCGCGAACTGCAGCCTGGATAAGGCGACGATATCGAAGTCCATGATGTTTCCCTGGTTATTACAATTTACAATAGTTGATTGCTGATTCAGTCCTGCCGCAGCGCAGCCAGCGCGGCGTCGAAATCCTGCGTTCCCCGCCGCACATCGAACGCAATGCGGCCGTTGCGCACGCCAACCAGCCGGTCGGCCAGCGATGCTTCGCGCCGCAGATGGGTGGCGATGATCACGGTCTGCCCTTCAGCGCGCGCGTGCCGGTCCAGTCTTTGCAGGACGTCGCGGGCAGTGGCGGCGTCCAGCGCTTCGGTTGCTTCATCGAGCAGCCACACCCGCGATGGATGCAGCAGCAACCGCGCCAGCGCCAGCCGGCGCGCCTGGCCACCCGACAGTCCCAGCCCGCCCTCGCCCAGCATGGTGTCCAGCCCCTTGCCGAAGGCGCGCACTTGCACATCGAGCCCCGCCGCTTGCAGCGTGTGCCACAGGCGGTCGTCATCGGCATCGGGCGCGGCCAGGCGCAGGTTGTCGCGCACGCTGTCCTGGAACACTTCCGTGCGCTGGGTGAACAGGCAGGCTTGGGCTGCCTGCACGCTGCCGGCGAGCGGCGCGATCTCGCCGGCCATCAGCGCCAGCAAGGTCGATTTGCCGGCGCCGCTGGGGCCGACCAGCGCTACCCGTTCTCCGAGGGCGATGCGCAAGTCGATGGCGTGGACCATCGGCGTGCGGCCCGACTGCGCGGCCGCTACGTGTTCGAAGACGATGGCGGCGCCGGGGTTGGCATGGCCGGCGACATTCGCGTCGGTCGGCTTGGCCGCTACCGTGTCAGCAGCAGCGCTCGTGGTCGCACCGGCCGGCGCCAGGCCCTGCTCCAGCCTGGGCCCAAGCCGTTTCATTGCCAGCCACAGTCGCCCTGCTTCCAGCGCACCGCGCCGCAGGCCGGCGAACGGTTCCATGGCAGCGAGCGCAATCAGGATCGCCAGCGCTGCCAGCGGCACCGGCATGGCGCGGTACTCGACCAGCGCGGCGGCGGCCAGCAACACCGCAGCAAGGGTGGCGCTGCCGGCGATGCCGAACGCCGCACCGGCGCGGGTGTCGCGCTGCATCAAGGCCAGGTCGGCGCGGGCCAGCGCATGGTCGGTGCGGGACAGGGACTGGCACTGGGCATTCAGGCGTCCGGCCATGGCCAGTTCGGTCTGGCCGGCCACCAGGTCGATGGCGCGGGCGCGCAGCGCTTCCACGGCGCGCGAGCGGGCCAGACCGGGACGGATCGCGCCTTTTAACAGCAGCAAGGTGATCGCGCCGCCGCACACCAGCAGCCACAGGCCGAGCACCACGCCCAGCTGCCACTGCATGAAAGCGACCACCACGCCGGCCAGCACGGCCGCGCACAACGCTGTGGCAGCCGGTACCAGCAGGCGCAGGTACAGCGACTCGAGCGCATCGATATCGGCGGTCAGGCGGAACAGCAGCTTGGCCGGGCTGCGCAGCAGGCGGCTGGCGGCATCGGGCAGCGACCAGCCCCGGAACAGCCGTACGCGCAGTTCGGCCAGCGCGCCGAAGGTGGCGTCGTGCGTGACCAGCCGCTCGGCGTAGCGGGTGCCGGTACGGCCCAGCGCCAGCAGGCGGATCCCGGCCGAGGGCGCAAACACGTCGAACATGAACGCGGTCGAGGCGCTCATGCCGGCAATGGCGGTGGCAGTGATGAACCAGCCGGACAGCCCGAGCAAGGCCATGCCGCCCAGCGTGGTCAATGCCGCCAGCACAGCGCCCAGCAGCAGGCGTTTCGGTTCGGCCAGCAGCAACTGGCGCAGTGCGGCATACGATGCGGCGTTCATGCGATGCTCCTATGTGGAGTGATGCGCGCGGACAGGTCGATGGCGCGGTGCAGGCGCGCGGCCAGCACCGGGTCGTGGGTGGCGACCAGCATGGTCTTGCCCTTGGCGAGCGTCAGCAGCGCATCGGTCACGCGGGTGGCAGTTTCGCTGTCGAGGTGCGCGGTCGGTTCGTCCACCAGCAGCAGGTCGGCGTGCGGCCACACAGCCACCCGGGCCAGTGCCAATCTCACGGCCTCGCCGCCGGACAGGCCGTGGCCGCCGTCACCCAGCATCACTTCCGGCCGTGCTTGCGCCACGGCGCCCAGGCCGGCCAGGTGCAGCGCGTCGGTCACGGCCAGGCCGGCGTCCACCGGACGGCCAAGGGTGATGTTGTCCGCCACCGGGCCGGTGAAGACGTGCGGGCGTTGCCCCATCCAGGCCATGCGCCGGCGCAGCGTCGCAGCGCTGGCGTGATCGAGGATGGTGCCGCCGATGCGGATTTCTCCTGCTTGCGCTGGCAGCAGGCCCGCCAGCATGGCCAGCAAAGTGGTTTTTCCAACGCCGCTCGCACCCAGCAGCGCCACGTGTTCGCCTGGGCGCACGGTGAAGGAGAAGTCGTCAAACAGCGGTTGCTCGCCGACGTGAGCGAAGTGCAGATTGCGGACCTCAACCGACGGCGGCATCCTTAAGGGAGCGACTTCGGCATGCAGGCAGAGATTATCACCGGCACCGACCAGCATCACCCCATCTGCCGCCAGGTCGCGCAGGCTGGCCAGTCCCGCCTCGCCGGCCGCCTTGTCGTGCCAGACGGCGGCCAGTTCGCGCAGCGGCTCGAAAAAGGCTGGCGCCAGCAGCAGGATAAACAGGCCCTGGGCCAGCGTCAGTCGTGTGCCCCATGCGCCAAAGTCGAGGGTGCCCAGCAGCGAGAAGCCGATATACACGGCCACCATCGCCACGCCCAGCGCCGAGAACAGTTCCAGCACGGCGGAAGACAAGAACGCGATGCGCAGCACGGCCATGGTGCGGCGGCGCAGCGACTGCGCGGTGTCGCCCAGGCGGGTGGCGGTGGCGTCCACGGCGCCCAGCGCGCGCAAGGTTGCCAGGCCGCGCAGGCGGTCGAGCAGGAAGGCGTTCATGCCGCCCAGTTCCACCATGTGGGCGCGACTGGCAGCTTGCGCGCCCATGCCTACCAGCGCCATGAAAACCGGGATCAGGGGCGCTGCCACCAGCAACACCAGCGCGGCGATCCACGAAAGCGGCGCGATGGCCGCCACGATGGCCAGCGGTGCCAGCACGGCTTTCCAGCGCGCCGGCTGGAAGCGCACCAGGTGAGGCACCACGGCTTCGGCCTGCTCGGCCAGCACGCTGGCCGCTTGCCCGGACCGGGCGCGATCGCGGTCCAGCGGCGAACGGCGCGCCAGCGCGGCCACGGCATGTGTGCGCAACGCCGACAAGTGGCTGCGCGCCGCCCCATACATGGCGCGGGCGCCCCAGGCCTCGGCCAGCGCGCGCAGCACGCCCAGCGCCAGCACGGCCGCCGCCGGCAGCAACGCCGCACGCCATCCGGCACCTTGTACCATGCCCTGCACCGCCCAGGCCAGCAGCGCCGCCTGCGGCAACCACACGAGGGCGGCGGCGCCCTGCACCAGGGCGGGCAGGCGGGGAACGACGAATACCGGCAGTGAAACGCTTGCGGAAGACATGGTAAAACATCCTGTAATTACTGAGTTTTCAGAAATTCTTGTAAATTCGATTTTTAGTATAATACGCCGGAACGATGATGTACATCAATTTTTATAGCCGGAGACGTCCACCATGCCCAATACGCCAGCCACGCCGACACCGAACAACTTCCAGATGACGCCACTGGCGCAGGGCTTCATCAGCCACTTTGGCGAGATGGGCAGCCGCTGGGGTTTCAACCGCACGGTGGGACAGGTCTATGCGCTGCTGTTCGTGTCGGAGCAGCCGCTGCACGCGGACGAAATCGCCGAGCACCTGACGTTCTCGCGGTCGAACGTGAGCATCGGCCTGAAGGAATTGCAGGGATGGGGACTGATACGGCAGACGCGCCTGCCGGGCGACCGGCGCGAGTATTTTTCATCGCTGGGCGATGTCTGGCAGATTTTCAAGGTGGTGGCGGCCGAACGACGCCGGCGCGAGGTGGCGCCGACGTTGACGGTGCTGCGCGAATCGCTGATGGCGCCAGCCGGCGAACCGGGCGACCGCTACGCCCAGCAGCGCATGCGCGAGATGTACGAACTGGTGGACCTGGCCAACACCTGGTTCGAAGAGATGCAGCACCTGTCGCCCGAATCGCTGGCGCAACTGATGAAGATGGGCGCCAAGGTGCAAAAGCTCCTCAGCACCAAGGACCGCCTGTTGGGCGGCAAAAGCAAGGCTAGCCAGGACTGAGCGGTTTGCTCATGCTGGTAACGCCATATGGGTCGCGTCAGTTCCTTTTGCCAGGTCGAGTCGGTTCCGCACGCAGCAGCGGATACGGATTGATTGCGCCGCCCATGTCATAGACGCCGTAATGCAGGTGCGGCGGCGTGCCCTTGGCATTGCCGGTATCGCCAACGTAGCCCAGCACAGTGCCCGCCTCGATGCGCATGCCCGCTGCCACGTCCGCGTAGCGATCGAGGTGCGCATAGTAATGACGCTGGCCGCCCGGTCCCATTACCCACACCACCTGGCCCCCTAGGCGATTGGTACCGACACGGGCAACGATACCTTCGGTCGTGGACAGCACGGGCGTGCCGCGTTTGGCGAAGATGTCGATGCCCTCGTGCTTGCGCCCCTCGCTGCGCGCACCGCCCCAGGTGTCGCGCAAGGCGCGCGGCTTGATGCCTTCGACCGGCACCGGCAGCGCGGCCGGCTTGTCCATCGCTGCCAGGTGCACGGTGTACATGGCGCGTTCGATGCCTGGTCCGAGAAACACGTAGCCCACGATGAGGACGACGGCAATCACCAGCATGCGTAGAAAAATCCGAACAGCCCTCATGTTTGCGCTTTGCTTCGATCAAATCCGGATGTTACCTCTTTCGCCTGATCGACTCGTTTTCTATTCGGGGCGCCA
This sequence comes from Duganella sp. Leaf61, assembly GCF_001421905.1. Taxonomy (NCBI): domain Bacteria; kingdom Pseudomonadati; phylum Pseudomonadota; class Betaproteobacteria; order Burkholderiales; family Oxalobacteraceae; genus Duganella; species Duganella sp. Leaf61. The sequence continues at coordinate 235,596 of NZ_LMLM01000030.1, forward strand.
TCCCCTGCCCCCGCCAAACCCCGCAAAAAATTCCGCGCGCGTCGTGTAAGCCGCCCTGGCCTCCTGCGCATCGAGCACCCGGCCAAACTGGCGCGCGCTGGTGTCGAGCGGTCGGCCTGCCAGGTCCATGCTGCCGTACTCGCGCCAGCCGGCGGTGGCGGTGGCCTGGCCCGGGTTGGGCGCCGGCTGCCTGACGTTCGGCCCGGCCCAGCCGACCGGTGCGATGTGCGGCCCCATGCGGCAGTTGATGAAGGCCACGTGGTCCCAGGTGGCGGCGTACCCGGGACTGCGGGCCAGCCAGGTGGCGCCAGCCGGCACGTCGTTGCCGGTGGGGCCGGGACCGTGGGTCAGGCGGCTGTTGACGAACATGAAGCCCTTGTCCTGCGCGGAGACGGTGCGCGCCTGCAGCAGGTAGCCGCCGCTCTTGCCATTGCCGCTGTCGCCGACGGTGCGCAGTTCGCTGTCCTCGAACAGCGCGGCGCGGTTGTTGCCCCAGATGTAGTCCACATTACCGGCGATGAGCGAGCGGTAGAACCACGAATAGCCGCGCACCTGCACCGTATCCTGCTCGCTGAACAGGCTGGCGTTTTTGACGATCAGGCGCCCCTCGCTATTGAAGAACAGCGCCTCGGCCTGGCCGCCGGTGGGTGAAGCGCGCAAGGCGCTGTTGCGCAGCGTGAGGCCGTCGATGGTCACCAGGTCCGCATCCTCGATCAGGAACACCGCGCGCCCGCCGGTGATGCCGGGCGCACGCGCTTCCTGCGCCGTACCGGAGCCGGGGTTGACGCCGTCGCTGTTGACGGCGTCGATCACTGTGCCATCGCGGCTCTGGCCGCGCAGGGTGAGGTTGTCCTTGCCGCGCAGGTAGAGCAGTTCCTGGTAGCGGCCAGCGCGGATGGTGACCGTGACCGGCGCCGTGCGCGCGGTGTGCTGCATGGCGTAATTGAGCGCGCCCTGCACCGTGCGAAAGTCCGCTGCACCGTCATCGTCCACCACCAGCGCCTGGGCGCCCGGCGGCAAGGCGGCGCGGGTGTGAAAAGTCCAGCCCTGCGCCATCGTGACACCGGTAAACGCCGTGCCGCCGATGGCGCCAGCCAGCACGCCGTCATCGACCGTCACCCGGTACTGTTCGCCCGGCGCCAGTCTGGCATTGTGCAGGTGGATGACGGCGTCGCGTCCTTCGATGGCCACCGGCTGCCAGCGCACCGCGCGCCGCAGCGGCTGGCCGGCGTAGCCGAGCAAGTCGGACTCGCTGCCGGTGCGGACGGTATCCACCAGCGCGCCATCGCGCACGCGGTACACGCGGATGGCGCCACCGGATTCTCCCAGCACCGGCGCCTGGTCGAAACGCAGCCGCAGCGGCGTATCGAACGGCACGTCACGTTCGCCGATGGCCGGCAACACCGCGCCTGCCAGTTTGATAGCGGACCGGCGCGCCGGGCTGGCGGCAGCTACCCGCACTTCCAGCACCGATTGCACATTGGGGCTGTCCGGGCTGGCCAGGGTGACGGTGGTGACGCCGGCCGCACGCGGCGCCAGCACCAGCGCGCCATCGGCCACCGTGGCAGTCACCAGCGCCGGCTGCGCGACACTGGCCATAAAGCGTATCGTTTGTGCGCCGTTCGCAGGTGCGGCCATGGCGGCGTCCTGCAGCGCGCTCGGCGTAAGGTAGCCCGACACGGCTAGAGACGTCTTGGCGCTGGCGGTGCCGTTGCCACTGGCGTTGGAACCGGCATCGGCAGCAGCCACGATGCGATACGGTCCCAGCGCGCTCACCGCCAGCGACACCGGCGCATCCCCCACCGACAACTGCACCCGCTGCGGCGCGCGCGCCAGCGCCAGGCGCGCCGGCTTGTCGGTGGCGGCGCCCGTCACCGGCACACTGATCTCGAACGGCGCGCCCTGCGCCACCACGCCGTAGCCGCCCGCCTGCGCCAGGCCGCCATCGATCACGCTGGTGATGCGTTCGCCGTCGAGGTAGGCGGTGAGGCTGTTGCCGGCCATTTCGAGCCGCACCGTGTAAAAGCGCGCGTCGGTGGCACCCGCGCGGTTGAACTGCTTGAGGCGCGTAAGGCGGCCGTCCTGCATGCGCACGATCTCGATCTGCATGCGTCCCTTGGCCTCCTGCCAGCCCAGGCCGGCGCCGTACCAGTTGCCGGCATCCTGGTAACGTCCCACCACGTAGACGCGGCCATCGGCGCCGGCAGCGGGCAATCGCCGCAACCGCGCCTCCACGTAAGCGTCGGCATCGGATTTGCCGAGTATGCGCACCGGCGCATCGGCGTCGATCCGCAGCGACTCGCTGGTTTCGAGGGGTGCCGCTGCATGCACCGGTGGGCGATCTCCAGCAACAGCGGGGGCCTGGGCGGCAACGGGTGCCAGCGCGGCCAGCGCCAGCAGAGCGGTCAAGGACATCGGGTCTCCAGGTTAAACGTTTTATTTGCCGCCCATTCTAAACCATGCGCAGTCAGTAACGAATACCCTCCCGCTTCAAAAAATCGAGCAGCGGCCCCGGTTCGTCGGTCTGGATGGTGTCCACGCCGGCGGCGATCAGATCGCCCCAGGCGCGGCCCGATGTGCGCAGCGCTTCGAGGTCGCCGCCCATGCCGATCACGCTGATCACGCCCACCGACGTCAGGGTATTGGCCCACAGCCGCACGCCGCCGGATGCCGCCAGCTTGCGCACTGGCGCCAACTGCTCGCGCGGCAGGAATACCAGCTCCACGCCGGCCGGCCGCCGCTGCGCTGCCAGCTGGCGCGTCACCACCTGCACCGCACTGGCACCCCCGCCCTTGGAGGTCCACGCGCCCACAATCGGCATATAAGGGACTGCGGCAAACGACGGATCGTCGGCGCCCACGCCGGCAGCATCACGATCGACAAAGCTCTTGACCAGCACATAACGCGCCATGCCCTGTGCTGCTGCTTCGGCGATGGTCTGGGCGTAGATATCGTCGTCCTTGATGTCGAGGTTGATCATGATGCGTCCCCTGGCGGCGGCCAGCATCTGCGCCAGCGTGGGCAACCGTTCGTCGGTCAGATCCGGCGACATCTGGGCGCCCATGTTTTGCTTGAGGCGCAGCGCTTGCAACTGCGCCAGCGTCAGATCGGACACCTTGCCCTTGCCGTCGGTGGTGCGATCGACGGTGGCGTCGTGGATCACCACCAGGGCGCCATCGGCGCTGCGGCGCACATCGAGCTCCATCATGTCCACGCCCAGCTTCACGCAGTGCTCGAGCGCGGCCAGCGAGTTTTCGGGCGCCGCCTCCAGCTTCTGGTGCGGCGACGCATTGTGGCAGCCGCGGTGCGCGGCGATGAACACGCCGGCGGACGGGTCGTCGAACTTGCGGCGAATATCATCGGCGCGGTCGGCCGCCATGGCGGACATCGAGCAAGCGAGCAGCAGCGCCGCCCGGCCGCAGGCATACAATAAGCGGCTCATGTCAAAACTCCGGCGTGTAGCGCAAGCCCACCCACGCCACCTTGGGCACCGAGTAAGTATCCTTGAGCAGGTTCATCGACGGACCGGTGAGGCTGGTCATGCGCTTGCCGGTGACGTTCTGCACCTGGCCAAACAGGGTCAGCTCGCGCGTGAGCTTGTAGCTGGCCTGCAGGTCCACCTGCGAGCGCGGCGCCCAGTACAGGTCCTGCCAGGCGATATCGGGCACGATCGAGCGCAGCGCCTTGCCCTGGCGGTTGTAGGCTGCGCGCAGTTCCAGGCCGGCGCTGGCGTAGAACACGGTGAGGTTGGCGGTGCGGTCAGGCTGGCCCACCAGGCGGTCAATATCGCGTGCGGCGCCATCGGAGCGGCGCACCGTCATCTTGCCATCGAGCGCGCTCCAGTTGGCACTGAAACCCATGTCGGCGATCAGCGGATGTATCCAGCCCAGCGAGTTGACCACCGCACTGAGTTCGGCACCCCGGATCGATGCCTTCGAGGCATTGGCCGGCCGCGTCACCACCGCGTTCACGTAGTTGACTCCCTGGTAGGTATAGCCCTGCGAGGCCTGGTTGAAGATCTCGTCCTTGATGTCCTTGTTGAATACCGCCAGCGACAACAGGCCGTTGGCCGCCTTCGGCAGCCGGTAGTTGAGCGCCAGGTCGGTATTGGTGGACAGGCGCGGCTTGATGTCCGGGTTGCCCACCGTGACTGCGATGCCGGTGGCGTTGGGGTTGCCCGTGTCGCCGACGTTGGTGAAGCTGATGGCGCTGCGCGCAGCGTAGGAATCGTAGGTAGGCCGGCCGATGGTCTGGCTGGCGGCCGCGCGCAGGTCGAGGTCCGGTTTGACCTGCCACGTGGTTTGCAGCGATGGCAGCAGGAAGTTGTAGCGCGACGAAGTGGGCAGCGGCGTCCAGGCACCGGCCACCAGCGCACGACCGGCGGTATTGAGCAGCGTGCGGTCTTCGCGCACACCGACCAGGGTTTTCCACTGCTCCGTGTTGAAGCTCACCTGGGCGTAGGCGCCCAGCGTGCGTTCGCGGTGCTCGAAGTTATCCTGGTTGCTGAATGCGGTCTGGTTGGTGGTGTTCAGGCCGCCGGCCGCGCGCAGCGCCTCGATCTGGGCGCTGGCCGCCTGCGGGTCGATGGTGATCAGCCCCAGGCCGTTCTGGCTGTAGCGCAGCGGCGCGGAGGGCCCGGTCACCCCAAGCAGCGTGAGCGCAGGCTGGCTGGTGTTCGGTTCCAGGTCGTTGCGGTAGATGTTGTAGCCGGGACGGTCCACCGTGTAGGCTGCGCCCACGGCAAAGCCCACGCCCGGCTGATCGAGATCGCGCCGGTAGTCGGCACGCACATTGCCGATGGTGTCCTGCGCCGAGCGGCGGTAGTCGTCGCGGTAATACAGCAGCTTGTAATTGGACAGATTGTTGTAAGCCGCTGGCGAGACGTTGAACGAGTGATTCAGGCCGCTGGTGTCGTAGTCGAACGCGTATTCCGGCGTGGCTACGGGAATTGCGCCGCCGGTGCCCGGTGCGCTGTAGCGCGCGTTGGTACCGTACTTGATCATCCTGATCGGTTCGCGGTATGTGGCGCGCGAAATATTGGCGCGCAGGCCCAGCGTCTCGTGGTCGGCGATCTGCCAATCGACGCCGCTTTGCAGCAGCCGCGTGGCGCTGGTCATGTCCTGCTGCGAATAACCCACTTCCACGTCGCCGCCGGGATATCGGCCCGACGTAGCGGTCTGGTTCAGCACCGTGAGCGTGTTGCGCGGGTCGATCAGGTTCTCGTTGCGCACCATCTGGTCGCGGAACCGGTAGTAGCCGCCGGTGACAAAGCCATACACCGATTGCCACGGCTTCGCTTCCAGCTTGACGGTCAGGCCCAGGCGCGAGCGCTCGTCCTGCACATACCAGTACTTGTCCTGCTGCGGCACGGCGTAGCCGTTGCCGAGGTTATTGCCGCTCACGCGATTGCCGGCAGCATCATAAAAATTCTCGAACACCGTGTCGGTGGTCATGTGCGTGTCGGTACTGGTGTCGAGCTTCTGGTAGTTGGCCGATACCACCATGCCGTACTGTTTGTCGTCGCCAAAGGTGAAGCTGCCGGTGGAGATCACCCGCTGTCCGAGGCGATCCTGCGGCCGGGGGCGCGAGCCGTCGCTGGCGGCGCCTGCCGCCCCTTCGATGGTGAAGAACGGACGGCCGCCGCGCTCGAAGGCGCTGCGCGTCTTGAGGTCGATGGCGCCGCCGATGGCATTCGGTTCCTGGTCGGCGCCAAAGGTTTTCGACACCACCAGTTCGCTGATCATCGACGACGGCAGCAGGTCGAGCCGCACGCCGCGTCCGATGGAACCGAGGTTGCCGTTGGGCGTGCCCGGCGAGGCCAGCGGCGAACCGTCGATGGTGACGTTGTTGTAGGCCGCGCCCAGGCCGCGCAGCACCGGCGTGGCCGCTTCGTCGCGCGGGTGTTCATTGTCCAGCGTGGGCAGTACCGACAGCCCCGGCACGCGGCGCAATGTTTCGACGATGGTATTGTCGGGCAAGCCCTGTACCTCGTTGGCGCTGACCACGTCGGCAATGCCGTTGCGATCAAGCTTGCTCTCGATCGCTTTCAAATAGGCGCGCTTGATGCCGGTGACGGTGACGACGGTGTCCGGCGTCGCATTGTTCTCAAGGCTGGCCTCCTGGGCGTGGGCGCTGGCGGCCATGCTTAATGCCACGGCGGTGGGCGCCAGCAGCCAGCGGTGTTTGGTCATGGTGTACTTCATGTTGTTCGATCCCCTTGCAGATGGTGCCGCGCCGGCTGGAATGCCTGCTGCGGTCGGAATCGAGTGTAGGGTCGGCGCTACTCGGTGTGGCGCGTTTCACGGTCAAATCTCACCGTGAAATACGCAGTCAACACCACTGTTTTCAGCGCGGCGCCACCCGTGTGCCCAGCACCGCGATATCGGTGCTGCCGTTGGCCTGCAACACGCATTGCAACAGCACTTCGAAAGCGCCGATGCCGCCGTCCGCGCGCTGCGCCTGCCGGATCAACGGCGCCAGTTGAGCGGGGTTCATCATGAATTCAATCGCGGCGTCGGTGCCGGCCGACGTGGTGCCGCCGATCAGCAGCGTGTGGCCGTCGTCGCTCAGGTTGCGCTTGAAGCCGATCAGCGCGTACCCGCGCCGCGCCGGGTCGCGCGCCGAGAACGGATAACGGGCGCGCTCGCCGTTGCGCGGCTGGTCGTTCAGGATGAGAAAATCGCCCGTTTCACTGTCCCAGTCGATGTGAAAATTGAACTGGTTGCGATACAGCGCCCACCAGGGATTGGACTGCTCCACCCCGACGAGGATGGTGTTGTCGTGCTTGAGGTCTGCCAGTTTCACATCGCGTGAAAAACGCACGTGATATCGCTGCGGTGCGGCGCTGGCCAGCTTGCCCAGTTCCGCCGCCAGGGTGACCGACGACATGCCGGTGTAACGGCGCGCGTTGTAGCGCTCCACCTCCGGCGCCGGCGTGTCCGCCGCGCCGGGGCGATTGGCGATGTAGTCGGCCAGCGGCACTTCGCGGCGGGTGTCGCCCTGGTACATCACCAGGCCGTTGTCGGAAACGATCAGCGTGGTATCGCGGTCGGCCGGCAGCATGGTGGACCAGAACCGCGCACTCGCTTCCTGCGCCGGACCATGCGCCGCATCGTCGCGTGCCTGCCACCACAGGCCGGTCATGGCGGCCAGCACCAGCAGCATCACTGCGGGCGCCAGCGTCGACCGGCACCAGCGCTGCCAGCGACTGGTTTCGACGGCGGCAGCATGCGCGGCTATCGGCATGGCGGCGGGCGCAGGGCCGGCCGCGGGCGGCGGCATGGCAGCGCTGTGGAACGATGTTGCGGGATCGTCAGCGGCGTGCGGCGCGGGCGCTGGCACGAACACCGGCACATACGCGCCGCGCGGAATGGCGATACGAAACGCTTCGGTGCGTCCCTCGTTGTCGTAATACTGGTCGAGCCGCTGGCGCAGCAGCCGCGCCGTGCTGCGCACGATGGTGTCGTCGGATGGATTGTAGTGGTCGGGGCGGCCAAACACGGCGGTGCCGATGCGCTGCTCGGAGAGCTGCTTTTCCTGACCGTCGAGCGCGGACACGCACACGTGGCGCAGGAATGCCGTCAACCGCCCGCTGCGCGAAAACGCCTGGCTGGCCAGGATGCGCTCCAGGGCGGCGGTGAATTCGTCACGCTGCCCCGCCAGTCCGCACGTGGGCAGCTGCGCGCTTGCGATTGCTTCCGTTGCCATCCGCTTCCATCTCCAGCCGAACATGATCGCGCACAGGCTAGCAGCCGAATGTGACATCGTCATGAATTGAATTAATTATTGTCTCGCGCTCAACGATTCTACGCCATATACACGCCAGTTCACCAAATACCGCTAAAATCCACAAATTCATTGATTAAAATGATTTTTACCGATAATCTCGAATTTCCTTGATTGCTGGTAGTTGCGTGTAATGAAATCTGTAACTGAAAACGACGAAGTCTGCACCACCCAGCGCGCCGCCGAAATTCTCGGGGTATCGGTTTCCTCGGTCCAGCAACTGGTCGAATCGGGCGCCATCGATGCCTGGAAAACCCGGGGCGGCCATCGCCGCATTCCGATGACGGCGGTGCTGGCGTACAAGGGCCATGCGGGTGCCACAACCCCGGCTGCGCCCACGGCACCGGCTGCCCGCCAGCCGGGCCGCGAGCAAGCGACCATCCTGGTGGTGGAAGACAACCCGATGCAGCGCACCCTGTACCAGAAACACCTGGGCGCCTGGAACCTGCCGGCGCAACTGGTCTTCTGCGAAAACGGCTACCAGGCCTTGCTGGAGGTGGCGCGTCGCCAGCCCGACATCGTCGTCACCGACATCGTCATGGACGGCATCGACGGCTACGAACTGCTGAACACCATCGTCAACGACCCGCAACTGCGTCCCATGCACATCGCCATCGTCTCGGCGCTGGGCGAGGCCGATCTCGACGCGCGCGGCGGCCTGCCGCCGGGCGTGGTCTTCTTCAGCAAGCCGGTCAACTACGACGAATTGCGCGGCTACCTGCGCGCCGGCTGCGCCCAGTTCGTGCGGGCCGCAAAATGAGCCCGTACCGTTACCAGAGCATCGACCCCACCGTGCTGATGGAAGCGGCCGGCGACCACGGCACTTTCATCACGCTGTCGCACACCTTCCTCGAGCATGCGCCGGGATTGTTCGCCCGCCTGGAGCAGGCGTTCGCGCGGCGCGACCATGCCGCCATCGCCGCCAGCAGCCACGCGTTGAAGGGCATGGCGATGCTGATCGGGGCGAACGAACTGTCGAGCCAATTGCAACGCCACGAGTCGGCCGCGCGCCAGGGCTGCGCACTCGATGCGGCGCAGGCAGAGCTGTCGCCGCTGCTCGCGCTGGTGATGCGCGAAGTCACCCAGAGCATCGTGCGCGCGGTGCCGCAGCACTGAGGCGCGGCCTGCCATGATCATCGCCAGGCGCCGCTGGACCGCCCTCACCGCGCGCCGCGCCACCGTCATCGTGTGCGTGGTGCTGCTGGCCATGCTGGGCGCCACCACGGCGCTGGTAAGCTGGCGCCTGTATGTCCACGAAATTGCCGACTGGCGCGATGAACTGGACAACCTCACCCTGGTACTGGCCGAGAACACCGCCCAGACCATGACCTCCACCTACCAGGTGCTCGACAGCATAGACGCGCTGGTCGCGGACGCCGCCCGCGCGGCCGGCCCGTCGCCGGCCGCGCGCCGGGCAGCCTTCGGCAGCGCCCGCATGTACCAGGCGCTGCGCGACCGCATGAGCGTGTCGCCGCAGATCGGCGTGGCCACCATCATTGCCGCCAACGGCGACGTGATCAACTTCACCCGCAGCCACCCGGCGCCGGCCATCAACCTGGCCGACCGCGACTACTTTGTGCACCACGCGCAGAACGACTCGCCCAAACCGTTCCTCTCCACCCCGGTGCGCAACAAGGGCAACCAGACCTGGACCTTTTATGTAAGCCGGCGCCTGAACGACGATGCCGGCCGTTTCGCCGGCGTGATCCTGGTGGGCGTGTCGTGCGATTTCTTCGGCGAGTTTTTCCGCAACGTCAGCCTGGGCGAGCATGCCGCCATCTCGCTGTACCGCAGCGACTTCACGCTGCTGGCGCGCTGGCCCGTGCGCGAGGCCATGATGGGCAAGCGTAACCTGGGCGGCCCCACGTACGATGTCATCACCGCCGGCAAGCAGCACGACGTGGTGCTCACCAGCAGTGCGCGCGTGGCCGACGGCATGCGCAAGGTGACCCGCATGGGTGCCGTGCGCGTGGTGCGCGACTACCCGCTGATCATCAACGCCACCATCACCGACGACCTGCTGCTGGCGGGCTGGCGCAACAACCTGCGCATGCTGGGCGCGGTGGTCCTGCCGAGCATGATCGCGGTACTGGTGGCTTTTGTGCTGATGGCTTTCCTGCTCAAGCGCCGCGAGGAAGATGCGCGCCAGGCACTGGCCCTCAAGGCCGACGCCGACGCCGCCAACGCCGCCAAGTCGCGCTTCCTGGCAGTGACCAGCCACGAAATCCGCACGCCGATGAACGGCATCATCGGCATGAGCGAATTGATGCTCGACACCCGGCTCGATGCCACCCAGCGCACCTATGCCGGCAATGTACACCAGGCCGCGCTGGAACTGCTCCACATCATCAACGACGTGCTCGATTTTTCCAAGGTTGAAGCGGGCCACATGCAGCTCGAACGGCAAGCCTACGCGCCGGCCCAGCTGATCGAGCAGGTGCTGGCACTGCACCGCGCCAGCGCCGAACGCAAGCAGCTGCGCATCACCGTCGATGTGGACAGCCTGCCGGGTCTCGTGGAAGGCGATCCGGCGCGGATGCGCCAGGTGCTGGGCAACCTGCTCAACAACGCCATCAAGTTCACCCCGTCGGGCGCCATCGGCATCGGCTTCCAGGCCATTGCACCGGCCGCCGGCACGGACGGCGGGCAGTGGCGGCTGCGCTACACGGTCACCGACAGCGGCATCGGCATCTGCCCGCAGGCGCAGTTGCACCTGTTCGAGCCGTTCCGCCAGGCCGACAGCAGCATCGGCAACCGCTACGGCGGCACGGGCCTGGGACTGGCCATCTGCAAGCACCTGGTGGAACTGATGGGCGGCACCATCCACTGCACCAGCGCGCCGGGCCAGGGCTCCAGCTTCAGCTTCGAGCTGCCGGCGCGGCTGGTACCGGCGCCTGCGGCCGGCAGCGAGCCCGCACCGGAGCCGGTCTCCGCGTCCGCTCCGGCGGCGGCAGGCCATGCGCTGCTGGTGGAAGACACCGAAATGAACCGCCAGCTGGCGCGCATCCTGCTGCGCAAGCTTGGCTGGACGGCCGACGAGGCGCACGATGGCCAGCAGGCACTCGAAGCGCTGGCCGCGCGGCGCTACGACCTGGTGCTGATGGACTGCATGATGCCGGTGATGGACGGCTACGAAGCCTGCCGGCGCTTGCGCGCGCAGGAAGCCGCCAACGGCTGGCCGCGCACGCCGGTCATCGCGCTCACCGCCAACGCCATCGACGGCGACCGCGCCCGCTGCCTGGAGGCCGGCGCCGATGGCTATCTCACCAAGCCCTTCACCGCCACCGCGTTTGCCGAAGCCATCCGCCGCTGCACCATTACAGATAAGTAACATTCTCACCAAAAATCACCAAACAATCATGTATCACCAAGGAAATTAGCGTATATTTGACACAATCAGTGAATATAACGAATTTACCAATTTACATGCTTAAGAAAATTACCATCGAACAGCTTGCCCTCGGCATGCACGTCCACGCCGTGTGCGGCTCCTGGTTCGACAATCCTTTCTGGAGCAATTCGTTCACCATCGAATCCCTGCTCGACCTGGCCAAGCTGCAGGGCGGCCGCGTGCGCCAGGTCTGGATCGACACCAGCAAGGGTTCTGACGTGACCACGCCGGCATCGGCCGCGCCAACACCGGTCGTTCCACCAGCGGCAGTGCCAGCGCCGGTGGCGGCAGCGGAAACGCGGTCGATCCCGGAGCGCTCCGAACGCCCCACTAGCGGCACCGCCGACGAACTGGCGCGCGCCGCACGCATCATCGCCCAGTCGCGCCGCGCGCTGACCACCATGTTCGGCGACATCCGCATGGGCCGCCTGATCGACGTCGGCCAGGCCACGCCGCTGGTGGACGATATCTCGGCCTCGGTGCTGCGCAATACCGGAGCGCTGATCAGCCTGGTGCGCCTGAAGCAGGCCGACGACTACACCTATCTGCACTCGGTGGCCGTGTGCGCGATGATGGTGGCGCTGGCGCGACAGCTGGGCCTGGACGAAGACGAGGTACGCCAGTGCGGCATGGCCGGGCTGCTGCACGACGTCGGCAAGATGGCCGTGCCGGCTGCGGTCCTCAACAAGCCGGGCAAGCTGACCGACGACGAATTCTCCAGCGTCAAGCAGCATCCGCTGGCCGGCCACGCGCTGCTGCTCAAGTCGGGCAATGTGCACCCGGTGGCGCTGGACGTGTGCCTGCACCACCACGAACGGGTGGACGGCGCCGGCTATCCGCACGGGCTGCGCGGCGATCAATTGAGCCTGCATGCGCGCATGGGCGCGATCTGCGATATCTACGACGCCATCACCTCCAACCGTCCGTACAAGGCAGGCTGGAGCCCGGCCGTGTCGCTGCGGCGCATGGCCGAGTGGACCCGCAGCGGCCACCTCGACGCCCAGGTGTTCGCCGCCTTCGTCAAGTGCATCGGCATCTACCCGCTGGGCACCCTGGTGCGGCTGCGCTCCGAGCGCCTGGCGGTGGTGGTCGATAACAGCCGCTCGCTGCTGGCGCCAGTGGTGCGGGTGTTTTTCTCGATCCGCAAGGACATGCACATCCCGCCCATCACGCTGGACCTGATGCATGACCAGGGCACCGAAGGCATCGCCGGCTATGAAGAACCGGACACCTGGAACCTGGGCGACCTGTCGCATTTCTGGACCTGAGCCGATTCCGTCTAGAATGGAGCTACTGTTCAACCAACAATAGCGAGACACTTTTCGATGCCGGACATCTCTCAGGCAAGCGCGCGCCCGCTGGGCCGCCAGGACTACAAGACGCTGTCGCTGGCCGCCCTCGGCGGCGCGCTGGAATTCTACGACTTCATCATCTTCGTGTTTTTCGCCACCACTATCGGCGCCCTGTTCTTCCCGCCCGATATGCCGGACTGGATGCGGCTGTTCCAGACCTTCGGCATTTTCGCCGCCGGCTACGTGGTGCGCCCCATCGGCGGCATGGTGATGGCCCATTTCGGCGACCTGCTGGGCCGCAAGAAAATGTTCAACCTGTCGATCCTGCTGATGGCCGTGCCCACGCTGCTGATCGGCCTCCTGCCCACCTACGCCAGCATCGGCCTGGCCGCCCCGCTGCTATTGCTGCTGCTGCGCGTGGCGCAAGGCGCGGCGGTGGGCGGCGAAGTGCCGGGCGCCTGGGTATTCGTGTCCGAGCACGTGCCGGCGCGCCATATCGGCTACGCGTGCGGCACGCTCACGGCAGGCCTCACCATGGGCATCCTGCTCGGCTCATTGATGGCCACCGGCATCAACAGCGTGTTCACCCCGCAGCAGGTGCTCGATTACGGCTGGCGCCTGCCCTTCCTGCTGGGCGGCGTGTTCGGCCTGGGCGCGATGTACCTGCGCCGCTGGCTGCACGAGACACCCGTCTTCACCGAACTGAAACAGCGCAAGGCGCTGGCCGCCGAACTGCCGCTCAAGGCCGTGCTGCGCGAGCATCGCGGCGCGGTGGTGCTGTCGATGCTGCTCACCTGGATGCTGTCGGCCGCCATCGTGGTCGTGATCCTGATGACGCCTACCCTGCTGCAGAAGGGGTATGGCTTCGATGCCCGCACCGCGCTCATGGCCAACACCGCCGCCACCCTGTGCCTGGCCGTGGGTTGCGTGGTGGCCGGCGTGCTGGCCGACCGCCTGGGCGCGCGCCGCATGCTAATCGGCGGCGCGCTGCTGCTGGCCGCCTGCACCTACGCGTTTTATACCACGGTGAAGGTGCGCCCCGACCTGCTGCTGCCGCTGTATGCACTGCTGGGCTTTGCGGTCGGCGTGGTGGGCGTGGTGCCGAGCGTGATGGTGCGCGCGTTCCCCGCGCCGGTGCGCTTCTCCGGCCTGTCGTTCTCGTACAACCTGGCCTACGCCTTGTTCGGCGGCCTCACCCCGGTGATGGTCACGCTGATGCTCAAGGTGCAGCCGCTGGCGCCAGCCTGGTACGTGATCACGCTGTGCGCGGTGGGCATCGCCACCGCGCTGTTCGTCAGGGACGGCCAGCGCTAGCGACCTGGAGATCATCGGTCCAGCCGCCGCCCAGCGCCTGGAACAGCGCCACCGTGTCCGCATACCGCGCGGCGCGGGCGGCAATCAACGCCACGCTGGCCTGCTGCCACGACTGCTGCGCCAGCAGCACCGCCGGGTAGGCCAGCGCACCCAGTTGCCACTGGCGCTGGGCGATGCCGAGACTGCGGCGCGCGGCCTGTTCGGCGGCGTCCGCACTGCGCAGCGCACGCGCATCGGCATCTACCGCGTGCAGCGCATCGGCCACGTTCTGGAAAGCGGTGAGCACCACGCTGCGATACTGGAACGACGCCTGGGTGTACGCCGCCTCCGCCGCACGCTGCTGGTGCCGCAAGGCGCCGCCCTTGAACAGCGGCTGCACCAGGTCCGCGCCGATGCTCCAGAACCCTGCCCCCGACTTGAACAGCGTACCGGCATCGAGCGCCGAACTGCCCAGCGTGGCGGTCAAGGCGATATTGGGCAGGCGCGCGGCCCTGGCCACGCCCACCTGGGCGCTGGCCGCATGCAGTTGCGCTTCGGCGGCGCGGATGTCGGGCCGGTGTTCCACCAGCCGCGCCGGCACGCTCACCGGCAGCGTGTCGGCCAGGGCCAGGCTGTCGAAGTCCAGCGCAGCGGCGCCGGCGCCGTCGGCCGGCATGCGCCCGCCCAGCACCGCCAGCAGGTTGCGCTGCTGGGCCGCCTGTTTTTCCAGCGGCGGCACGCCGGCTTCCGCCTGCGCCAGCGCCGCCTCCTGCGCCGCCACGTCGGCGCTGCCGACCTGGCCGGCGCGCTGCATGGCGCGTGTGGCGTTGAGCTGGCGCCGGGCCAGGTCCGCCAGCTCGCGCGTGACGTCGAGCTGGGCGCGCAACGCCGCCTCGTTGATGGCGGCCAGTACCACGTTGGCCGCCAGCGTCAGGCGCGCGGCATCGCCCTGGTAGCGCGCCACGTCCACCTGGGCGCGGGCCGCCTCCACCTGCCGCCGCACGCCGCCGAACACGTCGGGCGAGTACCCCACGTTCAGTTGCGCCGTGTGCAGCGAATACAGGTTGGCGCCAGCAGCCGTGGGGCTCGACAGCGTATCGGCAATGCGCTGACGCGTGGGCGATACGTGCAGCGTGGCGTCCGGCCACCACAGTCCTTGCTGGGCGGCGGCGTTTTCGCGCGCGGCTTGCAACGCTGCCTGCGCGGCCTGCAAGTCCGGGTTGGAGGCCAATGCCGCAGCCACCAGTGCATTGAGCGGTTCCGAGCCGAAGCTGGTCCACCAGTGCGCCGGCACCTCCTGGCCTGCCGCCAGTTTCTGGGTATGCTCGGGCTGCGCGGCTTCGCCGTCGAGTATTTGCGCCGTGTAGCGCTGCACCGTGGGTGCGGCGGGGGCGACGAAATCGGGACCGGCGGCGCAGCCGGCGATCAGCATGGCCAACGCGATGGCGACCATTTGGGCAGCAATCACTTTTTTCATGCGGCTTCCTTTTTCATACGTTGTTCGATCAGGTAATACAGGGCCGGCAGCAGCACCAGCGTCAGCGCGGTGGCGGTCACCAGGCCGCCCACCACCACGGTGGCCAGCGGGCGCTGGACGTCGCTGCCCAGGCCATGGGCCAGCGCCGCCGGCACCAGACCCAGCGCGGCCACGGTGGCGGTGGTGAGCACCGGGCGCACCCGCTCGCTGGCGCCCTTGATGACGGCTGCACGCAGGTCGTCCGGCAGCAGCAAGCGCCAGCGGTTAAGATTCGACAACATCACCACCGCGTTGAGCACCGCCACGCCGAACAGCGCGATAAAGCCCACCGCCGACGACACATTCAAGGTCATGCCGCGCAATTGCAGCGCCACCAGGCCGCCCAGCAGCGAGAGCGGCACCACCAGCAGGATCAACCCCGGCTGGCGCAGGTTGCCGAACGCCGAGAACAGCATCACGAACATCAGCGCCAGCACCGCCGGCACGATTACCGCCAGGCGGGCCTGGGCGCGCTGCTGGTTCTCGAACTGCCCGCCCCACGTAACCTGGTAGCGCGCATGGTCGTACGGGATCTCGCGCGCGATGCGGCCCTGCGCCTCGGCCAGGAACGAAGACAGGTCGCGCCCGCGCAGGTTGGTGCGCACGGTCAGGTGGCGGCGGTTCATCTCGCGGGTGATGGTGGTCTCGCCCTGCGCCATGCCGATATGGGCCACCTGCGACAACGCCACGTGGGCGCCATTGGGGCTGGTCAGCACCAGGTTGCCGATCGCCTGCGGATCGCTGCGGGCAGCACCGGCGAAGCGCGCGACCACGTCGTAGCTGCGGTCGCCCACGTACACCTGCGCCACCGGGCTGCCGCCGATGCCGGTCTGGATCAGCGCCATCACGTCGGCCACGTTGATGCCCAGGCGCGCAGCGGCGGCGCGGTCCACATCGATGCGCACCTGCGGCAGCGGCGGCTCCTGGTCGATGATCACGTCCTGCGCACCGGGCACGGTGCGCAGCAGCTGTTCCACGGCGCCGGCCAGCTTGCGGGTCTGCTGGAAGTCGTCGCCATACACCTTGACCACCAGGTCGCTGTGAGCGCCGGCCAGCTTGTCGAGCACGCCGTCGATCATCGGCTGCGAGAAGCCGACGTCGGTGCCGGGCAGGTCGCGGTAACGCGAGGCCAGCCGATCGACGAGGTCCTGCTTGGCCATGCCTGACGGCCACTGGTCGTAAGGCTTGAGCGTGACCGCGCACTCGATGTGCGATGGCGTAAACGGATCGGTGCCCTCGTCGTTGCGGCCCAGTTGCGTGACCACGTGGGCCACCTGCGGCTCCTTGAGGGTGGCGTCGCGCAGGGCGTCGGCCATGCGGGTGGCCTTGTCCAGCGAAATCCCCGGCGGCAGCGTCACTTGCAGCCAGATCGAGCCTTCATCGAGCGCCGGCAGGAAGTCGCGGCCGATGGCGCTGCCCAACAGCACCACTGCCGCCAGCGTGGCGCCGGCAAGCGCCAGCACCAGTCGGGATTTGCCGACCAGCCGTTGCAGCAGCGCTTCGTAGCGCGGCATCAGCCATTCCAATACCGGGTTATGGAAAATCTTGCGGGGCTTGCGGAAGGCCCAGTGGGCCAGGCCCGGGATCACCATCATCGTCATCAGCAAGGCGCCCAGCAAGGCAAATCCTACCGCGAACGCCATCGGCGAGAACAGCTTGTACTCGATACGCTGGAACGCGAACAGCGGCAGGTACGCCACCATGATCACCAGCATGCCGAACAGCGTGGGCTTCATTACCTGGCTGGTGGCGGCCAGCGCTTCGCCTTCGTCCAGCAGTCCTTCCGGCTGCTCTTCGCGCCGGCGCAGGATCGCCTCCAGCACGAAGATGGCGCCATCGACAATGATGCCAAAATCGATCGCGCCCAGCGACAGCAGGTTGGCCGGTACCTTGAAGTGGTGCATCAGGATGAAGGCCGTCATCAGCGATACGGGAATGGCGGCGGCCGCGATCAGCGCCGCGCGCACACTGCCCAGGAACAGCACCAGCACCAGCGTGACCAGCACCACGCCTTCGATCAGGGTCTTACCGACCGTGTGCACGGTCGCTTCCACCAGCGCGCTGCGGTCCATGTACGCCACCACTTTTACATCCTTGGGCAGCAGGTGGTCGTTCAGGTCGGCCACTGCTTCGTGGACGCCGGCGATCACGCGCGACGGATTCTGGTTTTTCAACAGCAGCACGATGCCCGAGACGGTATCCGACACATGGTCCTTGCCCAGGATGCCGTGGCGTTCCTGCTGGCCCAGCGTGACCGTGCCCAGGTCCTTGACCAGCACCGGCGCCCCGCCCTTTTGCGCCACCACGATATTGCCCAGGTCGTCGAGGCTGCGGATCAGGCCCACGCCGCGCACGACCATGCCCTGCTCGCCGCGCGTGAGGATGCTGCCGCCGGCGTTGGCGTTGTTGGCCGATATCGCTGCGGTGATCTGCGCCAGCGACAGGCTGTACTTGCTCAATCTGGCCGGATCGAACTCGATCAGGAACTGGGTGGTCACGCCACCGAAGTTGGTCACATCGACCACGCCGGACGCCTGCTTCAGGCGCGGCACCACGGTCCAGCGCTGCAATTCGGACAGTTCGCGCAGGCTGCGCGACTTCGACTCCAGCGTGTAGCGATAAATCTCGCCGATCGGCGACGTCAGCGGATCGAGCGACGGCTGGGCGCCGTACGGCAGCGTGACGCCGGCAATGCGTTCCTGCAGGCGCTGGCGCGACCAGTAATCTTCGGCGCCGTCCTCGAACACCACGGTGATCAGGGACAGGCCGAAGGTGGACTTCGAGCGCATCACGTGCATGCCGGGCGTGCCCATGATTTCGCGCTCGAGCGGTATCGTGATCTGCTGCTCGACCTCCTCGGCGGCCAGGCCGTTGACCTGGGTGACCACTTGCGACGTGGTGTCGGCGATATCGGGATAGGCTTCGAGCGGCAGCTGGGTCCAGCACCAGGCGCCATACAGGGTGGCGAGGAGAAAAATCAGGGCGACGATGCCACGCTTTTTGAAACACAGGTGGACGATGCGATCAATCATTGAGCAGCACTCCATCCTTGACCACGATGCGCGCGCCGGCAGCCAGCCCGGACAGCACTTCGATGTTGTCGCCCACCTGTGCGCCCAGCGTCACCTCGCGCGCCGCAAAGCGCCACGGCGCCGTTTCGACAAACACGCGGCTGGCAAAACCGCCCTGCACCACGGCCGTCAACGGCACCAGGATGGCCGGGCGCGCGCGCGCACTCAAGGTCGCCGTGGCGAACATGCCGGGTTTTAACCAGCCGTCGCGATTTTCGAACGGCACCCGCAGCTTGACGGTGCGGGTATCGGGATCGAGCATCTCGCCCACGTAGCGCACGGCGCCCTGCAACGGTTCGGGATACGCGTCGAGGCGGATAGCGGCCGCCTGGCCGACATACACCTGGGCCAGGTCCTTTTCCTGGGCATTGATGGCTACGAAGACGTGAGACAGGTCGGCCACCGTCATCAACGGCGCGGTGGCGTCGTTCCAGTACATGCCGCGCGCGGCGGACAGTTCCACCACCCGGCCGGCGATCGGGGCGCGCACGGCCAGTGTGCCGCCTTTCACGTCGCCGCCATGGGGAACGCCGCTCTGACGCAGCCTGGCGGCGGCACGCGCAGCCTCGCTGGCCGCCTGCGCATAGTCGCTCTGCGCCTGTTCCAGGTCGCGCCGTGCCGTCAGCTGCTCGTGGTCGAGCGCCTGCTGGCGTTGCAGGCTGCTCGCTGCCAGCGTCAGTGCCGCCTGGGCGCGCGCGGCATCGGCGCCGGCCTGGGCCAGGTCGGGGGCGTCGATCACGAACAGGATGTCGCCAGCTTTTACCGCGTCGCCCAGTTGCTTCTCCAGGCGTACGACGCGCCCCGCCATCGGCGTGGTGATTTTCACCAGGCGCGCGGGATCGGCTTCCACCGTTGCCGGCAGCACGAACGGCGCGGCCAGGTTTTGCGACTGAACTGGCGCCACCACCAGCGTGCGGCGCAGCGGCGAGGCCGCCGGCACGACGATGGCGTCGGCTTCGCGCACCAGTTCGGGCGCAGGGGGTGCCGGCGCGGCGGCATTGGCGGTCTGCATCGCGTGCATGCCATGCGCGCCCCAGGCGATCAGGCCCACGGCAACCAGCCCGGCCAGCAGGAACGGGCCGGGGATGAAACGGGACCAGCGGCGGTCCGCGACAGTGTGTTTGGTATTTTTCATGATGGTTCTCCCTGAATCTACGGCCGCCATGGTACGAATTTATGCTGCACTGCATCCTGAATACTTCTTCAGGATTTTTGCTCGCGCGCGCTGCTATACTCGGGTTCCAGTCGAGGGCCCCCATGCACATCCTGTTGGTAGAAGACGATCACAAAGCGGCGCGGCTGCTGGCGCGTGGCCTGGAGGAAGAAGGCTTCCGGGTGCAGGTCGCGCACGGCGCGCACGAAGCGGCCACGCCGGCCGGCTTCGACCTGGCCATCCTCGACTGGATGATGCCGGGGAAGGACGGCGTGACCCTGTGCGCGGAATGGCGGCAAGCCGGCCACGAGCTGCCGGTGCTGATGCTCACCGCGCGCGACGCCGTGGCCGACCGCATCACCGGCCTCAATACCGGCGCCGACGACTACCTGACCAAACCGTTCGTGTTCGACGAACTGCTGGCGCGGGTGCGCGCGCTGCTGCGCCGCTTCGACCGTGCGCAGCCGGCCGTGCTGAAAGTGGCCGACCTGGCGCTGGACTCCCGCACGCGCACGGCCACGCGCTCCGGCGCCAGCTTCGCTCTCACGGCCAAGGAATATGCCCTGCTCGACCTGCTGATGCGCCATGCCGGCGCCGTCGTCACCCGGCTGCAACTGGCCGAGCAGGTATGGCACGCGGATCTGATCGCCATCGACAACCTGATCGACGTCCACATCAAGAACCTGCGCCGCAAGGTCGATACGCCCGGCGCCGCGCCGCTGATCGAGACCGTGCGCGGGCGCGGCTTCCGGCTGGCCCCACAGACGGACACTGGCGATGCTTAGCCTGCGCCAGCGCCTGATCGCGGTGCACCTGCTGGCGATCCTGGCCGCCGTGGGCGTGACGGCGGGCGCCGGCTGGTGGGTGCTGTCGCAATCGGTCAACCGCCAGCTCGACACTGCGCTGCTGGCACTGGCCGAAGCCGAGGCGGCGATGCTCACCGATGGCGGCGCCGCCGTCATCCGCGTGCACGAAGCGCCGCAAGGCAGCGCCCCGCCCTCGCTCACGCGGCTCGACCGGCTGGTGCAGATCATCGACAGCCAGGGCTGGATACTGGCGCGCAGCAGCAACCTGGGCACCGAAGATTTGCCGGCATCGTCGCAGCTGCTCGAGCAACTGGCGGCCGGGCGCACCGTGTTCGAGACCCTGCCCGACACCAGCGAGGAGCCGCTGCGCATGGTATCCGTGCCCGCACGCGTCAAAGGCCAGCTGTACGCGGTGCAGGTGGCCGGTTCGCTCGACGACGCCAACAGCACGCTGCGCTCGGCCGCGCTGCTGTTTGCCGCGATGGCGCTGGCGCTGATGGCGGCGCTGGGCTGGGCCGGCGCGCGGCTGTCGCGCAAGCTGTTCGTGGCGATCGAGAATATCGTCGAACAGGCCGGCCGCATCGAAGACAACCACTTGGACCGGCGCCTGCCGCACCCGGGCGGCGACGATGAAATCGGCCACCTGGTCACCACGCTCAATGCCATGCTGGAGCGGATCGAAGGCGCGTTCGAAACCCAGCGCCGCTTCACCGCCGACGCCTCGCACGAACTGCGCTCGCCGCTCTCGCGCCTGCGCGCGGAAATCGAAATCACGCTGCGCCGCCCGCGCGAGAGCGGCGATTACGTGGCCGCGCTGCGCTCGTGCCTGGAAGAAGTCGAGCGCCTGACCACGCTGGTGGAGGAACTGCTGATGCTGGCGCGGATCGACGCCGGCCAGGAACGCGGCCCCGGCCAGCGGGTGGCGCTGACTTCATTGGTGTGCGACACCATCGCCCGCATGGAAGCGCCGGCGCGCGAGCAAGGCATAGCCCTGTCGTACGCGGGCGCCGTGGCCAACGACATGCAGGTGGACCAGGTGGCGCTGGGACTGGTGCTGCGCAACCTGCTGGAAAACGCGCTGAAATTTTCGCCGCCGGGCGGGCGCATCGAGATCGGACTGGAACGGAAAGAAGGCGCCGTGCTGCTGACGGTGGCCGACCAGGGCCCGGGCATTGCCGCCGCCGAACTGCCGTACGTGTTCGACCGCTTTTTCCGCGGCACCGGCGCGCGCGCCAGCGAAGTGGCCGGCGTGGGCCTGGGGCTGGCGCTGTCGCAATCGATCATGCGCGCCGGCGGCGGCACCATCACGGCCGCCAACCGCCCCGGCGGCGGCGCGCTGTTTACCGTACAACTACAAGAGACACCATGACCCCATCGCACCGATCACCCGACGCCGTCACCCTGCTCGAACAACTGCGCGCGGGCGCCCTCACCGCCGAACAACTGGTGGGCCAGCACCTGCACACGCTGGCGCAGGAGCAGCCGCGCCTGAACGCCGCCACCAGCATTTTCCACGACGCGGCGCTGGCCGAAGCGCGCCGGCTCGATCGCGAAGGCGACCGGTCGCTGCCGCTGTTCGGCCTGCCGTGCAGCGTGAAGGAGACCTTCGGCCTGGCCGGCCAGCAGGTGACAGCAGGCTCGCAACGGATGGCGCCCGAACACCATGCGCAGGACGCCGAGATCGTGCGCCGCTTGAAGGCTGCCGGCGCGGTGGTGATCGCCCGCAGCAATGTGCCGGAACTGGCGATGACGGCCGAATCGACCAATCCCCGCTACGGCCGCACGAATAACCCGCTGGCGCCGGACCGGGTGGCGGGCGGCTCAAGCGGCGGCGAAGGCGCGCTGGTGGGATCCGGCAGTTCGGTATTCGGCGTGGGGTCGGACATCCTCGGTTCGATCCGGATACCGGCCGCGTTCTGCGGCGTGGTGGGCTTCAAGCCGCATTCGGCGGCGGTCGATGGCACCGGCACCTGGCCCACGGTGACCGGCACCACCCGCACCTGGCTGGGCCTGGGGCCGCTCACGCGCAGCGTGCGCGACGCCCGGCTGGTGTACGACGTGATCGCCCGGCGGCCGCTTGGGGCGGGCAGCAATGCAGGCGGCGAGTCCGGTGGCCGGCTGGTGGTGCCGGGCGGCTTCCCGATGACGATACAGGATGCCTGCATCGGCCAGGCGCTGGCGGCAGCGAGAAGCGCCCTGGTGAGCAGTGGCTACCGCGAGCAAGCGCAGGATTTTTCGCAGGTGCGCCACCTGTTTCTGCAAATCCCGAAAGTCATCCTCGACGATTTTTACGATACCTGGATCCGGCTGTTGTCTGCGCCGGGCGCGGCGCCGTTCTCGCCGTGGCGCGAACTGGCAGCGCAACTGCTGCGCCGTCCCACCATCGACGACGGCCTGTTGACGTGGATGCTGATCGCGCCGCTGATGAAGCCGCGCCGCCAGTCCACGGTGGCGCGCATCGCCGAAGAATACGCCAGCGCGCGCGCCCGCTACCACGCCATGCTGGGCGTTGACGGCGTGATGGTCCTGCCCACGCTGGGATTGCTGGCGCCGCCCCACGGCAAGATGAACCGGCAATCGCTGAAACCCGGCGTCAACGGCCTGTTTACCGCCCACACCATGGGCAACTACCTGGACTTGCCGGCCATCGCAGTGCCGGCCTGGAAGTACCGCGATGCGGCCACCGGCCTGGTGCCCAGCGTCTCGCTGCTGTGCGCGCCGGGCGCCGAAGCGCGCCTGTTCGACGCCGCCGGCACCGTCGAAGCCGCCCTCAACTGAACTGCGGGGTCAACGTGCCGCCGCAGCTTTCTCTTTTTTGACGTCGGCTTCGGCCATGGACTGGGCGAAGCGCAGCGCTTTCTGGACCTTGTCGATCAGGCGTTCGTCTGCGTCGCGCTGGCTGTCCTGAGCAGTTCCTCGATACGCTTCTTGATCATCTCGATCCGTTCGCGCGCGGCCGCCTTGGCCGCCTGCGCCGACGACGTGCGCAGCGCTCGGATTACGGCGGCGCGTTCGCGCGCCTGGTCGGCCTGCTTCTGTTTGAGCTTGGCCATCGCCTCCAGCGACTGCGCCTGCAGGCGGCTGGCGGTATCGCCGCCCGGCGTGAGGGGCTCGGCCCGGGCGGCGCGGGATAACGGTGAGGACAACATGGCGTTCTCCGGTGCGGAAGAATGATCGGTACCGGTAACAGGCGACTGCGGCAGGAATTAGTTAAATGTCACCTCCTGCTTGACCTCAACATAAGTTGAGGTTTTATAGTGCGTTCATCGCTTTCATCGAGATGTCCGCATGCATTCCACCCAGACCATTACCCCTGCTGCCACCCTCACCACTCCCGTGCTGCTGCTGATGGCGGTCGCCACCGGCCTGTGCGCCGGCAGTAATTACTTCAACCAGCCGCTGCTGCATTCGATTGCCATGGCGCTGGACGTGAGCGACGCCACCGCCGCGCTCACGGTCACCGTGTCGCAGCTGGCGTACGCGCTGGGCCTGCTGCTGTTCGTGCCGCTCGGCGACATGCTGGAACGGCGCAGCCTGGCCAGCGGCCTGATGCTGCTGGCTGCCGCCGGCCTGTTCATCAGCGGCTATGCCGGCAGTTTCGCCATGCTGGTGGCGGGCACCGTCATGACCGGGCTGTTCTCGGTGGCCGCGCAAACCCTGGTGCCGATGGCGGCCACGCTGTCCGAACCGCAGCGCAGCGGCCGCGCCGTGGGTCTCGTGATGAGCGGCCTGCTCAGCGGCATCCTGCTGGCGCGCAGCGCGGCCGGGCTGCTGTCGGACCTTGGGGGCTGGCACACCGTGTACCGGGCGGCGGGCTGCCTGATGGTGCTGCTGGCGCTGGCGCTGTGGCACGCGCTGCCCGCTTCGCGCAATCCGGTCGCGCTGCGCTACGGACAGGTACTGCGTTCGCTCGTGGCGCTGGCCGCGCACCATCCGCGCCTGCGCAGCCGGACCTTGCTCGGGGCGCTGACCTTTGCCTCGGTGAGCGTGCTGCTGTCGTCCACCACGCTGCTGCTCTCGGGTCCAGTCTTCGCGCTTGGTGACAGCCAGATCGGCCTGGTCGGCCTGCTGGGCGTGGCCGGCGCCATGATGGCCAGCGTGGCCGGGCGCCTGAACGACAGGGGCTGGGGAACGGCTACTTCGGCCGGCTGCCTGCTGCTGTTGCTGGTGAGCTGGGGCGCGCTGCGCCTGGGGCTGGCCAGCCTGCCTTGGATCTTGCTGGGCACCCTGTTGATCGACATCGCCCTGGCGGGCATCCACATCAGCAACCAGGGCGTGATTTACCAGCTAGACCCCGGCGCCCGGTCGCGCATCAACGCGGTGTACATGACCGGTTATTTCGCCGGCGCGGCAACCGGTTCGGCACTGGGGTCGCTGGCCTGGCGCCTGGGCGGCTGGAACGGCGTATGCGTGGCCGGCACAGTCCTGGCACTGGCCAGCGCCGCCGCGCTGCGGTACGACTACGAGCTGGCGCGCAAGCGCTGAGCGGCGGGCGCCAGCCAGTCGGTCAGCTGTGGGGCGGGCATGGGGCGGGCAATCCAGTAGCCCTGCCCCTCGTCGCATCCCCAGCTGGCCAGGAGCTCGTATGCTTGCGCCGTCTCGATCCCCTCGGCCACCACGCGATGGCCGAACTCGTGACCCAGCCGTATCATGGCGCACAGGATGGTCACGTCGTGCATGTCGGAGGGCAGCGTGCGGACGAACGATTGATCGAGCTTGAGGGTGGTGGCAGGTATCTGCTTAAGGTAGCTGAAGTTGCTGTGGCCGGTACCGAAATCGTCGATGGCGATCTGCAGCCCCAGCGCACGCAGGCGGCGCAGCTGTACGCCGACGGATACCGGATCGTCGGCCACGGCGCTTTCGGTGAATTCGATCTCGATCAGCGCCGGATCGACGCGGATTTGCCCCAGCAGGCGGTCGAGCAGATCGGCAAAGGCGGCGGTGGCCAGGTCCAGGGCCGAGACGTTGAGTGACACGGTCAGGCGCAAGCCGGCGCCGTGCCAGATTTCTGCCTGTGCCAGCGCCGCACGCACCACCCATGCCGTGATGTCGCCGATAAGCGCAGTCTTTTCGGCCAGCGGAATGAACTCGGCGGGACTGATGGCCCCAAGCTCGGGATGGTCCCAGCGCAGCAGTGCCTCGACGCCGGTGCACACGCCATCGGCCAGGTCGATGCGCGGCTGGTAATGCAGCTGCAACTGGCCCTCTGCAGCCAGCGCGCCGGGGATGGCCGCGAGGATGCGGAACGCGCGTTGCTGCGCGGCGTCCAGTTGCGGATGGTAGATCGCCCAGGGCCGGTGCGCGGTGCGCGCGTGGGCCAGCGCGGCACCCAACACGCGCGCGGTATCGACCATCGGCGTGGCGTCGGGCATGGCCAGCGCTACGGCACCCAGCGTGACGGCCGGTGCATGCGGTATGCCCTGGTACTCGCACGGCTGGGAAAGCTGCGCTTGCAGCGCGCGCAACTGCTCCTCGAGCGCCGCCTCGTGCTCGGCGGCCAGCACGCAAGCCATTACCGTGGTGTCGATCCGGTACACGGGCGCCGGACCGAGTGCGTGCGCCAGCCGCCGCGCTGCGACTTGCAGGAAGCCGTCGCCGTGATCGGCGCCGAATGCCGACTGCATCTGCTGAAAATAAGCAGGGCCGCAAACGTCCACGGCCACCGCGAACAGGTGGCGGCCATCATCCGGCGCATCGTTGATCCACAACCCCACGTCTTCGAGGAAGCGGGTGCGATTGGGCAACTGGGTAAGCGTATCGGCATAGCCGATGCTGCGCAGGGTTTCGATGCGCATCATGGCCAGCCGCGCGAAGTGGCGCAACTGGGTCACCTGCCGCGCATCGAACGCAGTGCGCGGCGCGGCGTCCAGCACGCAGAACGTTCCCAGGCACAGGCCTTCCTTTGTAATCAAGGGCGCGCCGGCATAAAACCGCAGTCCGGGCGATCCGGTCACCAGCGGATTGTCGACAAAACGCGGATCGAGCAGCGTGTCGAGCACGATCAGCGGCTCGACGCTATGGAGCGCATAGGCGCAAAATGCCTGCGAGCGCGGCGTTTCGCGTACAGCCATGCCGATGCGCGACTTGAACCATTGCCGCCCATCGTCCACCAGCGAAATGAGCGCCATCGAGGTGCCGAAAACATGCGTGGCAAGCAAAGTCATCTCGTCGAACGCCGGGTCGGTCGGCGTGTCGAGCAGGCACAACTCGCGCAAGGCGGCAAGACGCTCGTTTTCGCTGCGCAATACGGGAGGAGAAAATGTCATGGTATGGAAATTCGGACAATCGCTCATTGTAACCCAGCGCCGGCTAAATTTCTTCTTAACAATATAAAGACATTTTTTGCAACATGCAGCGCCGGGACATGGTCAGGCTGCTGATTGTTTCCTGAGATCATGCAGCCAAAGCCACGGGAAAGCGTTATATTTAGCTTTCCGATAACAAATACTCTGGAGATATCATGTTGCCAGCCATGCGGGTGATGGGCAGTCCTTTCAAGTTACTGGGTCTGCTGTTAGCCCTGCAATCCGCACTACTGTGTTCACCCGCAGGCGCCCAGCAGGCGGCGCAGTCTGCCGGAGAGACCGCCACCCGGCCGGAAGTCGTCGTGACCGGCAAGCGCAAATTGCAGGATCCGACCGAGTTCATTGCCGCCGACAGCCGCGTGCTGGGCCGCAAGTTCGCGTCGTCGTGCGCCTTCATGTCCGGCTACGACGCCAAGGATGACGACCTCGTCATCGACTACATCATGAGCTTCCATGGCATCTCCAACGACATCAATACCATCCGCGACGTGGCGCCGATGGGCGATGCTTCCGGCAAAAACACCATGGGCTATGACTTCGCCGAGAAGCCGTCCGGCTCCGACTTCGGCACCGGCACGACGCAGGCCCCGGACGCCATGACGCCGTCGGTGCAGTGCTCCAATACCGACCGCCGTTTCGCCGCCGGCCGCAACAGCATCGCGCGCAAGGACAAGACGCTGAACCTGGCCCTGGACGCCTACGACAAGGGCGACTACGTGGAAGCGATGGCGCAGTTCAAGCAAAACTACAGCAAGCTGGGCAACGATTTCTCGGCGCTGATGCTGGGCCGCATGTACCTCGAAGGCAAAGGCACCGCCGTCGACAACAAGCAGGCCCTCTACTGGCTCGACAAGTCCGTCAACCAGCGCTTCGGACCGGGCGACCGCATGCACTTCGACCCGAAACATCCGCAACTGATGAACACGCGCGCCGAAGCGGCCATGACGCTGGCCAAGGTGTACATGGTGGGTTCCGGCATACAGCGCGATCCACGCAAGTCCCTCGAATTCTATGAAGTAGCGGCCGACTCCGGCTACACACCGGCCACTGCCATGCTGGGCAGCGCCTACCTGTCCGGCTTTGCCGGCCAGAAGGATGTCAACAAGGGCATCAAGTACCTGAAGGAAGCCGGCGAAGCGGGCTATGCACCGGCGCTGTTCCAGCTCGGCAAAGCCTATTACGACGGTAACGAAGTACCCAAGGACCTGAAAATGGCGGGCGCTTACTTCACCGCCGGCGCCAAGGAAGGCCACCCGGGCGCGCAACTGGCGGCAGCCCGCATGTACGACTTCGGCGAAAGCGTGGCGCCCGATCCCAAGCGCGCGCTGGTCTATTACAGGGAAGCCGCCATCAAGGGCGTGCCGGCGGCGCAAAACGCACTGGGCACCTATTTCTACAAGGGCGAAGTGGTGGGGCAAAACCTGGAAACCGCGCGCAAGCTGTTCAACGCCGCCGCCATGCAGGCGCAACCCGACGCCATGTACAACCTGGCCATCATGACCCGCAACGGCGAAGGCGGCGCCAGGGACCTGTCGATGGCCTACGTCTGGTTCAGCCTGGCCAAGCAGGCGCGCTACCCGGAAGCCGACGCAGCGCTGGCCGACGTGAAGCCACAGCTGTCGCAAGCGGAACTGGCCAGGGCCGACGCCATCCTCAAACCGGCCGGCGGTACCAGGACCAGGTAAGCATGTTTCGGCGGGGAGGCGGCCGCCCTCCCCTCGGCGACCGCGTCAGGCGACACCGGACGGCCATTGTTGCGCCGTATGCTTAACGCGCAGTATTTCGACTTTGTTGGCAAGCACGCGATAAATCACGACATAGCTTTCGTGTGCCACCAGCTCGTAGGTACCATGCTTGCGGCCGGTCCTGCCGAGTTGCGGATGACTAGCCAGCGGTTTCACCTTAGCCTCGATGAGATCGATCATTTTCGCGGCGCTGACCGGGCTGTCCCCGGCGATATGCAGACCGATTTTGATCAGACGTTGATTGCCTGCTTTTTCCAGTGGATGGCATGCATCCTCGCACCTTAGTTGCGCTTGATCGCGGCCTGCACCGCGTGCATCGCTTCGTCATGCGGAATGGTCGGACTGGTATCGTCAATCGCCTCTTGCACTTCGGAATTGAGCCACTTGGTGTAGGCAGCCGCTGCATGGGCATCCTTCATCGCGCCGGCCCTGTCCGGGCGCTTTGTAGCTGTGACGCTGTGTGGGGCGTAATTCACGGCATCGACATCAAAGCGGGGTATGCCGACCCCTTTTAAGTATTCAACCAAGGTTTCGAGCTTGCGGAAGATGCGTACTTGTTGACTACGCTGAGCTGTCAACGCCCGCTCCGTGGTACCGTACTTCACCATCACGCCCCATCCCCCACCCTGCCCGGAAACATGAGCGCTGCGCACAACACCAGCCTCGGCCAGTTTGACCAAGGTAGCGTGATCGATGGTTTCGGTAGTCATGCCTTTCCCATGTCATTGCGATAATTTGAACTGGTAAATTATCCGCAAATTATAGAAGATTGCAAGGAAGATTCCGCTGCATCGCCCCGCCGCATCACGCCAGCGTTGCCACCAGCGCCACCAGGCTGGCCGGGTCGATCGGCTTGACGAAGTGGTGGTCGAAGCCGGCGATAGTGGCTTGTTGTTTGGCTCGCTCGTCGCCGTAGCCGGTGACCGCGATCAGTACCACGCCGTCCAGGCCCGGCGTGGCGCGCAGGCGGCGGGCCAGTTCGTAGCCGTCCATGCCGGGCAGGCCGATGTCGAGCAGGCATACGTGCGGCTTGAATGCCAGCGCGCGTTCCACCACGCGCGCCGGGTCGTCTTCGGTCAGCACCTGGTGGCCGTGGATTTCGAGGAACATGGCCAGCATGTCGGCAGCGTCCTCGTTGTCGTCCACCACCATGGCGCGCAGCGCGGCACTGCTGGGTAATACCGGCGCGGGCGAGGCGGCAACGTCGCCGGCTACCGCAACGGGCGCCGGTTCTTCGACGATTTGCGGCAGCGTGATGGTGAAGCGGCTGCCCTGCCCCAGTCCAGGGCTCTGCGCGGCCACCGTGCCGCCATGCAGTTCCACCAGGCTTTTCACCAGCGCCAGGCCGATCCCGAGGCCGCCTTGCGAGCGGTCGGTTTCGCGCTCGGCCTGCACGAACAGGTCGAACGCGTGGTCCAGCACGTCGGCCGTCATGCCGATGCCGTTGTCGATCACGGCCAGCCTGACCTGACCGCCGCCGGTGTCGAGCCGCAGCATGATGTCGCCGCCGCCTGGTGTGTACTTGACCGAGTTGCTCAGCAGGTTGGCCAGCACCTGCACCAGGCGCTTGGCGTCGCCCATCACCAGTGCCGGTGCCGGCGGGGTGCTGACGGTGAGGCGGTGGCCGTGACTGTCGATCAGCGGGCGCACCTGCTCGATGGCGTCGGCCACCACGCGCCGCACGTCGGTGGCGCTGGCATTCAAGGGGATCATGCCCCGCGTGACGCGCGACACATCGAGCAGGTCGTCGATCAGGCCCGTGATGTGGCGCACCTGGCGCGCGATCACGGCGCTGGCGTTCTGCACGCGCGCCGCATCGGCGCCCGGCATTTGCAGCAGTTCGGCGGCGGCCGAAATGGGCGCCAGCGGGTTGCGCAGCTCGTGCGCCAGCATGGCCAGGAATTCGTCCTTGCGGCGGTCGGCGGTGCGCAGCGCCTGCTCGCTGCGGGTGCGGTCGGTAACGTCGCGGAACATCAGGGCGACCATCAGGTCTTCCTTCGAGCCCACCGGCGTGGCGTACACCTCGAACCAGCGGTTCATCGGCTCCGAGCCCTCCAGGAAGCGTACCGGTTCGCCTGTGAGAGCCACGTTGCCGTAGATCTGAAACCAGCGCTCCTCGAGGTCGGGCACCAGGTGGCGCGCGGTCTTGCCGACCACGTCCACCAGGCCGGTCTGCCGTTCAAACGACGGGTTCACTTCGAGGAAGCGGTAATCGCAGGGCCGGCCGGTTTCGTCGAGGATGATGCGGATCACGGCCAGGCCTTCCTCCATCGATTCGATCACCGTCACGTACGATTGTTTGAGTATCTGCCTGGTGCGCATGTCCTCGGTGACATCGGAGCACACCACCAGCACGCCACGCACGCGCTCCTCATCCTGGATCGGGCTGTAACCGTAGGTCCAATAGACTTCTTCGCGCTTGCCATTGCGAGTCAGCGGAATGAGGGCGTTTTCGTGCCAGGTGGCGCCCTGGCCGGCCATCACGTGGTCGATTTCCGGACCGATGATGTGCCATGCCTCTTCCCAGCAATCGATGCCACGCTGGCCCAGCGCCGCCGGATGGCGCTCGGCACCCAGGGTGCGCCGATAGGCGTCGTTGTAGAACTGGTAAAGGTCGTCGCCCCACCAGATGAACATCGGGTGGTTGCTGGTGAGGATCAGGCGCAGGGTGGACTTGAGCAGCGACGGCCAGCCGGCCGGCGGTCCCAGCGGATGACGGCTCCAGTCATGGTCGCGCGTGAGCACGCCCATTTCGCCGCCGCCGTCGAGAAAGCCGGGCAACGCGTGCACGGTATTGGATGTCATCGCCAAGCTCCACATGAATAACCGGGGCGATCTTACCACGCGACCTGGCGGCGATATGGCGCAAATGCTACGAGGCGATGCCGACGGCAGCGTAAAATATCCGCAGCACCGCTCTTTGCACATAACCGCCAGCCCATGCCCCCGACATTGCCCGCCTCTCCCCTCGACGACATCGGCTTCGACACCCTGTTCGACGCCGCGCCCGCTCCCTGCCTGGTGCTGTCGCTCCAGTTGACCATCCTGGCTGCCAACGCCGCCTACCTGGCTGTTGCATGCCGCGACCGCGCCAGCATCGTCGGCCTGAATATTTTAGACGCGTTTCCCGACAACCCGGACGATCCGCACGCCGACGGCGTGGCCAATCTGCGCGTCGCTGCAGCGGGTGCTGGCCACCGGCCGGCGCGACAAGATGGCCGCGATGCGCTACGACGTGGCGCCTGAAGCTGGCGGCACCAACTTCCTGCCGCGCTACTGGCGGTCGGTCAACACGCCGGTGCTGGCCGCCGACGGCAAAGTGCGCTGCATCATCCAGTCGGTGGAGGAAATGACCGCGGCCTTCCTCACGCGCGGGCGCGGCATGCGCGAGGTGCTCTCCAACCTGACCGACGTGTTGCGCGACCTGAAAACGCCCGAGGACATCGGCTACCAGGCCGCCGCCATTCTCGGCGATGCACTGGGCACCAGCCGGGTGGGCTTCGGCACCATCGACACGGTGCGCGACACCCTGCACGTGGTGCGCGACTGGTGTGCGGACGGCGTCGAAACACTGGCGGGGCAAACCGAATTGCGCCACTACGGCCACTTCATCGACGACCTCAAACTGGGCAAGCTGATCGTGATCGGCGACGTCGATCAAGATAGCCGCACCGCGCAGGCGGCAGCGGCCTTGCGCGAGCGCAGCGCCGGCGCTTTTGTCAATGTGCCGGTGGTCGAACATGGGGCCCTGGTCGCCGTGCTGTTCGTCAACAACGCGGCCGTGCGCGACTGGTCGGTGGAGGAACTGCTGCTGATCAAGGAGGTGGCAGCCCGTATCCGCACGGCCAGCGAGCGCCTGCGCGTGACTGCCGCGCTGCGCGAGAGCGAGGCGCGCTTTCGCCTCATCACCGAGGCCATGCCGCAGATGGTGTGGTCCAACCTGCCCGACGGCTACAACGACTACCACAACGAACAGTGGCACGGTTTTACCGGCGCCCCGCGTAACGCCACCGACGGCCACCGCTGGAGCGAGATGTTCCCCCCGGACGACCGCGCGCGGGCGTGAGAACTGTGGCAGCACTGCCTGCGCACCGGCGACACCTATGAAATCGAGTACCGGCTGCGCCACCACAGCGGCGCCTACCGCTGGGTGCTGGGCCGCGCGCTGCCGCTCGACCTGCGCGACGTGCTGCACCACGCCGTGGAACAGGCGCAGCCGACGATCGACGCCCGCCTGCACCGGCTGGTGCTCGACCTGGCGCCCGGCGCCACGCTGGTGCTGGGCGACCGGCTGCGGCTGGTGCAGGTGGTGGTCAACCTGCTCAACAACGCCGCCAGGTACACGCCGCCCGGCGGCGCCATCACCCTGGCGCTGGCGGTGACGGACGGCCAGGCGCGTATCGAAGTCACCGACACCGGCACCGGCATCGAGCCGGCGCTGCTGCCGCACGTGTTCGACCTGTTCATCCAGGCCAAGCGCACGCCCGACCGCCAGCAGGGCGGCCTGGGACTGGGCCTGGCGCTGGTGCAGCGCATCGCCGCCCTGCACGACGGCAGCGTGCGCGCGTTCAGCGACGGCGCCGGCCTGGGCAGCCGCTTCGTGATCACCTTGCCGGTGTTGTCAGCGTTGCCGGGGGCCGACACGGCTGGTTGAAACAAGCGCGCGCCGATTCTGGTATTGTCGATATGGGAATGCAAACATTGTCCCGTATCCGGTGCCGCAACCGCGCACCGGTCTCACTAATCGACCTGAACGGAGAATCACGATGGCTTATGAATTACCGCCTTTGCCGTACGCGTACGACGCCCTCGAACCGCATTTCGATGCGCGCACGATGGAAATCCACCACACCAAGCACCACCAGACCTATGTCACCAGCCTCAATAACGCAGTGAACGACGCCGGCATCGAGCCAGTGGCGGTCGAAGAACTGATCAAGGACATCGGCGCCCTGCCCTCAGCGGCGCAAACCGCCGTGCGCAACCACGGTGGCGGCCATGCCAACCATGCGCTGTTCTGGACCGTGCTCAGTCCCAAGGGCGGCGGCGAGCCGACCGGCAAACTGGCAGACGCCATCAATAACGACCTGGGCGGTTTCGAGCGGTTCAAGGAACAATTCATCAAGGCGGCGCAAACCCGCTTCGGTAGCGGCTGGGCCTGGCTCACGGTGGGCAAGGACGGTAAATTGCTGGTGGAAAACAGCGCCAACCAGGACAGCCCGTTGATGGGTGAATTGGTCGGTTTGTCGGGCGGTACGCCCATCCTCGGCCTCGACGTATGGGAACACGCGTACTACCTGAACTACCAGAACCGTCGTCCCGACTACATCTCGGCCTTCTTCAACATTATCAATTGGGAAGAAGTAGCGCGCCGTTACGAGCAAGCTGTTACTTCCTGATCAACGGTTGCATGTAACTTTTGAGGGCAAGCCAACGAGGAACCGCCGTGTTCGCTCCTAGCCACCCTTTATTATCGCCTGGCAGGCATGCGCGCGCGACCGTCACTTGCATCACACTATATAATGGACATAATTTTAACAGTCCAGCAGGCGCTGCTTTTCGCAACCGCCTGATCCTTCGATGAATTTAAGCGCACGAAACAATGTCAAGATTCATGGAGGCGATGGCCTGCCCACCATGATCATGGCCCATGGCTTTGGCTGCGACCAGAGCATGTGGCGGCACCTGGTCCCCGAATTCGCCAGCCGCTATCGCGTCGTGCTGTTCGACCTGGTGGGCAGCGGCAGCTCCGATCTGGCTGCCTACGACCGGCAAAAATATGGCTCGCTGCAAGGCTATGCCGACGACCTGCTCGAACTGATCGACGCGTTTGCCACCGGCCCGGTGATTTTCGTGGGTCACTCCGTCAGCGCCACCATCGGCGTGCTGGCGTCGAACCTGGCGCCGGAAAAATTCGCGTCGCAGATCATGGTCGGTCCGTCGCCGCGCTATATCGACGATGACCCGTACCGCGGTGGTTTTTCCGAAGAAGACATCGCCGACCTGCTCGACACCATGGAAGCAAACTATCTCGGCTGGTCCAGCACCATGGCGCCCGCCATCATGGGCGCGCCCGACCAGCCGCAACTGGGCGAGGAACTGGCCAACAGTTTCTGCCGCACCGATCCCGCGATTGCCAAGCATTTCGCCCGCGTGACGTTCCTGTCCGATCACCGTGCCGACTTTGCCCGGTCGCGCACCCCGGCACTGATCCTGCAATGCAGCGATGACCTGATCGCACCGGTGGCAGTAGGCGAATTCATGCACCATGCCATGCCCGACAGCACGCTGGTGATAATTGCCAATCACGGCCACTGCCCGCACCTGAGCGCGCCCGATGCCAGCATCGCCGCCATGCAGGCATTTCTTTCACCGCCACCGCCCACGGCATGATCGCTGCGGCGCCGGCGGCGACAGACAGGTGGGACGATACCCCATGCGGCCTGCTGGTCGTCGGTGTCGATGGCGTCATCGTGCGCGCCAACCTCACTGTATGCCGCTGGCTCGGTTATGAGCAGGCCGAACTGGTTGGGAATAAACGGTTCTCCGAGCTGATGCCGATGGGCGCGCGGGTATTCCTGCATACCCACTGGACGCCGCTGCTGCAAATCCAGGGCTCGGTCTCGGAAGTGCAGCTGGACCTGTTCGACAAGCAGCGGCGCCGCCTGCCAATGATGCTCAGCGCCATCCGGCGCCAGCATGACGGCGTGATCCACGACGAGATCGCGCTGCTGGTGGCCACCGACCGCAAACTGTACGAGCGCGAATTGCGCGCCCAGCGCGAACGCGCCGAAGCCGCCACCGCCGAGCTGGCCATGGCACAGGCCCAGCTCAGCGCTGCCAACGCAGCGCTGTCGCTGCAGCATCGCCACAAGGACGAGTTCCTGGCCACGCTGGCACATGAACTGCGCAACCCGCTTGCGGCCATGCACAACGTCATCGAGATACTGCGGCTGCGGGCACACGCAGCGAACGGCAGCGATCGCCCCACCGAGATCCTGGGCCGGCAGATTGCGCAGATCACGCGCCTGGTGGACGACTTGCTCAACGTCTCGCAGATCGGCCAGGGCAAGGTGTCGCTGGCAATGGTGGCTACCGACATTATCCCTACCCTGCGCCACGCGGCCGACGAGGCGCTGCCGGCCATGCTGACGGCCGGGCAGCACCTGACGGTGGACCTGCCGGCGCAGCCGCTGCGGGCAATGGTGGACCCTGCACGCCTGACGCAAATCCTCGCCAACCTGCTCAACAATGCCAGAAAATACAGCCCTGCCGGCGCCGCCATCGCGCTGCGGGCTGGCACCCGCGACGACCGGCTCTGGATCGAGGTCAGCGATACCGGCATCGGCATCGCACCGGAACAACTGGCGCTGGTTTTCGACAAATTTCTACAGCTGGCGCCCGGCCTCGACCTGGCCCAGGGCGGACTGGGCATCGGCCTGTCGCTGGTCAAGGGGCTGGTGGAGCTGCACGGCGGCGACGTCTCCGCCCATAGCGACGGCGCCGGTGCCGGCAGCCGTTTCACGGTCTGGCTGCCGCTGCTGGACAACCGCACCAGTTGAGGCGTGGCTGGACCACCACAGCGCCAACACTTTCCGCTCGGAAATAAGCTAGAATGAGGCACCGCCGCAATTGCGGTACCTTTTTGCGGCCCCATCCCCGCCGCCTTTAGCGTTTCCAGCAAATATCCCAATCCATGCCGCCCCGGTCTCATCGGCGCGCGGCGGCAGGCCGCCTGCCGATCAGGCAACCGGGAACGCACTTAACATATCTACAAAGGTGGTCCTGTGAAACTCGGCAACTTGAAAATCGGTGTCC
Source organism: Duganella sp. Leaf61 (assembly GCF_001421905.1). Lineage (NCBI taxonomy): Bacteria > Pseudomonadati > Pseudomonadota > Betaproteobacteria > Burkholderiales > Oxalobacteraceae > Duganella > Duganella sp. Leaf61. Next base: position 271,771 of record NZ_LMLM01000030.1, read on the forward strand.
GGCTCGGCTTGTTGTCCGCGCTGTTCTTTATCGCCCTGTTGATCGTGGGCGTCGTCGGCTGGCGCGCAGTTGACGCGGGCAATACCCGCGCCAGCGCAGCCATGGCGCGCCTGGTGGCAATGGCCGAGGCCAGCGACACCGCGCGCAGCGCCCAGGTGGCATTCAAGATCCAGGTGCAGGAATGGAAAAACATCCTGGTGCGCGGCGACAACCAGGACACACTCGACAAGTACCGCACCGCCTTCATCAAGGGCGGCAATACTACCCACGCCGAACTGGCGAGACTCGACGCCATGCTCGACAAGCTGGCCATCGCCACGCCGATGGTGGACGATGCCCTGCGCACCCAGGAAGCGCTGACCCAGCGGTACCTGGCGGCACTCGAACAATTCGACCCGGCCCAGGCGACATCGGCCGACAAGGTCGATGCACTGGTCCAGGGCGCCGACCGCGAACCGACCCGCAAGATCGACGACATCGTGGCCTATATCGGCAAGCAGGCCCAGGAATTGACGAAACGCATCGAGGCCGACAATGCGGCGGCGCACCAGCGCGCCACGCTGACCATCGCCCTCGCGCTGGCGCTGGTGCTGGCGGTCGGCTCGATCACGGTATTGTGGCTTATCCGCAGCATCACGCTGCCGCTGTACGCGGCGGTCGCCGTGGCGCAAACGGTGGCGGCCGGCGACCTGCGCACCGAGGTGCGCGCCGACACCACCGACGAAATCGGCGACCTGCTGCAAGCGCTGCGCCAGATGCAGGACAACCTGTCCGGCATCGTGGGCCGGGTGCGCGACGGTACGGTCGCCATCCACGCCGCCTCCACCGAAATCGCCACCGGCAATCTCGACCTGTCCTCGCGCACCGAGCAGCAGGCCGGCGCGCTGGAAGAAACTGCGGCTTCGATGGTGGAACTGACCAGCACCGTCAAGCAGAACAACGACAACGCCAGCGCCGCCGGCGAGCTGGCCGACAGCGCCTCCGCCATCGCCGTCAAGGGCGGCCAGGCGGTGGAACAGATGGTCTCCACCATGACCGCGATCAGCGCCTCGTCCAACAAGATCGTCGACATCATCAGCACCATCGACGGCATCGCCTTCCAGACCAATATCCTGGCGCTGAACGCTGCGGTGGAAGCGGCGCGCGCCGGCGAACAGGGGCGCGGCTTTGCCGTGGTGGCCACCGAGGTGCGCAATCTGGCGCAGCGCTCGGCCACGGCAGCGCAGGAAATCAAGGCGCTGATCAACGACTCGGTGGGCCGCATCGCCTCGGGCAACGACCAGGCCGCAGTGGCCGGCGCCACCATGGGCGACGTGGTGGCCAGCGTGCAGCGGGTGACGGCGGTGATTGCCGAGATCACGGTGGCGGGCCAGGAGCAGACCGAGGGCATCGCCCAGATCAGCTCGGCCATCAGTCACATGGACGGCGTCACGCAGCAGAACGCTGCGCTGGTGGAAGAAGCGGCAGCGGCGGCCGACGCCCTGCAACAGCAGGCAGCAGCGCTGACCGAGGCAGTGGCCGTGTTCAAGCTGCGGGCGTAGCTGCTCCCGGAGCGGCAGGAAACGCTACCACCACCCGCAAGCCGGTTGGCGCCAGCGGCGCCATATCGAAGCTGACCGTGGCACCGGCCTTGTCGGCCACCGCCTTCACGATCGCCAGGCCCAGGCCCGAGCCGGTGGCTTCGCCGCTGCCCAGGATGCGGTAAAACGCGTGGAACACCCGCTCGCGCTCGGGCTTGGGGATGCCCGGGCCGCTGTCATCGACAATCAGGTCCACGCCAGCCGCGTGGCGGCGGAACGCTACATCGACGCGGCCGCCAGGCGGCGTGTAGCGCAGCGCGTTGTCAACCAGGTTTTTCACCAGCATGTGCAGGTCGAGCGGTGCGGCGGCCACTTGCGCGTCGTCGGTGCTGAGCACGCCGAGGTCGATGCCGCGCTGCTCGGCCAGCGGGTACAAGTCTTCGATCACTGCGCGCACCACCTGCTGCAACGATACCGGCGCTGGCGCGGTGAGGTCCGGCGCGCCCTGCTGCGAGCGGGCCAGCGCCAGCAACTGGTCGAGCATCACGCGCGTGCGCTGCAGGCCGGCGGCCAGCGTCTGCATGCGCCGGCGCGCTTCGTCCGGCATATCGGCAGCCGCCAACCGTTCCGTTTGCAGCGACATGGCCGTCAACGGCGAGCGCAGCTCGTGGGCGGCGTCTGCCACGAAGCGGCGCTGGGTTTGCATCGCCACGTCCACCCGCGTGAGCAGGCGGTTGATTTCGGCCACCAGCGGCTGCACCTCGTCGGGCAGGCCGGCGGCGTCGAGCTGGCGCAGGTCGTAGTGGGAGCGGCGGCCCGCCTCGTCGGCTACCGCACGCAGGGGTCCGAACAGTTTGCGGATCAGCCAGTGCACCAGCAGCGGCAGCAGCAACGCCAGCAACCCGAACGGCACCAATGCCCGCCAGGCGTTATTGATCGCCACCGCGTTGCGCACGCGGGTTTGCTGGGCCACGGCCAGGCGTACCCCGCTGTTATCGGTGCGCACGAACACGCGCCATGAATCGCGTTCCATGTCCACCGTTTGCAGGCCATCGACCAGCGGCGTGGAAAACACGGGCAGGCCGTCGGCGGCCTCGGGTTCGCCCGGGGTGGGATTGAGAAAGCGCACCACGATGCGTTCGTCGAGCGTGATGCCGCTGATCTTCTGGCGCGCGGCCAGCGTAACGGGCCCTGTTTGCAGGCGGCCGATCAGGTGGGCGATCTGGCGCAGCTGCTTGTCCTGGGCGATGTGGGCATCGTTCCACGATGCGATCAAGGTGAACATGGCGGCGCTGCCGGCCATGAGCACCACGGCCAGCGCGATGGTGGCCGACAGCCGGTACTGGAGCGAGGTGCTCATGGCGTCTTGGAGACCATCCAGCCCACGCCGCGCACGTTCTTGATGGCGTCGGCGCCGAGTTTTTTGCGCAGCGCGTGGATCAGGAATTCGACCGCGTTGCTTTCCACTTCCTCGTTCCAGCCGTAGATGCGGTTTTCAAGTTCGCTGCGCGAGAGGATGGCGCCGGGCCGCACCATCAGCGCCTGCAACAGCGCGAACTCGCGGCCGGTCAGGCGCACTTGCCGCCCTTCGCGGCACGCTTCGTGGGTGGCCGGATCGAGCGTGATGACGCCGTTGCCCAGGTTGGGACCGACAGCGGCCGCCTGGCGCCGGGTGACGGCGCGCATGCGCGCCAGCAGTTCCGACAGCGCGAACGGTTTGACCAAATAGTCGTCGGCGCCGCCGTCCAGGCCCGCCACGCGGTCCTCGGTGGCGTCGCGCGCGGTGAGCACCAGTACCGGCACGCCACGGCCGGCGGCGCGCAGCGTGTGCAGCACCGACATGCCGTCGCGCCGGGGCAGACCCAGGTCGAGCAGCACCATCTGGTATGGATTGCAGGCCAGCGAATCGAGCGCGGCGTCGCCATCGACCACCCAGTCCACGCCATAACTGGCCTCGCGCAGCGCCTGCTGGATCGCATTGCCGATCATGTCATCGTCTTCCACCAACAGCACCCGCATCGCATCCCTTCGATTTCCGCGCCGAATGGCGGCACAAGCGCGGTATTTTAACGGCTTCGTTCATCGAACGTCCGCTAAGTGACTGCTAAGTGTGCGTGCCTACCATCCGGACGTTGTTATTCCAGCCCGGGCCCCGCTGCATGAAAAGCATGAAACTACTGAAGCCGTTGATTTTTTCGTTGATTTGCCTGGTGGGCCTGCAAGCGCCCGTCGATTCGTATGGCGCCGAGTCGCGCCAGAAACAAAGTTCCGGCAGGACTACAAAGGCGAAGGCCACCAAGGCGAAAGCCACCAAGGCCAGCAAGGCCAAGCCGGTGAAAGTCAGACGGGTCCAGGCTGTCAAGCCGCTGCGCCAGCGCAAGATGGCGCAGGCGGTGGCCGCCTCGCAAGCCCCCAACGCGGCGCACCTGGCGGCGCTGCGTTCGAGCGCGGTGGTAATCATCGATCCGAAGACGCAGGACGTGCTGTACCAGAAAAACCAGAACACGGTGATGCCGATCGCCTCGCTCACCAAGCTGATGACGGCGCTGGTGGTGCTCGACGCCAACCAGAGCATGAGCCAGCAACTGACAGTGACCAGCGCCGACGTCGATCGCCTCAAGTATTCGACCTCGCGCCTGCAAGTGGGGACCACGCTGTCGCGCACGTCGATGCTGCACCTGGCGTTGATGAGTTCGGAAAACCGGGCCGCATCCGCGCTGGGCCGCAACTACCCCGGCGGCACCCGCGCCTTTGTCGCCGCGATGAACCGCAAGGCCCGCGCACTGGGCATGCGCAACACCCTTTACGTGGAACCGACCGGCCTGTCGAGCGCCAACGTTTCGACGCCAAGCGACCTGGCAAAACTGGTGATTGCTGCCGAAAAGAGCGCCCTGATCCGGCGCTACTCGACCGACCACCAGTTCAGCATCCGCCAGGGCCGCAGCACCAGCGTGTACCACAACACCAACCGCCTGACCGCAAGCAGCAACTGGCGCATCCGCCTGCAAAAGACCGGCTACATCTCGGAAGCCGGCCGCTGCATGGTGCTCTACACCATGGTCAACAACCGCCCGACGGTAATGGTATTTCTCAACTCCCAAGGCAAATACTCGCACGCAGCCGATGCCAACCGGGCGCGGTCGTGGCTGGCGGGGTATCGGGGTGCCAAGGTGCAGCGAGCGGTAAAGCGGCGGCAATAACGCCGCTTCACCTTAGAAGTAGTACCCCGCCTGCAAATTGATCCGGCGGCTATAACCGGGATGCTCGGCCGAGGTCGCGCCGAGGCCGCCGAAGTCGGGCGAGATGTATGGGTGGTGCTTGCCCAGCATGAAGTCGGCGGAGAACGACCATTTGCCCGCCGAGAAGCTCAGGCCCGTAACGTTTTGCGCCGAGTCCTTGTAGCCGCCCACGCGCTTGTGCAGCATGCTGTAATCGTTATAGACCTTGAAGCCGGAAAACGGTCCCACCTTGCCGCCGAGGTCGTAGCTGGCGTTGGCGATGTAGATGTCGCCTTTCGATGCCACCGGGTACGGGTAGCCGAAGCCGCCGATCATGACGAAGCTGTTGGCGTCCAGGCCGCCGTAGGTCTGAGTTGCTTCGTGACTGGTGTGGTAGTCGTAGCGCATCGCTTGCAGCATGACGTTGACCGGCCCCGACTTGCCCTTGAAGTGCACCGCGAACGCGTTGCGGCGGGTGTTGACGGCGCCGTTGGCGCGCGCTTCGTTGCGGATCTCGCCGGTCAGCGCGGAGACGCCCACCTCGTGCTGGCCCTGGTCGCCCACCTTGAAAGCCAGGCGGCCGATAAGGGTGTTGCGCTCGGTGTCGCGCTGGCCGGTGCCAAAGCCTTGCGCGTCGTCGTCGGCAACGATGTTGTACGAGTAGCGGTTGGCCGAGGGTGCGGTGTTGCTGCCGCCGCCATACGAGCCGCCATCGCGCGGGTAAAAGCCCAGCTGCCATTCGACCGGACCCGGCTTGCTGAGATAGGTCACACCGAGGTCGTACTTGTCTTCGAAGCCGGCGTAAAACGCGATCGACTCGTAGAAATTGTTCGATGCATACGGTTGCAAGCCGAACAGGTTCTTGTCCACGCCAATGTGCAGCTCGCTCTTGTCGGCAAAGCGCCGGCCGATCCAGCCGTGGTGCAGGAAGTGCTGCCAGTAGCCGCCCTGGCCTTTCGGGAAATTATTGTAGCGATACTGGGCCGAACCGAGGTTGGTGCCGTCGTCGTAGTTGACGTCCAGCCGCGCGGTATCCAAACCGAAGAAGCCGTTGCGATACTCGTCCTGCCAGCTTTTGTACACGTAATTGAAGCGGATGGCGCCGCCCACGGTGAGGGGCGAAGCGCCCGCGTCGGCCGCCATGGCAACACCGCCGGGCAATAGAAGGGTAGCGGCCGCTGCGCATGCGCACCAGCCTTTGACATTTTTCGACAACATATTATTTCCTTTAAAACGGTGGCGGCGCTTCCTGTGCATCGATCTGCCATTGGCCCGAACAGGTGCGCAACTTGGCTGCGCGCCGGGACCGGAAGCTGTTGCGGGTGGCTTCGATAGCCTGCGCCCGCTCCGCCTGGAACGAAATCCCTGCCGTGCGCTGGATAGACCGGGTGTAAACGCCGGTCGCGCGGGTCAGTCACTGCACCGTGACCAGTGCAGGCATGGTGAACAAGGCCTGCCGCGAGCGAAACGAGCGATCGGATCGCAGCATGACTACTGACAGAAGTTGGCAGGAGGGGCCGATATAGTACCACCGGTCGCGACCATTACCCCGTCCGGTTGACCGGCAGATACCGGCCCGTAACACTCATCACCAAGGAGAATCTTGCATGTCCATCAAGTCCGTAGCCCATATCAACCTGCGCGGCGCCGCCCGCCAAGCCCTTAACTTTTACCAGGCGGTATTCGGTGGCCAGGCCACGCTGGTCACCTACGGCGACGGCGGCATGCCCCACGATCCGGCCGATGCCGACCTGCTTATCTGGGGCCAGGTCATGGCCGACAGCGGCTTTTGCGTGATGGCCTTCGACGTGCCGGCAGCGATGCCGTGGGACCCGGGCCAGAACGCCTACTACGTTTCCGTGGGCGGCGACAGCGCTGACGAGATCGCTGGTTACTGGGCCAGGCTGGCCGAGGGCGCCACCGTCATCGTGCCGCTGGCGCCATCAAAGTGGTCGCCGCTGTACGGCATGCTCAAGGACTGCTTCGGCGTGACCTGGGTGCTCAACGTCGCTATTGCGCCAACCGGGCAAGCTGACTTCAATTGAGAATGATTCTTGTTCTGCCTTGAAGGCATGCCAGCGACCAACCACCTGCCCCAGCCGGACATCGGCGCCCTGTACAGCGACCACCACGGCTGGTTGCAGGGCTGGTTGCGCCGCAAGCTGGGCAATGCGGTCGATGCCGCCGACCTGGCGCAGGACACCTTCATCCGGGTGCTGAGCAAGCACGAAGCGCCCGACGTGCTGGTGCCACGCGCCTACCTGAGCACCATCGCGCGCGGCCTGGTGGCTGATTTTTTCCGCCGCCAGGACCTCGAACGCACCTATCTCGACACCCTGGCGGCGCTGCCCGAACAGCACACGCCCTCCTCCGAGACGCGCGCCCTGATCCTCGAAGCCTTGAGCGCCATCGACGCCATCCTCGACGGCATGAAGCCGGCCATGCGCCAGGCGTTTTTACTCTCGCAACTGGAAGGCCTGACCTATCCGGCGATCGCCGAACGGCTCGGCGTGTCGCTGCGCACGGTGAATACCTATATGGCGGACGCCATCGCGCACTGCCACCGGGTGGCGCCCGGCATGGACTCGGTGCGCGCCATGATGCAGGCGATCCCGCCGCACATCGGCGCGCCGGTGCTGCAGGCACCGCTCAAGGGCCGGCGCCAGGCGCTGCGCGGGCTGGCGTTGCTGGCCTCCGGCGGCGCCATCGGCTACGCAGTGTATGGCAGCGTCGATGACGCCGCGCCGTGGCGGGCGGCGCTGGCCGAATACCGCACCGGCGTCGGCGCACAGCGCACAGCGCACAGCGCAGCGTGCGCCTGGCCGACGGTTCGCTGCTGATCCTCAACACCGACAGCGCGGTCGATGTACGCTTCGACGCCGGCCAGCGCACGGTGCCGCTGCGCAGCGGCGAGATCGTGATCGAAACCGCGCACCGGCCGCACGCGGGCGCGCCGCGCGATACGCGGCCGTTCGTGGTGCAGACCGCGCACGGCGCCATGCGGGCGCTCGGTACACGCTTCACGGTGCGCCACGCACCCGAGTCCACCACGCTGGTGGTGCTCGAACACGCGGTGGCCGTGCGCCATGCCCGTGCGTCGCTGCAAACGCCGCCAGTGCTGGTGCACGCGGGCCCGCGGCACTGGGCACGTGGGACATGCGGCGCGCCGAAGTGGATGTATCGGGCCCGCTCAACGCCAACGGCACCGTGCGTGGGCGCATGGTGGCGGCGCACCAGCAAAGCGACAGTTTTATCAATTACTACTCGCAAAAGAAGCAGGTGCTGTATGGGATCGTGGAGGCGGACCTGGCGCCAGGCACTCTGGTGTCGGCCGGCGTCGACTACACCCGGTCCGATCCGCGCGGCGTGTCGTTCGCCAGCTTCCCGCTGTTCTGCAGCGACGGCGGCCAGACCGGTTTTCCGCGCTCGGTCAACCCCGCTTCGCGCTGGAGCAGCCGCAAGCAAAATACCTTGAACGCGTTTGCCACGCTCGAACACAAGCTGCCGTCCGACTGGAGCGTCAAGCTGGCGCTCAACCACATGTACAGCGAAACCGACCGACGACCTGGCCGTGATCGTTGGTGCGCGCACCAGCAACTACCGCTACCACTACACCTTTGATTACCTGCAGCCGGGCTACGCCGACCAACTGACCGAATACCGGGCCTCCGGCGAGGTCACGCCGTATGCGGGCGTGGTGTACACGGTGACACCGGACCACCCGCTATACGCCAGCTACACCAGCATCTTCAAGCCGCAAAGCGTGCGGGATCGCAACGGCGTGGGACTGGACCCGCGCGAAGGAAAAAGCTACGAAGCGGGCTGGAAAAGCGCGTGGCTGAACCGGCGCGTGGATGCGGCTGTGACCATGTTCGAAACGCGCCAGGACAACCTGGCCGAACGCGATCCCGGCCAGGTCGTTCCCGGCAGCCTGAACCAGCCGGCTTACCTGGCCGTGGCCGGCGCCAGAACGCGCGGCATCGACCTCGAAGTGACAGGCCAGCTGGCGCCGGGCTGGAACCTCAGCACCAGCTTCAGCCACAGCACCACCGAGGACAGCAAGGGCGTACGCATCGCCACGGCCGCGCCGGTGAACCTGTTCAAGCTGTGGACCACGTACCGCCTGGGCAGCGCCTGGCAGGGCCTGACCATTGGCGGCGGCGCCAACCGCCAGAGCAGCATGCACTTCACCGCCACACCGTGGCAGTTGGGCAAGGCGGTCACGGCGCGCCAGCAAGGCTACACCATCGCCAACCTGATGGCGCGCTACCAGTTCAACCCGCGCGTGGCACTGACGGTCAACGTCAACAACCTGTTCGACAAAACCTACCTGAGCTCGCTCGATACGACGTTCTACGGCGGCTACTTCGGCGATCCGCGCACAGCACCATCGTAAAAAGTTTTGTCGATGGTGACTTCGTCATCCTGCACGTCCACGCCGTACGCGAGCCTGGCACGCGTGGCAACGCCATCATCGATATTTTCAAACTGGAAAACGGCAAAATCGTCGAACACTGGGATGTGACCCAGGCCGTGCCGGAGCGCACTGCCAGCGGCAACCCGATGTTCTAGAACAATCGGCTTACCCTTTGAACAACTCCAGTACTGCGCTCTGCACTGCCGATCCATTGCGCAGATGTGCACTACAATGTACTGTTGTTAGCACATTTTGTCGTGTTTCGAATCAGGAGGTGCACGTGGGAACCGTACATAAGACCATCACGTTAACGGATCAGCAGGATCTGTGGATCAAGGCCCAGATCGACGCGGGAAATTTCGCCGATGACAGTGAGTACATCCGGGATCTGATACGGCGGGAGCAGGAACGCAGTGCCGAGCTGGATGCAATCCGCGAAGCGCTCGTTGCAGGTGAAGAAAGCGGCGAACCGCAGCCGTTTGACGCTGCCGAGTTCAAACAGCGCATGCTGGCGACTCATGGCTGAATATCGGCTCAGTCCCGCTGCAGCGCGGGACATGGAATCGATCTGGAGTTATACATTTTAGCGGTGGGGCCAAGACCAGGCCGACCGTTATGCCGATCTGCTGACCGCAACCTTCGCCGAGCTAGCCATAAAGCCGAAGATGGCGCCGGCATGCGATCATATTCGACCTGGCTATCGGCGCCGCAGCGTCGGTCGGCACATCGTATATTTTCGCATCAGCGATTACGGCATTGCCATTATTCGTATCCTGCATAGCAAAATGGACGCCGCCAGCCGCCTTTAACAAGGTTATCCATGGCGATAAGTGGGGTAATACGGCCAGCATTTATTAGGAGACCTTATAACGCGCCGTCATCGGTGGTAAAGTCTGATGCCATGGCACAAAACAATCTCAATGACATCCTCGCCTTCATCGCGGTCGCGCGCGAAGGCAGTTTTACCAAGGCGGCGGCCAGGCTCGGTGTGTCGCAATCGGCGCTGAGCCAGACCGTGCGCGCGCTGGAACAGCGCCTCGCCCTGCCGCTGCTGGTGCGCACTACGCGCAGCGTCTCGCCCACCGAGGCCGGGCTGCAGATCATGGCCAATATCGCCCCGCATTTCGAGGAAATCGAAGCGCAACTGGCGTTGCTGGGCGAACGCCGCCTGAAGCCGGCCGGCACCATTCGCGTCAGTGCGGGCGAGCACTCGGCTCTGACCATTTTGCAGCCGGCGCTGAACAAGCTGCTGCCCGACTACCCCGACATCCGCCTGGAAATCCACTCGGAAAACCGCCTGACCGACATCGTCGCCGAACGCTACGACGCCGGCGTGCGCATGGGCGACCAAGTGGACAAGGACATGATCGCCGTGCGCATCAGCGCCGACTTGCGCTGGGCCGTGGTGGGGTCGCCCGGCTATTTCGCGCGGCGCCCGGCGCCGCAGGTTCCAGGCGACCTGACCGAGCACAACTGCATCAATATGCGCCTGCCCACCCACGGCGCGATCTATACCTGGGAGTTCGCCAGGGATGGCCGCGAGGTCAAGGTCAAGGTGGACGGGCAACTGGTGTTCAACAACCTGGCGCTGCGCATCCAGTCGGCGCTCGACGGCCTGGGTTTGGCTTACATTCCGGAAGACCAGGTGCAGCCGCACATCGACGCCGGCCGGCTGGTGCGGGTGCTGGATGACTGGTGCCCCGCCTGCCCCGGCTACCGCCTGTATTACCCGAGCCGGCGCCACCCGTCGGCCGCGTTTACCCTGTTCCTCGACGCGGTGCGCTACCAGCCTTAGCGGGACGCTCGCGGCCGATAAAGGCCAGCACCAGCAGCAAGCCATTACCAGCAAGCCGGCGGAACAGGCCAGCTTGGCTAATGTGAAGCATCGGGGCGGGCGGCCTCATTGGCGCACCGCTCGATCAACTCCTGGTACAACTGCGGTTCGCTGGCTTCGAGCTGCTTGAGGGCATCGACCGCCGTGTGCAGCACGGTCGACGCATGGATCTTCTTGATCTCGTTGATATCCTCTACTGCCTTTTTCACCTTGTCGAGTACATCGACATCGACCGCCTGTTGTTCCGCCAGTTTGATGACCAGTTCGTTGAGCCAGCCTATCTGCTTGCCGTAACTGGCCACCTCCGACACCACTTGCTTCTCGATCCCCGCATCGCCGGCGAAATTGAAGGTGGGAGAAAACCACGGCAAACTGATGCGCTGCATAACGTCGCCCGACAGCGGCAGCTTGAACAACCAGAATGGATCGAATTCGGTAGCCATGATTCCTCCACGTGAGTGTTGAAAAAAAATCAAATGACTCTGCATTCTAGTTCAACGATCGGCGCTACCCCTGGCGCAGCCGATCATCAACTTGACCCATGCCAAAGCGCGTCGCGCGGTGTGGATCCGCGCAAAAAATCGGCCACATTGTCGAGCGCGCGATGGCCCATCGACGTGTGCAGGCCTGCGTCGGCGGTGGTATGGTGGTTCAGGCGGCCAGCTTGACCATTTCGCGATACAGGTCGGCCTTGCCCTCGAAACCGATGCCCGGCAATTCCGGCAGCAGGATGTGGCCGTTATCGACTGTCACGCCGTCGGGGAAGCCGCCGTAGGGCTGGAACAGGTCGGGGTACGACTCGTTGCCGCCCAGCCCCAGGCCGGCCGCGATGTTGAGCGACATCTGGTGGCCGCCGTGCGGGATGCAGCGCTTGGGCGACCAGCCGTGTTCGCGCAGCATGTCGAGCGTGCGCAGGTATTCGACCAGGCCGTAGCTGAGCGCGCAGTCGAATTGCAGCCAGTCGCGGTCCGCGCGCATGCCGCCGTAGCGGATCAGGTTGCGCGCGTCCTGCATCGAGAACAGGTCTTCGCCGGTAGCCATCGGGTTTTTATAGTAGTTGCGCAGCGTGGCTTGCAGTTCGAAGTCGAGCGGGTCGCCCGGCTCTTCGTACCAGAACAGGTCGTACTGCGACAGCGCCTTGGCGTATTTCACCGCCGTGTCGAGGTCGAAGCGGCCATTGGCGTCCACCGCCAGTTTCTGGCCGTCCTGCAGCACGCTGAGCACCGAGTCGATGCGGCGCAGGTCTTCGTCAAGGTCGGCGCCGCCGATTTTCTTTTTCACCACCGTGTAGCCGCGGTCGATATAGTTGCGCATCTCGTCCTTGAGCTTGCCGTGATCCTGGCCCGGGTAGTAATAGCCGCCGGCCGCATACACGAAAATCTTGCGGTCGGCCTGGCCGTTGCCGTAGCGGTCGGCCAGCAGCTGGAACAGCGGCTTGCCTTCGATCTTGGCCACCGCGTCCCACACTGCCATGTCGATGGTGCCGATCGCCACCGAGCGCTCGCCGTGGCCGCCCGGCTTTTCGTTGGTGAACATGCAGTTCCAGATTTTATGGGGATCGAGATTGGTGCCGGCATCGTCCACCAGGCTGGCCGGGTCGGCTTCCAGAATGCGCGGGATGAAGCGCTCGCGCATCAGGGTGCCCTGGCCGTAGCGGCCGTTGGAATTGAAGCCGTAGCCGATCACCGGCTTGCCGTCGCGGATGACGTCGGTGACCACGGCCACCAGGCTCAGGGTCATCTTGCTGAAGTCGATGTAGGCGTTGCGGATCGGGGAGCTGATCGGAACGGTTTTTTCGCGGATTTCTACGATTTTCATGCGGTTCTCCTGTCAAAGTGAAACCAGTCTACTCTTGAATTACACTAGTAAAATTCACCTGAATTGAAACCTTTATTCACTTTAAATGAAAACTGATGAATGAAAACTGACTCCGCTCCCGACCTGACCTTTTTCGTGCTGCTGGCCAAGCTGGGCAGCATGAGCGCCACCGCCCGGGAGCTGGGTGTCACTCCGCCGGCCGTCACCAAGCGTTTGAGCCTGATGGAGCAGCGCCTTGGCGTGCGCCTGGTCAACCGCACCACCCGCCGCATCAGCCTGACCAACGAGGGCGAATCGTACCTGGCGCAAGCCTCGCACATCCTGCACCAGATCCGCGAGATGGAGGAGTCGGTCGCCAGCGGGCGCGCTGCGCCCAAGGGCCTGCTGCGGGTAAACGCGACGCCGGGTTTCGGCCGCACGCGCATCGCGCCCATCGTCTCGCGCTTTGCCCATGCCTACCCGGAAGTGGAAGTGGAACTGCACCTGACCGACCGCCCCATCAGCCTGGTGGAAGAAGCGTACGACCTGGCGATCCGCTTCGGCGAGCTGCCCGACACGCGCCTCACCGCCCGCAAGCTGATGGCCAACCGGCGCTTTTTATGCGCGTCGCCCGGCTACATCAGAAAGGCGGGCGAGCCGCACACGCCGGCCGAACTGCACCGCCACCGCTGCATCCTGCATCGCCAGAACGACGACGTGTACGGCAGCTGGCGCCTGCAAAGGGGCAAGGTGGAAGAACTGGTGAAGGTGCGCGGCGCCGTCTCCAGCAACGACGGCGACATCGTCATGCTGTGGGCACTGGCCGGCCACGGCATCGTCCAGCGCTCCGAGTGGGACGCCGCCAGGTACCTGGCCAGCGGGCGCCTGCGGCAGGTGATGCGCGACTACACCCTGCCCGACGCCGACCTCTATCTGTATTACCTCAGCCGCCAGAACCAGCCGGCCAAGGTGCGCGCGTTTATCGACTTTATCGCCGGCGAATTCGAGCAGGCATCAAACCTCGCCTGATGCTTCAAGCTGCGCAACGTGCGCCAGCCAGCGGGCCACGGTGTCCAGTTCGGCCGCAGAGAAGCCGTCCGCCAGCCGCACATTGAGCTCCTTGAGCACGGCGCCGGCCTGCACGCTGGCTTGCGCGCCGGCGGCAGTCAGTTGCAGACGCGTGAGCCGGCCATCGTGCGCATCGTTCACGCGCTCCACCAGCAAAGCCGCCTCCATGCGCTTGGAAAGGTTGGTGACCGCCGCCGGCGCCACTGCCAGCGCGGTCGCGATCTCGCCCACCGTGGCCTGGTTGCGCGAGGCCAGGAAGAACAGCAAGCCCGCCTGCGCCGAACTGGCGCCGTCCCACGCCTGCGGCCGGGTCTCGACCCAGCGCTGCAAGGCGCGCTGGGCGCGGTTGAGCAGGAACACCAGGCGCGGCCTGGCGCACTGCGCGCTCATGGCGCTTCCTTCGGCGCGGTTGCCTTCTCGCGCAGCCAGTCCACCACCTGTGGCCACAGCGACACGCCGGCGCGCTGGCGGAAAAACCCCATGTGACCGATGGCGGCCAGGCCGGCATCGCATGGTGCGACGTGGCGCCGCGCCACGCTGGCATTGACCAGCGGCGCCACCAGCATGCCGATGGCATGCGGATTGGCCCACGGATCGTCCGCAAAGCCCAGCACCAGCAGCGGAATGCGCACGCGCGCCATGCGCGCCTGCGCATCCATCGCCGGGTCGTCGAAGAAATAGCGGGGCAGCGCAGTCCAGCGACTCCATTGGCGCATCACGCCGGCCGGCAGATCCTCGCCCAGGCCCAGTTTGCGCGCGGGCATATAACCGCAAATGGTGGTGAGCAGCGGCGTAAGCACCCGCATCACGAACCGGATACGCAACCGCTCGGCCAGCCCGGTCACTGTAGCCGTCACACCCGCGTGGGAGGCCACCAGCACCGCGCCGTGCAGCAGGTTTGTTATGCTGTTCAGGGCCAGCGCGTGCCCGCCCAGGCTGTGGCCTACAGCCAGCAGCGGCAGTTCAGCAAACCGCGCGGCAGCCCAGCGCGTGACGGCGCCCACGTCATGCTCGATCCAGTCGGCCATGGTGACGTCCATGCCCCGCAGACTGGCCGGGCGCGAACGGCCGATGCCGCGATAGTCGTAGGTCACCACGCAAAAACCGGCTGCGGCCAGGTGGCGGGCGAACGGCTCGTAATAGCGCTGGCCGATGCCGGTGCCGGGGTGAACCAGCACCACGGCGACAGGCGCGGTGCTGGTCCACACGCTGGCGGCGATGGTTTGCCGGTTGGGCAGGACGATGCTGACGGATTCCATGAACCTCCCATTTTCGTTAACGTGTTAACGACTTTATAGCATGGTTTGACCGACTTGGTGAAATTGCCACAATCGCCGGCACCCGGTATCATGGCGCAGTTTTGGTGCTCGCGGTCGTCATCGGCCGCAGTTAAACGGGAAACACGCGTCGGGAGGCCGGCGGCAAACGTGTGCTGTCCCCGCAACGGTAAAACAGGCGCCAGCGCATTGTCACGATGCGCCGGCCGGTCAGCTCAATAGTCCACTGTGCAGTGAGGGTTTACTCGGCATGGGAAGGCGGGGTGATTTGTCCTGTTAGCCCGGATACCGGCCAGGACGGATGGAAGCAAGCGGCCGGGACCTGTCGTATTGGAGGAGCATGCATTGCCGGCACGGCCACCCGTGGCGCGTCAGTGCATCGCCCGCCCCTGGCTGCATTGCTTCTTTTTACTCGGCCCACGAGGATGGGCCGAAGAAAAAAGACCGCAATCCGGTCGCGACCTTGTCACCCAATGAAAACCACACCACGCATCACACCCCAACTGCTGCTGCCGGCGCTGCTGCTGGCCGCCCTGCCCGCGCTTGCCAATGCCAATGCCGCCGACGACAACCAGCCACTCCAGCAAGTCGAAGTCTCCGCCAGCCTGATCCCGCTCGGCGTGGCCGATTCCGCCAACCAGGGCACGGTCACCGCCAAGCAGCTGGAAAACCGCCCGCTGCTGCGCACCGGCGAACTGCTCGAAGCCGTGCCGGGCCTGATCGTCACCCAGCACGCCGGCGACGGCAAGGCCAACCAGTACTTCGCGCGCGGCTTCAATCTCGATCACGGCACCGACTTCCGCACCACCGTGATGGGCATGCCGGTCAATCTGCCCACCAACGCCCACGGCCAGGGCTACTCGGACCTGAACTTCGTGATCCCGGAACTGATCAGCACCATCCAGTACAAAAAGGGCACCTATTATGCCGAGGAAGGCGATTTTTCCGCCGCCGGCGCCGCCGCCTTCGACTACGTCAGGCAGCTGGAGCAAGGCTTGCTGAGCGTGGAAGCGGGCCAGCACCGCTTTCACCGCGCACTGTTGGCCAACGCCACGCCGCTCTCTGGCGGCACCCTGCTGTATGCGCTGGAGCGCGCCGGCCAGGACGGCCCGTGGGATACGCCCGAAGCTTACAAGCGCACCAACGGCGTGCTGTCGTACAGCTGGTCGCGCGCCGACGACGACGTGCGCGTGACCGCCATGGGCATGCACTCGTCGTGGAACTCCACCGACCAGGTGCCGCAGCGCGCGCTGGACGCCGGCCTGATTGGCCGTTACGGCGCGCTCGATCCCAGCGATGGCGGCGAGACTTCGCGCTACAGCCTCTCCGGCGACTGGACCCGCCAGTACGCCGATGGCCACAGCCATGTCAACGCCTACTTCATCAAGTCGCGCCTGGACCTGTACAGCAATTTTACGTATGTGCTGGACGACCCCGAACACGGCGACCAGTTCCACCAGGCCGAGAGCCGGCAAATCCTGGGCCTGAACGCGGAGCGCACCTGGCAGCACAAGCTGGGTTCCTTCGCGTCGGAGACCGCCATCGGCGTACAGCTGCGCCAGGATCGCCTGGCGCCGGTCGGCCTGTATCTGAGCGAAGAACGGCGCCGCCTGTCCACCGTGCGCGAGGATGAAGTGAAGGAGCGCAGCAGCGCGCTGTACGTCTCCAACAGCACCACCTGGACGCCGTGGCTGCGCACCGTGGCCGGCCTGCGCGCGGACCGCTACAGCTTCGACGTGGACAGCGACACCGCCGCCAACTCCGGCAAGGTCGATGCCGGCATCAACAGCCCAAAATTCACCGCTATTTTCACGCCCGGCAAGCACGCCGAGGTATACCTGAACTGGGGGCGCGGCTTCCACAGCAACGACGCGCGCGGCATCACCGGCACCGTCGATCCGAAGACCGGCCTGGCCGTGGACGCCGACGGCGCCGCCATCGAACGCGCCACACCGCTGGTCAAGGCCACCGGCAAGGAAGCGGGCCTGCGCCTGGTGGGCCTGGTGCCGGGCCTGCAAACCACCATCGCCGCCTGGCAGCTCGACCTCGAGTCGGAACTGATCTTCATCGGCGACGCCGGCACCACCGAAGCGGGCCGCCCCAGCCGCCGCCACGGCGTGGAGCTGACCAATTTCTACTTGCCTGCCAAGGACTGGATTATCGACGCCAACCTGGCCTGGTCGCAAGCGCGCTTCCGCGACCAGGACCCGGCCGGCGACTTCATCCCCGGTTCGATCAGCCGCACCGCGTCCGTCGGCGTATCGGGCGAATCGGGTCCGTGGTCGGGCGGCATGCGGTTGCGCTACTTCGGCCCGCGCGCGCTGGTGGAAGACGACTCGGTGCGTTCGCCATCATCCACGCTGGTCAACCTGAAGCTCGGCTACAAGCTGGCGGCCAATCTCAAGCTGACGGTGGAGGTGCTCAACCTGCTGAACCGCCGCGTGAGCGACATCGATTACTACTACGAGTCGCAACTGCCAGGCGAAGCGGCGCCGGTGGCGGACATTCATACCCATCCGGGGGAGATGCGGACATTGCGGGCGGGATTGGCCTGGCGGTTCTGACCGCGCAGCCGTAAAAAAACCCCAACCAGCCAGTGACGGCGGATTGGGGCTTTTATGCGGTAAGGATGCCGAGGCTTACGCCACCTTCACCGTATCGGCCACCGAGCTGAATTCCTCGATCTTGTCGAAGTTCATATAGCGGTAGATGTCGGCCGAGTTCGCATCGAGCACGCCGGTGTGCTGCATATACTCTTCGCGGGTCGGGATGCGGCCCAGCAGCGAGCACACCGACGCCAGTTCGGCCGAACCCAGGTACACATTGGTTTCGATGCCGAGGCGGTTCGGGAAGTTGCGCGTCGACGTCGACATCACGGTGGCGCCCTTGCGGATCTGCGCCTGGTTACCCATGCACAGCGAGCAGCCCGGCATTTCCATGCGCGCGCCGGTGCGGCCCAGGGTGCCGTAGTGGCCTTCGGTGGTCAGCACCTGCTGGTCCATCTTGGTCGGCGGCGCGATCCACAGGCGTACCGGGATGTCCGATTTGCCTTCCAGGACCTTCGAGGCGGCGCGGAAGTGGCCGATGTTGGTCATGCACGAACCGACGAACACGTCGTCGATCTTGGCGCCGGCCACGTCGGACAAGGTCTTCACGTCGTCAGGGTCGTTCGGGCAGGCGACGATCGGCTCGTGGATGTCGGCCAGGTCGATTTCGATGACGGCGGCGTATTCGGCGTCGGCATCGGGCGCCAGCAGTTCCGGCTTGTCCAGCCAGGCCTGCATGGCCTTGATGCGGCGCTCCAGCGTGCGCTGGTCGAGGTAGCCGTTGGCGATCATCCACTTCATCAGCGTGATGTTCGAGGTCATGTACTCGATGATCGGCTCTTTATCGAGGTGCACCGTGCAACCGGCAGCGGAGCGCTCGGCCGACGCGTCGGACAGTTCGAACGCCTGTTCCACTTTCAGCTGCGGCAGACCTTCGATTTCCAGGATACGGCCGGAGAAGATGTTTTTCTTGCCCTTCTTGTCCACCGTCAGCATGCCCTGGCGGATTGCATACAGCGGAATGGCGTTGACCAGGTCGCGCAGGGTGACGCCAGGCTGCATCGTGCCCTTGAAGCGCACCAGTACCGATTCCGGCATATCGAGCGGCATCACGCCGGTTGCTGCGGCAAACGCCACCAGGCCGGAACCGGCCGGGAACGAGATACCGATCGGGAAGCGGGTGTGCGAGTCGCCACCGGTGCCGACGGTGTCGGGCATCAAGAGGCGGTTGAGCCACGAGTGGATCACGCCATCGCCCGGACGCAGAGCCACGCCGCCACGGTTTTCGATAAAGGTTGGCAGTTCGCGGTGCATTTTGACGTCCACCACTTTCGGATAGGCGGCGGTGTGGCAGAACGACTGCATCACCAGGTCGGCCGAGAAGCCCAGGCAAGCGAGGTCTTTCAGCTCGTCGCGGGTCATCGGACCGGTGGTGTCTTGCGAGCCCACGGTGGTCATCTTCGGTTCGCAGTAGGTGCCAGGACGAATGCCCTCGCCTTCCGGCAGACCGCATGCACGGCCGACCATTTTTTGCGCCAGCGAGTAGCCACGGCCGCTATCGACCGGGTTTTGCGGCAGGCGGAACAGGGTCGAGGCCGGCAGGCCCAGCGCTTCGCGCGCCTTGGTGGTCAGGCCACGGCCGATGATCAGCGGAATACGGCCACCGGCGCGCACTTCGTCGAACAGCACGGGCGACTTGACGGTGAATTCGGAAATCACCACGCCGTCCTTGAGTGCCTTGCCGTCGTATGGACGCAGTTCGACCACGTCGCCCATTTCCATTTGCGTGACATCGAGTTCGATCGGCAGCGCGCCGGCGTCTTCCATGGTGTTGTAGAAGATCGGGGCGATCTTGGTGCCCAGGCACACGCCGCCGAAACGCTTGTTCGGGATGAACGGAATGTCTTCGCCGGTGAACCACAGCACCGAGTTGGTAGCCGACTTGCGCGACGAACCGGTACCGACCACGTCACCGACGTAGGCGACCAGGTGGCCCTTGGCCTTCAGTGCTTCGAGCTGCTTCAGCGGGCCGATCTTGCCCGGTTCTTCCGGGTTGATGCCGGGACGCGGGTTTTTCAGCATGGCCAGCGCGTGCAGCGGAATGTCGGGACGGGTGGTGGCGTCCGGTGCCGGCGACAGGTCGTCGGTATTGGTTTCGCCGGTGACCTTGAACACGGTGATGGTCAGGCTTTGCGGCACTTCCGGGCGCGAGGTGAACCACTCGGCGTCGGCCCACGATTGCAGCACTTCCTTGGCGCGTGCGCTGCCCTGGTCGGCCAGCTCTTTGACGTCGTGGAAGTAGTCGAACATCAGCAAGGTCTTTTTCAGACCTTCGGCAGCGATGGCGCCGACGACCGGATCGTCGAGCAGGTCGATCATCGGCTTGATGTTGAAGCCGCCCAGCATGGTGCCCAGCAGGCGGGTCGCCAGCTCGCGCGAGACCAGCGGCGACGTTTCCGCACCCTTGGCCACGCTGGCCAGAAACGCGCACTTGACCTTGGCGGCATCATCGACGCCGGCCGGTACGCGGTTGGTGATCAGATCGACCAGGAATTCTTCTTCGCCGGCTGGCGGATGCTTCAGGAGTTCGACCAGGTCCGACGTTTGAGCGGCGGACAAAGGCAACGCAGGGATCCCGAGGGATGCACGTTCAGCGACGTGCTGGCGGTAGGCAGCTAGCATGAAAAACTCTCATTCAGGGTGGATTGCAGGGACGCGGAGCACCGGAAACACCGGCATAAACGCGCGCTCGCCGCTATTGTACCTCAACAGGTCTTATATAAGACATATAATAGGAGACGCCGAAGGTTTACATCTTTGACGCAACATTTTCGGGATTGCGTCAATTTGACGCAGCGTTTGAAGTTCACTTCAGGCAGGTGTACACTGCCTGAACGACCCATGTGCCCCGCTGGCATGAAAGGTAAATCATGAATGCACCGGAAAGCAGCGACCGTATCACCAACCGAATCCCGCAAGCCATCACCTTAAAAATTCAGGAGGCAGCGGAACTAACCGGATCGACCATGAATCAATTCATGGTCCAGGCTTCGCTTGAAAAGGCCGAGAAAATTATCGACCGAGAAAAGTTCATCCAACTCTCGGAAAATGATGCCGCAATGATCATCAACCTGCTTGATAACCCTTCCAAACCCAATGCTGCCCTCATGCGAGCGTTTGAAAGATTCCAGCAAAGGGAAATTGAAAATGGCAACCAGAGTGGTCCCGCTGGAGACATCTCACCAGGTCAACAAGTTTGATTGTGAAAACGCGGACCTGAACTTCTTCTTGCAGGCCACAGCCGGACAGCATCAACGAAAATTCCTCTCCAAAACTTATGTTCTGATCGACGATGATGCGCCCACAGAAGTGTTGGGCTTTTATACGCTCGCTGTCAGAAGGATGATCTCGAAATTCGAGTTGCCACCGGCGATGGCGAAACGGCTGCCGCGCGACATACCCGGGCTCTCGCTTGCCAGGCTTGCCGTCGACCGCAATGTCAAAGGCCAAGGATTGGGAGAATACTTACTTTTTGATGGTATGCATCGGGCAAGACGCGTAGCAACAGAAATCGGCGGGTTCGCGATATTCGTCGATGCCAAGGATGACACGGCAGCAGCGTTTTATCGCCGATACGGTTTTACGTCATTCCCGGACAATCCGTTAATACTCTTGATGCCATTCGCGGATATGCCGCGATAGCTTGGCCTGCTGCCAGCGGCTACGTTAGCTGGCCATTTCCACCACCACTCGCGTCCCCTGCCCCAGCGACCCCGCCTCGATCCGCAGCCGCGCCCCATGCCGGGCGGCGATTTCGCGGGCGATCGGCAGGCCGAGGCCGCAGCCGCCGGCCACGTCGCTGTTGCTGCCACGGTAAAAGCGTTCAAGCACCAGCGCCCGTTCGTGCGCGGGGATGCCGGGCCCGTCGTCTTCCACCGTCAACCGCGACGGGTGTTGGTCGAGGGTTAACGTCACGGTGCCGCCAACCGGCGTATAGCGGATGGCGTTGTCGATCAGGTTGCCCAGCAGTTCGCCCAGCAGGTGCGGTTCTCCCGCCAGCATCGCGCCCTGGTCCGGGCCTTCGTAACCGAGGTCGATATCTTTGGCCAGCGCGCTGTCGGCCCAGCGCTCCACTGCGTGGCGCGCCAGCGCGGCCAGGTCCACCGGCACCTGGCGCAGGTGCTTTTCTCCCTCGCGCTCGGAGCGCATCAATGTCAGCAGCTGCTGCGTGACGTGGTGCAGCCGGCCCACCGCGCGATCGACATCGCCCAGCGCGTCGTTGTGTTTGACGGGGTCGTGCTCGCGCAGCACGCGCTGGGTTTGCACTTGTAGCGTGGCCAGCGGCGTGCGCAACTGGTGGGCAGCGTTCGAGATGAAACGCTTTTGCAGCGCCTGCTCTTCGCTGAGCTTGAGGATCAGGCGGTTGATGGCGGTGGTCAGCGGTTCGATTTCGACCGGCATGCGGTCGGTATCGGCAATCGGCACCAGGCTGTCGGCGTCGTACGTGCCCAGGCTGGCGGCAATGCTGTCCACCTTGCGCAGGTTGCGGGTGACCGCCAGCCAGATGAAGGCGCCGGCCAGCAGCAGCACCGCGATTTGCAGCGGTGCCCATTGTGCCAGCAGCTTGCCGGCCATGTGTTCGCGCTTTTGCATGGTCTCGGCCACCTGGATACGCACGGTGTCGTCGATGCCGCCGGGCGCGGCCTGTTCCAGTGCCACTACGCGCACGGCGTTGCCGCCCATGGTCGCATCGTAGTAAAGCGGCTGGTTCGGTACCAGCGCGCGCGGCGGCGCCGGCAACGGCGTATTGCGCAGCAGGGTTCCCTGCCGCGTGGACGAGGCCTGCCAGTAAATGCGGTCCAGCCGGTCCCATTCCAGCACTTCGATGGCCGCCTGCGGCAGCGCCAGCGCAACGTGGCCGTCCCGCGCCTTCACTTGCGCCGCCAGCGTCATGGCCGAATCGAGCAGCCAGCGGTCGTGCACCACGTTGCCGGCCTGGCGCGCAATCGCCATGCCGCCGACCGCGCCCAGCGCCAACACCAGCAGCAGCGGAATCGACAGGTGCAGCAGCAGCTGGCGCCGCAAACTCGGGCGATCAACGCTAGCCATGGGCGCCGGCCTCGAGGCGGTAGCCCAGTCCCCGCAGGGCGCGGATCATCGCGTCCGACTGCGCATCGGCCAGCTTGCGCCGCAGGCGGCTGACGAACACTTCGATCATGGCCGGGTTCTTTTCGTCGGCGTGGTCATACAGTTCATCGACGAACTGCGACTTGCTCACCACCCGCCCCGGCCGGCGCAACAGCATGCCCAGTACCGTGGCCTCGGCAGCGGTCAGCCCCAGTTCGCGGCCATGCACGCTGGCCTGCCGCGTGGCCGGTTCGAAATCGATATCGCCGAAGGTCACGCGCGACACCTGCGGCAGGCCGCGCCGCAGCAGCGCGCGCAGCCTTGCTTCCAGCTCGGGCAGCTCGAACGGTTTGGCCAGGTAGTCGTCGCCGCCGGCATCGAGCCCCGACACGCGGTCGTCGAGATCGAAGCGCGCGGTAAGGATCAGCACCGGCGCGGCCAGGCCGCCCGCGCGCAGGCGGCGCAGCACTTCCAGGCCGTCCATGTCGGGCAGACCGAGGTCGAGGATCACCAGGTCGTAGGTGCTGGCAGCGCAGGCGGCAATCGCCGCGCGGCCATCGGCAGCGACATCGGCGGCGTAGCCCGACTGGGCCAGTGAGCTGCACAGGCCATGCGCGAGTTCGCGGTCGTCTTCAACTATCAGGAGCGGCATCGGAAATAGGAGGGCAAGGTTCAGGCAAGGTAGCGCCGGTAAGATGCGGCGCAACGCCGGCACTGCGCCGCGCCATTGTAACCGAGGTCGCCACGCTGTACGGACCGGCCGGAACCAACGGAAAACCGATGAAGAGCAAGTACTGGATGGGAGCCGGCGCCTTGGTGCTGGCGGCAGCGGCGGTCACCGGGTCATACCTGTGGAAGGCGGCCACGCATGCCACAGCCGCCGCGCCAATAACAGCTCCAACAACAGCGCCAACAACAGCGCCGCCGGTGGCCAGCGGCACGCAGGAACTGCGCTTTGCCGCTGGCGCGCCGCAACTGGAGCTGCTGCGCGCGCAACCGATGCCATCGCTGCCGGTGCCGTTGGGCGCAGCGCTGAGCGCCCGCCTGGTGATGGACGAAGACGCGACCGCGCGCCTGGGCTCCGGCCTGGCGGGCCGCGTCCTGTCCGTTAAAGCCGCGCTGGGCGACCGCGTGCGCGCCGGCCAGTTGCTGGCCGAGATCGATGCGCCGGAACTGGGCACCGCGCAGGCCGACATCGACAAGGCCCGCTCCGACGAGACGCACAAGCGGCTGGTGCTCGAGCGCGCGCGGGTGCTGGGCGCCGGCGAAGGCATCGCCGGCCGCGAGCTGGAAGCGGCCGAAGCCGACCTGGCCGAAGCGCAAGCCGAATCGGCGCGCGCGCGCCAGCGCATGGCCAACCTGAACACGGCCGGCATGCGCGTGCGCGGCCAGCGCCTGGAGCTGGTCAGCCCGATTAACGGCGTGGTGGTCGAACGCGCGATCACGCCCGCGCTGGACGTGGGCCCGGAGTTATCCACGCAGCTGTTCGTGATCAGCGATCTGCGCAGCCTGTGGCTGCTGATCGACGTGCCCGAAGCGCTGGCGGCGCAGGTGCACCCCGGCGTGCGCGTGAACGTGGAGAGCGACACGTATCCCGGCGAGCATTTCACCGCCACCGTCATGCAGCGCGGCCAGGCGGTCGATCCCGACACGCGCCGCGTGGTGGTGCGCGCGCGGCTCGACAACGCCGGCGGCAAGCTGCTGCCCGAGATGTTCGTGCGCGCCGCGCTGTTGCAGCAGAACGGACACGCGGTACGGGTGCCCAACGGCGCCCTGGTCAACCGCGGCCTGTACACGTTTGTATTCGTGGAGACGGCGCCGGGCCGCTACCAGCGCCGCCAGGTGACATTGCTCACGCGCGGCGCCGACAACAGCTATGTCGGCAAGGGCCTGGCTGAAAACGAGCGCGTGGTCACCACCGGCGCCCTGCTGCTCGATGCCGAACTGAGCGCACGCGCAGGCAACGCGCCATGATCGACCGCCTGATCGTGTTCGCGCTGCGTCAGCGCGTGTTCGTGCTGGTGCTGGTGGCGGCGTTGACGGGCTTCGGCTTTTACGCGCTGTCGAACCTGCCCATCGAAGCCTTCCCCGACGTGCAGGACGTGCAGGTACGGGTAATCTCGCAACAGACCGGCCAGGCGCCCGAGGACATGGAGCGCACCGTCACGCTGCCCATCGAACGCGAAGTGGCCGGCATTCCGCGCCTGACCAACGTGCGCTCGGTGACCATGACCGGGCTGTCCATCGTCACCCTCACCTTTGCCGACGACACCGACAATTATTTCGCCCGCCAGCAGGTGATCGAAAAGCTGGCCGGCGCCGACCTGCCCGATGGCGTCAAGCCCGAACTGGCGCCGCTGTCCACGGCCGTGGGTGAAGTCTATCGTTACACCATCGACGCGCCGGGCCTGTCGGAAACCGAGATCCGCACCCTGCAGGACTGGACCATCCGCCCTGCGCTGCGCATGACGCCGGGCGTGGCCGACATCACCAGCTTCGGCGGCGCCATCCGCGAATACCAGGTGGAGGCCGACCCGTTTTTGCTGCGCAAATACCAGGTCACGCTCGACCAGCTCAAACAATCCATCGAGCAGGGTACCGGCAACGCCGGCGGCGGCCTGGCCAGCCTGGGCGACGCCACGCTGATCGTGCGCTCGGCCGGTTTGTACGCCAGCCTGGCCGATATCGAAAAAGTGGTGATCGCCGCGCGCCAGGGCCGCGCCATCACGGTAGCGGACGTGGCGAAGGTGCAGACTGGCGAGCGCCCGCGCTTTGGCATCGTCGGCGCCGACCAGCGCGACAGCATCGTGGAAGGCATCGTCACAATGACCAAGGGTGGCAATCCGTCCAAGATCAATGCCGACCTCAAGGAGCGCATCGCGCAACTGGAAAAGCGCCTGCCCGCGGGAGTAAAAATCGTGCCGATCTACGACCGTACGGATCTCGTCAAACACACGGTGTTCACGGTGGCTGAAAACCTGGTGATCGGTGCGCTGCTGGTGATTGTGGTGCTGGCGATCTTCCTGTCCAACTGGCGCGCCGCGCTGATCGTGGCTACCGTGATTCCGCTGTCGCTGCTGTTTGCGTTCATCCTGATGAATGCCTACGGCGTGTCGGCCAACCTGATCTCGCTGGGTGCCGTCGATTTCGGCATCATCATCGACAGCGCGGTGGTGATAGTGGAAGCGCTGATGGTGCGCATGGCGCTGATGGGTACCGGCGAGATCAACTCGGTGCAGTCGCGCATGCAGGTGCTGCACCGGACCATGCGCGACATGGCGCACCCGGTGCTGTTCTCCAAGGCCATCATCATCGTCGCGTTTGTGCCCATTTTCACCTTCCAGCGCGTGGAAGGGAAAATCTTCACGCCGGTCGCGCTCACGCTCACCTTCGCGCTGATCGGTTCCGTGCTGCTGACCTTTACCCTGCTGCCCACGCTGCTGGCGCGCACCATCGAAAAGCGTCCGCTCAGCGAAAAGCACAAGCCGTGGCTCGAGCGCCTGCAACAGCGCTACGGCGGTCTGCTGGAACGCACCATGCGCCGTGCAAAACCGATCCTGTGGCTGTCGGCCATCCCGGTGGTGATCGCGTTTGCGCTGGCGCCACGCCTCGGCAGCGAATTCATGCCCAAGCTCGACGAGGGCAATATCTGGCTCACCATCACGCTACCCACGTCGGCCTCGCTGGAGACCACCAAGGATGTCGAACGCCTGGTGCGCGCCAAGCTGCTGGCATATCCGGAAGTGTCTCACGTGATCAGTCAGGCCGGCCGTCCTGACGACGGCTCCGACCCGAAAGGTCCGAACAACCTGGAAACGCTGGTGGACCTCACGCCGCGCAAGCAGTGGCGCTTCGCCGACAAGGAGGCGCTGGTGGCCAGCATGTCGGCCAGCCTGGCGCAGATACCGGGGCTCACCACCAACTTCTCGCAGATCATCCAGGACAACGTGGAGGAATCGCTGTCGGGCTTTCGCGGTGAGATCGTCGCCAAGATCAGCGGCAGCGATCTGAATATCCTGGAGAACCACGCCCAGCACCTGGTGGAAATCATCGAGAAAATTCCCGGTGCGGTGGACGTCGATGCCACGCGCATCGGCGGCCAGAGCGAAGTGGTGGTCACACCCGACCGCACCCGCCTGGCGCGTTACGGCATCACCGTTGGCGACGTCAATGCGCTGGTGGAGCAGGCGCTGTCCGGCAATGCCGTCACCAGCTATTTCGAGGAAGACCGCCGCTTCGACGTGGTGCTGCGCATCCGCGCAGCCGACCGTGCCAGTGTGGATGCCATCGGCGCGCTGCAACTGTCAGTGCCGGGCACCAGGGTGGGCGATGGCCCGGGCACGCTGGCGCTGGCCGACGTGGCCACCATCGAGATCCGCCAGGGCGTTTCGCGCATCCTGCGCGAAGCCGGTTCGCGCACGGTGATCGTCAAGATGAATTTGTCGGGCCGCGACCAGGGCAGCTTCATCGACGAAGCGCAGCGCAAGGTAAGCGAACAGCTGCATCTGCCGGCCGGCTACGAAATCACCTGGGGCGGCCAGTTCGAAAACTCGCAGCGCGCCACCAAGCGCCTGGCAGTGACCATCCCGCTCACCATCTTGCTGATGTTCTCGCTGCTGTTCTGGGCATTCCGCTCGGTGCGACTGGCGGCGCTGGTGCTGGGTATGGTGCCGTTTACCATGATCGGTGGATTCGCGGCGCTGGCGCTCGGCGGGCTGCACCTGTCGGTGTCCGCAGCCGTGGGTTTCATCGCGGTGGCCGGCATCTCGGTGCAAAACGGCGTGATCATGGTGGAAGAAGTGATGCAGCGCGTGCGCGAAGGCGCTGCCGTGCGCCTGGCAATCGCCGAAGGTGCGGTGGTGCGCCTGCGGCCGATCCTGATGACGGCGCTGATGGCGGGCATGGGCCTGCTGCCGGCCGCGCTCTCGCAAGGCATCGGCAGCGAAACCCAGCGCCCGTTCGCCTGCGTGATCGTTGGCGGCATCGTCAGCGGCACCATCTTCACCCTGCTGGTGCTGCCGCTGGCGCTCAAGCTGTTCGGGAATTTCTCCGAACCGGAACAACCTGCCCTTCCCGATCCGGCCACGCCATGAACAAACATTTACTGACCGTCGGCGCCCTGGCGCTGCTGGCTGCCGGCTGCAGCGTCGGTCCCGAATATAAACGCCCTGCCGTCGCCCTGCCGGCGGCCTATACCGACACGCCCGCCACTACGGAAGCGGCGCCGCGCTACGCGCTGCAACAGGATATCCAGCGCGACTGGTGGACGCTGTTCCGCTCCCCCGCGCTCGACGCCCTGGTGGAGCAGGCATTCCGCGCCAATCCGTCGGTGCGCGAGGCGCAGGAGGCGTTGCGGGCTGCGCAGGAAAATGTGCTGGCCCAGCGCGGCTATTTCTATCCCACCGTGCAGGCGGGCTACTCGCCGGCACGCAACAAGGTGGCCGGCAACCTCGGTGGCAATTCGCCCGGCATCCAGGGCAACGGCACCGTGATCAGCACGAAAGAAGGCACGCCCGCCAGCGAAGGCGGCAAGGCGCCGTATACCGCACCGGTGCTCTACAACTTCCACACCGCGCAGCTGACGGTGGGCTACACGCCCGACGTGTTTGGCGCCAACCGGCTGGAAACGGCCTCGCTGGCGGCGCAGCAGCGGGCCGAACGCCTGCAACTGGAGGCGACCTACATTACGCTGGCGTCGAACATCGCGGCGGCGGCATTCCAGGACGCGCTGCTGCGGCGCCAGATCGACGTGGTGGAACAGATGATTGATGCCAGCGGCCAGGCGGTCGCACTGGCGCGCCGCCAGCGCGATGCCGGCTATACGGCCCGCCAGGAACTGGCGGCGCAGCAGAATGCCGCCGCCCAGGCCAAACAGCAGTTGCCGCCGTTGCGGCTGCAGTTCGAGCAGAACCGCGAACTGCTACGGGTGCTGGCCGGCGTGGCGCCCGGCGGCGCGGTGCCGGCGTTTACGCTGGCGTCGTTCCAGCTGCCGCCAACGTTGCCGCTATCGCTGCCATCGCAACTGATCGAGCAGCGCCCCGACATCCGCATGGCCGAAGAGGGTTTGCGCGCCGCCACCGCGCAGGCGGGCGTGGCGCGCGCGGCGCGGCTGCCGCAGTTTTCCATCAGCGCCACGGCTGGCGGCGCGGCCAGCCAGTTCGGCCAGATGTTCTGGAACAGCGGTAAATTCTTCGACGTGACCGCCAGCCTGCTGCAACCGCTGTTCGACGGCGGCACCCTGAAACACCGCGAGCGCGCCGCCAATGCAGCAATGCGCGGCGCCGTGGCCGCGTACCAGTCGGCCGTGGCGCAGGCGTACCAGAACGTGGCCGACGTGCTGCACGCGATCGACGCCGGCAACGACGCGCTGGCGGCGTCGCAGGAAGCCCGCGACGCCGCCGACACCATGCGCGACCTGGCCGTGCGCCAGCATGCCAACGGCTACCTGGACCAGCTGGCCCTGATCGCCGCCGAGCAGGAATCGTGGCAGGCGCAGTTGGCGCTGGCCCAGGCCGAAGCGAGCCGGCTCGGTGACGCGGCGGCGCTGTTCCAGGCGCTGGGTGGCGGCTGGTGGCATCGCACGGATAACGGCGCCGACGTCGCAGCTGTCAGTCCGCCACCTTGATCACCACCTTGCCGAACGGTCCCCGGGCCAGGTGCTCGAACGCCTGCACCGCCTCGTCGAACGCGTACACCCGGTCGATCACCGGCTTGATGCCATGCCGGTCGAGGAAAGGATTCATGCGGTCGAACGAGGTGCGGGGCGCCACCGCGATGCCACGGATCGTGGTCTGGCGGAAGATCACCGGCATCAGTTGCAGCTGCGTGGTCTGCCCGGTCAGGAAACCTACCTGGGCGATCACGCCGGCAGCCTTGGTCGCCTGCACCGACTGGTTCAGGCCTGCGCCGCCAGCCACGTCGATGGTGATGTCCACGCCCTTGCCACCGGTGAGCGCCAGCACCTCGCGCTCCCAGTCCGGGTGGGTGCGGTAGTTGATGCCGTCGCTCACGCCGAACGCTTTCGCTTTGGCCAGGTTGGCGTCGCTGCTGGACGTGGCGATCACGCGGGCGCCGTGGGCGGCGCCGATCTGCGCGGCAAAGATCGAGACGCCGCCGGTGCCCTGCACCAGCACGGTCTGGCCCGGTTGCAGGCGACCGACGTCCATCAGCGCATACCAGGCCGTAAGCGCTGCAATCGGCAGGGTCGATGCTTCCTCGTCGGTCATGTTCTGCGGTGCGCGCACGGCGCTGTCTTCGTGGATGACCATGTACTCGGCCAGTCCGCCCGGCAGCGGCATGCCGAAACAGTAGGCCGGTTCGTCGGGTCCCGGTTCACCGTCGATCCAGCGCGAATACAGGTGCGAGTTGACGCGGTCGCCGACGGCGAAGCGGGTAACGCCGACGCCGGCGGCCACCACCACGCCCACCGCGTCCGAGACCGGGATCAGCGACTTGGGCACCAGGTGCGGCTCGTAGATGCCATCGACAATCGCCTTGTCGCGGAAGTTAAGTGATACCGCCCCCACCTTTACCAGCAGTTCGCCGGCCTGCGGCACCGGGGTCGGCACCTCGCCCTGTTGCAGGTTATTCAAACCAAAATCTTTCAGCAGTCATGCCTTCATCGTGTTCTCCTGTAGCGTGAGGACCGGTTGGTGCTCAACGAGAAAGCAGTCTAATTACTTCCCTCGAGTTCAGTAAGTAGCTATGATTCCAGTCTTTCCATCCCCGAAGTCCACAATCTCATGGAAGACCGTTTTGCAGGCATCCGCGAGTTCGTCCTCGCAATCGACAAGGGCAGCATGAGCGCCGCAGCGGCGCTGTTGGGTGTGACCGGTTCCGCCGTCGGCAAAAGCATCTCGCGGCTAGAGGCCCGGCTGGGGGTGCAGCTGCTGCACCGGACCACGCGCCGCATCGATCTCACTACAGAGGGCGAGGCTTACCTGCTCAGTTGCCGGCGCGTGCTGGAAGAACTCGACCAGGCCGAATCGTTCCTGGCCACCGGCCACCGCGAACCGGTGGGCCGGCTGCGCATCGACCTGCCCACCACGTTCGGCCGGCGCCATATCGTGCCGCCGCTGCTGGCACTGGCGGCGCGCCACGCCAAACTCGATCTGTCGTTCACGCTGCGCGACCAGGCGGTGGACATGGTTGCCGACGGCATCGACCTGGCCGTGCGCATCGGCGCGCTGGGCGACTATCCCGATTTGATCGCGCGCCGGCTGGGCGACCAACACATGGTGATCTGCGCAGCGCCCGCCTACCTGGCGCGCAAGGGCACGCCGCGCAGCCACGCCGACCTGGCGGCGCACGACTGCCTGGCAGGCTGGCGCCGCACTGCCAGGTCCACCTGGCTGTTGAAGGATGCAATGGGCGCCATCGCCCCGCACGAAGTACCGGTGCGCCACGAACTGCCCGACGGTGACGCCCTGCTCCAAGCCACGCTGGCCGGCTGCGGCCTGGCGCAATTTCCTGTCTGGCTGGCGGGCGAGGCACTACGCACCGGCGCCCTGGTGCAAGTGCTAGCCGACATCAGCGGCGGCACGATGCCGATCCACGTGCTGTGGCAAAAGACCTGGCATTTGCAGCCGAAAGTCAGGATGGCCGTCGATACCCTGGTGGCGCTGGCCGAGAACCGGCCGGACATCTTCGATGCACGCTCGCCGGCTCCCTGAGCTTAACGCTGCGCCACGGCATCGGCTTCCGACGCAGTCTGCCCACCGCCGCCGAGCGCCTTGAATGCCGCCACTGCGGCACGCGCCGCTTCGGTTTGCGCCTGCGCGCGCAGGTCCGATGCCTGCAGCAGCTTGTCGTCCGCCTGCAGCACCTCGATCAGGCTCACCACGCCCTTCTGGTAAGCGGCAAACGACGCCTGGCGTGCCTGCTGCCACGCTTGCACGCCCTGCTCCAGCGTGGCAGCCTGGCGGTTGCGCTGATTCATGTCGGTCAACGCATTTTCCACGTCGGCCGTGGCGCGCAGCGCGGACTGGCGGTAGGCCGCCAGTGCTTCGGCCTCCTGCCCGCGCGCTTGGACGATCTGGGCGTTGATGCGGCCGAAGTCGAACAGGCGCCAGCGCAGTCCCAGCACGGCCGAGGCTTCGCTGGCGCCGCTGGTAAACAGGTTGCCGCCCGAGATGGCGGTGGCGCTGCCGATCATCCCGCTCAGCGAAAACTTCGGATAGAACTCGGCAATTGCCATGCCGATGCGTGCATTGGACGCGGCCAGCCGGCGCTCGGCAACGATCAGGTCGGGGCGGCGGCGCAGCAGGTCGCCCGGGGCCCCGGTGGCCGTGATGAGCGCCGCCACCGGGATTGCGTTCGCGATCGTGAGCGGAATTGCAGCTGTATTTTCCGCCGGATTTGCAGCTGGATTGGCAGCTGAATTTGAGGCCGCATGGCCTGCTGCCTTCGCGCCTTGCATCGCCAGTTGCGCACGATGCGTACCCGGTGCGCTGCCCAGCATGACGTCGAGCGCGTTCATGGCGGTATCCTGCGCAGCTTCCAGCACCGGGACCGAGGAACGCACCTGCGCCAGCGCGCCTTCCACCTGGTGCACTTGCAGCTCGGGGACCAGGCCCTTGTCCAGCAGGAGCTTGAGCGTGGCCAGCAGGTCTTCCTGGGTGCGCACCTGGTGGCGCGCAATGTCAAGCCGCGCTTGCAGACCGCGCAAGCTGATGTAGGTGTCGGCAGTCTGGGCGGCCACTGCCAGCCGGGTGGCGGCAGCGCCAGCGGCGGACGCCTCGTACTCGGCCAGTGCCGCCTCGTGTCCGCGCCGCAGTCCGCCGAACAGGTCGATTTCCCAACCGGCGCCGACGCCTGCTTCGTAGGCGCTGCCATAGCGGTCAAAGCCGGGCTGCGAATCGAGCACCCGGCCCAGCGGCGTTTCCACCGACTGGTAGGCGCGCGCGGCCTGGGCGTTCACGTTCGCCGATGGGAGCAGCGCCGCCTGGGCGGCGCCAAGGCCGGCCCGCGCCTGCGCTACCCGGGCCGCCGCCTGCGCCAGGTCGAGATTCTGCGCCAGCGCCAGCGTAATGAGCTGGTCGAGTTGCGGGTCGTCGAAGCGCTGCCACCACCGGGACAGGTCGGCCGACGTTTCCGTAGAAGGGGTCAGGTAATGCTGCGGCAGTTGCAGATCGGGGCGCGCATAGTAGGGCCCCACGGCCGGAGCGGTGGCGCAGCCTGTCACAAAACAGGCTGCCGCCAGCGCAATCAATGGTCGGATCGGGTTCATGGCAGTTCACTAAAGAAGAAAAGATGAAAGTGACTATATCACACTTTGGTCACTTATTGTGCAAATCGGGGATGGGGGTTAAGCTGTCGGCCATGACTACTGCAAACATCAACCATGGCCCGACCCGGGGCCCGGCCGACCATGACGTGCGCGACCAGATCGTCAGCGCCGCCACCGCCCATTTCCGCCTGTACGGCTACGAGAAGACCACCGTCTCCGACCTGGCCAAGGCGATCGGTTTTTCCAAGGCCTATATCTACAAGTTCTTCGAATCGAAGCAGGCCATCGGCGAACAGATTTGCGCCACCTGCCTGCGCGAGATCGAGACCGACGTCCGCGCTGCCGTCGATGGCGCCGACGGCGCGCCCGAGAAGCTGCGCCGCCTGTTCAAGACCATCGTGGCATCGGGCATGCGGCTGTTCTTCGAGGACCGCAAGCTGTTCGACATCGCCTCCTCGGCCGCCTCGGAGCGGTGGGATTCCGCGCAGCGCTACGAGCTGCGCATCCAGGGCATCCTGACCGACATCCTGCGCCTGGGCCGCGAGAACGAAGACTTCGAACGCAAGACGCCGCTGGACGAAACGGTGAGCGCCATCTACCTGGTGCTGCGGCCGTATCTCAATCCGCTGCTGCTGCAATACAGCTTCGACTCCGTTGACCACGCACCGGCCCAGCTATCGAGCCTGGTGCTGCGAAGCTTGTCGAGATGACACTCTTAAATCGATTGTGACCGTTGACATATTTGGTCACTAGTCTCAAAATGAAATCCTGTTTTGTTCACTCACGGGATTTCTATGCCTCGCCGTCTTGTCGCCACCGCTGCCTTGTCCGCCGTTTGCCTGCCCGCCTTGCTGCTGGCGGGCTGCGACAAGCCGGCCCCCTCCGATCCACGCACGCAAGCGCCACTGGTGCGCACCGCCATGCTCAGCGAAGCCGCACGCGGCGCGCGGACGTTCACCGGCACCGTCGCCGCCCGCGTCCAGAGTGAACCGGGGTTCCGGGTCGCGGGCAAAGTCCTCGAACGGCTGGTCGATACGGGCCAGCACGTAAAACGTGGCCAGGTGCTGATGCGCATCGATCCGGTCGACCTGAAACTGGCTGCCGGCGCCCAACTGGAAGCAGTCACCGCAGCAAGGGCGCGCGCCCGGCAAACCGCGCAAGACGAGGCGCGCTACCGCGACCTGCGCGGCACCGGCGCCATTTCCGCCTCCGCCTATGACCAGGTGGCGGCAGCCGCAGACGCCGCGAATGCGCAGTTGAAGGCAGCTGAAGCCCAGGCCGAAGTGGCGCGCAACGCCAGCCACTACGCCGAGCTGGTGGCCGATGCCGACGGCATCGTCATGGACACCCTGGCCGAACCGGGCCAGGTGGTGGCCGCCGGACAGCCGGTGCTGCGCCTGGCGCGCGCCGGCAGCCGCGAAGCCGTGATCGCGCTGCCCGAGACGCTGCGTCCCCGGTTGGGATCGACCGGGCTGGCCACGCTGTTCGGACAGACCGGACAGGCAGTGCCGGCACGCCTGCGCCAGTTGTCCGACACTGCCGACCGCGCCACCCGCACCTACGAAGCGAGATACGTACTGGAAGGGGCGCTGGCCGCCGCACCCCTGGGTGCGACCGTTACGATTGAGCTGCCCGATGCGACACCGACAGCGGCCAATGAAGCAGGTAATTCAGCTGTCGGGTCAGATGCCACCGCCAAGGGGGGCGACACCAAATCGGCGACGAAGGCCGGTTCCAGCACTGACACGCAGGCAAGAAGCAGCGCGTGGTCAGTACCGATGGGCGCCCTGCACGACGCTGGCAAGGGTCCGGGCGTGTGGTTGGTCCAGGGCCAGCCAGCGCAGGTCACGTGGCGGCCGGTGGCCGTGCAGCGCCTGGGTGACGACGCCGCTATCGTTACCGGTCCGCTCAAATCCGGCGAGCGCATCGTGGCGCTGGGCGCCCACTTGCTGCGCGAAGGCCAAGCTGTACGGCTGGTCGCAGAACCGGTAGTGGCAGCGGCTCCGCCAGCCGCAGCGGCGGCTACATCTGCAGTGACGGCGGCGTCGGCTGCGCCTGCACCAATTACCAGCGCCGGAGCCAAACAATGAGCGCGGGCCGCTTCAACCTCTCCGCGCTGGCCG
Organism: Duganella sp. Leaf61; assembly: GCF_001421905.1. Classification (NCBI taxonomy): domain Bacteria; kingdom Pseudomonadati; phylum Pseudomonadota; class Betaproteobacteria; order Burkholderiales; family Oxalobacteraceae; genus Duganella; species Duganella sp. Leaf61. Next base: position 306,926 of record NZ_LMLM01000030.1, read on the forward strand.
TGCGCGAGCGCGCGATCACCCTGTTCCTGATCTTCCTGATCTCGGTCGCGGGCGTGGTCTCGTTCTTCAAGCTCGGTCGCGCGGAAGACCCGGCCTTCACCATCAAGGTCATGACCGTGATCACCGCCTGGCCCGGCGCCACCGCGCAGGAAATGCAGGACCAGGTGGCCGAAAAGCTCGAGAAGCGCTTGCAGGAACTGCGCTGGTACGAACGCAGCGAAACCTATACCCGCCCCGGCCTTGCCTTCACCACCCTGACGCTGCAGGACAGCACGCCGCCGGCCGAGGTGCAAGAGCAGTTCTACCAGGCCCGCAAAAAGGTGGGCGACGAGGCGGGCAACCTGCCGCAGGGCGTGATCGGCCCCATGGTCAATGACGAATACGCGGACGTGACCTTTGCACTGTTCGCGCTGAAGGCCAAGGGCGAGCCGCAGCGCCTGCTGGTGCGCGACGCCGAAACGCTGCGTCAGCGCCTGTTGCACGTGCCGGGGGTCAAAAAGGTCAACATCATCGGCGAGCAGCCGGAGCGCATCTACGTGGAATTCTCGCACGAGCGCCTGGCCACGCTGGGCGTGGCGCCGCACCAGGTGTTCGCGGCGCTCAACAACCAGAACGTGTTGACGCCTGCCGGTTCGGTCGATACCAGCGGCCCGCAGGTGTTCATCCGCCTGGATGGCGCCTTCGACCAGCTGCAAAAAATCCGCGACACGCCGATCGTCGTGCAGGGGCGCACCCTCAAGCTGTCCGACATCGCCACCGTCAAGCGCGGCTACGAAGACCCGTCGAGCTTCATCCTTCGTAACGGCGGCGAACCGGTCCTGTTGCTGGGCATCGTGATGCGCGACGGCTGGAATGGCCTGGACCTGGGCAAGGCGCTGGACACGGAGGTGGGCGCCATCAACGCCGAACTGCCGCTGGGCATGGGCCTGTCCAAGGTCACCGACCAGGCGGTCAATATCGGATCGGCGGTCGATGAGTTCATGGTCAAGTTCTTCGTCGCGCTGCTGGTGGTGATGGTGGTTTGTTTCGTCAGCATGGGCTGGCGCGTGGGCATCGTGGTCGCTGCCGCTGTGCCGCTGACATTGGCGGTGGTGTTCATCGTGATGGCCGCCACCGGCAAGAACTTCGATCGCATCACGCTCGGCTCCCTGATCCTCGGACTGGGCCTGCTGGTGGACGACGCCATCATCGCCATCGAAATGATGGTGGTCAAAATGGAGGAAGGCTACGACCGCATTGCCGCTTCGGCCTATGCCTGGAGCCACACGGCCGCACCGATGCTGGCCGGTACGCTGGTCACAGCAGTGGGCTTCATGCCCAATGGATTTGCACGCTCATCGGCTGGCGAATACACCAGCAATATGTTCTGGATCGTCGGAATTGCGCTGATCGCGTCGTGGGTGGTGGCGGTGGTATTTACCCCGTACCTGGGGGTGAAGATGCTGCCGCAGTTGAAGAAGGTCGAAGGCGGCCACGCAGCGCTGTACGACACGCCGCGCTACCGGCGCTTCCGCGACCTGCTGGGCCGCGTGATCGCCCGCAAGTGGGTGGTCGCCGGCGCCGTGGTGGGCCTGTTCGCGTTGGCCATCGGCGGCATGGCCGTGGTCAAGAAACAGTTCTTTCCGGTCTCCGATCGGCCCGAAGTGCTGGTCGAAGTGCAGATGCCGTTCGGTACGGCAATCGGCCAGACCAGCGCCGCCGCCGCCAAGGTGGAGGCATGGCTGGCCAGGCAGCCGGAAGCAAAAATCGTCACCGCCTACATCGGCCAGGGCGCGCCGCGCTTTTATCTCGCCATGGGACCGGAACTGCCCGATCCGTCGTTCGCCAAGATCGTGATCCGCACCGACAGCCAGGACGAGCGCGACGCCTTGAAAGTGCGCCTGCGCGAGGTGGTCGCCGCCGGGCTGGCGCCGGAAGCGCGGGTGCGCGTGACGCAACTGGTGTTCGGCCCGTACTCACCGTACCCGGTCGCCTACCGCGTGAGCGGGCCCGATCCGGCCAAGATGCGCGACATCGCGGCAGACGTGCAGCATGTGCTTGAGGAGAGCCCGATGATGCGCACCGTGAACAGCGACTGGGGCGTGCGTACACCTTCGCTGCATTTCACCTTGCAGCAGGATCGCCTGCAGGCGGTGGGCCTGACCTCCACTGCAGTGGCGCAGCAGCTGCAATTCCTGCTCAATGGCGTGCCATTGACGGCCGTGCGGGAAGATATCCGCACAGTCCAGGTCATTGCACGCTCGGCCGGCGACAACCGGCTCGACCCGGCCCGCATCGCCGACTTCACGCTATCGGGCGCCGACGGCCAGCGCATTCCGCTCTCGCAGGTGGGCACGGTGGACGTGAAGTTCGAAGAACCGCTGGTGCGCCGCCGCGACCGCGTGCCGACGATGACCGTGCGTGGCGATATCGCCGACGGCTTGCAGCCGCCGGACGTCTCCGGCGCCATCACCGCCCAGCTGCAGCCGATCGTCGCCAGGCTGCCCAGTGGCTACCACATCGTTGAAGCGGGTTCGATCGAGGAATCGGGCAAGGCTACCACGGCCATGCTGCCGCTGTTCCCGATCATGCTGGCGATCACGCTGTTGATCATCATCTTCCAGGTGCGCTCGATCGCGGCGATGGTGATGGTGTTCCTGACCAGTCCACTGGGCCTGATCGGCGTGGTGCCGACCTTGATCCTGTTTGGCCAGCCGTTCGGCATCAATGCGCTGGTGGGCCTGATCGCGCTGTCGGGCATCCTGATGCGCAACACGCTGATCCTGATCGGCCAGATCGACGACAACCAGAAGGCGGGGCTCGATCCGTTCCGCGCGGTGGTGGAGGCAACGGTGCAGCGCTCGCGGCCCGTGATCCTCACCGCGCTGGCCGCCGTGCTGGCGTTCATCCCGCTCACCCACTCGGTATTCTGGGGCACGCTGGCCTACACGCTGATCGGCGGCACCATCGCCGGCACCGTGCTGACGCTGGTGTTCCTGCCGGCCATGTATGCGATCTGGTTCAAGATCGCGCCGCCGGCGCCGGATGCGGCGCCGACCGGTGGGACAGCGCCGGTGTTACACCACTAGGAGCGCGCAGCCGCCCTGGCGCGCGCCGCATGCAGCTTCTTGTAGCTGTCGATCAGGCGCGCGTGGCGCTCCAGCCCTTCGAGCTGCATGCTCGTTGGCGCGAGGCCATGGAAGCGCACCGTGCCCGCCACTGAGCCGAGCACCGCGTCCATGCGCGCGGCGCCGAACATGCGGCGGAAATTGACCTCGTAGTCTGCCAGGTCCATGTCGTCGTCGAGCTCCACTTCCAGGACCACGTTGAGCGCCTGGTAGAACAGGCGGCGCTCGACCGTGTTGTCGTTGTACTGGAGGAAGGACTCGACCAGTTCCTTGGCTTCGTCGAAGTTTTTCAACGCCAGGTTGATCAGGAGCTTGAGTTCCAGCGTGGTGAGCTGGCCCCATTCGGTGTTCTCGTCGAACTCGATGCCGATCAGGGTGGCGATGTCGCCGTATTCATCGAGCTCGTTGTCGTCCAGGCGGTCGAGCAGCGCTTCGAGCGCGTCGTCGTCCAGGCGGTGCAGATTCAGCACGTCTTCGCGGAACAGCAGCGCCTTGTTGGTGTTATCCCAGACCAGGTCTTCCACGGGATAGACTTCCGAGTAGCCGGGCACCAGGATACGGCAGGCAACCGCGCCAAGGTCGTCGTACACGGCCGTGTAAACTTCCTTGCCCATGTCCTTGAGGATGCCGAACAGCGTGGCCGCTTCCTCGGCGTTGGAATTTTCGCTTTTGCCCGAGAAGTCCCAATCGACGAAATCGTAGTCGGCTTTGGCGCTGAAGAAGCGCCACGAGACGATGCCGCTCGAATCGATGAAGTGTTCGACGAAGTTGTTCGGCTCCGTCACCGCTTCGCTGGCAAACGTCGGCTGCGGCAGGTCGTTCAGGCCTTCGAAGCTGCGGCCTTGCAGCAGTTCGGTAAGGCTGCGTTCGAGCGCCACTTCCAGGCTCGGATGGGCGCCGAACGAGGCGAACACGCCGCCGGTGCGCGGGTTCATCAGCGTGACGCACATGACCGGGTACACGCCGCCGAGCGACGCATCTTTTACAAGCACCGGGAAGCCCTGCTCCTCCAGCCCCTTGATGCCGGCGACGATGCCCGGGTACCTGGCCAGCACTTCCTGCGGCACGTCCGGCAACGCCATTTCACCTTCGAGGATTTGGCGCTTGACGGCGCGCTCGAAGATCTCGGACAGGCACTGCACCTGCGCTTCGACCAGCGTGTTACCGGCGCTCATGCCGTTGCTGACATACAGATTCTCGACCAGGTTGGACGGGAAGTACACGGTGGCGCCATCGGACAGGCGCGTGTACGGCAGCGCGCAGATGCCGCGCTCGATATTGCCGGAGTTGGTGTCGATCAGGTGCGAGCCGCGCAGTTCGCCGTCAGCGTCGTAGATGTCGCGCGTGTAGTCGTCGAGGATTTCGGCGGGCAGCTTGTCGCGGCGGGCCGGCTTGAACCAGCGCTCGTTCGGGTAGTGGACGAAATCGGCGTTGGCGATGTCTTCGCCCCAGTAGCTGCCGGCGTAGAAGTGGTTGTTGTTCAGGCGCTCGATATACTCGCCCAGCGCCGAGGCCAGCGCGCTTTCCTTGGTGGCGCCTTTGCCGTTGGTGAAGCACATCGGCGAATGGGCGTCGCGGATGTGCAGCGACCACACGTTCGGCACGATGTTGCGCCACGAGGCAATTTCGATCTTGATGCCCAGGTCGGCCAGCACGCCCGACATATTGGCGATGGTCTGCTCGAGCGGCAGGTCCTTGCCGGGGATGAAGGTGCGGGCGGCGGCATCCGGGTTAAGCGTGAGCAGCGCTTGCGCGTCGGCGTCGAGGTTGGCCACTTCTTCGATCACGAAGTCGGGCCCTTCCTGCACCACTTTTTTCACCGTGCAGCGGTCGATCGAGCGCAGGATGCCCTGGCGGTCCTTGTCGGAGATATCAGCCGGCAGCTCGACCTGGATCTTGAAGATCTGTTTATAACGATTTTCCGGATCGACGATGTTGTTCTGCGAAAGACGGATATTCTCGGTCGGGATATTGCGAGTATTGCAATATAACTTCACGAAATACGCTGCGCACAGGGCCGACGACGCCAAAAAATAGTCGAACGGGCCGGGGGCCGAGCCGTCGCCCTTGTAGCGGATGGGCTGGTCGGCGATGACCGTAAAATCATCGAACTTGGCTTCGAGCCGCAGCTTGTCGAGAAAGTTGACCTTGATTTCCATGGGAGGCTTCCAATTCTGGTGCTAAAAAATGAGATAGCCAGCATTATCGGTCAAATCGGCGCGGCTGCGGGGTTTGCGTAGGGACAAGCGTCAGCTGGCGGCAGCGCGGTGGCACTTGCAACAGACCTCCAAAAGGTATAACCTGAACTTCCATACGGAGGTTATCATGACAGAGAAGGCCCATACCGGTAGTAGCGCTCCCCGCGCCCCACGCACCGTGCCCCTTGATCCCGCCGACCAGCCCAAGCCCGCCAGTTTCGCCGAACTGATGCAGCTGTCGGGCGGCAGCGATGCGGTCGATGCGATACGCATCGGTTTCCCCGCTGGCATGATCAAGGATGCCGGCATCTATTTCGACGTTCCGGCCCAGCGTATTCGCAGCATTGCACGCTTGCCGGAAACCACAGCCCACACCTTGGTCAAGCGTGGCGCGTTGATGGATGCAGCTGCCTCGGAGCGGATGTGGCGGCTGGCGGACCTGATGAGCCTGGCACAAGAAGTATTCGACGACGAAGAGGCCGCCAAAGCCTGGCTGCGCACGCCCAACCTGACGTTCCACGATACGGCGCCCATGGACTATCTCGATACCGAGCCCGGCGCCATCGCGGTCCGCCAGGTGCTCAACGCCATCGCCACTGGCGGTGCGCTATGAGACTCTGGCGCATTGCTCACCGCAAATACGCGCTCGACAGGCACTGTTCAGGCGCGGCCATGTATGGCGGGCGCTGGAATCCGATCGGCCTGCCGGCGCTGTATTGCGGCGGCACCATCGCCGTCACCTCGCTCGAAAAGCTGGTGCACCTGGGAACAACGCCCTGCCCACCGCTGGTGCTGGTGGCGGTGGACCTGCCCGATGCCAGCGCGGTGTACGCGCCCGACACCGAGGTGTTGCCAGACGGGTGGGATGCACTGCCGCTGTCGACCACCGCGCAATCGTTCGGCGGCGACTGGCTACGTCGCGGCGACACCCTGACCATGAAAATTCCATCGGTGATCGTGCCCGAAGAAGCCAACTTCGTCATCAATCCCCTGCACCCGGACTACCCGCAGGTGCAACTGACGGCATTGCGGCCATTTTCATTCGACCGGCGCCTGGCAAAGTAGCGCCTGGCCGGCCGCCTGGCGCAGCGGTGCAGGGCCGGAACATCCACCTGACATCGCTCTTGACAATGGGCGAGTGCTGGCACAACAATCACCACGCCTATCCGGGGTCGGCCCGCCTTGGCCTTGCCGAAGGCGAATGGGATCCGGGATGGTGGGCACTGCGCGGCATGCAGTGTGCCGGCCTGGCGTGGGATTTCAGGCTGCCGGCCGATTTGCCGGCGCGGCCCGAGTTGCGCGAAATTGGCGCGCCGACCACGGCTGCCGATGCGGCAGCAACCCTGTCCCCGGCGCTTGCGCCGAAAGGAACCTAAACTGACGGCGCGACGGTGCCACGACCTGGAGCGCACCATCTTCGCCCTGCCCCTGCTCACCCACCGCCTGCGCTGGTACGCAACCACCACTGCACGTCTGCTGCTGCGGCGCTGGCAGGCGGCCGTGCTGTTCTTTGGCTTGAGCGCGGCCTTGGGCAGTTCGCTGCTCAGCAATATCGCCACTCTGGCCTATCCCCTGCTCTCCTTGCTCTCGCCGCACCATGACGTGCTCCAGCGCAGCCTGCACCTGGCGGCACTGCTGGCGTTCGCGGGCCTGTGGGCAGGCATGCAGCGCGCGCAGATCGAGGGCGGGCCGTTCATGGCGTTCCTGAAATCGCTGCCGTTCACGGCGCGCCAGTTGCGCCATGTCGATGTGCTGGTGCTGGTACTGGCCAACGGACCGTTGCTGCTGCTGGCGCTCGGCGCGATGGCGGTCACCATCGACCACCATCGCCCGCTCGCGCACACCCTGCTGCTGGGCGATGTGCTGGTGCTGGCCCTGGTCGTGCAGGTGGCCGTGCTGGAGCAGCGGCTGGCCAGCCTGCAAGCGCTGGTGCTGGTGGCGGCGTGCATGCTGCTCGCCGCCAGTTTAGGCACGCGCGCCGCACTCGCCATTGAGCTACTGGTCGGCGCCTGCGCGTTGGTGGTGCTGTGGCGTGGTCCCCCGCCGGCAGTCCCAACCGCGCGCAAGAGGATACAGGTGCCGCGCATCGGTCGCACCAGCAGCGGCGCCGGTGCAGTCGCGCACTTCGCTCCTTTGCACCTGTCACTGGCGCTGCTCTGGCGCGAACGCCGCAACGAGTTGACCGGCAAGACGTTGACGGCGATGGCCATCGCGGCAGGCGCCTGGAGCCTGGCCCGCATATTCGATGGCGACGCGCGCAGCTTCCCCACCATCGTGATTGCGCAAGGCGTGGTGGTACTGATCATGAGCGGCATGCTGCGCTTCCTGCACCTCACGCATGTCGATAGCGCCAGCTATTTCGGCGCGCTGCCGCTGGCGCCGCGCTGGTGGCGGCCGTTCGACCTGGCGGTGGTGGCCGCGTGCTGCCTGCCGTTGCTGGCGGTGCTGTCCATCGCTGCCTGGGACATGGGCGCGACCACGCCGTGGCATGCGGCAGCATCGGTCGCCTCTTATCTCCTGCTGCTGGCGGCGTTGTCGGTGCCGCACCTGGTGACCGACCGCCACGCCGTGGTGATCGGCACCGTCGTGACCGGCCTGTGGATCGCGGCCACTTTCGTTTGCCTGACTTGAGGAATTGCCATGCTGCGTGTTGAACAAGTGTGTAAATCGTATGGCGCGCGACAGGTGCTGCGCGCGATCAGCCTGACCTGCGAGCCCGGCGCCTACATGCTGCGCGGTCCCAATGGCGTGGGCAAATCGACGCTGCTGCGGGTGCTGGCCGGCGTCACGCCACCGGACAGCGGCGCGGTGTGGATAGACGGCGATGCACTGCACCAGGAACCGATCGAGGCCAAGCTGCGGCTCGCGTACGCGCCCGACGAATGCCCGATCTACCCGTTCATCACCGGTAGCGAATTGCTGGCGTTCGTCGCCCAGGCCAAGCGCTGCACGCTCACGCCGAAGGTGCATGCGGTGGTCGAACGCTTCGGCCTGGATCGCCACGTGGGCACGCGCTGCGGCGACATGTCGCTCGGTACGCAAAAGAAACTGATGCTGGCGGCGGCGTGGATCGGCGAGCCGTCCGTGCCGGGCATGTTAATGTCGAGGAAAATGACGCGTGAGTAGGTGTCCCATATTGCGGTCCTGCTGTAAGCGGCTGTGTAACTGATAGTCCAGGAAGCGGTAACGCAGGGCTGACGCTGGCGGAGTAGATCCGTGAAGATTTCCATAAAGGCATCATAGCACCCAGGCACGATCGGGCGCCCGCTTACTTCTTACAGAACACGCCACGTATCGCTCACATGCCTGATCGTGCGCCATCCGCGTGGTCCCACCGCCTGCTTCAGCCGACCAGCGTCACCACGGTTTTGCCCAGCGTGGCCCCGGTGCGCTGGCGCTCGATCGCCGCCGGCAGATCGTCGAAGCGCACTACCGCAGCTACTTTCGATTGCAAGCGCCCGTGCACAACGTCGTCGGCAATCGCCTGCAGGCGCGCGGTGGCGGGCGTGTTCTGGAACCACAGGCCGCGCCGCCCGGCAGGCGTGCTGGCCACGATGTCGGGCGTGGCGGCGCTGACGATGGCGCCATGCCCGGCCAGCACCGCCCACGAGCGCGCCACCACGTCGCCGCCCGCGTAGTCGAGCACCAGGTCGATGTCGCGTGCTTCGTCTTCGAAGCGCTGCCGGTCGTACGCTATCACGTGGTCGGCGCCCAGGCTGCGCACGTAGTCCACGTGGCTGCTGCGCGCGGTGGCATAGATCACGGCGCCAGCCTGGCGCGCGTACTGCACCGCGAAGCCTCCGAGGCCGCCGGCCGCGCCGTGGATCAATATTCGCTGGCCGGCATGGACCGGGCCGGCCAGGTGCAGGCTGCTCCATGCCGCCACCGCTGCCAGCGGCAGGGCAGCGGCGTCGGTCATGGACATCGAGGGCGGCACCAGCGCCAGGTTGGCCTCTTTGACCGCTACCAGTTCGGCGTAGGCGCCCAGGCCGCCCAGTGGCCCCATCACGCGGTCGCACACGCGCAGCCGGGTCACGTCCGCGCCCACCGCTTCGACCACGCCGGCCAGTTCGACGCCGAGCACCGCCGGCAACTGCAGCTGGAACGCCTGCCGCACGTAGCCCTCGCGCAGCTTCCAGTCCAGCGCATTGAGGCCGGCCGCGTGCACCCGCACCACCACCTGTCCCGGGCCGGGCACCGGCGCGGCTACCGCTGCAAGCTTGAGGGCATGGGCGCCGCCGTATTCAGTCAATACCAATGCTCGATTGCTGTTCATGTGAGACCTCCTTGATTGGGTAAGGCCGAACGATAATGTGTTTCATTTGTCCTGCCAAGCCGCTAAAATCGAGACTCTGCGTATCATTATTGGAACAGCATGGATTACAACGCACTCGGTGATTTTCAGCTGGTGGCCGCGCATGGCGGCTTCGGCAAGGCCAGCCGCGCCAGCGGACGGTCGAAGGCCACGCTGTCGCGGCGGGTGGCGGAGCTGGAAGAGTCGTTGGGCATCCGCCTGATCGAACGTGGCGCCCGCTCGCTGGAACTGACCGAGGCCGGGCAACTGCTGCGCGGCCGCACCGAGGGGCCGATGCACGAGGTGGCCGAAGCCGTGGCGGCGGCGCGCGACAGCGTGGCCACGCCGCGCGGCAGCTTGCGGGTGGCCGCGCCGCTGCTGTTTTCGCAGGTGGCGCTGGGCGGTATTGCCGCGCGCTTCCTGGCCCGCTACCCCGAGGTGCAGATCGACGCCGTGGCCGAGGACCGGCTGGTGAATATCGTCGACGAACACTTCGACGTCTCGATCCGCATCAACCCGCCCAAGGAGAGCGCGCTGGTGGGCCGCTGCTTTGCCAGGGACAGGATGGTGCTGGCCGCCGCACCTTCAGTGGCCAGGCCAGCGACCGGTGCTCCGGTGCCGGCCGTGGTCACGCCAGGCTACCGCGACGGCGATACCTGGACGGTCGCCGACGGTTACGCCGTCGCGCCGCGGCCGGTGTTGCGGGTGTCGTCGCTGCTGATGGTGCGCGATGCGATCGCCGCCGGCGCCGGCGCGGCACTGGTGCCGCGCTCGATCGTGGGTGAGCTGCTGGACTCGGGCGCGCTGGTGTCGTGGGGCATGGCCGACGAGGAAGTGGAACTGTGGGTGCTGCACACGTCGCGCCGGTTGCAAAGCCCCAAGGTGCGCGCCTTCGTGGACTTCATGTGCGCGCAATATCCTGGGGGCGAGTTCCATGCTCCGCTTCCAGCCGCTGCTTGATGAATTCGATGAAGCGCTGGGTCTTGGCCGGCAGCAGCCGCGTCTCGGTAACGGCGTACACCGGAACCGGCTTGCCGTGCCAGGCCGGCAGCACCTGGCGCAGCCGGCCCGCCACCACGTCGTCGGCCACGATGGCCGGCGGCATCAGGATGATGCCCTGGTCGAGCGTGGCCAGGCGCCGTAACATCCCCACGCTGTTGAGCGCATAGCGGCAGCCTACCGCAACTTGTGTCACCTCGTCCCCGCCGTGCAGGTTCCATAGCCCGTCTTTATTCATGTTGAAGCACTGGTGGCCCGCCAGGTCAGCCGGCGTGGCCGGCTCTCCCTCGCGTTCGAGGTACGCGGGCGACGCATAAAAAAATGGCGTCAACGACGCCAAATGGCGCGCCACCAGGTGCGAATCTTCCTGCTCGCCGATGCGGATGGCGACGTCGAACGGCTCCGTCACCAGGTTGATCTGGCGCGGCGTGAGGTCGAAGTCGAACGTGAGGCCCGGGTACAACTGCGCAAATTCGGCGATCAGCGGCGCCATGTAGATCACCGCGAAATCGACCGGCAGCGACGCCCGCAAGGTGCCGGTGGGCTGCGCCAGCATGTCGCCCAGTTGTTCATGCGCCAGCCGCGCCTCGTCCACAATGCGCTTGCAGCGCTCGTAGTACACCTGCCCTGCCTCGGTCAGTTCGACCTTGCGCGTGGTGCGGTGAAGCAGGCGCAGGCCGATGGTCTTTTCCAGCAGGCCGATGCGGCGCGAGATGGTGGAATTGGGCATGTGCAGCGCCTCGGCCGCGCCACGAAAGCCCCTGGCCTTCACCACCTCCACGAAGATCGCCATATCGTTCAAGAACGCCATCATTGCTCCATTTTTGGATCAGTGTATTGCAATAAACCGTATTTATCCCACTGGATAAGCAGTGCATGATAGCGCATCGACTCCCCGAAAGGACCATCATGACCACACTGTTTCAACCTGTCCGCACCGGACGCTATGATCTGACCAACCGCGTGGCCATGGCCCCGATGACGCGCTCGCGCGCCCGGTACGACGGCACGCCCGGCGAACTGGCAGCGCGTTACTACGGCCAGCGCGCCAGCGTGGGCCTGGTGATCACCGAAGGCACGCAGCCGTCCGACGACGGCCAGGGCTATCTGTCCACCCCCGGCATCTACACCGACGCCCATGTCGCCGGCTGGAAGCCGGTGGCAGATGCCGTGCACGCCCAGGGCAGCCGTTTATTCATCCAGCTGATGCATGCTGGCCGCATGTCCCACCCGGACAACACGCCGCACCACCGCACCCCGGTCGCGCCGTCGGCCGTCGCCCCCGGCGCGCCGATGTTTACCGCCACCGGCATGCAGGACATCCCGGTGCCACGCGCCCTGTCCACCGCCGAGGTACAGGCGACCGTGGCCGACTTCCGCCTGGCCGCGCGCCGCGCCATCGACGCTGGCGCCGACGGCGTGGAAATCCACGGCGCCAACGGCTACCTGGTGCACCAGTTCTTCGCACCCAACGCCAACACGCGCAGCGACCAGTACGGCGGCGACATTGCCAACCGCGTACGCTTTGCGCTGGAAGTGGCGGCGGCCGTCGCTGACGAAATCGGCGCCAACCGCACCGCCATCCGCCTCTCGCCCGGCAGCACGGCCGGCGGCATCGCCGAAGGCGCAGAAGGTCCAGCCCTGTACCGCCACCTGGTGACGGCGCTGGACAAACTGGGCCTGGCGTACCTGCACCTGATGGACCAGGGCGACGAAACGCTGCTGCGCGACCTGCGCACTGCCTGGAAAGGCACGCTGGTACTGAACCGCCCCGGCCGGCCGCGCGAGGCGATCGGCACCGACGTTGCCAGCGGCCTGGCCGACGTGGAAGCGTACGGCCAGATGGTGCTCGCCAACCCCGACTTCATCGCCCGCCTGCAGCGGGATGCGCCGATGAACGCGCCGAATCACGCCAATTACTACGGCGGCACCGAGGTCGGTTACACCGACTATCCGACACTGGCCGAACAGGACTGAATCGTCGCCTGAACGCAGGCTCAATGACGGCGCGCCTGTCATGCGCCTGTCACACCGGCTTGCTATCCTGCGCCGATGGACATGGAACCGGAAGCGCCGTCGGCCGAACGCGTGGCATTGGAAAAGGTATTGGCAAGCGCCGAATTCTCCCGCAGCGAGCGGCTGTCCGCGTTTTTGGCCTATGTGTGCGAGGCGGCGCTCACGCAAAAAAATCTGCGCCTGACCGAGCAACACATCGGCATCCACGTCTTCGGCCGGCCCGACAACTACATTCCGGCCGAAGACACCATCGTGCGCACCACGGCGGCGATGCTGAGGAAGCGCCTGGCCAGGTATTACGAAAGCGAAGGCCTGGGCGACCCGGTGCGCATCGCCATTCCACGCGGTTCGTACAGCCCGGTGTTTGTCGCCAATGACGCTGTTGCGCCAGTTGCCGCCTCGCCGGCGCCGTTCGTGCTCGATCCCACCGATATCTCACCCGAGCCGCAGCCGGATATTCAATCATCGCCGACACCGCGCCATTGGCGCAACCTGCTGACCGTCCACAAGTACCGCACCATCTTCGGCGCTTTTACCGCACTGCTGCTGGTGGCGATCGTCGGTGCGTTTGCCGCGCCCGAAAAATCAACCGATCCGGTGGACGCGTTCTGGAAGTCGCTGCTGTTCGCCGGCCACGAAACGCTGTTCATTCCCGCCGACTCGGAACTGGTGATGCACCAGCGGGCCACCGGGCGCCAGATTTCGCTCGACGACTACATCGCCAAGCGCTTCGATGCGTCGGCCAACAACGCCCACGGTCCCGCGCCGCCGACCTTCCACTGGCGCCGCTACACGGGCGTGATCTCGGTCACGCTGGCGGTGGAACTGGGCAAGCTGGCGGCCAACGCGCCGCACGGCCTGCGGGTGCGCTACGCGCGCGACCTGCAACTCAATGATCTCAAGCAGTCCAACGCGGTACTGGTGGGCACGGCCGACGCCAACCCGTGGGTATCGCTGTTTCGCGACCGCCTCAATTACCACATCGATCTCGACGTCCCCAACGACAGAATCCTGGTGCGCAACGACGCCCCGGCCGCCGGAGAGCGCGCGCTGATCGAATTTGCCGGCACCGAGCGCGAAAAGCACGGCTTCGCGGTGCTGGCCTACATCCCCAACCTGAGCGGCAACGGCCACGTGCTGATGATCGGCGGTACCTCGTCGGTCGGCACCGAGGCCGGCATGGATTTCCTGCTCGACCGCGAGCGTTTGCGCGCTGTCTTGACCAGGGCAATGCGGCCCGATGGCAGCGTGCGGCCGTTCGAAATCCTGCTGCAATGCGCACTGCGCGCATCGGGCACCACCGACGTCCAGGTGATCGGCGTGCGCATCAAATAACCGTATTTTTCACCGTTAAAACTGACTGTTAAAGGCCTCCGGGGCCGGTTCAGCGTTGCTACCATTTTCTCCGATCTTCATCGACCGGAAAGCAACCGGATCTACTCGAACCAGCCCCCATGGAGCAGTCATAATGCGTATCAAACACCGTCTCGCCCCCCTTCCCCTGCTGCCGCTCGCGGCGGCGGTAATGCTCACCCTGCCCGCTTACGCCCAGGAGGCGGAAGGCGATGTGCAGCAGGTCGTTGTCAGCGGTCTGCGCGCGGCAGAACACGCCACTGTGCAAACCAAGAAGGCGACGCGCCAGATCGTCGATGCCGTCAGCCAGGACGATATCGGCCAGCTGCCCGACTTCAATATCGTGGAAGCGTCGCGCCGGATCCCCGGCCTGTCGGTGGTGGGCGGCGGCGACGCCACCAAGAACCGCGATATCTACCAGCGCGCCACCATCCGGGGCCTGGACAGCCGTTACAACCTGGTAACCGTCGACGGCGTGCCGATCGCCTCGGCCGACCAGACCTACCGCGGCGCGCGGCTGGAGATGCTGCCGGCGGGGCTGGTGTCGCAAATCCAGGCCATCAAGACCGTCACGGCCGAATACGACCCGCACGCGCTGGGCGGCCAGGTCAACCTGGTGAGCCGCAGCGCCTTTGCCCGCGACCAGGACCGCTTTTTTGTCGCCAACGCTTTCGCGGGACGCAATTCCAGCGCCGGCAAATTCCTGTCCGACCAAAAGAATTCGGGCCGCGCCGACGCCACCGGCGCCGCCATCTTCGGCGACCGCCGCCAGTTCGGCATCGTCGTCTCGGCCGAACTGCAACGGCTGCCGTCGAGCGCCTTCTCGGAACTGCCCGGCGACACCAGCGGCGGCGGCTGGACATACTTTACTGCCAACGGTGCGCGCACCCCGTTCAGCAACCTGTCGGCCACGGGACAGCCGGCGCCGGTGCGCAACCAGGACTTCGCGTTCGACAACCTGCGCGAGCGCGCCAGCCTCAATACCAAACTCGAATACCGCTTCGGCGCGCGCAGCCGCCTGTCCGCCTTTGCCGGCCACTATGCCGACAAGGACACGGAGACGCGCTACGAAACCCTCACCAGCCCCGGCTCGGCGGTGGTGCCCACCGCCACCGGCGGGCGCTACGCGCTGGGCGACGTCCAGCAGGGGTTTACCTATCAGCCGGTCAAGCGCCGCACCAACCTGTTCACGGTGGACGGCCTGTTCGAAGCGGGCGCCAATGCCGACGTGGGCGTGACGGCATCGTCGTCCAGGGCAACGTACCGCGAGTACCGCCAGATGATCAAGTACACCACCAATCCCAGGGCCGGCACCACTATCGCCCAGACCCTGCCCGCGCTGGCATATTCGTACACGATGGCGGGCGGCGCGCCGCGACTCGCCTTCGACAACCCGCAAGCCGCCACCGATCCGGCCAACTACAAGGGCCTGTACTGGCGCGACATCAACCGCGACCTCGATAACGACGTCGATTTCGTGCGCGTCGACTACAAGCACAATTTCAAACCCGGCGATCGCGGCTTCGGCTTCAACCTCGGCGTCAACCTGACGCGGACCACGCAGGCCTGGGACGTGCGCTACCAGGAACTGGTGCCGCGCGACGTGGCCGCCCAGCAGACCATCGGTACACTGGCCAGTGTGCTGATACCAGCGAGTTTCCCCACTTATGAAACCCCGCAGGCGGGCTACCTGCTGCCCGACCGCCAGCGCTCGGCACAGCTGACCAGTACCTACGCTTCATCGTTCATCGCCACCAACCAGCTGGCCAACAACTTCGCCGACGATTACCGCGATACCGAAAAAGTGAAAGCCTTCTATGCCCAGGGTATTTACCAGAGCGAGCGCTGGATGCTGCTGGCCGGCGTGCGCGAGGACCGCACCGACGTCAAGGTGGACGGCTACCAGGCCCCGACTGCGGCCGGCAGCACCGCCTACACGCCATCGAGCCGCAGCGGCGACTACCGCTTCCTGCTGCCATCCATGCTGGCCACGTACCAGCTGGACGCCAACATGCGCGTCAAGGGTGGCGTGAGTAAAACCATCGGCCGTCCCGACTTCGCACAGTACGCGGCACGCAAGACTTTTTCGGTCGGCACCGACGGCAGCCTGACCGTCAACCAGGGCAACCCGGCACTGGCGCCGCGCGAAGCCTGGAACTATGACGTGGCCTACGAATGGTATCTGCCGCGTGGCGGCATCGTTTCGGCAGCGGCGTTTTACAAGGACATCCGCAACGAGATTTTCACCACCAGCGCTGTCGGTCCCGCCACCGATCACCAGGGCCGAACCTACTCGCAGGTGACCATCGCCCAGCCGCTCAATTCCGCCAGGGCGGGCTTGCGCGGCATCGAGCTGCAATACATCGCCGACCGCTTCATGTTCCTGCCGCGCCCACTGCGCGGGCTGGGTTTCTCCACCAATGTCACCTGGCTCAAGGGCTTCTTCAACCAGCCGATGAGCGCAGCGAGCGTGGCCAACGGCGGCCCGGCCACGCGCCGTTCGTCCGGATTGATCCACCAGCCGGACTTTATCGCCAACGCCACGCTGTCGTATGCGGCCGGTCCGCTCGATGTGCGCCTGTCGTACAACCGCATCGGCAAGGCGCTGGAATCGGTGGACCAGGACACGCGCGAGCGCGACCTGGTGGCGATGGCGCGCAACCAGGTCGATGTACAGGCCAGCTACCAGCTCAGCCGCTCGCTGCGCGCCGTGGTGCAAGGCCAGAACCTGACGCGCGCGCCGTTCGTGGTGCGCCAGGGCGCCCACCGCGAACTGCTCAACAATTATTTTCCGGTGGGCCGTACGGTCTTTGTCGGTTTGACGTACGAGGCGGACCTGTGATGGCGCGCATGCATATCGTCTTGCTGGCAGCGCTGACCGGCGCGCTGGTCAGCGCCGCACCGGCGGCAATGGCCGATGACGGCCAGGTTACCGTGGTCCTCAAGTTCGTCAAGCAACCGGGCCACGCCGGCATGGCGCCAGTCACGCTGCTTGCGGACAGTTGCGCCGCCTGCACGGTGCTGGGCGACCCCGCCCTGGCCCGCGACAACCGCCGCGAAACCCTGGTGGCCCTGGCGCTGCCCGCGCGGCGTACGCTGGAGCTGCGCTTTCGCGCCGCGCCCGGCAGCGTCAAGCGCGTGGTGCTCGAAAGCGGCGACCTGCCCTTCATGGTCGATGGCGAAAGGGTCACCGTATCGGTGCCGCCGGTTGCCGGCGACGCCTTCACGGCCGGCGAATTCGCCACCCATATCGTGGAGCCGGGCATGGTGCTGCGCTTCGAGCACGCCGACATCGCCCGCCGCGCCGGCGCCTATGCCAGCGGCGCCTTCCCCGCGTTGCAACGGCACGCGGCCGACAACCTGCAATTCGCCCAGCGCGAAGTAATACGGCGCACCGGCCTGGGCGACTTCGTGGCGCAGGAAAAGCTGGGGACGATCCAGGTGATGGGCTTTGACACCAACTACCCGCACGGCCATACCGACGCGCCGCCGCACATGCATATGCACCTGCGCTGGCCGCTCAATGCCGGCACCCAGATCGGCCACTACTACATCGACGAGCGCGGTCTGCTCACGCACAACGTGGTGGGCGTGAAAAGCATGGATGGCCAGGGCCGCACCTACGGCCGTGGCGAACTGTTTACAACGAGGGATGTACGGGGACGCCCGATCTACCAGCACCGCATCACGCCCGAAGGGTGGCTGGAACTGGGCCGCGCGGGGGCGGCGCCTTGCGTACTCAAACCGGCGCAGGAAAACCGGGGATTCGAGACCGGCGCCACGGTCGCATGCGCGGACCGGGCGCCGGTGACCGTCAGCGTGACCGACGACCTGGCCGCCGGCATCGTGCGGGTGGCGACCGGGCCGGTGGTGGAGACCTTCCGCTACGATACCGATACCGGCAAGCTGCTCTCCAGTGCGGCGGCGCCGCCGCCCAGCGAATCGAACTGGGTGGCGCCGCAGTAGCGGGTTACTTCAGCTGGTAGAAGTGGAACACCGTGGTCTGCGAGTAGTTCTGGCCCGGGTCCAGGCGCGTCGATGGGAACGCCGGCTGGTTCGGCGCGTCGGGATAGCCCTGCGCCTCGAAGCTGATCGACTGGTACTTGGTCAGGCGCTGGCCACCCTTGCCCACGATTTCGCCCTTGAGGAAGTTGCCGGTGTAAACCTGCATGCCCGGTTCGGTCGTGGAGATTTTCAGGCCGCGACCGGACTGGCGGTCTTCCAGCGTGACGGCCGGTTTCGGCGTGGCGGTTTTGCCGCCGCGCAGAACGTAGTTGTGGTCGATGCCGCCGTTGGCCAGCGCCAGCTGCGGGTGCTCGGCGCGGGCGCGCGCGGTAACGTTGGCGGGCGTGCGGAAGTCGAACGGCGTGCCGGCCACCGGCAGCGGCGTACCGGTCGGGATCAGGGTTTTATCGACCGGCAGGATGGCGTCCGACTCGATGGTCAGATCGGCGTCGGTGGCCAGGCGCGAGGCCGGAATGCCCGACAGGTTGATCATGCTGTGGTACGTCAGGTTGACCACGGTCGGCTTGTCGGTGGTGGCGCCGTAGCGGATGGTCAGGTCGTTGTTGTTATTGAGCTCGTAGGTGACGTCGGCGACGACGGTGCCCGGGAAGCCCTGGTCGCCGTCCGGCGACGTGAGGGTGAAGGTAACCGAGGCCTTGTCGGCCGTCTGGTCCACCGATTTCACGACCCAGTTGCGCTTGTCCCAGCCGATGGCGCCGCCGTGCAGGGTGTTCGGCGGCTCGCTCAGCGACAGCGGATAGGATTTGCCATCAAGGGCGAACGTGCCCTTGGCGATGCGGTTGGCGTAGCGGCCGACCGTGACGTTGGTGAAGCCCGGGGTGGTTTCGTAGCCGGCCAGGTTGTCGTAGCCGACCACCAGGTCGGCGGCATTGCCCTGCTTGTCCGGGAAGCGCAGGCTTTGCACGGTGGCGCCGTACGAGATCAGCGTGGCCGACATGCCGGCGGCGTTTTTCAGCGTGACCGCTTCGACCTTGGCGCCGTTCGACAGCGTGCCGAACGTGGCGCGCGAAGCCGAGATGGCGGAGGCCTTGTCGCCCGCTGGCAGCTGGCTGCAGGCCGAGAGGCCGACCAGGGTGGAGAGCAGGATCGTCGTTGCGGGTCTGATGGAAATATTCATGTCGTTGGCAGTCTCTTTAGATATGCAGGCCGTCGGACCAGGTCCGCGACCGCAATTGTTAGATGAACATCCGGCGCTACGCTGGACAGGTGCCATTTGCATCGCGTAAAACGGCGCTGGCGCAAATGGCAACATTTGTATTATCCACCAAAACTCCGAACTACGGTCTCAACCATCCGCGATCAATCAACGGCGCGAGCAAACGGCGGTGCACCACCACGCCCCAGCCGGTGACGGCCGCGCTCAGCGCGGTCAGCAGGTGCAGCCGGAACACGGCCACCAGCACCACGGCCAGCGCCAGGGCGCCCAGCATGTCCAGCGGCCAGTGCACGCCGACAAACACCCGCGACCACGCCACCAGCACGGCCAATGGCAGCAGCACCAGCCCCCAGCGCCGGGCCAACGGCGCCGCGCTGGTGGCCAGCATCAACGCCGTTACCAGCATGATGGTGCCGTGGTTGCTGGGGAAGGAGCTGGTGGGCGCGTGTTCGAGGAAGCACTGGCCGATGCCGGCCGCGAACGGCCGGTCGTGGAACCACAACGCACCGATCGCGCCGCTGACGGTCAGGCCGCACAGCACGGCCAGCGCCGCCTCCACCGCAGCCTGGCGCGCGCCGCGCCGGCCGGTGAGCCACAGCACCACCAGCGCAAGGGGCGCGAGCAGGATTACCCGCTCGGCCGCAAACAGGGCGCCGGCCAGTTGCCAGCCATCGAGGCCGGCATTGGCGTTGATGGCGGCAAACCAGGAGAGGTTCAGTTCGCGCAGGGTGTCGAACAGGCCGGCCGTCATGGCGCGGACACGATCAGGGCGTGGACGAACGGCAGCAGGCTGCCGGCAGTGGCCGCTGCGGCGCACCGGTTGCAAGAATGAGGGAGGATCGCTGGTATCAAGTTTATCGTCACAAAAAGTACATGAATCGATTTCATGTTAGCAGAACAATACCGCGCATGGCGTACGGTTCGCCGCCAGCCGAGCACGCCTTCGCCCGCATAGGAATATAATGACGCTCCCCTTGCCCAAAACTCCCCCATGCAGCCGCCAGACAAAACCCCGCACGACATGCGCACCGCCTTTCGCCGCGAGTTCGCCTCGCCGGAGGTATGGATCACCCGCACCGTGGTGGTGGGCGCGGCGGCGGTCGCCGGCCTGGTGGTGGTCGGTTTTACCTGGCTGGCCGAGCAGGCGCTGGGACTATTTCTCGATATCGCCAGCGTGGGCTGGTGGTTGCCGCTGCTGTGGACACCGCTGCTGTGCGGCGCCATCGTCTGGGTCACGCGGCGCTACGCGCGCGGCGCGGGCGGCTCCGGCATTCCGCAGGTGATGGCTGCGCTCGACCCGGCGCTGTCGGGCGGCAGGCGCCCCTTGCTGGTGTCGCTGAAACTGAGCCTGGCCAAGATCGGCCTCACCTCGGCCGGCCTGCTGGGCGGCCTGTCGCTGGGCCGCGAAGGACCGTCGGTGCAGATCGCCGCCGGCATCATGCTGACGGCGCGCCGCTGGCTGCCGCGCGGCAGCGGCGTCAGCGCCCATTCGCTGCTGGTCGCCGGTGGCGCGGCCGGCATCGCAGCGGCGTTCAACACGCCGCTGGCCGGCGTGATGTTCGCCATCGAAGAGCTGTCGCGCACACCCGAGCAGCGCAACAGCGGCCTGATTGTCTCCGGCATCGTGCTGGCCGGCCTGATTGCGGTCTCGGTCTATGGCAACGGCACCCACTTCGGCGTGATTCACCCCGGCCCGATCGGCCTGGCGCTGGTGGGACCGGGTCTGCTCGTCACTTTGGTGACAGGACTGGCCGGCGGCCTGTTCGCCCGGCTGCTGCTGGCCTCCCTGCGCGGCACGTCGCCCGACGCGCCGAGCCGCTGGCGCCAGCGCTACCCGGTGCGCTTCGCCATCGGCTGCGGCATGGCCGTGGCGGTGATCGGCGCGGTAACCGGCGGCGCCACCTATGGCAGCGGCAACGAGGCCACCCGTGCCCTGTTGGACAGCAACGGCCATGTGCCGGGCGGCTTCGCGCTGTTCAAATTCATCGCCACCTGGGTCACCGCATGGTCGGGCGTGCCGGCCGGGATCTTTGCGCCGTCGCTGTCGATCGGCGCGGCGCTGGGCCATGACGTGGCGTGGCTGACCAACTACCCGTATGCACCCGCCGTGATCGCATTGGGCATGGTGGGCTTTCTGGCAGCGGCCACGCAGGCGCCGCTCACCGCCTTCATCATCGTGATGGAAATGGTCGATGGTCACGGCATGGTACTGAGCCTGATGGCGTGCGCGGTGATCGCCAGCACCGTCTCGCGCGTGCTGACGCCGCCGCTGTACTCGGCGCTGGCGACGATCCAGCTGCCGCCCCGGCGCCGGCACGGCGCTGGTCCTGCGTCGAACTGAACCGGCCCCTGCGGCCTGGGCGGGAGCAGGAACAGGCTTCAGGCGCAGGCGGCCTCGCGCGCGCTGGCCTGCTCCAGTGCTGCCAGCGCCGTGGCCACGCCGGCCCGGTCGCCGCTGCGGCAGGCCGCTTCCAGCACTTGCGCGCAATGCCCGGTTTCGGGACAGCCGAACGTGGCTGCCGAGCCCTTGATCGAATGCGCCTCGTGAATCGCGGCCGGCAGGTCGCCGCCGGCCAGCGCGGCAGCAATCCCGGCCACCCGCTGCGCTATGCCGTCACGGAAAGTCCTGGTCAGCGCTGCAAACCCTGGCAAGTCGGAAAAATGTGCCGCCAGCGCCGGCTTGGGCAGGTGCTGCGCCACCACGCGCTCGAAGGCGGCGCGGTCGATCGGCTTGGCCAGGCAGTCGTCGAAGCCGGCGGCCAGGTAGCGTGCGCGGTCTGCCACCATGACGTCGGCGGTCAGCGCCACCACCGGCCGCTGGAAGCCGGCCTGGCGCAGGCGCCCGGTGGCGGTCACCCCATCTTCCACCGGCATGTGAATATCCATCAGCACCAGGTCGGGTAGTGTCGCCAGTGCGCGTTCGACGCCCTGCGCGCCATTGTCGGCGCCCAGCACCTCCACGCCCATGCCCTCGAGCAGCGCGCGGATCAGCATGCGATTGTCGGCGCCGTCCTCGACGACCAGCACCCGTCCGGCCAGTTGTGGCGGCGCGCGTTCTGGGCACGCCGCGGCGGCCGGCGCCGGCGCCGGCGCTGCAACCGCTGGCGCCTGCACCGATACCGTCATGGTGGTGCCGGCGCCCGCACTGCTGCTGACAGTCACGTCGCCGCCCATGGCGTTGGCCAGTTGCCTTACCAGATACAAGCCCAGGCCCGTGCCGCCGAAACGCCGCGCCACGGTGCTGTCGGCCTGGTTGAACGGCACGAACAGCGCGGCGACCTGCTGCGCATTCATGCCGATACCGGTGTCGCGCACGCTGCAGATCAGGACTTCACGCTCCTGGTCGTACCACAGCGTTACCTCGACCGCGCCCTGCTCGGTAAACTTGATGGCGTTCGAGACCAGGTTGAGCAGGATCTGGCGCCAGCGCGTAGGATCGCCCATCACCTGCGCCGGCATTGGCTCGCGCAGCGCGGCGTTGTAGGCGATGGCGCGCTGGCGCGCCGCGCCGCGCATCAGCGCCGAAACAGTCTCGAGCACCTCGGCTGGCGCAAACGGCACTTGCTCGAGTACCAGCTTGCCGGACTCCACTTTCGACATGTCCAGGACATCGTTCATCAACCGCAACAGGTGCTGGCCATTGCGGACAATGATGGCGCCCAGCTCGCCCGCTTCGGTGCGCCCTTGCTGCGCCAGCTGCTCGGCGAAGCCGATGATTGCCGTCAGCGGCGTGCGGATTTCATGGCTCATCATGGCCAGGAAAATCGACTTGGCTTCGCTGGCGTGGTCGGCTGCCGCCTTGAGCGTGCGCTGTTCGCGCAGCGCGAGATCGCGCTTGCGCATGGCGCGCCAGACCGTCACGCACGCGACCAGCACCGCCAGGGCGCACACCATGCCTACCAGTCCCAGCTGGCGGGCAAAGAATCGCCATTGTTCAAGGAACACCCGCTCCGGGATGACCACCTTGATCATCAGCGGGTAATGCGGTATCACGCGCTCGGCGGCCATCGTCGTGACCTCAGTGCCGGCACTGCGCAGCTGGCGCTCGATGTCCTCGTAGCTGCGCACATCGTGGGCGACGGTGCCAAGCAGGGCATCGTTCGCGGGCCAGCGCGCCAGCACGGTGCGGTCGCGCCGGAACAGCGTGACCGTACCCTCCCCATCGAGCTTGATCTTGCTGTAGAAGCTGCTGAGCTGCCGGCTCGAAATCCCCACCAGCACCACGCCGATAAAGCTGCCGTCCGGCGCGGCGATACGGCGCGACAGGTAGAACGTCCAGGCGCCATTGCCCTTGTTGCGCACCGGCGCGCTGACGTACAGGCCCAGGTCGGCGCGGGCGCGGTGCGCCTGGAAGTAATCGCGCTCGGCCAGGTTGATCGGGGGCGCGGGAAAGCTGCGGGTGAAATTGACGACCTGGCCGTCCGCCGCCACAATGCTGGCAACATCGATTTGCGGCAGGACGCGGTTGCGCTCCTGCAGGCGTTCGAACTCCTCCCTGCCGCCGAGGCGCCGGCGCAAGCCGTCGCCATCGCGCACGTCCAGCAGGCGGATGCGCTCGAGCATGCCGTCGAGCACCAGTTCGGCCGCGCTCATCTCGTGCGCGGTCTGCTCGGCCAGCAGCAAGGCGGTGCCGTCGAGCTGTTCGCGCCATTCCTCGACCTCGCTGTGCCTGGCGCCGTACAACGCGCCCCCCAGCGTCGCCGCGATGGTCAATAACAGCGCGGCGCCGGTGGCGATGATGAGGGTACGGGAGCGCCGGGAGTCGGGCATGTTCGAAGACTTCAGACGCCAGCGTGCTGGAAGCGCTGCTGGATCGCCAGCACGGCATCCATGTCGCGCAGCAGTGCATCCACGCAGGCAGGATCGAAGTGACTGCCCTTTTGCTCATGAAAATAGCCGATCGCCCGTTCGAGCGACCAGGCAGGCTTGTAGGGCCGGGCATTGGTCAGGGCATCGAACACGTCGGCCACGGCAATGATGCGTCCGTACAGCGGAATATTTTCACCGGCCAGGCCGTGGGGGTAACCGCTGCCGTCGTAGCGCTCGTGGTGGCTGATGGCGATCACGGCGCCGGCCTGCAGCAGCGGCGATTCGCTGCCGGCCAGGATGTCGGCGCCGATCTGCGGATGGCGCTGCATGATGGCACGCTCTTCGTCGTTGAGCGGTCCAGGCTTGAGCAGCACCGCGTCCGCAATGCCCACCTTGCCGATATCGTGCATCGGCGCCGCATCGCGCACCAGGTCGCACTCCGCTTCCGGCAGGCCCAACTGGACGGCGATCAGGCGCGAATATTCCGCCATGCGCGACAGGTGAAAACCGGTATCGGCATCACGAAATTCCGCGGCGCGGGACAGGCGGTGGATGGCTTCGTGTTCGCGCGCAACGATGTCGGCAGTGGCCTTGCGCACGGCAATGTCGAGCGTCTCCGCGCGCTGCGCCAGTTGCTGGCGGGCGTGTTGCAGCGTCAGCAGGTTGCCTATACGCACATTGAATTCGATACCATTGACCGGCTTGGTCAGAAAATCGTTGGCGCTCAAACGCAGCGCCTCGTGGCGGATCGCCACTTCGGTGGCGCCGGTCACCATCACCACCGGCACCTCGCGCATGCCCGGCAAGCCGCGGAAGCGGCGCAGAAACGCCAGGCCGTCGATGTCGGGCATCAGGTAGTCGACCACCACCAGGTCGGGCGTATGGTCAGCGCACCAGTCCAGCGCGGCCTGGGCGTGCCGAACCGGTACCGGGGTAGCCACGTCGAGCATGCTCAGCATCAGGCAAAACAGATCGAGGTTGATCTGGTCGTCGTCGATTACCAGGACTTTCATCGCATCACCCACTTGTTTGCGGCCGTGATCAACATGCAGTTGAACGGTCATCTTTTATGAGGGTAATTATGCCTCAAATCAACAACTGCTTGCTTGAAATTTACCTAATAATAATTTCCTGTTGCAAATTACGTGCACGTCAAAGACCAGGTCCGCCCAGCCCCCTGCCTGCCACCAGTTTGACCAACTCGAACCAGGCAACACCGAGCACGGCGGTCAGCATGCATACCGCGACTGTTGGCAGGTCGAGCGGTACGAATGCGAACAGGCTGCGCAGCGACGCCACACCCAGCACCAGCGCCAGTACCGCCGCTGCCAGCAGGCTGCCGACCGCAAGGTAGCGGTTGCGCCTGGCAGTCGGGCGCACCTCGGCGGCGCGCCAGCGGCGATTGCTGAAGATCAGCCCCAGGTTGGCCAGCACCAGGGTCACGAAAACCGCCGTGCGGGCCATGTCGGCCGCGTCTTGCAGCCACAGGTACATGCCGGTCAGCAGGCCCAGCAGGCCGCCTCCCTGCAACAGCCCGCATCGCAGGACCGCGTGATCGAACAGCTGCATGGATGGACTGCGCGGCGGCTGGCGCATGGCGCCGGGCTCGAGCGGCTCGGCGGCAAAGATCACCGAACAGGCGGGGTCGATGATCAGTTGCAGGAACAGGATGTGCGCCGGCATCAGCAACATCGGCCCGTGCCACAGCACGGGCAGCACCGACAGCCCCACGATCGGCACGTGGATGGCAACGATGAACACCAGCGCCTTGCGCAGGTTGGCAAACAGGCGCCGACCTTCGCCCACGGCGGCCAGCAGCGCGCCGAAGTCTTCACCCAGCAGTACCAGCGCGGCAGCCTCGCGGGCGACGTCGGTGCCGCGCGCGCCCATGGCGACGCCGATATCGGCCGCCTTCAGGGCGGGCGCGTCGTTGACGCCATCCCCAGTCATGGCAACGGTTGCGCCGCCCGCCTGGAACGCGCGCACCAGCCGCAGTTTCTGCTGCGGCGCGATGCGGCAAAACACCGAGGTAGCCGCCAGCCGCGCGGCCAGTTGCGCCGCGTCGAGCCGGTCGAGTTCCGGCCCGTTCAGGCAGGCCCCAGCGGCCGCCCCAGTGGCAATGCCGGCCTGGCGCGCGATGGCGATGGCAGTAGCCGGATGGTCGCCGGTGATCATCACCACCCGCACGCCTGCCGCATGGCATTGCGCCACCACGGCGGGCACCTCGGGCCGCAGCGGATCGGCCAGCGCGACCAGGCCGAGAAACGTGAAATCGAAGCCGGTTTGCACCGCCGGCAGCGCGGCCGCATCGGCCGTAGCGCACGCTACGCCGAGCACGCGCAAGCCCTGCTGCGCCAGCGCGGCCACCTGCGCCGTCACGGCAGCCGCCCGTGCCGGCGCCAGCCCGCACAAGGCCACAACCGCCTCGGGCGCGCCCTTGGCGGCCACCGCAGCAAGCCGGCCCGGCGCCCGCCACGCGCGCGACATGACCAGCAGCGTCGGCGCCACCGGGTAGTCGCGCAGCGGTTGCCATGATGCTGGCGCAGCCGCGCCCCACTGGTCGCCAGCCGCACCCAGGGCTGCTTCCATCGGATCGAACGCGGTACGGTGGCTGGCCAGCACCGCGTGTTCGAGCAACGCCCGCAGGTCCGCCGGCATGCTCGCGCCGGGCACCATCGCGCCGCTGCGCTCGGACCAGAGCTGTGCCAGCGCCATGCGGTTGACGGTCAGCGTACCGGTCTTGTCCACGCACAGCACGGTGGTGGCGCCAAGCTGCTCGATGGCCGGCATGCTGCGCGCCAGCACTTGCCGGCGCACCAGTCGCCAGGCGGCAATGCTGAGAAATAACGTCAATACTACCGGCAGTTCTTCGGGCAGCACCGCCATTGCCAGGGTCAGGCCGGCCAGCAGGCCGCGCAGCCAGTCTCCTTGCAGCCACCCGTAAAGCAGGCACAGCAGCGTTGCCAGCAACAGCCCGCCAGTGGCCACCTGCCGGACCACCTGGCGCGTCTGGCGCTGGATCGGTGTTGCCTGCGGCGCGATAGCCGCCATCGAAGCACCGATGCGGCCGATGGCGCTGCGCGCCCCGGTGGCAGCCACGCGGCCACGCCCGGTGCCGCCGGTGACCAGGGTACCCGCGTGCACCGTCGCACCTGCCGACCGCGACACCGGCACCGACTCGCCAGTGAGCATCGATTCATCGAACGCCAGGTTGGACGCGGCCAGCAACACCAGGTCGGCGGGCACCCGGTCGCCTTCGGCCAGCAGCACCAGGTCGCCTTCGACCAGCCCCTGCGCCGCGATGCGTTGCGGCCGGCCGTCGCGCAGTACCAGCGCGCGCGGCGACGCCATGCTGCGCAATGCGGCGAGTGAGCGTTCGGTGCGGCGCTTCTGGGCGTACGTCATGCCGACCACGATGACCACGAAGCCGAGCAGCATCAGCGCCTCGCCACGGTCACCGAGCAGCAGGTAGATGGCGCCGCAAGCCGCCAGCAGCAGGAACATCGGCTCGGTGACCACGTCCACCAGCAAGCGCCAGCGCCTCTCTTCGCCCGCGGCCGGCAATGCGTTGGCGCCCTGCGCGGCCAGCCGGGCAGCAGCCTCGGCGCTGGTCAGCCCCTCGGCCGGTTCGGCGGTGGTCGGCACGGCCATGATGGTGGCCCCACTCAATGTGCCATCAGCACGGGCAATGTCATGTGGTGCAGGATCGCCCGCGAGACGCCGCCGAGCAGCAGCTCGCGCAGCCGCGCGTGGCCGTAGCACCCCATCACCAGCAAGTCGGCGTCAGTCTCGCCGCACAGGCCCAGCAGGGCATCGCTGACCGCGTCGCCGGTCTCGCGCACGACGATCTCGATGGACACAGCATGGCGCGCCAGGTAGGTGGCCAGATCGGCGCCGGGCAGCGCCCCGTGGGCGTTGTAATGTGCGCCAGGATTGAACACGGCCAGCGTGACCAGCGTCGCCTGGCGCAGCAGCGGCAATGCCGCTTCCACTGCTCGGCTGGCCGCCATGCCGCCGTCCCAGGCCAGCACGATGCGCTCGCCGACGCGCTCGCCGATTTGCGTGCCGGTGTGGTCACGGGGTTGGCTGTCCGCCGCCGGCACCACGACCACCGGGCGCGGACTGTGCAGTATCAGGTGCTCGGGCGCAAAGGCGCCGGCCGGGGCCCGCAGCGCGCAGGGATCGGTCTCCTGTCCGACGACGACCAGGTCGGCGTAGCGCGACTGCTGGGCCAGCGCGGCAAGCAGGTTGTCGTCGGTGAGGCGCTGCTCGGGCGATGCCACACCCATGCGCGCCGCCAGCGCCGAGAATGACTGCAGGGCCTGCCTGGCACTGCCCTGAAATACGCCCAGGTCGTCCGGCAGCAAGGCCACGCCAGGTGCGGCCGCGTTGCATTGGTACACCAGTTCGTTAAGGCCGGTGCTCGCCAGGCCTACCAGATGGGCGTTATTGGCATGCGCCAAACGGCATGCGCAGGCGGCAATTTGCTCGCTGTGCGGCCCCGGCTGGACGTTAACCAGTATGGTTCGATAGGACATGGTGCCCTCCTGTAGAAATTGTCACCGTGCTGCGCTGCCTGCGGGCGGACGCAATACCAGCACCGGCACGGCGCTGTGCGCCAGCACCTTGTGGGTTTCACTGCCGATCAGCAGCGCGCGCCAGCCGCCGAGGCCATGCGAGGCCATCGCCACCAGGTCGCAGCCATGGCTGCGGGCGGCTTCGACAATCGCCTGGTACGGCAACTCGTGCTCCACCACCAGCGTGTCGCACGTCACGCCATGGGACCTGGCGGCAGCGGCCACCTGTTCGGCGCAGGCATGGGCTACGCTGCGGCGGTGCACCGCGTACAGCGGCGCCATGTCGGTCAGCAGGGCGGGACGCATGGCGACGAAATGCAGCGGCGCGCACACGTGCAGCACCGTGATGCGCGCGCCGACCGACCTGGCCAGTTGCGCGCACGGCACGATCGCCTCGAGCGACGGTGCACCGCCATCGGTGGGAAATAAAATATGGGTAAACATCATTGCCCCGTCATGGTTGGACGACGTACAGCCCGGGCGCGGCGCCCAGCACGAGTGCAGGCGGCGCGGGCGGCGCGACCTTGTGCGGCGACGAATGACGCGCCAGCCAGTGCTGCCAGTGCGGCCACCAGGACCCTTCGGTGCGGTGCGCGTGTTCAACCCATTGCGCAGCCACGGTGCGGCGCGGCCGTGCCGGTCCGGTGGCAAGGCTCAGATAGCTGCGCCCCGGGTGGCCCGGTTCGGACACGACGCCGGCGTTGTGGCCGCCCGAGGCCAGCACGAACTCGACCGGCACATCGCATAGCTGGTGGATTTTATAGACGGACCGCCACGGCGAAACATGGTCGCGCTCGGTAGCCAGCACGAACATCGGCGCCGTGATCGACGAGAGCAACACCGGCTTGCCGTCGATCAGGTAGCGGCCCTCGGCCAGGTCATTGCGCAGAAACAGCTGGTGCAGGTATTCGCTGTGCATGCGGAACGGCAGCCGCGTGCTGTCGGCGTTCCAGGCCATCAAGTCGTTCGGCGCGCTGCGCCGGCCCAGCAGGTATTCGCGCATCATGCGCGACCACACCAGGTCGCGCGCGTGCAGCAACTGGAACGACGCCGCCATCTGGTCGCCGGTCAGGTAGCCTTGCTCCCACATCAGGGCGTCGAGAAAGGCCAGTTCGCTGTCGTCGATAAACAGGCCCAGCTCGCCCGGTTCGCTGAAATCGGTCTGCGCCGCGATCAAACTGATGGACGCGAGCGGGGCCGGCAGCGGCTTGCGCCCGGCCACCTGGTCGTCGCCGTGCAGCGCCGCCGCCATTGCCAGCAGGGTGCCGCCCAGGCAGTAGCCGACCGCGTGCACCGGCGCGCCGCCGCCCACGGCGCCGGCCTGTTCCAGCCCGGCCAGCAAGCCCTGGCGCAGATAATCGGCCAGGCCCAGGTCGCGGTCACGGGCGTCCGGGTTGCGCCATGAAATCATCAGCACCGTGTGGCCCTTGCGCACCAGATAGCCTACCAGCGAGTTGTGCGGCGACAGGTCGAGAATGTAATACTTCATGATCCAGGACGGCACGATCAGCACCGGCTCGCGGTAGACGGCGTCGGTTTGCGGGTTGTACTGGATCAGCTCGATCAGGGCGTTGCGGAACACCACCTTCCCGGGCGTGAGCGCGACGTCAACACCGGGGACGTAAGGCGCGCCGAGCGGCTCGGAGACGGCGGCGCCGGGCGGTACCAGGTGGCGGCACGCATCCTGGCGCCAGTTGAGCCAGCCCGCCGCCAGGCTGGCGCCGCCGCTCGCCCAGGCGGCGCGCAATATCTCGGGATTGGTCCAGGGGAAATTTGACGGCGACCACATGTCGAGCAGCTGGCGTGCCGCAAAGCGCACCACCTCGGCATGGTGCGGCCCCACCCCGGCCACGCCGCTGGTGGCGCGCTGCCAAAAATGTTCGACCTGCCTGAAACCCCAGGCATACTGGCGGAACGGCCAGGCGCCCCAGGCCGGATCGGCAAACCGGCGGTCGTCATCGGGCGCGGCGCTGGCGGATGCCCCGGCCAGTGCGCCGGTCCAGCAGCCCGCCAGCTCGGCACATTTGCCCGGCGCCACCAGCAGGTGCAGGTACCAGTCCTGGAACGCCAGTCCCATGGCCAGCGGCGAGATGCCGCCGGTGGCCCGCGCCACCAGGCTTTTGACGGACATGTCCAGCGGGTCCTGGCGGTCCGGCCGCAGCGATGCGGCCCCGGCCGAAGAAGGCGGCACCGGCGCGGACGACTGGCGCGCGACGACGCGTAACGGCGATGACTTCATATGCGCTCCCGTTCAAGGATGTGCAGTGATTATGCTGATCGATGTCGTGGGAGGTATTTGATCGAGATCAAATACTTCGCCAATCACCCCGTCCTACACTGTTTGCGCCACCATCGCACCCACACAGCAGAGACGGCCATGGACCACGACACCATCGACAACATCACCTACGACGAGCTGCATATCGGCCAGTCGGCGCGCCTGGCGCGCACAGTGGGCAAGGAAGACATCGTGGCGTTCGCGGTGGTTTCGGGCGATATCAACCCCGCCCATCTCGATCCTGACTACGCCAGCCAGACCGCATTCCACGGCGTGGTCGCCCATGGCATGTGGAGCGCGGCGCTGGTCTCGCGGCTGCTGGGCACCGCGCTGCCCGGACCGGGCACCATCTACCTGGCGCAAACGCTGCAGTTCCTCCGGCCCGTGCACCTCGGCGACGAGCTACGCGTCACGGCCACCGTCACGGCCAAGGACGATAGCAGTGGCCACGTCACGCTCGACTGCGAGATCAGGAACCAGGGCGGCGCGCTGGTGCTGACCGGCGTGGCCACCGTGCTGGCCCCCGCCGTCAAGGTGCGCTGGCCGCGCGCGCGCGCGGCGCAGCTCACGCGCACGGCGCCGGCCGCGCTGGCGATGCTGCTGGCCAGGTACGACACCGGCCTCCCGCCCCGTTCCACCCCACCCTGACCGTTCCCGAAGGAGAATGCCATGTCCTACAAAACCATCCTGGTCCATGTCGACCAGTCGCCGCATGCACCAGCGCGCATCGCGCTGGCCGTCAACCTGGCGGCAGCCGAAGAGGCGCACCTGGTCGGCTGCGCGCTGACCGGCATCACGGCAGAGTATTACCGCAACATGAACATGACGTACGGCGGCCCGCTCAACCAGGACCACCTCAACGAACTCAAACGCGATGCCGAGCTCGCCCTCGACCGTTTCGAACAGCAGGCGCGTACAGCCGGCATCAGTTACGAGCGGCGCTGCAGCAACGACGAGGCCGACGTCGGACTGGTGCAGCAGGCGCGCTTTGCCGACCTGGTGGTGCTGAGCCAGGCCGACCCGGCCCTGACCGGCCCGTCGATGCTGGGCCAGTTGCCCGAGCATCTCGCACTGCACGGCGGACGGCCGGTGCTGCTGGTGCCGTACGCGGGCGCCTTTCACCACCTCGACCGCCATGCGCTGGTGGCCTGGGACGGCAGCCGCGCGGCCACGCGCGCCGTCACCGATGCCCTGCCGCTGCTGCGCAACAGCGCCAAGGTCACGCTGGCAATGTTCGAACGGGCCAGGGATGGCCAGCTGGCCGAGCTGCCCGGCACCGACATCGCACCGTACCTGGCGCGGCACGGCGTGCGGCTCGAGGTCGTGCAGCAGTTCACCCATGCCGGCTACGACGTGGGCGCCGCCCTGCTCTCGCTGGCGGCCGACCAGAGCGCCGACCTGCTGGTGATGGGCGCCTACGGCCACCAGCGCTGGCGCGAAATCCTGCTTGGCGGCGTCACGCGGCGCGTGCTGCAGTCGATGACCGTGCCGGTGCTGATGGCGCACTGACGCCGGGTTGGCGCATGGTCAGGCCACGACATCCAGGCTGACCTGGACCAGTGTGCCGCGCCCGTTGGCGCGCGGCTGTACCACGATGCGGCCGTGGTGCTGTTCGACGATTTCCTTGACGATCGCCAGTCCCAGGCCGTGGCCGCCGGACTGCGCGCCGGGCACGCGATAATACGGCGTGAAGATGTGCGCCAGTTCTGACTCGGCGATCGGCGGACCGTCATTGGCCACACCAAGCAGTACCGTGCCGTCCACCACGTCGAGCGTGACCGCGATGTCGCCGTGCGGGTCGCCGTGCGACGAGGCGTTGTCGATCAGGTTTTGCAGCAGCCGCTGCAACTGGGTGGGTTCGCCCAGTACATGGCACGGCTGCTGCACGTCGAGGCCCACGGTCTGGCCGCGCCGCGCCACCAGCGGCTCGACCGCGCCGATCACCTCGCAGCACAGCTCCGGCATCGACAGCCGGCGCATTGGTTCGGCATCGTTGCCGGCGGTCAGGCGCCCCAGCGCCAGCAGCTGCTCGGCCAGCTTGCTGGTGCGGCGGGCACCGTCCATCGCGCATTGCAGCGACGTTTGCAGCTGCTGCGGCCCCTCGGCGCGCAGCGCGTTTTCCATGTGCAGCTGGACCGCGGCGATCGGCGTGCGGATCTCGTGCGCGGCGGCGTTGAGGAAGCGCTGCTCGCGCTCGAACGCGGCGCGGATGCGGTCGAGCAGGTGATTGAGCTCGGTGATGATGGGCGCCAGCTCCACCGGCGTGGCCGGCAGCGCCAGCGGCTCGAGCGACTCCGGCTTGCGCGCGGCGATGCGGGCGGCCAGCTGCGACAGCGGCCGCATGCTGCGCAGCAGCAGCAGGTTCACGGCAATGAGCATGAACACGCCGCCCACGGCCAGCGGCGTAAGGATCGACATGCCGATGTCGTGCGACATCTCCTGGCGCACCTCGTCCTTTTCTGCCGTCAGCACCCACACGTTGGCCGAGCGCAGCGCAAACACCTGCCACGGCACGCCGTCGATCATCTGTTCGGAAAAACCGGCCTTCAGCGGCGCCAGCGCCTCGACCGGGGACGACGCCGACTTGGCCAGCAGGGCGCCGTCGTCGCGCCATACCTGGAACGCGATCTTGGTTTCGTAGCGGTGGCCGTACACGCGCGGCAGGTTGCTGGGATCGGTTTCAAGTTCGTGCGGCAAGGCGATCACCAGCGGCCGGCTGATGGTGGCCGACGACAGCTGGTGCGCCACCAGCGCCTCGAGCACGCGCGCGGACGTGGCCAGCCTGGCGCTGAAGAGCTCGTCCGATTCGCGGCGCGCCACGTGGTGCGCGCCAAGACCGATGCCGGCAAAGATCAGCAGCATGCACAGCAGGGTGGCGCCCACCAGGCGCCAGCGGCCGGAATAGAGCCGGGTCGTCATGCGACCAGGTCGCCGAGGCGGTAACCGACGCCGCGGATGGTCTTGATGACTCCCGGGCTGATCTTGCGCCGCACGTGGTGCACATGGACGTCGATGCTGTTGCTCTCGATACCCTCGCCCCAGCCGTACAGCAGTTCCTCGAGCTGGGTGCGGTTGAACACGCGCTGCGGGTGCTCGGCCAGTTGCAGCAGCAGCATGAACTCGAGCCGCTGCAGCTCCACGCCCTGCCCCTGCCACTGCACCCCGAGGTTTTCCGGTTCCAGTTTGAGCGCGCCTACCTGCACCTGGTTGACCAGGCGGCCGGTACGGCGCCGGCCCAGCACCCGCAGCCGCGCCAGCAGCTCGTCGAGCTCGAACGGCTTGACCAGGTAGTCGTCGGCGCCCAGGTCCAGCCCTTCCACGCGGTCGCGCATGGCGTCGCGCGCGGAGAGGATCAGCACGGGAATCGGGTTGCCGGCGCGGCGCGCCGCTTTCAGCACCTCGGTGCCGTCGAGCCCGGGCAAGCCCAGGTCGAGCACCATCAGGTCGAAGGGATTGTCGGCCACGGCAGCGACCGCAGCGACGCCGTCGCTGACATGCTCAACCAGATAATGCGCCTGCCGTAACGCCACCAGCAGACCCTGCGCGATGAGCGGGTCATCCTCGACCAGTAGTATTCTCAATGCATCTCCCCCTTGCTGTGCATTATTTGGCTTTCGCCGCGATTTTGTCCAGCAGTTGATCGATTTCCTTGCGGCGGCCTTCGTCGGCGATGGCGCGCCCGGGCCGCGCCGGCGCCTGCAACGCCTTGTTCAGTACGCGGGTTGCTTCCGCATAGTCGCCCTTGCGAAACAGGTAATCGCCGTAAAAATAATTGGCGTCGATGCCGTCCGGATTGACGGCCAGGCCCTTCTTCAGCAACTCCAGCGCCTTCTTGTCGTCGCCGAAGCCGATCGGCCAGCCCGGCACCTGGTAATACAGCGAGCCGAGGCTGGTGTAGCCGGAACCGGCCAGCGCGTCCGGGTTGATGGCCAGCGCCTGCTCCAGCGCGGTCCTGGCGGCCTTGGCGTTGGACAGTGCGCCCAGCCCGCCCTTTTCGCCAGCATAGGTCGATTCGATGATGGCCTGCCAGATCAGCAGGTCGGCGCTGCCGGGGTTGGCAGCGGTGGTCTTGCGGGCCTCGCCCAGCAGGCGCTCGAGCTGCGCTTCGCGCGCCGGCGCCGGTGTGCGGTACCGGATCTGCTCCCACTGCTGTTGCAGGCGCGCGACATCGTCGCCCGTTGCGGCCCACGCGATATGGGCGGACAACACGCACAGGGCCAGCAGCGCAACGATACGAAGGCGGAAAGTCGGTGTCATGGTGTGGTCTTTCATAAAATGTTTACACGGGCAGGTACTTGCGGATGATGCGCAGCTGCTTGCGGATGGCCGCGTCCGGCACGGCCGGCAGCAGGCCGTTGAGGCGCACGAAAAAGCGCTCCTTCGCCCCCAGCGTCAGGTGGCCGCGCTGCCCGCCCAGGAACGCGGCAAAGGCGGCAGCCACCTGCTGCGGCGTGTCCTGCGCTGTGCCGAGCTCGCGGTTCATGGCGGTGACGGCATCGGTATTGATGGCCGTATCGGTGGCGCGCGGCGCAAACGAGCGCACTTCCACTGCCGTATCGGACAACTCGCGCCGCAGTGCCTGGGTAAAGCCTTTCAGGCCCGCCTTGCTGGCGCCGTAGGCGGCAAAGCCGGGGAAGCCGAGCAACCCCAGCGCGGAGCCGACGTTGACGATCTGCGCGGCCGGGGCAGCCTTCAGTTGCGGCAGCAGCTGGCGCGTGAGCAGCATCGGCGCCAGCAGGTTGGTGTCGAGCAGCGCGCGGATCGCGTCCACCGGCTGCGACTCGAAGCTGTGGAAGTCGCTCAGGCCGGCGTTGTTGACCAGCAGGTTGAGGCCGCCCATGCTGCGCGCCGCCGCGTCAATCGCGGCCAGGGTGGACGGGTCGGTCAGGTCGCCGCACACCACTTGCACCGGCACCTTCAGCTCGGCGCGCAGGGCGTGCAGCGGTCCTTCGCGCCGTCCCACCAAAATCAACGCGTCCGTCAGCGGCGCCAGTTCGCGCACGATGGCCGCACCGATGCCGCCGCCGGCGCCCGTGATCACGGCCCGGTAACGCGGGCGCTGCATGGCAGCCATCACGCGTCTCCTTCGAACACGGCTGCGCCGCGCGGCAGGCTGCGGAACACGTCGCCGTACAGGCCATACATCCTGCGCGCGACATGCAGCACCGCGTCGCGGTCGTCCTGGCGCTCGAGCCGGTTGACCAGCGCCTCGAAAAAGGCCACGTGTTCGAGGTCGAGGCTGCCGTGCGAATTGAGGTAGCTGAACGCCTCCGGCGGCAGCGCCAGCGCGCTGCGCATGGTGTCGGCGGCGTGGGTGGCCAGCGCCGTGCTGGTGCCTTCCAGCACGTGCACCATGCCGAGGAAACCGACCGGGTTGCGGCGGTCGACCTGGTGGTAGGCGTAAGCCACCATCAGCTCGGTGCTGGCGTGCGGCTCGCTGTGGCGCACGGCGTCGGCATCGCCGCCGCAGGCGGCGATATCGGACAGGATCCATTCCTGGTGCCCCACTTCCTCCTCGATGTATTCGGCCATTGCCTCGCGCAGCCACTCGTGGCTGGCGTCGAGGCGGCTGCCGCACGCCATCAGCAGCGGCACCGTGTGGCGCACGTGGTGGTAGGCCTGGGTGAGGAAGGCAAGGTACTGGCCCTTGGTGACCTGCCCGCGCAGCGCATCCTGGATGATCGGGATGGAAAACAGCTGCTGGCGTTCGAGGTCGGACTGGGCTTTCAGGGTGTCGAAGAAGTTCATGCAATGTGCTCCAGGTTGTCGTACAGCGCGGCGATGTCGGTTGCGTAATGGCGGGCGATGGCGGCGCGGCGCGGCCGGCCGTTGGCGGTGGACAGGCCCGTCGCCGGGCCCCACGGCGGCACCACGCGCCAGCGCCGCACCTGCGCATAGTCGGGCAGGTCGCGGTTGGCCAGCGCCACCGCTGCTGCCAGCTGCTCCGGCGTCAGCGCGGCGCTGACGGGCACCAGCAACGCCCCCAGGTAAGGCATGGCGTCGCCCACCACCACGACCGCAGCGAACGCGCCGCTGCCCAGCAGGGCCGATTCCGGCCACTCGGGCGAGACGTTGCGCCCGTACCCGGTGATCAGCACATCCTTCTTGCGGCCGTCGATATGCAGGAAGCCGTCGGCGTCGAGGTGGCCCAGGTCGCCGGTGGCGAGCCAGGAGCCGACGGCGGCGGCCGGCGCCTGGCCGAGGTAATGACCGGCACGCCCGCCCACCTCGATCTCGCCGTCGGCGGCAATGCGCACCGGGCGGTGCGGCAGCGGCCGGCCCACACTGCCGACCCGCTCGCTGCCGGGCAGGTTCAGTGCCACCACCGAGCAGCACTCGGACAGGCCGTAGCCTTCGAAGACCGGGATGCCGCGCGCACGGGCCGCCTGCAACAATCGCGGCGGCGTGCGGGCGCCGCCGACGGCGACAAAGCGCAGGCTGGCCAGGCGCGGATCGTGGTCGGCAGTGACCGCCACCAGCGCCTGCAGCATTTGCGGCAGCACGATGATGCTCTGCGCCTGGTAGCGCGCAATGGCCGCCAGGCAGCGCTGCGGATCGAACTGGCTGGCGCCGGACAGCCCAGTCTCGGCCAGCGGCGGGCAGATCACGGTGGCGCCGCTGAGCAGCGCCGTGTACGGCCCGGCGATGTTTTCCAGCAGCACGCTGAACGGCAGCAGGCACAGGTGGCGCTGCAGCTGCAGGCCGGCCAGCCCGCGCTGCAGCGCGCCGGCCAGTTGCCACTGCTGGTCGGCATCGAGGCACACGCCCTTGGGGCTGGACGTGGTGCCGGACGTAAACGTGATTTTTTGCGTGGCGTCCAACGCCGCGCCGCCGGCCCTGGTGGCCGCCTCGTACAGGCCCAGCGGCCCCGTCAGCAGCGACTGCGCGCCGAAGCCGAGCGCGGCGGCCTGCTCCGGCAGCGCGCAAAGCAGCGCCGTGCAGCCGCTCTCCATCAGCACGTGGTGCCACTGCGCCGGCGTGAAGAACAGCGGTAGCGGCACCAGCGTTACGCCCAGTTGCTGGGTGGCGAGGTCGGCCACCAGCCATCCGGGGCCGTTGTCGGCCAGGATGGCCACCGGGGCCTCGGGCCAGCGGCGGGCCGCCAGCGCGGCGCACACCTGGGCGACGCGGGCGCGCACCTGGTCGGCGTCGAGCGCGGTGACGCCGTCGGTCAGCACCGGCACGCCGGGGGCGTAGGCATCAAGCAAGTTGTCCATAGCCGTATCGAATATCGCCATACATCACCTTGGGTTGGGTTTCGTAGTAATTGCCCCAGCGCCGGCCGGTATCGGCCAGGCGCGCGGGGTCCGCCACTGCCAGCACCTGGGGCTGGAGTCGCAGTCGGGTAAAGGAATTGAGCAGGCTGACCGTGGCCGTAAAGGCCACCCAGCGCAGGCCAAGCTGGTGCAACAGCCGCGTGGTGCTGACGATCAGCGCACGCGCCGCACCGGGATGGAAGGCAGCCAGATTGCCGACTTCGACGATCTCGGCGCGCGCCACCGGGTCGGCCATGCGCGCGCCCAGCGCCGCTTCGAGCGGCTGATCGAGGTACTGTTCCAGGAACATCGGGCCGCTTGCGGCCAGCGTGTAGCCGAGCGCGGCCACCCAGCGCCCCTGCTCGTCGCGGCAACCGAGCAGCACGTCGCAAAAATGGCTGATCTCGGCGCCGTAAGAATCAAAAAAGGCATGCGCGATAAACGCTTCCAGTTCGAGCCGCCCGGACTGGCCACGAACGAAGGTCTCGACCTGGAACTGCGCTGGCCTGGCCGGCGCCGTGCGCGGCGTGGCGGCAGGTGCATACGATGTGGCAAGAACATCTGGCATGGCATTATTCTCAACGTTATTGTTGCGTTGGAATAACTCTATCCGGGGAACATTATCCCCAGATTAACCGGCCGTCAGGACAGCCGCGCTGCCAGCGCAGCCAGGGTAAGCACGAGGACCGGCACGGTCAGCACCACGCCGACGCGCACGTAGTAGCCCCACGAGATGCGGATGTCCTTGCTGGCCAGGACGTGCAGCCACAGCAGCGTGGCCAGGCTGCCAATGGGCGTCATTTTCGGCCCCAGGTCGCTGCCGATCACGTTGGCGTAGATCATGGCCTCGCGCACGGCGCCCTGGGTGGAGGTGGCGTCGATCGACAGCGCGCCCACCAGCACCGTGGGCATATTGTTCATCACCGACGACAGCAGCGCGGTCAGAATACCGGTGCCGAACGCCGCGCCCCACACGCCGTAGCCGGCGCACCAGTCGAGCGCAGCGGTCAGATAGGCCGTCAGCCCCGCGTTGCGCAGGCCATAGACTACCAGGTACATCCCCAGCGAGAACACCACCACCTGCCACGGGGCGCTGGCCAGCACGGCGCGCGTGGCAATATGCGGGCCGCGCGCAGCCACTGCCAGCAGCACCGCCGCACCGCCGGCCGCCACCGCGCTGATCGGCACGCCGAGCGGCTCGAGCCAGAAGAAGCCCACCAGCAGCAGCGCCAGCACCGACCAGCCGGCGTTGAACGTGGCGCGGTCGCGGATCGCGGTGCGTGGCACGCGTAATGACGCCATGTCGTAGCGGCCGGGAATATCGCGCCGGAAGAACCACAGCAACGCGACCAGCGTAGCCGCCACCGACACCAGGTTGACCGGCGCCATGACGGCAGCGTAACGCGCAAAGCCGATGTCAAAATAATCGGCCGAGACAATGTTGACCAGGTTGGACACCACCAGCGGCAAGCTGGCGGTATCGGCGATGAAGCCGGCCGCCATCACGAATGCCAGCGTGGCTTGCGCCGAGAACTTCAGCGCACGCAGCATGGCAATGACGATGGGCGTTAGGATCAGCGCCGCGCCGTCGTTGGCGAACAGCGCAGCCACGGCAGCGCCCAGCAGCACCAGCAGCACGAACAGGCGCGTGCCACTGCCCTGCCCCCACCGCGCCACGTGCAGCGCCGCCCACTCGAACAGGCCGGCCCGGTCGAGCAGCAGGCTGATGATGATCACCGCGACAAAGGTGCCGGTGGCGTTCCAGACGATATGCCACACGACCGGGATATCGCTGGCATCGATCACCCCGGCCAGCAAGGCAGCGGCGGCGCCGGCAGCGGCGCTCCAGCCGATACCGAGCCCGCGCGGCTGCCAGATCACCAGGGTCAAGGTGACAAGAAAAATCAGCAAGGCAATGAGCATGGTGTTTCCGGGTCAGTTGCGCTGCAAGGCGCCGATGGTGT
Source organism: Duganella sp. Leaf61 (assembly GCF_001421905.1). Taxonomy (NCBI): domain Bacteria; kingdom Pseudomonadati; phylum Pseudomonadota; class Betaproteobacteria; order Burkholderiales; family Oxalobacteraceae; genus Duganella; species Duganella sp. Leaf61. Next base: position 346,959 of record NZ_LMLM01000030.1, read on the forward strand.
CCAGCGCCGCCTTGAGCGCAGCGCGGTCGCCAAGCAGTTGCGCCAGCGGCAATGCCAGGAAAGCTTCGATGCGGGCGCGGATCAGGCGGTAAGCGTGCTCGAACGCGGCATCGATCTGCGCTGGCGTGCCCACCACGTGGCTCGGATCGTCCACGCCCCAGTGCGCGCGCACGACCGGCCCGAGGTAGGCCGGGCAGGTTTCGCCGGCAGCACTGCCGCACACGGTGATGACGATATCGGGCGTGACGTCGAGGTCGTGCCACGATTTGCTGTAATAGCCGTCAGTCGATATGCCCCTGGCGTGCAACAACGCGACCGCGTGCGGATGCAACTGGCCGGCCGGCTGGCTGCCGGCGCTGAGCGCCCGCCACCCCGCTGGCGCCAGGTGGTTGAAAATCGCTTCCGACAGCACCGAGCGGCACGAGTTGCCGGTGCACAGGAACAGGATGTGGCGAGGATTATTTTGCACGTGTGTGCTCCGCGATGCTGGCGGTGGTGCAGCCGGCCGGCCCGCACGGTACGCCGCCGCAGCAGTTTTCGGTGAGGTAACCGATCAGGCCATTCATCACGGCCACGTCGGCCGCGTAGATCACGAAGCGGCCCGCGCTGCGCGACGTGATCAGGCCGGCGTGCACGAGCTCCTTCAGGTGGAATGACAGCGACGATGGCGCAATGTCAAGCTGTTCGGCGATCTTGCTGGCGGCCATGCCATCGGGGCCGACTTGCACCAGCAGCCGGAAAATCGCCAGCCGGCTTTCCTGGGCGATGGCCGACAGCGCGGCGAGAACTTGCCTGGTTTCCATTACATAACTTTCATAGTTCAACGATAGTCGAAGTATTTTACCTGCAAAGCCTGCAATAGTTCAACAATTATCGAATTGACGTTCTTCGTACCGCGCCGCCCGCGCGATCAAGGTGCGATCAAGGTGCGAGCAACCCGATGCGTTGCGCGTGAGTGCGCTGCCAGTCACGCCTGAACCGGCAGCACGCTCACGCCATGCGCCGCAATCGCCGCACCGCGATCACGACTGCCGTGGCGCTCAACAGCAAACCGCCGGCGCTCAGCGCGATCAGCACCGCGATGCGCGCCCAGGCCGGCGACAGCAACGCCGGCACATCCCAGCTGTGCAAAAAATTGAACAGCCAGCGCCCTACCCGCTGGGTACTGTCGATGCTCAGCGCCACCTGGCCGGTGGCCGCGTCGAGATACACCCAGGTATGCCCCGGATCGTCGAACACCACGCGCAAGGCCGGCAGGCGCCGCTCGTTGCCGCCGTACATGGAGGCGTCGCCGCGCTGGTAATAGTAGGCATCCGGTGCGGTTACCATCTCGAACGATCGCACCGGGTAAGGCAGCAGCTTGCGCGCGACCGCCTCCAGACGCGCCGGCTCCCACTGCTTCGTCACCGTCAGTGCGTCGCCGCAGGTTGCGGAGATGCGCGAGTCGCAGTGCATCGTCGGGGGCAGTCCGTGACTGCCGGCCGCCACGATGCGCGTACCGTTGTGGCCATCGCGCGCCACGATGAACGGCTCGCCACCGAGCACGCGCCATTCCAGTTCGCGCGGCTTAAACGACTGCGTTTGCAGCAGCGCCAGCACTTGCGCCACCGGCTGCGCCAGGCGCACGCTGGCCGGCGTGCCGCCCTGCATGGCTGCCGCATCCGGTTTGGCGCCCCGCGCATTGAACACCCCCAGCGGATTCATCGACATCAGGCCGCTGAACATCCAGGTGCACAGCACCAGTCCGAAGGCAAGCCCCAGCACGTGATGCCAGCGCATGGCGAACTCGCGGTAAGGCGTGCGCGCGCCGCTCTTGTAGCGGCCATTGAAACGCCAGCGCTGCACACCGTTTACCATCCCCGTCACCGCCGACAGCACGCCCACGGCGGACAGGCCGATCAGGGTCCAGGTCCACACCGGATCGGTGTTCTGCTGGCGCAGCATGTAGAGCCAGTGCAGCCAGGCGCCGGCGAAGTTCCAGTACCGCTCTGCGCGCGGCGCATCGAGCATCACCTGCCCCGTTGCCGACGACACGTACACGCGCGTGGCCGCGTCGTCATCGAGTTCCACCACGTGCAGCGGCCGGTGGAGGTTCAGGCCGCGCGAGTGGGTCCAGCGATCTTCCTCCACCAGGCCCGCGTAGCGGGCCGGTGCGCCAGGCTTGAACATGCGTGCCGCGGCCACCGCCGCCTGCGCATCGGGCTTGGGCGCAAGCGCGCCGGTCGCAGCATCCACCTGCGTGGTGCGGCCATCCTGCTCCAGCAGCTGGTAATGCGCACGGCCGGCGATCGAGGTCAGCGTGATGGCTTGCACGACGGCCGGGCGATGGCTGCGCGCCAGCGCCTGCGCCGGCTCGATGCAGCAGCCGGCGGCGAGCGGCGGCAAGGCGGCCAGCCGTTCGGCCGGCGTAAGCTTCGGGTAGCCGACGAACAGCATCACCATGCCGCTGACAAACCATAGCGCCATCAGTGCGCACATGGCGATCCCCGTCCAGCGATGGATCAGGTACAGGATGCGGCGCATTACCCGTCTCCGTCAGAAGCGGTGGTCAACGACCAGGTCCGCGCGCCGGTCCTGGCCATAGAACCACTGGGTGGGCGTGTAATACGCCGTGGTGAAATAGCGCCGGTCGAACAGATTGGCCACCCGCAGCGAAACGCTGGTGGCGCCAGACAGCTTCCAGCGCAGCGTCGCATCGGTCACCGCGTACGACGGCAGCTTGAGCGTATTGGCATTGTCCGCATTGCGCTCGCCCACGTAGCGCAGGCCGGCGCTGGCGGTCCAGCCGCGCGCCAGTTCGTGGTGCAGCCACAGGTTGGCCAGGCGCTGCGGCACGTCCGGCGGCGTATTGCCGGCCCGCGAGACCAGCACGCCGCCGGAGGCTTCGCTGAAGTCCGCGAAACGCGCGCGCAGCAGCGCGGCATTCGCCTCCACGCGCCAGCCGGGAAGCAAAGCCGCCGTCACCGTGGCCTCCACGCCGCGCGACGTGCGCTCGCCCACTTGCAGGCTGCGGCTCGGATTGGCGGGGTCGCGCGTGAGCAGGTTGTTCTTGGTGATGTCGTACACGGCCAGCGTCCATTCGGCGGTATTGCCTGCAAAGGCCTGCTTGACGCCCAGTTCCACCTGGCGGCCGGTGGCGTTCTTGAACGCGCTGTTGGCGGCCGACAGAAAGAACAGAGAACTGATCGGATCGGCCGCCTTGGCCACCTGGCCATACAGCGCCAGCGACGGCGTAGCCTGGTACACCGTGCCCAGGCGCCAGCCGACGTTGCTGAAGGTTTTATCGTAAGCGAGGCGGTCGGCCACCAGGTCGGTGCGGCGCACGCTGGCATGGTCGTAGCGCACGCCCGCCAGCAGCGACCACTGGCCAGTCAGCGCCAGCCGGTTTTCCGCAAACACCGCGTACTGGCGCGCTTTGCTGGCATAGCGCGGAATGGTGGGCACCGGGCTGGCGAACCAGCCGGGGGCCGGGTGGTACGGATCGACGGAGGTGGCGTCGCCAACGTAGGTGTTGTTGGTGTGTTTGAAAGCGCTGGAATTGAGGTCGAAGCCAAGGGCGAAGCGGTTGTCCAGGCCCAGTAATTGACCCTTGAAGGCGGCGTCGGTGGTGTTGCCGGTCTGCGACTGGTCGTGATAGATCTCGGTGGCGTCGGAGCGGTCGATCAGGCCGGTGGCGGCGTTGTACGTATACGCTTCGACATCGCGCCAGTGGCGGTTGCTGTCGATGTCGTAGAAGCGGCTGCGCACCGTGGTGCTGTCGTTCGGGGTCCAGTTGACGAGCGCGTCGAGCCAGCGGTCGTCGTACTGCATCACGCTGTCGGCGACGTTGTAGTTCTTCGTTGCCAGCGCCGGATCGGGCTTGCCGTTCACCAGCGGCGTGCCGAAATATTGCATCGGTTCCTGCCGGCCCCGGGCCGCGCTCAGGCGCACATTGAGGCGGGGCGAGATGTCGAGCCGCACCGCGCCAGAGACGGCGCGGTTGCTGTACCGGCCCCGGTCCACCCAGCCGTCCGACCGGTCGGTGCTGGCGTCGAAGCGGTACGACCAGCGCTCGTCAATCGCGCCGCCGCTGCCGATGGCAAGGCGGCGGCTGTTCTCGGTGCCGACGCCCGCCTGCACGTCGGTCTCGATGGCGCCGCGCGTGGGCTGCTTCGGCACCACGTTGATCACCGCGCCGATGGCGCCGTCGCCGTAGATCACGGACGCCGGCCCGCGCAGCACTTCCACGCGCGCGACGGCCCAGGTATCGAACGGGAACGTCAGCCCGGCGCCACCGTACTGGCGCATGCCGTCGTACAGGCGCATGACCGACAAGGTGTCGGTAAAGCCGCGCGCGGCCACCGACGAGCCGCCATTGCCCGGATGTGGCATGGCGCTCACGCCCGGTGCGCGGGTGATGGCATCGACCAGGCTGCGGTCGCCACGCTGCTCGAGCTGCTGGCGGGTGATGGCGTCCACGCTGGCCGGGGTGTCGAAGCGGGACAGGTCGAGGTTGGAGCCGGTGCCGGCGGCGGAATGGAGGCCACCGCTGTCGTCGCGGGCGGTGATGACGACGGTGGGCAAGGTGCTGTCCTGGGCAATGACGACGAGCGGCAGCGCCAGCGCGCACGCGGCGGCCGTGCGCGACAAAATAAAATGAGTGTGCATGAATTCGAGACGCGTATGAATATCCTGGCCGCCATGGGCGGCACTTGGCCAGCTGGCGCGACGTGAAGGCACGGCGCCAGGCTGGAACTAGAAACTACGGGATATCAAACGGCGGGCGGACCGCGCGGATGCGAGATTACCCATGCATACAGGGGCGTTGGCGCATGGTAGAACAGCGCGGGCCGTTCGGACAGAATCGCACCTTGCGGCACCAGCGGCGGCGATGGCGGCAGCACCGGCATGTCGGAGTGGACGCGGCAGTACGGGCAGTCGTTCATGCCGCTGCTGCGCTTGTCGGTATTATCGGGCGTATCGGGCGCCTGGACGTAGCGGGTGCCCATGGCCGAGCAGATCTCGAGCCACGCGGGACTGGCCGCCCGCTCCGGCGCGAACGCGCGCGACAAGGCCGGCATCAACGCCGTCATCAGCATGGCGGCGCAGAGCAACCATGCGAGGTAGCGTCGGCGTTGTCGGGTCTTGTGCATCTGCCTATTTTACAGCAGTGGCCTCGCGCCGGGCCGGGAGTGTGCTGGGCATTTTGTCGCAGGCTTCAAAACGAGTGCGTGATACCCATGCCGAAGCCGGTCGGGTGCGCGCCCGCCGTCACGCCGCCCAAGGCGGCAGTGCCGAAGTCGCCGCTCGAACGGGCGTCGTTGTCGATCCGGGCGAACGTCATGTACAGCTCGGTACGTTTCGACGGCTGGTAGGCGTAGCCCACCGCCCAGTAGCGCATGCCGGTATCGACCGCGCTGGCGCCCGGCCCGCCCCCATCGAGCTTGAGGTCGGCGCTCTGCCCATAGGACAGACGCAGCAGCTGGCGGCCGATCCGGTGCGTGACGGCGCCCCACGCGTTGCGCACCTTGACCGCCGCTGCATTGCCCGGCGTGAATGCCTTGGGCAGCCCGGTAGCGGCCAGGTTGCCCCGGTACGTCAGTTGCTCGGCAATGCCGCTGAATGTGGTGGCGCCGGACACATAATGCGTGGCCAGCCGCAGCGCATCGTCGCGCGTGCGCACGGTGGCGGTGTTGGCATATTCGTCGTGGCGCTCGTACGCGGCGATCAGGGTCAGCGGGCCATGCTCGTACGTACCGGACGCTGACAGCAGGCGCGGGTCGCACGCCACCGCGCACGTGCCCTTTTCTTCGCCCATGCCGTAGGCCAGGCGGCCCTTGAAGCCGCTTTTTGATTCCGGCGACCAGTACTGGATCACATTTTTCTGGCGGCGGTCGAACGCCTGCCGGTTGGCGATATTGCCCACCGTGGGCGAGCTGTTGCCGTACAGGACGGCGCCATAACCGGCAAAGGTCTTGTTGGTGAACGGATCGAGCTTTAACGTGGAATTCTTGTACGGCGTATCCCACTGCCCCATCAGCAGGCTGCCGGCTGGGCCTTTCAGGCCGATGGCCGAGCTGCGGCCGGCCAGCGTGCCGCTGCCCGTATCGACGCCGACCGACGATTCGATCTGGAAGAACGCCGACAGGCCGCCGCCCAGCGCTTCTTCGCCGCGAAAGCCGAGCAGCGACGAATTGCTGCTCACGCGGTGCTTGCGGGTGTCCGAGGCGTTGGGACCGCTGGCGGACAAGGTTTCGACATCGACGTTGAGCTTGCCGTAGATGACGACGGTGGAAGATTGCGCCAGCACGGCGCACGGCAGCAGCGCCAGCGCGATGGCGGCGGCATGGGTTTTGCGGGTCATGGTTAGTCTCGTATGATTATGGTGGTCGTGCAAATCCACGCGCCCGCGCGCCTTGTGGCGGCGCGTCGGGCGCGGGATGGATGGCAATGCGCGGAATGTAGTACAGCGCGGGCGCAGCGCGGGCGCAGCGCGGCCCGGGAGCCGCGCCGGATCGTCAGGCGGTCAGCTTGTCGGCTACCGGACGTCCTGTGGCAGCAGCAGCAGCGGCAGCAGCAGCCTCGCGCCGGGCCTTGGAGCTGAGCGTGAGCAGGGTCACGATGCTGGCCATGGCCAGCACGGCTATCGGCAACAGCCCCAGCGCATGGCTACCGGTCTCGGCCTTGATCCAGCCGTAGACGTTGACCATCAGCCCGCCACCGATCAGGTTGGAGACAGCATTGATGCCAGCCAGTCCCGCTGCCGCCGAACCAGCCGCCAGCCAACCGGAGCTCAGCGCCCAGAACGGGCCCTTGAACGAGTAGGCGCCAATCAGCACACAGGTCAGCATGACCACGGTAATTGCCAGCGACGACACAAACAGGGTGCTGAGCATGCCGGCGCCGATCAGCGCCAGCGGAATCACGGTGTGCCAGCGGCGCTCGTTCTTGCGGTCCGAATGACGGCCCCATAAGACCATCAACACCGAGGCCACCAGGTACGGCACGGCAGCCAGCCAGCCGGTTTGCATCACGCTCAGGCCGAACGACTTGAACATCTGCGGCATCCACACGCTCAGCACGCTACCAGCGGCCGACGCGGTGGAGCACACCAGCGCCATGCCCAAGACTTCCTTGCTGCGGAACAGCTTCCAGATCGAGACATGGGCCTTGGCCTTGCTGGCGGCACGTTCGCCATCCATGCGCTTCGACAGCCAGTCGCGCTGCTCGGCCGTCAGCCATTTTGCCTGTTCCGGACGGTCGGTAAGGAACCACAGGCAGGCCACGCCGAACAGCACGGTGGGCAAGCCTTCCAGGATGAACAGCCATTGCCAGCCGCGCAGGCCCAGCATGCCATCGGTTTGCAGCAGCGCGGCCGACAGCGGCGCCCCGATAAAGCTGGCCATCGGGATCGACACCATGAAAATGGCCACGATGCGGCCGCGATAGGCGGACGGAATCCAGTAGGTCATGTACAGCAGCACGCCGGGGAAGAAGCCCGCTTCGGCCGCGCCCAGCAGAAAGCGCACGGCGTACAGCGAGTACGGCCCCTGCACCAGCGCGGTGCCGGCCGAGACCGTGCCCCAGGTGACCATGATGCGAGCGATCCACTTGCGGGCGCCGAATTTTTGCAGCGCCAGGTTGCTGGGCACTTCAAACATGAAATACGAAATGAAAAACAGGCTGCTGGCAAAGCCGAACATCTGCGCCGAAATGCCGATGTCGTGGTTCATTTGCAGCGATGCCATGCCGATGTTGCCACGGTCGATAAACGCCAGCAGGTAGCACGCCATCAGGAAAGGGATCAGGCGCCAGGTAACCTTGCGCATCGTGTCCTTCTCGAGTTGGGTGACATTTGTTGTTATGGTATCCATTGTCTTCCTCCAGATCCTGCATTTATAGTCGAAATCACCGCGCCGTGTTCGGCGCCGGCGAGTTATTTCGGCTTTACGCCGCGGCGCGCGCCTCCCCGTCCAGCATGGCCAGCACCGCCAGGACGTTGGCGGCCGCTGCCGTGCCCATGCCCACGTAGGCGTCACTGGTCACGCCGCCGATATGGGGCGACAGGATCACGTTCGGCTGGTGTGCGAACGGGTGGTCGCCGGAAAACGGCTCGATGCAGAAGCTGTCCAGCCCGGCCGCGCGCAGCTTGCCGTTTTGCAGCGCCTGCAACAGTGCCGCTTCGTCGATCAGGCCGCCCCTGGCCGTGTTGACCAGGATGGCGCCGTCGGGCATCAGCGCCAGCGCGGCCGCGTCGATCATGTTGCTGTTGTCAGGCGTGAGCGGGCAATGCAGCGAGACCACGTGGGCCGCTGCAAACAGGTCAGCCAGCGCCACGTTTTCCACGCCAGCGGGCAGCGCTTTCGCATACGGATCGTGCGCCAGCACGCGCATGCCCAGCGCCTGGCCGACGGCCGCCACCCGCACCCCGATCGCTCCCAGCCCTACCAGGCCCAGCGTGCGCCCTTTCAGCTCCAGGCTTTTATGGGTGGCCTTGTCCCAGTGGCCGTCGTGCATGCGGGCATCGAGCCGGGCCACGTCCTTGGCGCAGGCCAGGATCAGCGCCCACGTGTGTTCGGCCACGGCGGCGGCGTTGGCGCCCAGCGCCGCCTTGACGGCGATGCCGCGCGCGGCGGCCGCTGCGACGTCGATGGTGTCGATGCCGGTACCGTGCTTGGAAATCACGCGCAGTTGCGCGCTGGCGGCAATCACGGCCGGGGTGATGCGGCCGTACCGCACGATGATCGCCACCGGCTGATGTTCATGGCACAGGGCGATCAATTGCTGTTCATCCGGGGTTTTACCGGCGTACACGATGGTGTAGTCGCGCAGCATCTCGACTGCCTGCGGCGCCAGGTCGGCGCCGGTGACCAGGACAACCTGGGCGGCGCTCACAGCGTTTCTCCTTCGGCCAGCACACCGGCCTTGCGCAGCGCACCGTCGAGCCATTTCGGCCGCAGTTGTTCGCCGTTGCGGATGCCGGCGATGCGCGCGGTCTCGTCGATCACCTTCTGTTTGGCCAGCGGCATCAGCGACGCCGCCTTGCGGCGCTCGACCACTACCACGCCGTCGGCGTCGGCGACGATCAGGTCGCCCGGGTTGACGGTGGTGCCGCCTACCGAGATCGGCCAGTTCAGGCGGCCAGGAATAAGCTTGGTCGGACCGTTGGGGTTGGCGCCTGTGGCGTACATCGGAAAACCGAGTGCGCGGATAGCTTCGGTGTCGCGCACCGAACCATAGATGATGACGCCGGCAATGCCGATCGCCATGCACTGCGACACCATGATTTCGCCCATCAAGGCGCAGGTTTCGTCGCCCTTGCCGTCGATTACCAGCACGTCGCCGGGCTGGGCCAGCGCCATGGCAGCGTGGATCATCAGGTTATCGCCGGGACGCACTTCGATGGTCAGCGCCGGTCCGGCGATACGCATGGTGGGCGCCAGCGGCGCAATGCGGCTGCTCAGCGTGCCACGGCGGCCGGCAACGTCGGCCAGGATCGACGATGGGTATTGGGCAGCAATGGCGACGATGGCCGGATCGACCCGTTCGAATTCACGGATCACGTCGGGCTGGGAGGGAAAGGTAGTGGTCATGGAATGGCCTCGTAAAAAATGGCGTAAAAGGGCCCCTGCCGCGCCGGCAGGCCGGCGACGGTTATTGGGGGAAACTGCAATCAGGAACAGGCGTGGCGATGCACGCCGGGGCGCCAATTAGCCGCTGCGCAACTGGCGCGGTGGATGGACAGCCTGGTGGTGAGAGATGTGGTGAAGTGTCATGCCGGTCTCCTGCGATTGAGATTGCCCTGCCGGAAACCTGCGCTAACGGCCTGGGATTTCTTGTTGCTCTTGTTATGGATTTGAGTATAGGAGCGACAATTTATAATGTATATTCAATTATTTTTTGCAAAACATAACTGCGGGGAATGTATCGATGGACTTTCGCGACCTGAAGTTTTTCGAGGTGATCGCCCAGGAAGGCAACCTGGCGCGCGCGGCGGAAAAGCTGTTCCGTACCCAGCCTGCGCTGTCGAAATGCATCGACCGGCTGGAATCGTCGATGGGCGCCAAGCTGTTCGAGAAAGACGGGCGCGGCATGCGCCTGACGGTGGCCGGCAATGTGCTGCTGTCGCGCACGCGCCAGATGGGGTTGATGATCGAAGACACCGCGCGCGAAATGCGCGACCATGCGGCGGGGTTGAAGGGCCATATCCGGCTCGGCTGCGTGCCCACGCTGGCCGAGCATTTATTGCCGCAGATATTGCACGACATGCTCGAGCAAGCGCCCGAGGTCACCATCCGGCTCGGGGTGGCGATGAACGATGCGCTCCTGGCAGGCTTGCGCGGCGGCGAGTTCGACCTGGTGGTGGGACCGATGCTCGAAAGCGACCAGGAGTTCGTGTCGGAACAGATCGTCGAAGACCAGATGGTGGTGGTCGCCAGCAAGCAGCATCCGCTGTTCGCAGGGCCCTACACGATGGCCGACCTGCTGGCCTACCGCTGGGTGCTGCCGGCCACGACCGTGGCCAGTCGCCAGTGGCTGGACCAGACCTTCGATCGCAACCGGCTGGCGCGACCGCAGGTGCACATCGAATCAACGGTGCTCAACATGATCCTGCCCGTCATCGAAAAAACCCGCTTGCTGGGCTTTGCCAGCAATGCCAACCTGCGCTCGCCGGATACCGGGCTGCGCGAGGTGGTGCTGGAGCAGACCACCATGCCGCGCCGCATGGGCGTGCTCTACCGCAGCAATACTTACCTGTCGCCGGCGATGGCGCGGATTGCGGGGCTGTTGCGGCTGCATGGAACGTCGTTGCATGCCAATGGCAGTATGCGCTCCTTGAGCAGCCGGAACTGTGCGTCCACCATCGGCTGATTCGGATCGTGTCCTGCATGGGGAACGGTCACCATGGCTTTTTGTGGCGCCTTGATGCTGTCGAAATAAGGCTGCGTCACGTCCGGCGTGGTCAGCAAGTCCTGGGCGCCCTGCACCAGGAACACGGGCATGGCGAAGTCGGTGCCCAGCGCCGGCAAATCGACTTGCGAAAACATGCCGTCGCCATGCAGGCCCACGAAGTTGAGGAAGGAATAGTCCTCGCCGGCGTCGTAATCGGCCTTGGCCCTGGCGGTCTCGTACTCCGGCGCCGCATTCCACCACTGATCGGGCGGCGGCGTGGTCACCGCTGCCTCGTACTTGCGGATCACACGCCGCACCTTGCCGAAACTGCGCGGATCGGTCCACGGCGGCGCGCCGACGCTGTCGAGCACGGCCAATGATTCCTGGTCGCCGCTGGCGCGGGCCTGCGCCAGCAACCTGGCATAGGTGACCGGCAGGTTCTGGCGGTAGCCCACCACTTGCGAGCTGCCCAGGTAGGCGGAGAACAGCGCAGGCTGCGCTTTGGCCATGTTCACCGCGAGGATCGAGCCCCAGGAACTGCCGAACACGATGACTTTTTGCTTGGCCAGGCGGTGCCTCACGTAGTCCGCCACTGCCACCCCGTCGCGGGTCAGGCGGTCGATGGTCAGCGGTGTGTCCGGCGCCGGCGGGTTACGGCCGTAAGTCTTGCCGGAGCCGCGCTGGTCCCATTGAACCACCGTGAAGTCCCCGGTCCAGCCGGCGTAAATGGCGTCGGAATAGGCGCTCAGGGGGTTGCCCGGACCGCCATGCACGACCAGGACCACCGGGTTGGCGCAGCTGCTGCCCTTGATCGTGACCCATTGTTCGATGCCGCCGATGGCCACATAGCCCTTCTCGTCGAGCTGACCGTGCCCGGCGGCGCAGGCCGGCGCCACCGGTGTGTTCTGCGCGCAGGCGCTGCCAACCGACAGCAGCATGGAGACGGCGAAGGCCGCAGTACATAATTTCCTCATAGTCTAACCTTATGTGTTTGCCAGCAAGTCGCCCGCCGGCAGATGATACGAAATGCCCGGGCAGCCGTCCACACGCATGGTACGCAGCACAGTGGCGCCCGGTGCCGGAGTGGCCAGCCGGCACCGGTTCCGGCAACATCAAACGCCGGCCCGGCGCAACGAGGCCAGCCGGCGCAAGGTGGGCTGCGGTACCGGCAGCGCCGGCGCATCCACCTTGCCGCTGGGGCTCAGCGGCAGCGCCTTGAGCACCACGAACAGCGCCGGCACCATGTACGATGGCAGCGCCAGCTGCAGGTGGCGGCGCAGCATGGCGGTGGGCGGCAGCATGTCGGCGCCGCCGTGCTGCGCCGCCAGCACCAGGTAGCCCACCAGTTGCTGCTCGCCCGGAATGTCTTCCCGCGCCAGCACGGCGGCGGCGGTGACGGCCGGATGGCCCAGCAGCCGGGTTTCGATCTCGCCCAGTTCGATGCGCAGGCCGTTGAGTTTCACCTGGCGGTCGATGCGGCCCCGGTACTCCACGTTGCCGTCTTCCCAGAACTGCGCCAGGTCGCCGCTGCGGTACATGCGCGCGCCCGGTTCCTGCGCATGCGGATCGGGCAGGAAGCGCTCGGCCGTCAGATCGACGCGGTTGAGATAGCCGCGCGCCACACCCGCGCCACCGATATACAGCTCGCCGTCCACGCCGGGCGGTACCTGCCGGCCCTGGTCGTCGAGGATGTAGAGGCGCACGTTCTGGGCCGCCCTGCCGACCGCGACGCGCAGCGGCGCCGGGCCGCGCGGACACAGCCAGAGCGTGGCTTCGATGGTCGTTTCGGTGGGGCCGTAGATATTGTAGAGTTCCGCGGCGTGGACGGCGTAATGCTGGCGGATGATCTCCGGGCTCAGCGCTTCACCGCCGCTGATCACCCGGCGCACCGACGTGCAGGAAGCCCAGTCGCCCTCGCGCACCATCATGGTCAGCATCGACGGCACGAATTGCACGAACGTCACGCCGCACTCGCGGATCAGCGCCGTCAGCATGCCGACGTCGCGGTGGATGCCGGGACCGGCCATGACGATGCTCGCGCCGATGCTGAGCGGCCAGATCAGCTCGGATACCGAGAGGTCGAAACTGAACGGGGTCTGGTGCAGGAAAACGTCGTTTTCGGTGGTGGCGCACAGCTTGTGCACGCCATCCATGCGGTTCACCACCGAGCGGTGCTCGATCATCACGCCTTTCGGCAGGCCGGTGGACCCCGAGGTATAGATCACGTAGGCGAGGTTGGCGGGCGACAGGCCCGGCGTGCGCTCGGGATCGGTATCGGGCAAGCCGGCCAGCACCGCCAGCATGTCGGGCGCATCGAGCGACACCATGCGCAGCGCCGCGCCGCTGCCCAGCAGCGCTTGCGCCTGCGCGTCCACCGACGCGTGCGTGAGCAGCAGGTCGAAACCGCTGTTGCGTATCATGTACAGCAGGCGCTGTTCCGGGTATCCCACGTCCAGCGGCACGTAGGCGCCGCCGGCCTTGAGGATGGCCAGCATGCCCACCACCATCGCCAGCGAACGCTCGGTGAACAGGCCCACGCACACGTCCGGCCCCACGCCTTGCGTCCGCAGGTAATGCGCCACCCGGTTGGCCCGGGCGTTGAGCTGGGCATAGGTGACGACCTGGTCGCCGAAGCGCACGGCCGGCCGCTGCGGCACCCGCTGCGCCTGCGCTTCGAACAGCTCGTGGATGCAGCGGTCGGATGGAAAGTCGGCGGCGGTATCGTTCCAGGCGGCCAGTTTCAGCAGCCAGTCGGAGTTGCCAAGCGGCGTGCGGGTTGCGGATAGCGCTAGCATGATGGGTTGCTCCCGGTGGATGAGGATGCAATGCCGGCCTGGCGCATCGCGGCCAGCCGGCGCAACGTAGGTTGCGGCACCGGCAGCGCGCGGGCATCCACCTTGCCGGTGGGGCTCAGCGGCAGCGCCCTGAGTACCACGAAGAGCGACGGCACCATGAAGGATGGCAGCGTCTGCTGCAAATGGCTGCGCAGCATGGCGGTGGGCGGCAGCATGGCAACGTCGCCGGCGCCGCGCGCGAGCACCACGTAGCCCACCAGTTGCTGCTCGCCCGCAATGTCTTCGCGCGCCAGCACGGTGGCGGCGGTCACGGCCGGATGGCTCAGCAGCCCGGTTTCAATCTCGCCGAGCTCGATGCGCAGGCCATTCAGCTTGACCTGGCTGTCGATGCGGCCCAGGAACTCGATGTTGCCGTCCTCCCAGAACTGCGCGAGGTCGCCGGTGCGGTACATGCGCGCGCCCGGTTCGTCCACGTGCGGGTCGGGTAAAAAGCGTTCGGCCGTCAGATCGTCGCGGTTGAGATAGCCGCGCGCCACGCCTGCCCCGCCGATATACAGCTCGCCTGCCACGCCGGGCGGCACCCGCCGGCCCAGCTCATCGAGGATGTAGAGGCGCACATTGGCCGCCGGCTTGCCGATGGCGACGCGGGACGGCGTCCGGTCGCGCGGACAAGGCCAGGACGTGACCTCGATGGTGGACTCGGTCGGGCCGTACATATTGTAGAGCGGGGCGCCATGGACGGCGTAATGCTGGCGGATGATTTCGGGACTCAGGGCCTCGCCGCCGCAACTGATGTTGCGCACGGAGGTGCAGGCGGCCCAGTCGCCCTCCCTTACCATCATGGTCAGCGTCGATGGCACGAAATGCACGAACGTCACGCCGGTCTGCCGGATCAGCGTCGTCAGCAGGCCGATGTCGCGGTTGCCCCCCAGGCCGGCCATGACGATGCAGGCGCCGATCGTCAGGGGCCAGATCAGCTCCGACACCGAGACGTCAAAGCTCAGCGACCCCTTGTGCAGGAAGATATCGGTTTCGTCGGTGCCGAACAGCCGGTTGATCCACCCCATGCGATTGACCACCGAGCGGTGCTCGATCATCACGCCTTTCGGCAGGCCGGTGGAACCGGATGTATACATTACGTAGGCCAGGTTGGCCGGCGACTGGCCCGCCACGCGCACGGGATCGCTGTCCGGGAACCCGGCCAGCATGCGCAAGGTGTCGGGCGCATCGAGCGATACCTTGCGTAGCGCGGCGCCGCCGCCCGCCAGCGCCTGGGCCCGCACGTCCACCGTCTGGTGCGTGAGCAGCAGGTCGAAACCGCTGTTGTGGATCATGTAATCGAGGCGCTGCACCGGATAGTCCACGTCCAGCGGCACATAGGCGGCGCCGGCCTTGAGAATGGCCAGCAAGCCCACCATCATCGCCAGCGAGCGCTCGGCGAACAGGCCCACGCAGACGTCCGGCCCCACGCCCTGCGCGCGCAGGTAATGGGCCACGCGGTTGGCCTGGGCGTTCAGCTGCGCGTAGGTGAGCGTCTGGTCGCCGAAGCGCACCGCAGGCCGCTGCGGCACCCGCGCAGCCTGCGCTTCGATCAGTTCGTGGATGCAGCGCTCGCGGGGGAAGGCGGCGGCGGTGGCGTTCCATTCCGCCATCCGCCGCAGCCAGTCTTCGCTGGCGACGGCCGGCAGGCATGGCGCGCTTTCTTGCAGGGTAAGTGGGGACATGGCGGTTCCTCTCAGGCGGCAATGGCATAGGGGGCGGCATCGAGGCCGCGCGCGGCTTGTTCGAGATGGTGCAGGATCAGGCGCCTGGTTTCCACCAGGCGCTGGTGTTCCAGTGCGCAGGCGTCGGCAAAATAGGCCTTGACGTCGGGCCAGACTTCCTCTTCCACGCGCGACAGGTACAGCCGCTCGTAGTCGGCTTCGGGCATGTCGAGCACCGCCTGGTTCAGGTCATCCTTGTGGATCCAGACGCTGGTCAGCGACACCCTGAATTTCTCCAGGTCGGCCGGCTGCAGCGCGCCCGGGTCGCCGGCATAGCTGGTCGAACCATGCAGCATGTGGCTGTTGAACACGATCGACAGGCCGGGATGGTAATCGAGCGCGCGCCGCTGCAGGGCGTCCGTGTCGCACTTGATGACCGGTCCAGCCAGGTACATGCAATCGGCCAGTTCGCCTTTTTTCTTGCTGACGAAATGCGTGTTTTCCTCCGCCATGCGCTGGTATAGCGCGGCGTGCGCCGCCACCTTGTCGTCGACCACGAAAATCCCCATGTCCGACGGTGCCAGGCCGGCAATCTGGTCGCGGTGCACATTGGTCCAGATGGTCAGCATGCGCGACTGGTAGCCGTTGCGCGAAAAATAATGCACGCCGCCGTCCTGGTGGATGTTGTCGATCTTGCGCACATCCTTGAGGCGCAGCTTCCAGATCGAGTGGTACAGCGGCACGTAGTCGTTGTAAATGTCGCCGAAGGCGTGCTCGTAAAAGCCGCGCGTGAGCTCGTGCAGGGCGATGAAATCGCGCTGGCCGGTGATGTCGCTGCGGCGCGCCGATTCCAGGTAGCCGAACTGGCGCTCGATGCGCTCGAGCATGTCGCGGTAGGCGGCGCTGCCGGTATCGTGCGCCACATTGTAAATCTCGCTGTCGAACATGATGATCCCTTTCCTGTTGGGGTGTTCAGGCGGCCAGCGGCCGTTGCATCGGACCGTGGCGCAGATTGAGCTCATGGTGGACGATGGCCTGCACCGCCGCCACGAACCGGGCCTGCTCGCTATGGATGAAGAAGTGGCCGCCGTCGAACGCCAGGTAATCGGCGCCCTGCGCCAGCAGGCGGTCCCACGCTTCGGCGTCGGCGATCGGCACGGCGTCGTCGTCGACGCCGCTGAACACCGTGGCCGGCGCCTGCAGCCTCGGTTCCGGCTGGAAGACGCGCGATTCGCTGAGCGTGAAGTCGGCGCGCAGCATGGGCATGAAGACCTCCATGATTTCGCGGTTGTCGAGGATTTCGTCCGGCGTGCGCGAGAACATCTTGACCTGCTCGATGAACTCGTCGTGCGACAGCCCCCCCATCAGCGGCTTGATACGCGGCAGGTGCGGCGCCCGCGCTGCGGAGAGCACCACGTGCGCCGGGCGGTCGATGCCGCCGGCCTCAATGGCGCGCGCCAGTTCGAACGCCAGCATGGCTCCCATGCTGTGGCCTACGAAGATGCACGGCAGGTCCAGGTAAGGCGCGATCTCTTCGTGCAGCAGCGCGACCTTGCGCTCGAGCGAGGCGATCGGCGGCGCCGAATAGCGGTTTTCACGGCCCGGAGACTGCACCGCGAACACATCGACCTCGCGTGAAAAATGCCGCTCCCAGCCCCGGAAGATCGAGGCGCCCCCGCCTGCGTAATGGAAAAAGAACACCCGGATCCGCGCCTTCGGGGTGTGCTGCAATTTGATAAACCAGTCCGACATGATAGTCCTTTGCATGGAATTGAATAAGCCGTTCGTGCCCGAGCCTTACAGCAGCAGGTCCACCTGTTCCTCGTGGGCAGCGCTGTCCTGCGTCACGCTGGTATCCGCCAGGGCGCGGATGACGTGGGCTACGCCCTCGATATCCGGGTACTCGAACAGCGTGACCAGCGGCAGCCGCACGCCTAGGCGCTTGCGGATATGATTAATTGCCGTCATCGCCAGCAAGGAATGCCCGCCCAGCTCGAAGAAATTGCACTTGACGCCCACCTCTTCCCGCTTGAGCAGCTGGCGCCAGATGCTGTTCAATTCACGCTCGACGGCGTCGCGCGGCGCCACCAGCGCAGCGGCGCCGATGGTGGCGGCGGCAGGCAGGCGCTGGCGGTCGATCTTGCCGCTCGCCGTGGTGGCGAAGCGGTCGACCAGCACGAACAGCTCCGGAATCATGTAGTCGGGCAGCGTGCGGCGCAATTCGCTGCGCAATGCCAGGCCGCGCAAGGCGTCTTCCGCGCCGGGACCGGCCAGTTGCGGTTCCAGGGCCACATAGGCCGCCAGCTGGCCGCCGTCCACGGCCGCCACGACCGCTTCGCGCACGCCGTCCACCCGCAGCAGGGCCGCTTCGATTTCGCCCGGCTCGACGCGGGTGCCGCGCACCTTGCATTGCGCATCCTGGCGGCCCCGGTACTGCAGCGTGCCGTCGGGCAGCCAGCGGGCGTAATCGCCGGTGCGGAACAGCCGCGCACCGGGCTGGAACGGATCGTCGACGAAGCGTTCGGCGGTCAGTTCCGGACGGTTCAGATAACCGAGCGCAACGCCCGGGCCGCCGATATAAACCTCGCCCACGGCCCCCTGCGGCAGCAGCCGGCCGTGACGGTCGAGCAGGTAGATGCGCATGTTGTCCACCGCTGCGCCGGCCGGCACCGGCGCAGCCGCCGTGTCGGCCACGTGGTTTTGCAGCGCCAGGATTTCGCGGTCCACCCCAGCGCCGGCGGCGCCCGACTCCACCAGCTCGGCGGCGATTTCCAGCTGGTCGCGCAGCACTTCGCGCAGGTGGTCGAAACCGACCAGCGGGTTGGAGAACACCACCCGGAACACCAGCAGCGGCGTATCGCCGGACGGGTGGTGCAGCACCCGGGTCTTGGAGACGAAGGTCTTGGCGCGCAAGAACTGCTCCTGCTGGATCGCCTCGACCGCCGCACCGATGGCGGTGTTCTCGTCCTCGCTGAAGCGGCTGTATTTCTTGCCGCGCAGCGCCACCGGGATGTAGCGGTAGTTGACGATGTTGAGTTCCGGGCGCCCCACCAGTTCGAAGGCGCCGGAGGCATCCACCAGCGCAGCGAAGTGCTCGGCCTGGGCCATGCTCTGATCCACCAGCCAGCCGTAGCCCTGGCGTCCCAGCAGGTGCAGCGCGGCGTGCAGCAGCAGTGCATTGGCAGGACGCGAACCTTCGAGCGTGTGCTGGCCCATGTCGAACGTGCCGCGCGCGGCCTGGTACGCCGTGTGGATCGGCAGGATGCCGGTATCCTGCGGCTCGCGGAACAGCAGCAGGCTGATGCCCTGCGGCAGATACATCTGCTTGTGGCCGCAGAAGGTCACGGTGTCGGCCTGTTCGATGCCGCGCAACTTGTGGCGGAAGCGCGCCGAAAACCGCATCGCGCCGCCCCAGGCCGCGTCCACGTGGAAGTGCAGGCCGTAACGGCGGGCGATGCGCGCCATCTCGGGCAGCGGATCGATGGTGCCGGTCTCGGTGGCGCCGGCCATGCCGATCATGGCGATGATGAAGCGCCCCTCGGCGCGGCAGCGGTCGATGGTTGCCACCAGGTGGGCCATCGACAGCCGTTGCCCGTCGTCCTGGTCGATCAGCAGGATGTTTTCCTCGCCCACGCCCAGCAGGTTGGCAGCCTTGCGGATCGAGTAGTGCGCCAGGCGCGAACCGATGATCACCCCGGAACCCAGCCCGGCGCCGTGCAGCAGCGCCGTGGCGCCCCTGGCGGCGATCTCCGCCTGGGTATGGCCCAGCGCGCGCAGCCCCTTGTTGCGGGCGCACAGCATGGCGGTGATGTTCGACGTGGTGCCGCCGCTGGTGACCAGGCCGAAATTGCTGTGCGGGGTCAGCGCATGGTCGAGATACGACTGCTCCGGCAGGTCGAAGAACTGGCGGTGCACCATCGCCACCGCCTGGCGTTCGGCCAGCGTCAGGCTCTTGGACGTCTCGATCTTGACCATATTCTGGTTCAGGACCGTGAGCACGCGGGCGAATTCCGCCATGAAGCTGGGGAGCTGCGACGTCATGTGGCCGATAAAGGTCGGCGCGGCGACGTTGACCACATGCGGCATCACTTTCTGGTTCAGGTAATCCACGTAGCGTTCGAACGGCTGGGCCGATTCGGGCGTGGCGGTGTCGCTGAAATCGGCCAGCAGGCTGTCGAGCCGCACGGCGGGAGTGGTCACTCCGGCGCTGACGGCCAGTGCGCGCGGCGCCGCCTGCGCCGGGTCCAGGCCGCACTCCAGCGCCACCTCGCGCGGGAAGTAGCGCATCACTTCGGCCGGGGCGCCGGCATGGGCCACGAAGCACGTGGCGTCGGCGCCCACCTCGGTTGAGCCGTACAGGTTGAGCAGGGTTGCATGCGGCAGCGCGGCGCGCACTTTGGCGGCTAGCGCGCCGCCGAGCGGCTCGCCGCTGCTGGTCACGTAGCGCAGGTCGGTCAGCGTTGCCACCTCCTCGTGCTCCACCAGCAGCGCCAGCAGCGAGGGCACCAGGGTCAGGCGGGTGACCCGTCTGGCCTGCAGCATGCCGACTAGCAGGTCCACATCGCGCACCACGTGGTCGGGAATCAGCAGCAGCGGGCTACCTTGCACCAGCGGCTGAAATATCTCGGCCACGTGGTCCACGAAGTTGAGCGAGGTTTTCTGGCTGTACACCTCGTCCCCGGCGGACGGGAACACGCGCCGCATCCAGGCCAGGCGGTTGACGATCGCCCGGTGGGGCACCAGCACTCCTTTCGGCACGCCGGTGGAGCCCGAGGTGTAGATCACGCAGGCGGGATCGCCAGCGTGCGTCGGTTCGCACGGCGCGGCGTCGCTGAACGCCGCCAGTTGCGCGGCCAGGGCGAAATCGTCCAGCACCACCAGCTCCGCTGCCGCCGGCAAGCAGGCGCAACATGCCGTCTCGGTCAGCACCAGCCCGGCGCCGGCGTCGCCTGCCAGGTACGCCAGCCGGGCGGCCGGATGGCCGGGGTCGAGCGGCAGGTAGGCGGCGCCCGCCTTCATGACCGCCAGCATGGCCACCACCATCGGCGCCGAGCGCGCCATGCACACGCCAACCACGGTGCCGGCGCCCGCGCCGCGCTGGCGCAGGTAGTGGGCCAGGCGGTTGGCGCGCGCCTCGAGTTCGGCATAGCCGACCTCGAACGCCCCGTCGATCAGCGCGCAAGCGGCCGGCGTGGCTGCTGCCTGGTCGCGGAACAGACCGTGCACCGTGGCCTGGTCAGGGTAGCTCGCGGCGCTGTCGTTCCATTGCTCCACCAGGCGCCGGCGCTCGGCGTCGGCGATCACCGGCAGCGCCGCCAGCACGGCGTCCGGCTGTGCCACAATGCCGCGCACCAGCACCTCGAAGTTGGCCGCCATGCGCTCGATCGTGGCGCGCACGAACAGGTCGGTGTTGTAGTCCCAGTCGAGGTACAGCCTGCCGTCGGCCTCGGTGATGGTCAGCTCCAGGTCGGACTTGATGCGGTTATGGCTGGTCACGTTGCGTTCCAGTTCCAGCCCGTGGAACGCCAGTTCCTGGCGTTCGTTGTTCTGCAGCGTCAGCGTGACCTGGAACAGCGGCGTGTGGCTCATGCTGCGCTCCGGCTGCAACTGCTCCACCAGCATTTCGAACGGCACCGCCTGGTGCTCGTAGGCGTCCAGTATCATCTGCTTGTTGCGCCGCAGCTGGGCGCTGAACGCCGGATTGCCCGACAAGTCGCTGCGCAGCACCAGGCTGTTGACGAACAGGCCCACAACCTGTTCGACGTCGCGGTGCGTGCGGCCGGCGATCGGGGCGCCGATCACGATATCGTCTTCGTCGCTGTAGCGCTGCAGCAGTACCGCGAACGCGGTGTGCAGGAACATGAACAAGGTGGCCTGTTCGCGCTGGCACAGCGCCTGGACTGCGGCGAGCAGGCCGCCGTCGAGCACTTGCGCGTGGCATTTGCCCTGGAAGCGCTGGCGCGCGGGCCGCGGCCGGTCCAGGGGCAGGCTGTGCATGGCCGGCAAGCCATGCAACTGGGTGCGCCAGTATGCCAGGTGCGATTCCAGCGCATCGCCCTGCAGGGCGGCACGTTGCCACTGCGCGTAGTCGGCATAGCGCACCGGCACCGCTGGCAGCGGCGACGCCAGGCCCTGGACATACGCGTTGTAGAGCGCATTGAGTTCGCGGAACAGTATCCCCAGCGACCAGCCATCGGCCGCGATGTGGGGCAAATTGAGCAGCACGCGGTGGCGTTCCTCGCCGGTGCGCAACAGGTGGGTACGCAGCAGCGTGCCGGCGCCAAGGTCGAACGGCATGGCGGCTTCGGCGGCGGCGATGCGGGCCAGGGCCTGCGCCTGTCCGGCGGCGTCCAGGCCGCGCAGGTCATGTCCGGTCAGCGCCACGGCAGCGGCCGCGCCGATGACCTGGACGGCCTGGCCATCGGCCATCGCAATAGCCGTGCGCAGCACTTCGTGGCGTTCGACCAGCGTGTCCAGTGCGCGCGACAGCGCCGCCACGTCCAGCGGCCCCCTGACGTCGAACTGCATCGGCAGGTTGTATTCCGCGCTGCCGTTTTCCAGCTGATCGATGAACCACAGCCGCTGCTGGGCGAACGACAGGGCCAGCGGCTGCGTGTCGTCGGCACGGGCGATGGCGGCCTGGCCCCGCCCCCCGTACTGCACCAGCGTTTCGGTCAGCGCGGCGATGGTGGGGTGTTCGAACAACGCACGCAGCGGCAGTTCGATGCCCAGTTGCTGGCGGATCTGGCTCAGCAGGCGGGTAGCCAGCAGCGAGTGGCCGCCCGCTTCGAAGAAGTTGTCCTCGATGCCCACGCGCTCACGCTTGAGCAGCTTTTGCCACAGTCCGCACAACGCCGTCTCGGTCGCGTCGCGCGGCGCGACGTAGCGGGCGCTGTCCAGGTCGGCGGCAACGGGCGCCGGCAGCGCCTTGCGGTCGATCTTGCCGGTGCGGCTGAGCGGCAGCGCCTCCAGGAACAGGAAGATCTCCGGCACCATGTAGTCCGGCAGCACCAGCTTGAGCGCCTTGCGGCACGCGGCGATGGACGGCGGGCCGCCGGCATGGGCGACCAGATGCGCCACCAGGCGGTGCGGCTGGCCATGCGCCTCGTCCGCGAGCGCGGCGGCGCTCACCACCGCATCCTTCACGCCGGGCAGCAGGCGCAGCTGCGCTTCCACTTCGCCGGCTTCGATGCGCATGCCGCGCAGCTTGATCTGGTGGTCCTGGCGCCCCTGGTAGGCCAGCCGCCCGTCGGGCAGCCAGCGCGCGAGGCACGCCGGGCAGCAGGCGCAGCTGCGCTTCCACTTCGCCGGCTTCGATGCGCATGCCGCGCAGCTTGATCTGGTGGTCCTGGCGCCCCTGGTAGGCCAGCCGCCCGTCGGGCAGCCAGCGCGCCAGGTCGCCGGTGCGGTACAGGCGCGCGTCCGGTTCGGCGCTGAAKGGGTCCGCGATGAARCGCGCCGCGCTCAGTTCCGGCTGGCGCAGGTAGCCMAGCGCCAGCCCGGCGCCRCCGATATGCAGCTCGCCCACCGCGCCTTGCGGCAGCAGCGCGCCCTGCGCATCGAGCACATAAGCGCGGTTGTTGGCGATCGGGCGGCCGATGCCGACCACATTTCCCACGCCAGGGCTCACCTCTTCCCAGGTCACGTCCGCGCCCACTTCGGTGGGGGCGGCCGATGCCGACCACATTTCCCACGCCAGGGCTCACCTCTTCCCAGGTCACGTCCGCGCCCACTTCGGTGGAGCCGTAGATATTGAGCAGGCGTGCCTGCGGCAGCGCCGCCTGCACCCGCGCGGCCAGCTGCRCGCCCAATGGTTCGCCGCTGCTGATGATGAAGCGCAGCGCCAGGCCCTCCAGTCCATCGTGGTCGGCCAGCACATCGAGCAGCGACGGCACCAGCGTGATGCGGCTGATGCGGTGCGCGCGCAGCGCCGCCACCAGCTGGTCGATGTCGCGCACCGCCTCGTCGCCGATCACGACCAGCGGCGTGCCCTGCGTGAGCGGCTGGAACAC